>CAZEII010000009.1:0-111932 GCA_964511835.1 uncultured Acidobacteriota bacterium | reverse complement strand
AGCGGGCGACCTCGCTCGCCGCTCCGTTTCCGGTACGTTCGAGAGCGAAAGGAGATGAGCGGGGCGGCGCTTTCGGTTGTGGATTCACAACGGCGGCGTCAGACGATCTGGATCGTGACCTTTTCGATGGAGAGGGGTTGCGAGGGGCGACCGCTCTCCGACCCGGCGGACTCGAGGCGCTTCAAGGTATCCATCCCCTCCACGACGCGGCCGAAGATCGTGTGCTTTCCGTCGAGCCACGGTGTCGGAACGAACGTCAGAAAGAACTGGCTCCCGTCGGTGTTCGGTCCGGCGTTGGCCATGGAGAGCAAACCCGCCGTATCGTGCTTGACGGACGGCGAGAACTCACCGCCGTACTTGTACCCAGGTCCCCCGGTCCCCCTCCCCAGCGGACAGCCGCCTTGCGCCATGAATCCGGTGATCACGCGGTGGAAGGGCAGCCCGTCGTAGAAGCCCATCAGAGCGAGATAGATGAAGCTCGTCACGTGCATCGGCGCGACGTCCGGGAGGAGCCGGATCTTCACGACCCCTTTGTTCGTCTCCATCAGGGCGTAGTAGGTGCTCTTGGCGTCGAACTCGACCTTCTCGGGCTTGGGAAGGCTCGTTTTCCAATCCGGGGCGTTCTTGTCGATTCTGGCTTTGGCGATCTGTCTTTCGATGTCTTGAATGGCGGCATCCTCCTCAACGGTCGGAACGAGGTTCTCCTAAGGATAGAGGGTCCCGCAAGGGAGACTTGCATTTCCGGCCGTAGGAGCCGAACTTGGTCTCTCACAATCAGGGAAGACCAAGAAGGAGGCAGCATGACCCATCGCAACAGGACAACGACCGCCCGCGGGGTCCGGCGCGCGGCCGTCATTCTCTCTACCGTCCTCGCTCTCGGACTCGGCGTCCAAGCCATGAGCGTGGCCCATGCGGCTTCGATCCCAGCCTGGCTGGATTCCGGCATCACGAAGTGGAACAGCGCGAATCCGGCCGCGCCGCTCAAGTTCGTCGACATCAAGGACTCGTTCGTCTGGTACCAGATGCCCAAGAGCACCGATCACACGCTTCCCCAGATGCGGGAAGGGGTGAACAAGGTCGTTCTCGCGAATCGCTACCAGCCGCTGGACGACGAAGAGATCGTGACCATAGCGAGGCCCCCCGTCGTCTCGGGAAAGGCGTCAGCGAAAAAGTGCTGGAGCCGGTCGTTCGTCCTGAACATCCAGGCGCAGAACGACACCAAGGCCGTGGGCGAAGAGCCCTCCGGTCAGCGGCAGCGGATGCTCACGAGCCTGATGTGCGACGACGCAAACGTGTGGTGGGCCGCGTTTCGTGTCGCCGACTGACGCGCATCAAGGACTCTTTCGCGCGCGCTCTAGCCGGCGGTCGAGCTCTCGAGCGAGATCGGCGTCGATGGAGCGCAGCGCGGCGGCTTCATCCTCCGCCCCCCTCAAGTCACCTACGGCCAGGCGCGCCGATCCCAAATTGAACCGCGTCGGAGCGTCACTTGGGTCAAGCGCGACGGCGCGAGCCAGCAGCGGGAGCGCATCCCTCGCTCGGCCCTCGCTGAGGTAGAGCAGGCCGAGGTCGCCTCGGGCAGGCGCCAGGCCGGGCGCCGCCTCGATGGCTCTCCGAAACAGTGCCTCCGCCTCCAACAACCTGCCAGCTTCGGCCGACGCCTTCCCCATCTCGACGAGCAGGAGCGCGGCGTTGTTGCGCGCCAGGGCGAAGTCCGGCCTGAGGCGGATCGCCTCCGCGTAGGCGGACGCTGCTTCCTGGCTCTTTCCGAGCCTTTGACGCACGCTGCCCAAGTTGTTCCAGCCATCGGCGCGATCGGGCGCGAGTTGAACGGCCACCGCGAGCGAGCGTTCGGCCTCGTCGAGCCGCCCGACCCTGGCCTGCTCGTTGCCGACATTGAAGTGCGCGACGAACGACTGGGGAGACGTTCGCGCCATGTCGGTGTAGAGGGACAGCTCGGCCTTCCAAACCTGCGACCGGAGCAGCGTGAGGCCGGAGCCACCGCAAACGGCGGCTGCCGCGATCGCCAGCGCTGGAATCCGAAATTGTCCGTGAAGCCGCCGCCAGAGTGCCGCCGCCGCGAGGCCGACTCCGAACGACGGCAGATAGAGGAATCGCTCGGCCAGAATCCCTCCGCGAAGAGGCACGACGCCGAGCACGGGAATCAGAAACGCCAGAGTCCAGCAGAGACCCGCCGCGGCCGCTTGTCGGGAGCCGAGCGCATGAGCGCCGACGAAGAGAGCGATGGTCACGATCGCGCCGGCGATGATCGCCGGACGTACGGTCAGATCAGCCGCGGTGTAGTAAGCGCTCAACGGCCACGGGACGGTCAGAAGCTTGAAGTAGCTTGCGATCGTCGAGACGAGAGACACGGACGGAGTGGCTCCTCTCGGAGCGGGAAAACCCACGCCCGCGATCCACGACCGCATCATCACGACGACGGCGAGCGCCGCGAGCGCTCCGGCCATCCAAGGCGCGTTGCGTTGGATCCACGAGCGCGAAGCGCCGGGTGATCGGGCGACGCCGAGCGCGTCCCAGCCCAGCCAGGCCGGAACCGTCATCATCGCCAGCTCCTTCGAGAAGGATCCGAAGGCCAGGAGCCCGGAGGCGACGGCGATCGCGATCCACCTGGGTGATCCGACCCTCTCGACTCGCTCACGAATCCAAACCAGGGAGGCCACGACCACGAAGAGCGCCGCCCAGAGGTCCGTCCGGCCCGAAACGAACGCCACCGCCTCGACGTGAGCGGGATGGCTGGCGAACAACAGACCGCCGAACAGCGCCGCCTCTCGGCTGTTCAACAATCGTCGCAACAGCAGGACGACCACCGCGCAAACCGCAGCGTTCAACAGAACGTTGGTGAGGTGGTAGGCCCACGGCTTCCCGTGTCCCAGCCGGGAATCGAGCCCGAGGCTCGCGAGAACGACGGGGCGAAAGTAGCCGCTGGGCTCGGAGCGGCTCCCGAGAATGAATTCCGACGAAAGCAGCGCGGGGACACCTCCCGCACCGAGCTCTGTGCGGGTCAGCTCCACGAGCATCGGGTCGTCCCAGACGAGGTCGAATCGAAGCGTCGGCAGGTACAGGAGAACGGCGAAGCAGGCGACCGCTGCGGCGTCGCGAGCGGTCCGCAATCCCACTAACGCAGCCCGTCGACGACGTAGAGATCGATGAGCAGCTTGCCCACGCTGAGCGCCCAGAATTTTCCGAGCGTCTCGTCGACAGCCTTCCAAACTTCCCCCATGCCTCCCTCGCCGATCTTCTCGACGAGGCGGAAGTGGAGCAGCGATCGACCGGCTGAGAGCGGCACCGAGGCGGATTGTATCGTGCCGTCAACGCGGCTCGGCGGAGACCTTCAGGAGCACGTCGAGCGCGAGCGGCGCGCTGACGAAGATTCCTGCCGCATGCTCGCCGGCGTTCTTCACCGCTCGCTCGACCTTCTTCGCGAGCCAGGCGTGCGACGAGAATTTCCCCAGGCGGACGAATTCCGCGAGCCATGCTTCGAACTCATCGAGAGTGTCCATCCTGCGCACGCACGGCACCCGGCTGCGGTGCACGCGCCGGAAGAGTCCGCGCCGCAGGGCGCCGGCCACCGCGCGGTCGGCCGCCAGGTCGTCGTCGAATCGCTCGCGCATCACGCCGACCTCGAGCGGACCGTCCTGTCCGGCGACGCCGACCTTCCGATGCACCATAGCCGGACGCAGGTCGAGCAGCAGACCTTCGGGCCGGAGAACGCGCCACGCTTCCTCGAGGGCATGGACCATGCCCTCATGGGCGACTCATCAAAAGACCCAGGAATACACCACTCTGTCGAACGAAGACGCCCGATGCTCGAGCGCATCCGCGGTGCCCACCGCGAAACGCACGCGCGACGCAAGACGGGAAGGGAGAAGCTTGCGCGCCATGCGTACGAGCGTCGCGTCGGGGTCGATCGCGTGCACGCGCGCTCCCAAACCCGCGAGACGGTGCGTCAAACGCCCGTCGCCGCAGCCGATCTCGAGCACGCGCAGGCCGCGCCACGAGGCGGCGCGCTCCAGCGCGCGCACCTCGTTTTCCTCGGAGTCGATTCGAAGAGCCATGGGTTCGCCTCGTGGAGCGAGGATCGCACGGAAGGGGCGGTCGCCCAAAAAAAAATCCCCCGGGCTTCGCTCGGAAGCCCGGGGGACCGTGGGGACTTGCCTGGCTACTACGCCGGAGTCGGCGTCGGAGTCGGAGTGGGGGTCGGAGTGGGAGTGGGAGTGGGAGTCGGAATCGGCCCGCACTCGCTGCAGTCACTGCAGAGGAAGTCCGGAGCGTGCTCCGGACCGTGCGACGAGTCCTCGTTGAGGTGGCCACCGTTGTCGTTCTGCGTGACCGCCTGCACCGACGGATGAATGCAGATGTACTGCGTCGGGTTTGGTCCCGCCGCGTGACATACGCAGTCTTTGTCCGCCGATGCCTGCACCGTGCCGACCTGCCGGAACATGTGAATTCCGACGAGGGCTGCGACGGCGAGGACGATCAGGCTGAAGTTGATGACGAACTTCCTGTCAAATCTCATCCTGGTTCTCCTTCCGCTGGTGTTCGGAACCTACCCCGTGCAGGTCGTTTCCAGCCGATGCTGAAACGGTACGAGGAGGTCGCTTTTGCGACAACGAAAACTGTTGACCCGCCTGCGACGCGTCTCGTAATCGCGGCAGGTCCCACGCCGTCACTGACGGCCTATTACGGATCTTCGTGATCTCGATCCGCTGCGTCGCGAGCTCTAGGTTCGCTTCCTCTCGAAGACTCCGAGCCAGTACTCCGAGGGCGGGCTCCAGTTGAACCGATGATTCAGCTCCAAGACGAGCGCGTAGCGTTCGCGGAAATCCGGATCTTGAGCGATCCGCATGTCGATCGGGAAGCCCGCCACGAGCACGATGAAGCGCGGCTGCTTCTCCAGGATCATCGAAGGTGGAAACTCTTTGGCGAGAAACGACCCGGGTGCATGCGCCGTCTCGCGGGTCGTCAGGCCGGAGATGTCGATCACGCGCAGCCCGCTCTCGTAGCCGATGATGCCGACGTCCATGAGCGCGACCGTGTCGCCCGGCTGTGCCCGTTCCTTGAGCAAGCGCGCGACCTCGTGGTGGGCATGGCGATACCCTTCGGCGTTGACCACGAGACCCGTACCGCTGTTGCGCTCCGCGATTCCCGTCGTGACGAAGCTCGCGACGATCGCCGCTCCGGCAGCGGCGGCGACGATCCGAAGGAACGGCCTGTGCTCGACGATCGTGCTCGCCCCTGCTGCGGCGAGCATCGCGAGGAACGGCAGCGCCGGCACGAAAAACCGGTGGAACGCCATCCAGTCCCCGCCTTCGAGAACGACCGCGACGAAGACCGCGGCGACGAGCAGGGCCGCTCCCCGAAGCTTCCGCCGGCGTGCACCGAACACCAGGAGCGCAGCGACTCCGATGCCGCCGGCCGCCGCGGTCCACGCGTTGTCGACGCCGAACGCCGGACACAGCGAGGACAGGAAGCTCGACGCATACGCCCGGCCGCGGTAAAGATTGACGGCGAGGCCGCCGCCGGCCTTCGCGTAGTACGTGTTGGGGAGCCAATCGCCGTAGTAGATCCGCCGGAACGCCAGGAACGGAACGAAGAACGCTGCGACGACGGCGCACCAACGCGCGACGCCGCGTAGAGTTTGATTCTTGTCGAGCGCCCGACCCACGGCGAGCGCGCCCGCTACGAGAGGCGCCTCCGGGCGCACGAGCGTCGCCAGCCCCATCCACACCGCGGAGCGGACGCCGTGCCCGCTTTCGTTCTCCGAGAGCTGATCCCGAAGGGCCAGCACGAGCAGGAGCGTGTAAGGGACCGTCTCGAGCGATCCGACGCTCCAGTAGGCGAACGACGGAGCGGCCGCCAGGAGCGCTGCCGCAGCCACGTCGAAGCCGTCCGGCTCGGCGCGCCCGCGCGCGCGGGCGGACAGACCGGGGAGAAGAGCTGCCGCCGCGAGTCCGGACAATGCGGTCACGACCGGTGCCGTCGCGGGGAGCGGGAATCCGAGCTTGGCCACGAGCGCCAGAGCAACCGTCCACAGGAAGCAGCTCACCCCTTCGACGCGCTCTCCTTCGTTGAAGACCAGCCCGTGACCGTGCGCGAGATTCTCCGCGTATCTATAGATGATGTAGGCATCGTCCACCTGGTAGACCGCGAGGTAGACCATCCAGATCCCGAGCATTCCGAGGAGGCCTAGGACGAGAATCCTGCGCGCGCGAGGGCTCATCTCCCGCAGATTATGAGGTCGGAACCTGCAACTCAAACGAGGCTCGTTGACACGGCCCGGGCACCGTGTTAGCTACGAAGGGCTGCGCGAAGAGCAAGCAGCAAGGAGGTGCGGATGAACGAGCGGAAGCCATTCGTCTTGGAGCTCGAAATCGAAGAAATTGAGTCGCGGGAGAAGACGGGCGGGTCGTGCACGTCGTCGACGACGTCCAGGCACTGTACGTGCATGTGCATCTTTCCAACCACACTCGCCACCGATCTGAACAAGTAGCTTCTCGGGCCCGGCCCGGAGGAACGGCCGAAGTGGCTGCTCCCCGGCGTCGGGCCCCACGCCTCGTGACCAAGCGATGCGCACTCCGGCCGGACGCGCTCTGGTCGTCTCGATCGGCGCGCCAAAAGACAGGCAAGATTCCGTTCTGAGAGCCGGCGTTGCCCCCATCGTGGAGGCGCTGGTCCAATCAGCCGATCTCGAGGCCATCTCGTTCGAGAGATTCAACAAGCCAGATTGGGGCATCCGGCTCCACGTGCTCGGGGCGCGCGCGTGGCTCGACGGGGTCGCACGGCCGGAGGTGGGGCGTCGGCTCGAGGCGGCGGACGTGCCGTTCTCCATCGTCGAGGACGACGCCGAGGACAAGTGGATCGGTGGATCGGACGACTACGAAATCCTCAAGAGAATCCACCATGCCGACACGGCGGCGAGCCTCCGGCTGATCGAGGCTGAGGCGTCGGGGGCGCTCTCGACTTCGCGGGCCCAATGGAGCCTCCTGATCGTCGAAGGTCTCCTGGAGCTGTTCGAATTCGATGCCGAGCGTCGGCTCGAGTTCTACCGACGCGGCTGGGAATGGGCTCCCGCTCTCGGCCGCTGGGATGCTGAGGTGTATGCGGCCCTCGAGCGCAAGTACGAGGGCCAGAAGGAGCCGCTCCACCAGGCGTTGTTCCCGAAGAACGGTCGAGTCTCGCGCGACGCGTGGGGAGGCCCCGAGCCCGAGCGGATCGCGCTCGCGCTTCTCGAGTCGTCGCGCGAGCCGATCCGAGAAATCGGCGCCGCCGCCTCGGTCGGGAGCTGCGCGAAAACCGCGATCGACCTCGCTGTGCTCATCGGGCACGCCCACTCGAATCGTCTCGGCATCCACGCGACGCAGGAGGCCACGATTCGGTATCTCGTCTGGCGAGCGAGGGGAGGCCGGACTCAGCTCGGCGAGCCCGACCCGGCTCGCTCCGCGTAGAGCCGGAACATCAAGTAGCGAAGGATCGCCTCGGGAACGACGTCGATGCCGAGGCGGTTGCAGTGTAGGTGGGCGTAGGACCACGCGAGATCGACGACGGCGGGGCGAATCGCTCCCGCGGCGTGCGCGGCCAAGACCGCGCTCAGCACCGGTCGGCTCGCTTCGAGGCACCGTTCGGCGATGCGTCGAGGCTCCTCGCCGCCCAACGCGCCCGTCGAATCTCCGGCTCGCAGGCTGTCGAGCAGCTCGTGGAGACCTTCCCGAACGCTTTCATATTGACGGTCGAGTCGCGGCCGATCTTCGTCGCGAAATGTGCCATCCCTGAACGCCCACGCGTGGCCGACGCGATAGAACTCGACGCGCCGTATCCCGTCGAATCCGAGAAGATCCAGGAACCGCTCGGTGAACGCGAGGCTGTATTCGCGCCGCGTTTTCGCGCACGCTCCCGTTCGCTCGGCTTCCAGCACCTCGAGGCATGCCAGCGAGTCGTAGAGGAAGATCTTCTCCGCGAGCCTCATCCCCTCCGGCCCGCCGTACCGGTCCCATTCGCGAACGTACTCGCCGAAGACGACGCGGCCGATCACGCCCGCCTGCACGAACGGCCGGATCATCGCGTTGACGCGCGGACGGACCGAGCGCTCGATCCATTCCGGGCGGCCGAGGACGCGAAGGCGAAGCTGCCAGTCCGGCTCGGCGTAACGGACGAAGAAAAGCGAATCGAGATCATCGTGATCGCGGATTTCGGCGACGATCGGTGCGATCAGCTCGTGGAGCAGGCGGTCGTGGCTCTCCGCGGGTGACGAGAGGGCCGCGTAGAGGCACGCCTCCGAGGATGCGTTGCCGGCGATCAACGCACTGCGGCGAACGAGATTCGCACGTTGTCGATCCCGAGATCCCAGATCTGGAAGTACCAGAAGGTATCGGGATCGGCGAAGGGAAAGGAAACGCGCGTGACATTCGTGATGACGGCGTTCCAGGCGTCGCTTCCCGACAAGCCGCCGCAGGCGCCGCGCACCGTCCAGCCGTTCGGGAGCGCCGTCGCGCCGGCGGGAACCTTGAAGTCGAAGGAGCGCCATGGAGCGCCCGGTCTCGGAACGTTCTTTGTGCCCACCGTGTACGCGTCGCAATCGTCCGACGGGTCGCCAGGAGTGCCCATGTCGCTCGTCAGAACGAGCGAGATCGGACGCTTGTTGTCCACCCCGATGCTGGCGGCGTTCACGAGGACGTCGAGCCCGAGAGACGTGACGTTGGCGGCGCGGTAGTTCCCAAAAAAGGGAGACGGGAGCGCGCCGACGTAGACGGGCGTCGGGACCGCGCTGTCCAGCTGCGGGTTGTGCAGATACGCGCCTGGGCTTCCACCGTCGGGCGCGATCTCGTCCAGAGTGCCCAGACGCCACGTGGCTTGATCGAGCGTGCCGTCGAACGTCTCGGCGATCGTCGTGGACGGAGCGGCGCTTGCTTCGAGCGTCACGACCAGAGAGAAAGACGCGAGGATGAGGGATGGGATGCGCATGGCAGAGCCTCCGGTTCGGGGGATCCTTGAGATTACGGCACATCCGGATGGGCGGCCACGCGAAGTTGAAGAGCCGTTCGACCGGGACTCTATTCGGCGCCCTAGTCCTTACGCACGTCCCGATACATCTTCGCGAGCCGCTGCAGCAGCTTCCAGCCAATCCTGCCGTTCGCCTGCACCACCGGGCGGAAGTCCCAGTAGGTGAGCCCGTAGCAGAGGAGCTCCGTCGTCGCGGTGATCGTCGCGGTGCGCGTGCCCTCGTCGATGAGCGCGATCTCCCCGAAGAAGTCGCCCGACGAAAGAGTCGCGAGCTTCTTGCCCCGGGTGCTGACGACGGCCTCTCCGGACCGGATCACGAAGAAGGCCGCGCCGCCCGAGCCCTCCTTGATGACGGTCTCCCCTTCGACGAAGCGGCGCTCCTTGAACAGACGCGCGATTTGCCCGACCTCCGGCTTCGAAAGGTCGGCGAAGAGCGGCACACGATGCAGGATCTTCACGGGAGCGCCCCGCCGCGGCGTCGGCATCGACTCCCCTTATCGGCCGGCCTGCGTGATCGCTCGGCACTGAAGAAGATAAAGCGTTCCCGAAGCGATCGCCCACTCGACATCTCGACCCGGACCGTAGATCTGCTCGCATCGATCGGCGAGACGGCCCAGCTGGGCGAGCTGTTCGTCGTTCAGGCAGAGGCGTCCCGCCATCTCCGGGGTCATCTTCTCCTCGACCGTTCCCCCTCCCGGCGCGCGCCGGATCGCGATCCGTTTGAGCCCCGGCTTCCGCTCGATCACCTGGCCCGAGCGGGCGATCCGGTAGTGGTCGGGAATGACGATGCCCGCGACGACGGCCTCGCCGAGGCCCCAGCTCCCCTCGACCACACGCTCGTCCGCGCCCGTGACGGGATTCTTCGTGAACATCACCCCGGCGGATTCGGGATCCAAGAGCGCTTGGACGACGACGCCGACGTTGGGACGGGTGAACAGCCCGACCCGCTGACGGTAGCTGATCGCGGAATCCGAGTTCGCCGACCACCAGATCTTGCTGAGGGCCGGAGTGAGATCGTTCGCCGTCGGAACGTTCAACAGCGTCAGGTGTTGGCCCGCGAAGCTCGCCGCGGCGCCGTCTTCGTCGATGGCGGAGGATCGAACAGCGAGCGGTCCGTCCAGCGGCTCGACCCACTTGGCGACCTCACGAATGGCCGGCCGCTCGCCCGCCGCGACGGCTTCGACGATCGTGCAGCAGAGCGCGACCCCCGGCGGGACCGGGAGTCCGTCGCGGATGGCCTGCCCGAGACCGACCGCCTTCGCCCCGTAGAGCGATTCGTCGAACGCCTTCTCGAGAGGGACGATTCGCTTCACCCGAGCACCGTGACCTCGCCTGCGTCGCCGTCGACGCGCACGCGAACGCCGTCGGCGATCCGTTCGGTCGCCTCCCGCGTCCCGACCACTCCCGGGATCCCGTACTCGCGCGCGACGATGGCCGAGTGGGAGAGCAGGCCACCGCTGTCCGTCACGATCGCGCCGAGCAGCGGTAGGAGAATGTTGAACGCTTCGGTCGTCGACTCGGTGACCAAGACGTCCCCCTTCTTGATCCGGTCGAATTCGGATGGATGGGAGACGCGCCGCGCCGGCCCCTCGTAGACGCCGCGGCTTGCGGCCAGGCCTCGCAGCATGTTCTCTTCGTGGGCCGCCTCGGAGCTTCCGAAGAGCGAGCCCAACGCGATCCCGATCGCGCGCATCATCCGGCCGGCGCCTGGCGGAAGTCCAGCCGGGTCCGGTGGCGGAGGCGGAGGCGGTCCGAGAGTCGGCGGCGCGTCCTTATGGGTGTAGGCCGCCCGGAAGGCTGCCCGGTTCGCGAGCTCATCCGCGGTGGGTCCGCCGGAGCCCGAAAGCAGCGCGCGCATCTCCTCGAGCCCCGCATCGACGAAGTGGGAGGCGTCTTGGATCCGACCCTTGCGGGCGAGCCGGCGGCCGGCGGCGAGGGCGGCTCGTCGCGTCAGCCCCGAGGCCCAAATGTCGCTGAACACGCCGCGCTCGTCGCGGATCGGGTAGGTCAGCCGGGCCTCCTGGAGGAGTAGATCGAACTCCGCCCGCTGCCCTTCGGGCACCTTCGAGCGTACGTCGGCGATCCGGCTCTCGACGTCGGAGGTATCGGCGCCGGCCCCGGCGATTGCGGCGCGGATGGAGCGACGCAGGACATCCGGCAGCTCGAGCGCATAGGGATTCGAGATGTCGAAACCGTCGAGGAGCCGATAACCGACGAGGTCGAGGTACCCGGTCACGGCCGCGCCGGTCGCTCGATCGAGCGTGCGCAAGACCTCGAGCACGCGGCCCGGATCGTCGTCGGAGTCGAGCAGCTTCTGCGCGCGGGGGTCCTTCCGAACGGCATGGATCAGCTGTCCGAGCTCGGAGGAAGCACCTGCCGACACCGGGGACGTGCCGCGCATCAAGCCGAGCAGCTCGGCCGGCGGGAGGCCGGTCCAACCTCCGACGTGGGCGAGAAAATCTCCCGTCGGTACCAGCGCCGCGGCGGTGAAGCGCATGTGTTGATACAGCATCTCCGCGTGGTGGTCGCGGCAACGCACCAGGTGCCCCGCGAGCGCAGCGTCGGAGAGCGTGTCGGGATCGACGGACTGAATCTCGCGGTGGGCCTTGAGCGAGGCGGGCTTGAAGGTTTCGTTCCATTCACGATGCTGATCGCGCCAGAACCTTCGCTGGAACACCTCGTCCGCGCGCTGGAATCGCTTCGGGATCTCGGCCTCGGGTGCGGGGGTCACCCTCTTGTAGGCAAATCCATTGATGTATGTCATCTCGAGCCCGTCGATCAACAGTCCGTACAACCGCGCGAACTCGCCGGTGCCGCGCTTGAACGCTGCAGGGTGGAGCTCCGACCAATAAAGCGTCGCCGGGCGCGGGAAGTGGACGGGGTCGAGCTCCCAGAAGCCGGGGCCGGGTGGATCGAAGCGTAACTCGGACAATCCGCCGGAAGGCGTCATGGAGATTCCTTTCTGACTCGGTTCATCGCGTGTGACCGACCACCCATGCAGCGAAAATCATACGCCGGTCGGCTCCCTGGCACACGGATTCAGGAGCCGGACGTTCCTAGTTCGCTCGAGCTGTTCCCAAGGCGCGGACGTGGGTCGCGAGGGGCGCGTAATCGGCCTCCGCGATGACGCCGTCCCAGGTCGGCATCTTGACCCCCGGCTTGTAGGTCTCGGGATGCTTGATGTAGGCGATCAGCGCCTCGTCGGTCGCAAAGTCCGACGCTCCTTTCCGGAGGTCGTACAGACCGACGCCGGTGTCTCCGTGGCAGCCATTGCACCCGTACCGGTAGTACGCGGCCGGCCCTGCGTCCGTCCCCGCGACGGTCGTGGCCGCAGTTCTGGGCACCGCGTTCTTGATCGGAGGAACGGTGCGCAGGTAGGCGAAGATCGCGCGTGCCTCGGCGTCGCTCAGCTCGGGGTAAGGGACCATCGGGTAGGCGATGACGGTCGCATCCGGACGCACGCCGGAGCGGAGCAGCCGCACGAACTGGTCCTCGGACCACTTGCCGATCCCGGTCTCCTGATCGGGTGTGATGTTCGCCGTCTTCACGATCCTGCCGGTCAAGTCGGGCATGGCGTTGCCGCCGCCGAGGTACCCCGCGGACCGCTCGGGGACGGCCTCGTCAAGCTTCGCGAAGTCGGCGGAGTGGCAGGGGTAACAGACCGCCCGGCCCTGCACGAGGTAGCGGCCGAGCGCGATCGTGTCGGCCGGATCGGGGGCGGCGATCGGCGTCTGCGGGTAGGGAAGCGGCTTGAAGGCCACGCGGGCGAGCACTTTCGTGAACAGGCTGGGCCTGCACGCCGGCCGTTTCGCCTTGACCGGCCGCACGAGCGGGTCGTCGGATCGCAGGAACGCGATGATGTCTTTTAGATCTTCGTCGGCCATCAGCGGCAGCTTGACCATCCACGGCGGGGTGTAACGGCCGTCGCGCCGCACCCCCGTACGCAACAGGTAGGCGATCTCCCCGTCGGTCCACGATCCGATTCCCGTCTCGGGATCGCTCGTGATGTTCGCGGAGTGCGAGCTCCCGAATTGCGCCGGCACATCGAGCATGGGCTTCCCGGCGAGCGTCGAGGTGGCGTTGTCGAGGTGACAGCCGGCGCAGAGCATCTGCGCGGTGTGGCGGCCACGGTCGACGCGCTCGGGTGTGACCTCGACCTTGAGGTCGATCTTGCCCGGCGGGTAGTACGGGATGCTGCGCGCGTTGATGACGAGGAGCGCGCCTGCGACGGCGAGAAGGAGAGCGGCGATCGATGCGGCCGCGTACTTCAAGAAACGCTTCATCGGGGGTCCCCGTCTGCCGAGTGGCGTGTGAGGCTACCACGGGGAGCGTCACGCCCTAGCGCTGAGGCGACGGACCCGGTCGGGCGGATGCTCGAACCCGAATGCAATTTCGTAACCGTCGCGTTCGATTGCCAGCCGCTCGCCTTCCCCGTACCTTCATCCGCAGTCGGGGGGCTCGCCGAGGTGGACTGCCGTGTTCCGCCGGACGACGCTGGCTCTCACCACCCTCGCATGGCTCCTTGCGGCGACACAGGCAGGGGCCGTCCAGACGACTCAAAAGCTCAAGACGGCCCAGCCCGTCGCTCCAGCCGTGAGCTTCGAGCGTCCTGACGCTCAGGAGCTGCTCCGCGAAGCGAAAGCGCTGTGGCACCTCGAGAGCGATTTCACCGGCGCCCTCGCGAAGTTCAACGCGGCGGTCGAAGCCGCCCCGAAGGACAACGACATTCGTCTTCAACGAGGGCATTTCTTCGAGGCGGTGTCCACGCTCGTGGTTCCGGAAGACGTGGCCAAGTTTCGGGAGCGCGCGATGGGCGACTACCAGCACATTGCCAACTCCGATCCGGACTCGCTCGTGGCCGGCATGGCGCGCGATGGCTTGGCGCGTCTGAACGGCCAGTCGTTCTACGAGGTCAAACCGGTCGTGTGCCCGACAACCGCGGTCGAAATCCATTCGCGCGCGGACTCCCTCTACGGCGCACGTCGGTTCGCCGACGCCGCCGCGGAATACGAGAAAGCTGCGGCGGGCTGCCCGGAGGCCTCGGCTTGGTGGGTGGACTTCGCAGATTCGCATTACGTTCTGGAAGACTATGCGAGGGCCAGAGAACTCTTCGTGAGGGCGCTGTCCATCGATCCCTGGAACCGCGAAGCACACCGGTTCCTCGCGGACGCCGAACTCCAGCTCAGAAACGGCGAGGCTGCTGTTCATCAGCTGGTTCTCGCGGTCGTTTCGGATCCCAGCTACGAATCGGGCTGGATGGCGCTCCGGCTGTACGCCACCGCGATGGGACGGAAGTGGAACCGGGTGTACGGCAATAGAAAGGCCGAGCCCCGAACTGCGGACGGCGCGTTATGGGTCGCCTACCAGAACGCCAAGGGGAGAGAGCGCGGCGCGCAAGAAGGCGCGACCTCGGCCCTCGCCGTCGAGCGCGCGGCGGTGCGGAGCGCACTCGAAGCGGCCCACGAGACGGAAGCGGGCGCGACGAGCGGGCCGGGACCCTTCTGGTCGATGATGTCGCGGGCCGACAGGGCCGGCTTCCTGGACGAGGCCATTTTCATCCACATGCTCGACTCGGAGCTGGCCGCGGAGTACCCGATGTTTCGCGAGAACCATGCCCCGAGGCTGGCCGCGTATCTCGAGACCGTGATCATGGAATGACCAGGCGGGAAGCTCCTACGGCACGATTCGGATCCAAAGCTCGTCGATCGAAACCGTGTCGAGCCCCTGGTGACCCGCCGTGCGATCCGTATCGACGACGCGGACGAGAACACTCCCCGAGACGCCCGCGGGCAGCGCTCCGACGAGATCGATGTTGTTGTCCGAGAGCGGAAGGCTCGACATCGTCACCGGCGTGAAGCTCGTGCCACCGTTGGTGGAGTACTCGAAACGGAAATCGTCGCCGTCCGTGCTGGCCGACCGGAACCCCTCGACGTGAAGCTCCTTCTTCGAGCCCGCGCCGACCGTGATCGTCCAACGGTGCTCGAGCTCGCTGAACCGCAATGAAGGGTTGCCTCCCGTCGTCAGCACTTCGGTCATCGCCTCGTAGGCGTTGTTCGAAGACTGAGCGTCGGCGAGCGTCCCGGATACCGTCCCGAACACGTTGGATTCCGCGGACGCGTGGGAATCCGACACGGTGACCCCGAGGCATGCAGCCGGATTGGAGTTCGTGCGCTCATGCTCGGTCGACGTTGTCCCGAGCGTGCCGAGGCCGCAGTCGTAGTTTTGCGCTTGAACGAGATAGAAGAAGCCTTGGCCGAGCGCGGGTGGCGTGGCGTCGTCGAAGGTCGTCGACGACAGACCCTCGGCCTGACAGCCCCCGTACTGGCCGACCGCCCGCGTGGCCAGATCGCCTCGCGACACCGAGTAGGCGTCCGCGTCGCTGACGGCCGTCCACGCCAAGTTGGCTGTCGTGCCGGTTCTGTTCACGGTCAGAGACACGACGTCGGCCGGCCTGCGGTCGGAGGGGTCGTTGGGCTGGCAATCGCAAGCGTCTCCTGCCCCATCCCCGTCGGCGTCCATCTGACTTGCGTTCGCCACGGTCGGGCAGTTGTCGCAGAGATCGCCGGTCCCGTCGCCGTCGCTGTCCAGCTGGTAGGGATTGAAGGCCGTAGGGCAGTTGTCGACGTTTCCGCAGAGCCCGTCATGGTCGGCGTCGTTCGCGGCGTCGAGAGGACACACGTCGCACGCGTCGCCGCGTCCATCGGCATCGGAATCGGCCTGGTTGGGATTCGCGACGAAGGGACAGTTGTCCACCGAAGCGCAGAGCCCATCGTGGTCCGGATCGTTGATCGGATCCCCGGGACAGGCGTCGCACGCGTCCCCGATGCCGTCGGCGTCCCCGTCGGCCTGGTTGGGGTTCGCGACGAAGGGACAGTTGTCCACCGAAGCGCACAGCCCGTCGCCGTCGGGATCGTTGATGGGATCTCCAGGGCACGCGTCGCACGCGTCTCCGACTCCGTCGGCGTCCGCGTCGGCCTGCGTTGGGTC
This sequence comes from uncultured Acidobacteriota bacterium, assembly GCA_964511835.1. Classification (GTDB taxonomy): domain Bacteria; phylum Acidobacteriota; class Polarisedimenticolia; order Polarisedimenticolales; family DASRJG01; genus DASRJG01. Next base: position 95,930 of record CAZEII010000009.1, on the reverse strand, counting down.
GTAGACGGTCGGACAGACGTCGACGCAATTGTCGAACCCGTCCCCGTCGTCATCCGGCCTTGGACCGCCGCCGTAGCGTCCGCCGGTCCTGCCCGCCTGATTTCCGCCCCAGAGGATCATCTCGTTCCCGGTCCAGATCGCACTGTGCTGATACCGCGTCCGTGGTCCGCCCGCCGGGCTCATGGTCGACCAGGCGTCGGCGACAGGATCGTAGCGGGCCCCGGATTTCAACGGACCGAACGGTTGAGGGCCGCCGCCGGCGAACGACCGGTACCCTCCGAAGACGAGCATCATCCCGTCGGCCCACACGGCCGAGTGCTGCGTTCGGCCGAGAGGCGCGGCCACGAGAGAGGTGGGCGACCACGTGTCGCTAGAGGGGTCGTACCGGCCGCCCGACGAGACGAGCGCGCTGCCCGATTCCAGCCCTCCCCAGACGATCATGCGCGAGCCCGACCAGACGGCGGTGGCATCCGAGCGAGGCGTCGGCGCCGAAGCGGTCGACATCGGGAGCCAAGCGTTCCCGGCCGCGTCGTACCGTCCGCCTGTCGCGAGATACCCGCTGCCGTCGCGTCCTCCCCACACCAGGACACGATCGCTCGAGTACGCGGAGAGCGCCTGCGATCTGGGGGCCGGCGCACCGGCCGAGCTGACGGCGCTCCAAACGTTCGTCGACGGCGAGTAGATCGCGCCCGTGTCGAGATACACGGAGGCGGAGGTGACGCCGCCCCAGACGAACATCCGGCCGGCTGCCCACTGAACCACCGCCGACTGCCGCGACGACGGCGCGCCCACGGTCGGGATCGTCCGCCAGGTGTCCGCGCTCGGATCGTAGGCGCCGCCCGACGCGGCGTCGGTATTCCAGATGAGGAGCTCCGTTCCGGACCAGATGCTCGGCGGATTGAAGGGCGCCGGAGCGCCCGCACCGGACCTCGCGCTCCACGCGTCCAGTGCGGGATCGTAGACCCAGGGCTGGCCGTTCACCGCTTGCGAACTGTCCGTCGCTGTGCCGCCCCACAGCAGCATCTCCGATCCCGTCCAGACGGCCGCGTGTCCCGCGCGTCCAACGGGGGCGGTCGATTGCTGGATGGAGATCGAGCTCCAGGTGTCCCCCACGGGATCGTACAGCCCTCCTCCGAGCTGCGTCCCCGCGTACGCGAACATGCGGTTGCCCGTCCAGGCCCCGAAATAGCCGCCGACACCGGGAGCCCCCACCCCTGTGATGGGAGTCCATGAGTTCGAGGCCGGATCGTAGCGTCCGCCGTCGTTGGAGCAGCCGCCGGAGGTGCAACCGCCCCAGACGAGCAGCCGGTCGCCGGACCAGACGACCACCTCGTAGTTCCTGTGCGGCGGAGCGGCGGTGCTCGTCACAGGCGCCCACGTGTCTGAGATCGGATTGTACCGGCCCTGGCGCGCCACCGGCGTGTTCGACACGTCGTTGACCGACCAGACGATCATCTCCGTTCCGGTCCACACCGCCGTATCCGAGTAGCTTCCCGTCGGCGCCCCGGTCGTCGAGAGGCCGGTCCAGGAGTTCGTCGAGGGATCGTACTGGCCTCCCGTCTTGAAAAAACCGTTGATGGGATCGCCGTAACCGCCCCAGACGATCATCCGGGATCCCGTCCAGACCGCGGCGTGGCGCGACCGCGGCTGCAGCGCTGGGGGAAGCGAGGTCCACGTGTTCGAGACCGGGTTGTACCGCGCGCCGGTGTTGAGGAGAACGCTGTCGCTGGGTCCGCTGCTGGCTCCGCCGTAGACGATCATCTCGGTTCCGGTCCATACGGCGGCGGAGCGCGCCGCTGCGAACGGAGCAGACGGGATCGGAGACCACGAATCGGTCGCCGGGTCGTAGCGGGCGCCGTCGTTGTAACTGTTGACCGGCTGGCCGCTCGTCCCGCCCCAGACGATCATCTCGCTTCCGGTCCAGACCGAGACGAAATCCGAACGAATCGGGATTCCGTTCCCGGCCGAGATCGAGCGCCAGGAGTCGGACGACGGGTTGTAGCGGGTGCCGGCATCGCCGCCCCACACCAGGACCTCGGTTCCCGTCCAGAGGCACTTGCCGCTTCCTTCATAGTAGTCGTCGAGCGATGCGTTGCTCCACGCGTCGTTCGGCGTGCACGCGCCGAAGGGAGAGCTCGTCGGGGCGGCGGCGCCCTCCCGACTCGCGGTCGGGATGGGGGCGTCGCCGGCCACCGTCCCAGGGGCTACACCGGCGAATTCGCCGGCGGCGTGCTCCCACCACGCGTCGAAGGCTGGCTCGGCGCCGAGGCCGAGATCGGCGCGCGCGGCTGCTCGGAGCGAGGGGCTTGCCGCGTACAGGCCGCGAAGCCGCCGGGAGGCCACGATCGGACGCACCAAGACCTCCTTGACCAGGACCGGATCGCGGCCGAGTGCGGCGAACATCTCCTCGAGCCTCGCCGGGTCGTGCGTGTCCCGCACGATACGAGCGAGCTCGTCGTCGAGCTCCAGGGCGGTGATCGGCGCATGCCCCAGTCGATCGAGCGCGACCGTTTGGGCGAGCGCGTCGCGGACGCGCCGCTCGAGGGTTGCGCGGGGCACCGCCACGTCGAACGGCCGTGTCTCACCGATCCGATGCTCGAAGCGCACGCGCTCAACGGCGCCCTCTGCACGGATCCGCTCGTCGATCGAGATCGACGAGGCGGCATATGCCCCAGGCGCCATGCCCATCAGGACGACGGCGGTCCACGCGAGTCGAGTCATTTCAGACCTCGCAGGATTGTGGGTCCTGTACGCCGCTTCGGAGCACGTGTCAAGGACGTAATCGGACGCTCGGAAGGGCCTCTGTGCTACCGGGCGTGCGACCGCACCGCCTCCGCGACCCGCTCGGCCGTCTCCACGATCGAGCCGACCGACACCCCGTCGAACGCATTACCGGCGAGATGAACGCGCGGCAGGGCGCTCCCGACTCGTGCACGCACGTCGGCGATGCGCGAGGCGTGCCCGAGCGTGTACTGCGGAATCGCGTCGACATGACGAAAGAGCCACACATGTTCGGGATCGCCCCGGAGGCCGACCACGTCGCGCACGACCCCGACCGCGCGCTGGCGGAGGGCGTCGTCGCTTTCGCCGGCGTGCGCGGGATCGGGCGTACCGCCGATCATCACGCGGAGCAGCGTGTGCCCCTCCGGCGCCCGCGCCGGAAAAACCACCGAGTCCGCGAGCACACCGAGGACGGGGAGCGGCTCTCCCGGCGCCGTCAGGAAGCCGTATCCGTCCATCGGCCGAGCGAATGCGTCCGCGCGCGCGGCAATCGCCACCACGGCGACGCCCGCGCAGACGATCCCCTCGAGCGTCGCGGCGGCGCGCGCGTCGTGCTCGCGAAGCAACCGCGCCGCGTTTCGCGCCGGAACGGCGAGGACGAGCGCGTCGACGTCCTCCGTCCGCGCGTCGGCGAACGTCAGACGCGCGCCGCGCTCGGTGCGTGAGATGCGCGAGACCGCTCGGCCGAGCTCGATGGCGTCGGAGAGCGATTGTCCCAGCGCATCGACGAGCGAGCCGATGCCGCCGCGCAGGCTCCACAAGGGCCCGCGCTCGCGCGCCTGCCGGGCGAGCCGTGCTTGCGCTACGATGAGCGAGCGATACACGCGCTCGAGCTCCCGCATGAGAGGAAACGCGGCGTCCAGCGAGAGGCGGGTGCTGTCTCCCGCGAAGATGCCGCGCGCCGCTGCGCCCAAGAGAACGTGCGCAGCCTCGTCCCCGATGTGGCGCGCTGCATACTCGTGAATCGTTTCTTCGTGGGCGACGCGACGCGCCAAGACGGGCTCGAGCGCGACGCGCGCACGCGCGAGTGGCGACAGAGCCGCGCATCGAAACAGCGATGCCGGGCCGATCGGAAAGGCGTGCAGCGTGCCGTGGCGATAGATGTAGCGTCGGGCGGCGCGCGCGTCGGCGGGGATGACGTCCGCGTCCAGTCCGAGGCGCCCCGCGAGCGCCCGCGCGTGGGTCGCGCTCGACAGCAGCGCGTTGGCGGCCCACTCGATCGTGTAGCCGGCGTCGTGCGTCGTGCCGATGCGTCCGCCGCAGCGATCGCTCGACTCCCATACGACGATCTCGGCGCGCGGATCGCGCGCGCGGATCGCGTGCGCGACGCTCAATCCCGCGATGCCGGCGCCGACGATTCCGATGCGCATCGCCACGTCAGCGCCGCCACGGCTCAAGGAAGCTTGCCGCTCAGGGCTTCTTCGGCGCGAACGCGTCCTTCACCTGCTGCTCGATGTCCTTGTAGTTCTTGTCCAGGAACTTCGCTTCGTCCTTGGTCAGGATCCGGAATGGCACACGAACGAGCGATTTCTCGAACTTGACGTTCAGCCAGTGCTGCCCGTACTGGATTCCCCCTTCCACCGGGAAGTAGAGCCGGCCGAGGCACCCGCGGTCGGAGCTGATCTCGACCTGATCGTAGGCCATCGCGCGGTCCTGCATGTCGGCGAAGAACCCGATCCGACACGCACGGGTCGCACCCGGCGGGAAGTAGTTGATCGAGTCGCGGACCATCTCGGCCTGCTTTTGTAGGCCCATCAGACCCGCGGCCTGAAAATCCTTGTTGGAAGGTAACGGAATCGTTTTACCGTCGGGGGTCTCGAGGGAGATCGCGTCGCGAGTCAGCGTGTAGTTGGGCACGCCGCTTCGAACGGTCGCGCCTATCTCGAGCAGCAGCCACGGCCCGCCGACCGAGTTGTTCGCCACCCGGTAGCCGAGGATGACGTATCCCTCGTTGTTGTAGGCGGCCCGGACGTAGCGCCCCTCCATGGTCATGATCTGAGGCACGCCCGGCTCCGGGATCTTCACCTTGGGTGGCGGAGGAGTCTCGGACCTCGCATGGGAAGCGAACAAGCCCGCGAGCACCGCGCCGGCCAGTACGAGAAGCCATCTTCTGCCTTGTGCCATGAGCCCTCCCTCCCCTATTGAGTTTAGTCCGTTACCTGCGCGAGCGGTCGTATCCGCGCTCAGTACCCCTCCCCCTCGGCAGCGGCGACGGCCCTTCCGCGGTGCATTCGAAAGACGATCACCGTGTAGGCGATCGCCAGAGGCATCCCGACGAGGAACCATCCGAGCGCCGCGTGGAGGCTGGCGGCATCGTTGGCGGCGACGTACGCGGTGATCGAGGCGGCGCCTCTGGGATCGCGGAGGAGCACCGGGAACATACCCGCCGCGGTCGCCGCGAGCACGCCGGCGAGGAACGCGCACGAGCCGAGGAACGCGGTCAGGTCGCGCCCGCGCCGGACCGCAAGGCTCGACACGACGAGGCCCCCGAGTGCGAGGAGACCGGAGAGCCAGGCCAGCGGACGTCCCGCGAACCCCGAGAAGAACCCCGGATTGACGCTCCCGGTGGCGATCGTGACGACGGGCCAACCCAAAGCGACCGCGAGAAAGAGCTTGCGCGCGAGTGGACGCGCGCGGTCGCGGACGTGGCCTCCGGTCTTCCAGGCGAGAAAAGCGGCCCCGTGCGCGGCGAGCGCCGAGAACGTGAAAACGGCGACGAGCACGGTGTACCAGTCGAGGATACCGACGGGCATCCGCGCGGTGAAGTCGGTGAAGAGCGGCAGGGAGAACCAGCCGTCGGCATCGAGCGGCAGGCCGCGTAAGATGTTTCCGAGCGCCGCGCCGAGCAAGATGCAGAGCAGCGCGCTCGAGCCGCAAAACGCGGCGTCCCAGAACGCCCTCCAGAGAGGCGAGCGCACGTGGCTGCGGAACTCGATCGAGATTCCGCGCGCGAGCAGCATCCAGAGAACGAGGAAGATCGCGAGGTAGAACCCCGACAGCCCCGAGGCGAGCACTCGGGGGAAGGCGACGAAAAGCGCCCCGCCCGACGCGAGAAGCCAAACCTCGTTCCCGTCCCAGAACGGGCCGATCGCGGCGAGGACCTCGCGCCTCTCGTTGTCGTCGCGCGCGAGCACCAAGTGAAGCGCGCCCGCCCCTAGATCGAAGCCGTCCAGCACGACGTAAGTGGCGAGCATCGCCGCCACGATGCCGAACCAGAGCTCAACCATGGAGCTCCCCCGGTCCGTGGTCGAGCTCTCGCAGCACGAGGAAGACAAAGAGCAGCCCCAGGACGAAGTAGATCCCGGTGAAGCCGATCAGGGTGAAGAGGGCGGTTCCTGCGTGGACGGCGGGGCTGGCGGCATCCCGGGTGCGCAGAATCCCGTAGATGATCCAAGGCTGGCGCCCCAGCTCGGCCGTCATCCATCCCGCGGTGTTGGCGATGTAGGGAAACGGGAACGCGAGCATGAGGACCCAAAGCACGGGGCGCGTGCGGTGGAGCGCGCCGCGCCAGGAGAGGAGGGCGGCGACCGCCATCAGCGCGATGAAGAGCGTCCCGAGCCCGGCCATGACGTGGAAGGCGTAATAGAGCAGCTCGATGTTGTCCGGCCATTCGCTTCCGGGGAAGGCGTCCAGTCCGGCGACCCCGCTGTGGAACGTGCCGTAGGCGAGAAAGCTCAGCATGCCGGGAACCTCGATCGGGTTGTCGAGGCGCCGCTCGGCGACGTTGGGCTGGCCGATCAGGGTGATCCCAGCCTTGGTGCCGCTCTCGAAGCGTCCCTCCATAGCGGCGAGGGCCACGGGCTGATGGCGCGCGACGAGCTTGGCTTGACGGTCTCCGGTGGGAAACGCGACGAGGAAGCTCGAGATGAGCCCGGCGGTCGTCCCGATCCGAAGGAAGCGCCGGGCGGCGTCCTCGTGCTCGCCGCGCAGCGCGTAAAAGGCCCCCACCGCGGCGACGACGAACGACGCCGTGACGACCGCGGCGATCATCGTGTGCACGTACTCGGCGATCGCCCATGGGTTGAGAACGAATGCCCAGAACCCCGTGAGCCGCAACACGCCGTCGGGGCCGACCGCGTGTCCGGACGGATGCTGCATGAAGGCGTTCGTGCAGACGATGAACCACCCGGAAAGCCAGCTCCCCACAAAGAGCGCGATCGCCGCGAGAAAGTGACCCTCGCGCCCCAACTTTTTCTCCCCCCAGACGAGCAGGCTCAGAAAGCTCGACTCGAGGAAGAAGGCGAACAGCCCCTCCATCGCAAGGGTGTGGCCGATGACCGGACCGGCGATCTTGGCGAAGCGCGCCCAATTGGTCCCGAACTGAAACTCCATCGGAATGCCAGTGACCACGCCGACGGCGAAGTTGAGGCCGAAAACCCGGATCCACAGCCGCGCGGCGTCGTCCCACCGCGTGTCGCCGGTCCGAAGCCCGAGCCCCTTCATCACGACGATGAGGAGCGCCAATCCCATCGTGAGCTGGGGAAAGAGGTAGTGGTAGACGATGGTGAAGGCGAACTGGAGTCGGTGCCAGAAGACAGGATCGCCGGCCGACATGGGCGGAGTATAGGGTCGTTACTTCGGCTCCGCCCCCTTTGGAGGCAAGGGCTTCGGCAGCGGCTTGCGCGGAAGCATCTCGGGACGCGTCGCCGCGTCGTAGACGACCGCTGCCAGGATCGCCGCCGCCTGCATCAGGTCACCCTCCTGCACGTGATCGTAAGCGTCGATGTTGGAGTGGTGTGTGCGCGTTCCGTAGTCGAGCGGATCCTGGATGAACTGGAACCCAGGCAGGCCGACGGCATCGAAGGGGAGATGGTCGGTCCCACCCGTGTCCTGGATCGAAATCGTCGTCGCCCCCAGGTCCTCGAAGGGGGCGAGCCACGCCTTGAAGACGGGACGCATCATGTCGTTTCCCTGAAGGTAGACCCCTCGGATCTTCCCCGTGCCGTTGTCGAGGTTGAAGTATCCCGACAGCTTCGCGTGCTCGGGCAGAGTCTGCATCGTCACGGGGTCGGCGAAGTGGTTCTTCACGTAGCCGCGCGAGCCGAGGAGCCCTTGCTCCTCGCCGGTCCAGAGGGCGAGGCGCACCGTCCGGTCCATGGGAAGTCCGAGCGTCTTCAGGATCCGCGTCGCCTCGAGGACGACAGCCGAGCCGGCGGCGTTGTCGGTGGCACCCGTTCCCGAGTGCCATGAATCGAGATGAGCGCCGAGCATCACCACCTCATCTCGCTTCGCGCCGCCGGGGATCTCCGCGATGACGTCCAATCCTTCGGGCGAGGTATCGTCGAATTTCGCCTCCATCTCCAGCTCGATCTTCAGCGGGATCTTTTTCTCGGCGAGGCGGCACAACCGGTCGTAGGGCTCCGGCGCCAACGAGATCATGGGCGGTGGGACCGGCGCTCCGATCTCGTAAGAGCCCCCCGCTTCCGCGAAGACGACGCCCCCCGAACCGCGGCTGTCTCCGGACACGACAGCGAGCACCCCTTCCTCCTTGAAGAAGGCATTCAGACGATTGCGAGTTCGGCGGACGCGTAGCCGCAGGTCGGCGGTGACCTCCAACGGCGCCGCGGCCAACAGCTGCTCCCGCTTTTTCGGATCTTCGGGGAGGCTCACGATCGGCCAATCGATGGTCGGCGCGACGTACGGCACCGGCGCTTCTTGGATCTTCGCGAGATCCTTCTCGTCGAAACGCCGGGCTGGCGCGTCGGTAGGGGGCGCGATCTCACGCGCCTCCGTGAGAAGGACGAACTTCCCCTTGAGCTTCCCCTTGTACTCGGCGCGGTACTTCTCGATGCGGGCGGCGAGCTTGGCCGGGTCCCGATTCTCGCTTCGCTCGAGCTCCTGCGCCGTGAAGAGCGGAGCGAGGACGACATCGCCGCTCACCATGCCTTTCGTCCCCGAGGACCAGGCGAGCGGGACACCGGGGAGGGGGGCGTAGACGGGCTCTCTGAGGCTCATGGTGAACCGCGACACCGACCAGCCTCGCCCGAATATTCCCCACTTCTCGAGATGCGCGCCCTCGATCCCCCACGACTCGAGGCTCTTGACTGCCCATTCGGCGGCGGCGCGCTGCCCCGGCGAGTTGGTCAGTCGCGGGCCGTTCACATCGGTGAGGTAGAAGAGGTGGTCCATGACCTTCGAGTGCCGAAAGGCTTCATCCTTTATGCGGTAGATCGTCGCGAGGTCGACCTTCTCCTCGGCGGCGAGTGGCCACGCCGGGGCCAGCGCGATGAGGAGCATGGCCAGACGCCTTGCGGCCCTCGAGCACGTCATTGTCATGGATTTCCCCTGAATACGGTCGTTGGACGATCGCGGAGGGCGAGGTTACGACGGTTGGAGAGGGGCCGTCAACGAGATCTGCGGCGCCGTTGCCGACTCCTTCGGCCGCGCCCTATGTTCCATCCAACATGAGTCGCCAAGTCGAGGAACGGGAAGAAGCAAAGCCGGAGCCTGCCGAGCACGAATTGAGCCAGGCCGCATCCCACATCGATCGAGGCATCGAGACTTACATCGAGCGCTGCCGGAGCCGAATCCCTTCTTTCGTCAACGCCAATTTCTCTCTCGAGCAGACTTGGAGATTGCAGCGGCCCACTCTCTGGCTGGACCTCGCCTGCGCGCCCATCAACACCGCATGGGCACTGCCCCATCTGGCCATTCACAAGGCGGCGGACACCGCGGAGAGGGTGGGGTATCCACGGCTGGCGCGATGGGCCGATCGCGTTCCCCCCGGGATCAAGACGGGCTACCAGAAACAGATCGAGCGGCGTATCTGCAACGACCTTCTCGAGTGGGAGCGAGAGGAATCGCGCGCGCCCCTTCCCCAGGGCTTCCTGAAAGAGCTCGAAGCACTCCCGTCGCTAAGGAAGGAGATCGAGACGCCGAAGTCCGAGCGAGTCGACCTCGCGCCGGCTCGAACGCTGGTGGATCTCTTGCGTCAGTTCTCCTCCGGACGGGCCATCGTCTCCGATCTCTTCGGCACGCTTCTCACACTCGTGACGAGCTGGGTCATCATGGGAAGCATGTCCTTGAGCTTGACCAACATCGCGCACGGTGTCGCGCGGAAGAGTGCGCACGATCAGGCCGCATCACGGTTCTTCCTGGGGAAGAAGGCGGGGTCCGCTTTCTACAACGTGTTCCCTCCGGCGTTGCATGAAAGCACGACGTGGACGATCCTCGTCGTCCTCGCTGCCAGTTTGACCGTTGGCGCTATGGCCTGCACGATTTTGAGCGATCCCATTCGAAAGTCCCTCGGATTCCATCAGCATCGCCTGAAAGTTCTGCTCGACGAAGTGGAGCGCGAGCTGATCGTTCTGTCGCACAAAAGGATCAGACCAAGGCCCCTGCCCTGAAGAGCGAGCGATCGGCCCCCCGCTACGCTCAGCGGGCAGCGCGCTCACCTTGCTCAGCCGTTCAACCAACCGATGAACAGATCGTCCAATTCGGAGGCGGAAACCACGACGGCTTTTTTGTCACGAGCACCCCACCAACGCGGCGCGATTGGATTCAGGACGGCAGCTTCGACGACGAGAGGATGTTGCCGCGCCCGCTTTCGCTTGACTCTCGCCGAAACCAAACGTAGGAGTTTGGCAGTGATTCGAACGAGGGGAGGAACCATGAGAAGCAAGACCTGCATGGCAATCGTGATTGCATGTCTCGCCACCGCGAGTCGGGCCGCAGCGCAGTTTTGCGAGCTCGAGAGGATTCATGTCCGTTCCGAGGGCGAGGGCGTATCGGCCGACTTCTCGAGCGTGGACACCAGCACGTGCGCTCTAGGCATCGAGACGACCGTCCATGTCGAAGGTAGCCAGGGCGACATCACCGCGGCGGATCTTTGCGGACGAGGCGGAAGCCACTTCAGAAGCGTCACGAGTACACAGACCAGCGTCGTCGCCGTCATGGTCGCCGTTTACGACCGCTGCCTCGCCACACAGGTGCTTTCGGTGACCGGGACCGCGGAGGCCGGCGAACTCCACGTCAGCACCAACTTCAAGACGGCGAGCCTTCTCGCCGCCTTCGACGGGATCGACGATTCCGACCAGCCGGTGTCGATCGCGCTCGACCTCGTGTGGACCGGCGTGGGCCAGAAAGAGCGCGTGGTCGACCACCAGAACGACCACTACGGGATCTTCAGGTTCGTGTCCACGTCGTCCGGGACGATTCGAGATGCGGTCGCCGCGGGAAGCGTCACCGTCGGCGGCACCGACGCGACACCGCTCCCGTCGACGCAGGGAACGATCGAGAGGGACTCGATTCACGGGCTCGACGTGTATAGCTAGGGACCTAGGCGGCGGAGTCCACCGCACTGCTGAAAAGGGCGGTTCGTCTCCTCGGCAGTCTCAGTTTCGTGAAGTTGAAAGCAATTCGCTTTACTTTCGTATTTTCACGACATAGGAGTGCCTGGCGAGCCGGGAGATCGTCGATCCTGGGGCGGTGTACGAAGCCGTTTTTCGGAAAAGTCTGGCTTTTTTGGCCCGTTCGACGCCGACGCCGGAAGAAGCGGCGGAACTCCGAGGTTTCACTCAGTCCGACAATCCACGGCGCCGTTCCCACTGTTGAGGTGGTGCTGGCTACTCGTGAGTCTCGAGCTGCGCCGCCCAGTTCTGTACGAGCGTCAACGCGGACGGTCGCTCGCCGATCGGCGTCACGACGAGAAAGCGGTCTCCGTGCGGCGCCGGAGCGGACGCCGAGTGCGGCGGCCCTTCGAACACGACGTGCGGCGCGCCGATCTTCAGGTCGGGGGACGTTGCGACGTCGCAGCCGAGAAGCGATCGACCGTTCGACGTCGAGAAGTACAGCTCGCGACCGTCGTCGCGCCACCAGACCAATCCGTCGGCTCCGTCCGTGCTCACCCGGCGTAGCTCGCGATGCTCGGGAAAGCCGTCCACGTAGATTTCGCGCCGGCCCGAGGTGTCGCTCACGTAGGCCACGAACCGGCCGTCCGGGGAGACGCTCGCTCCGCCTTCATTGGCGGGAGTCGCGAGGTACGGCCGTGTCTCGCTCGCGCCCCGCGGCAAGATCTCGATGTCGTACAGGCGGCCGGAGATCAGCTCTTCCAACAGGACGGCGCCATCGGGAGCGACCGAGGTGGGTCGCATAAATAGGGTGCCAGCCGCAAGCACGCTGCGCTCCGATCCGTTTCGTGGATCGAAGGCGACGATGGCGCGCTTCCCGGAGTCGAGCAGGCTCGCGACAACGGCGGAGTCGTCCGGAGTCCACGCCACACCGATCGGTTGTCGATCCCCGCGGGCCAGGCGGGAGCTCGCCCCGGTCGTGAGATCGGCGACAACGAGGGTCAACCCCTGATCGCCGTAATCGAGCATCGCCACGCGGTCGCCTTTGCGTGAGACCGCGAAGGCGTAGACAAGGGTCGGATGACGGAGCACGGTCTTGATCAGGCGGCCGTCTTTCCCGAACCAGGCGACATCCACGGGCCGGCGGTCGGCCTCGTCGTACACGATCGTGCCGTCACGCGCGCAATCGACGCTCGATTCGCCGGCGATGACTCCCTCGACCTCAGCTCGTTCGGCCAGCGGGACCGGCTCGCCGAGCATCTTCATGCGGGAAACGTCGATGCGTTGAGCGATGAAGGCCTGATCGCGCCCGAAGATCATGTACCCCGGGTCGGCGTACCGTGGCGCCGCGGCGCTGACCAGGAGCGGGCGTGCGATCGGATCATCGAGGGCCGCAAAGTCGACCTGGTAAAGGCTCGCCGCGAGCGGCGGCAGCGTCGCGAACGTGAAGTGGCGGCCGTCGGGAAGAAAGCACGGAAAACGGTGCCCCGTTTGGCCCCGAGAGGCGTCGAGGGTGGTGGCGGGCTCCGTGGTGCCGCCGCTTGCAGCGACCTTCGAAAGCGGGCCGCCGGACGTCGGCGCGAAGACGATCGTCCCGGTCGAGCCCCAGGCGCCGCCGCGTCCGCTGGGCGCGTCGCAGACGGTTTGCACGGCGCCGCCGGCGCGCGGGGTCCGTCTGAGCTTCCCGTCTGAGAAGAAGGCGATGTGCTTCGAATCCGGCGACCAGAACGGGAGGGTGGCCTTGTCCGTTCCCGGAATCTCGCGTCCGGCGGGATTGCTCAGGTCGCGAATCCAGAGGTGCGTCGCGTCCCCATCTCCGTGGACGACGAACACCACGGCACTTCCATCCGGGGCGAGCGCGAACGTGCCCGGCCCGACGTTCGTCTCGCCGCTCGGACGACGGAGCGCCACCCGCGTCAGTCGCGCCGGCGCTGCGGCCGTCCCCGAGCGAGTGAGCACCCACGCTGCCACGGCGAGAGAGGCAATGACGAGCGCTCCCGCCGCGAGCACGACGGGTCGACGAGGAGCTGCGGCGGGGGTTGCCGCGAGCCGTTCCGTCGTTCCGAGCCATTCACGGCTGTCGGCCAGCTCGATGCGCAGATCGTGCATGTCGCGGAGTCGCTTCTTGACGTCCTTCTCCAGGCAGCGCTTCAACAGCTCGCGCACGCGCGGGGGCAGCGTCGCCGGGAGCTTGCCCCAGTCGGGGTCCTTGGCCAGAACCGCCGCGAGCGTGTCGGAGACCGTCTCGCCTTCGAACGGACGACGCCCCGAGAGCATCTCGAAGACGATGCAGCCGAAGGCCCACACATCGGCCCGCCGATCCACCGGCTTGCCCCGTGCCTGCTCGGGGCTCATGTAGGCCGCGGTGCCGAGGATGACGCCGGCGACGGTTCCCAGCGACGTGATCGTCGGCGACATCGCCGCATCGCCTCCCGGGCTCGAAGTCGTCGTGGTGTCCAACGCCTTGGCGAGCCCGAAGTCGAGGACCTTGACCTCGCCGTCAGGCGTCAGCCTGACGTTCGCCGGCTTGAGATCGCGGTGGACGATCCCCTGATCGTGCGCCACCTCGAGCGCCGCCGCGATCTGCCCCGCGATCTGCATCGCCTCGGAAAAGGGAACGCTTCCCTGTTGCAGCCGCTGCGCGAGATCTTCCCCGGGAACCAGCTCCATCGCGAGGAACCGGATGCCGTTAGTCTCGTGGAAGCCGTAGATCGACGCGATGTTCGAATGGTTGAGCGCCGCGAGCACTCTCGCCTCGCGCTCGAATCGCGCCAATCGCTCCGGCTCCGATGCCAACGCTTCAGGGAGCACCTTGATCGCAACGTCCCGGCCAAGCGTAGCGTCGGTCGCCCTCCACACCGCACCCATCCCGCCCTCGCCGATCTTTTCGACGAGGCGGTAGTTCAGGAGCGAGGTGCCGGGAGCGATCATGGCGATCCGGCTATCCTCCGCCGTCGGTCATTTGCCGCTGGTCTGCGCGTTCTGGAGCGTCTCCAACACTTTGTCGAGGCTGAAGCTGCCGACCTTTTGGCTCGGCGGGAAATCCTTGAACGTAGCCAAGAACTGCGCGACGTACTCCTGCGCCGGCACGAGCAGGAAGGCACGGTCGATTCTCCAGTGCTTGTAGTCCATGCCGACAACATCTCCCTTCTCGAACGGATCCGAGCGCAGGTTGAAAAGCTTGGGAAAGCGCAGCACGACGAAGGGCTCCTGCCAGACGTCGAGGCCCTCGGCGCGCTGCTCGGCGAAGACGAGCTTCCACTGGTTGAAGCGAAGCCCAACAAGCGAACCATCGTCGCTGAAGTAAAAAAACTCGTGACGGGGGTCGGGCCCACGACCTGCCAGGGAATCGGTGACGTTGTAGCCGTCCAGATGCACCTTGAACGTCTTGTCTCCAACCTGCATGCCTTTCAATAACTGTTCCTTGACGTCGGGTACGCCGACAGCGGCCATGATGGTCGGAATCATGTCCATGTGCGAGTAGATCTCGTTGTCGACGGTGCCGGGCTTGATGACGCCCGGCCAGCGGATGGCGCAGGGCACGCGGTAACCGCCCTCCCAGTTCGTGTTCTTTTCTCCACGAAAAGGGGTCGCGCCGCCATCCGGCCAAGACATTTCTTCCGCGCCGTTGTCCGTGGAATACATGACAATGGTGTTGTCGTCGAGCCCGAGCTCCTTCAACTTGTCGAGAAGCTGGCCCACCATCGCGTCGTGCTCGACCATGCCGTCGGGATAGACGCCGAGGCCGGTCTTCCCCTGGCTCTCCTTCTTCAGGTGCGTGAAAATGTGCATGCGAGTGGAGTTCCACCAGAGGAAGAAGGGCTTCCCGGCCTTCTTCGCCTTCTCCAAATATTCGAGCGACGCCTTGGTGACTTCCTCGTCGATCGTCTCCATGCGCTTGATGGTCAGGGGGCCGGTGAGCTCGATCTTCTGCGTGCCGTCGGGGTTGGCCCAAGTGTGGAGCACCCCGCGCGTGCCGTACTTCTTGATCAATGCGGGATCCTTGAAATAGTCGGGGTTCTCAGGCTCCTGCTCGGCGTTCAGGTGGTAGAGCGAGCCCATGAACTCGTCGAAGCCGTGAGTGGTCGGCAGCGTGGCGTCGGAGTCGCCGAGGTGATTCTTGCCGAACTGCGCGGTCATGTAGCCCTGCGCCTTCAGCAACTGCGCCAGCGTCACGTCGCGTGCCTGAAGCCCCTCCTTGGCGCCCGGCAGACCGACTTTGAGATTGCCGGTGCGAAAGCCGCTCTGCCCCGTGATGAACGCCGAGCGGCCGGCGGTGCAGCTCTGCTCGCCATACCAGTCGGTGAACAAGGCGCCTTCTTTCGCGATGCGGTCGATGTTGGGCGTCTTGTAACCCATCATTCCTTGGTTGTAGGCGCTGATGTTCCAGTAGCCGATGTCGTCGCCCCACAGGATGACAATGTTGGGCTTCTTGCCCGACGCGGGCGTGCTCCGTTGCGCCTGAGCGGCGAGCGGAGCGATCAGCGCGACGGCCGCGCAAACGACAAACGCTCTCCAGGACTTTCGCATGGTTCTCACACGGACCTCCTGTTCTTGAGACCTCCCAGACCTCAGAAGGTCGCCGACGATGACCGGGAGGATACTCCCGAAGAGATGAATGCCTCAGCCGTGGCGCGCCGCGAGTTCTCGTCGTCCTACGTCGTCCACGTGAAGACTGCGTGGCCGGCGGAGCGACCCTGATCCTCGGGCGTCAGATAAGCGCGTACAGCTCGAGCGGTCCCTCGCTCCACACGCGTGTCAGTTGCACGCTCAGGAACTCGTCGAGCCGCGCTCGGGCATCCGCCGGAATCCCCCCGCAGTAGTCTTCGCGGCCGTTGAGCGACGCGATGCGCCGCGCTTCGGCGCGGTTGATCAAGACGTGCGTGACGCCCAGCCGCTGGAGCTCGACGGCCACGTCCTTCGCCGAGCCCGCTTTCTGGGCGAGCTCGCAAACGAGCGGCAAACGGAACGGGTCCTCGAACAGTACGTCGCGCTCGAAGTAGAGTGTGCGAGATTCCGCGAGCAGCAGGACGCGGCTGGAAGCAGGAAGCTCGTTGACGATCGCAACCGCGGGCCAGTAGCTCGCCCACTTCGAGAGAGCTGCGTCCGGACGGTCGCGGCCCAATGCGGCCCCCGCGCGAATGAGCATCTCCCGGTCCACTCCCTGCAACATCGACCACGCGCAGACGATCGCCATCGCCGAGGCGAGTACGGCCCGCGCTCGGCCTGGAGAGGACTCGAGCAGCTTGGCAACGCCGGCGCCTGCGAGCACAGCGAGCGGGAACAAAACGGGCACCAAATACCGCGCGTTGGGGGGCCCCATCGCCCACCCGAGAACGCCCGCCGCGGTGCCCGCGAGCACGAGCCGAGCCTGCCCCCGGCTGCGGAGTCCGCACCAGACCGCGAGGGGTAGAAGAAGGAGGTAAAGCGGGCCGACCGACCCGTCCTGCGGCCCCAGCGCCCCGAGCGTCAGCACGCGCAACGGATCCGACAAGAACCGGAACGCAGCCTGCGACTCGACGCGCTGGGCCTGGGCGGCCGCGTCGGCTCCACGCGCGAAGATCGTCGGAAGGAACGGATGGACGGGATTTCCGGTGATCCAGACATTGCGCGCGAGCCAAGGAAGCAGCGGTGCTGCCGCACCGAGCGACCACGCGGCGAGTCTAGTCAGTCGCAATCGCCCCGTGCCGGGGGCGAGCGTCAGCGCGAGGAACAGCGGAGCACAGACCGTCAAGACCGCCAGCAGCTTCGCGCCGGCCGCGAGTCCTGCCACGACTCCAGCGATGATCCACCACTGAGGTCTGTTCCGATCCGCCGATTCGAGCCCGAGGGTCAGTGCGAGCCAGCCGACGGACGCGAACGCCGCGACCCCAAGATCGGTTCCTGCGACGGTCGAGATCCACACGATCACCGGCGTAGCGGACAGGATCGCGCCCGACCAGAACGCCGCCCCCGCACCGCCGACGCGAAGCGCGACGCGGGCCGACGCAACGACCGCCAGCACTCCGAGCGCCCAGTGGATCGCCTGTGCCGACCAAGGTCCCAGCGCCGCGAGCGCGTAGACGTACAGGAGTCCCATACCGGCTGGATAGAACGAGCAGTCGTGGCGCGGGAACGTGAGAAGCCTGCCGGCGCGGAGCCACTGCGCCGGAAATGCCAGGTGATAGTGGAGCTGGTCGTAGAACGCAGAGTCCACGGTGACCGGGAGCGCGCCCAGCGACCAGGCAACCGCGATGATCGCCAGCGGCAGGATCCACGCCCTGCGCACTCTCGGAGCGTCCAGCTTGGGACGCGACTCCTTCCAGAGGATGAGAGCGCCGATCGCCGTCAGCGCGCCGAGCACGACCAGGAGAACGGCCGGACGCAGGATCCCTGCGGCTCCGATGGCCGCGGCCAGCGCTTGGAGCGCCGCCAGCCCGAGCACCAGCGCGACCAGCGCTTCGTCGAGGCCGTTTGGCCACCTCCGCAGAATCGCAACATGAGCGAGGCTACCGCCCCCCCACGTCGCGACCCCAAACGTGGCGATCCAGCCGATCATCAAGCAGAGACTCGCCAGACCGACCGGCGGCTCGCCGCGTTGGCAGGCCGCGAGCACCAGCGCAGCCCAGACCAGACCGATCAGGAGCGCAGGCGCCGATCGACCCTTCATCTCCGCCGCAGCTGGAGGACGCTCAGGAAGAAGCTTCCCATCATCACTTGAAGACCGAGTGTGACCGTCGTCGTCGCGGGAATCACGATGCGGAGCGTCTGCGATACATCGAGCGGACCGAACCCTTTCCGTCTCCACACCGCAAACGCGTACGTCGCGCCGGCGACTCCGATCGCCAGGAGGGCCATTCCGAACGCGAGGCCCAACTCGAGAAAGGGTCGGCGAAGCCACTTCTCGAGCCGCGGAGCCGGCGGGAGGAGCTGCTCGTTCATGGCGAAGACGTTCGTGAACAGCGCGAAGAAGACCGCCTGGCATCCGATGACCATCGCCATCGCCGCATACAGAAGCGTGTGAACGTCGAATACGACGCCACCCACCCGGCGCGGCCCGGGGAGCAGCCACCCGCTCGTGGCGAGCCCGGCGCCGATCAAGGCAAGGCCCGGCCACAGGAACAGCCATCGCGGCGAATACAACAAGAGGAAGCGCAAATGCCGCCACCCGTCGCGCCACGTGCGAAGATGCGGGCGGCGAGTGCGGCCGTCCGGCGCCAAAGTCGTGGGAACCTCCCGGATGCGAAGACCGCGAAGTCCGGCCTTCACGATCATTTCGCTCGCGAACTCCATTCCGGTCGTACGGAGGTCCAAGGCGAGAATCCGCGTTCGATCGAACGCGCGAAGACCGCAGTGGAAATCGCCGCACGGCACTCCGAAGAACAGGCGTCCGACGGCACTGAGTACGGGATTGCCGAGATACCGATGCAGGAAAGGCATGGCACCGGGCCGGATCCCACCCCCAAATCGATTCCCCATCACGAGGTCGGCGCCGCGGCGCAGCTCTTCGAGAAACCGCGGGACATGCGCGAACTCGTAGCTCGCGTCCGCGTCTCCCATGAGGATGTACCGACCTCGCGCCGCCGCGATTCCACCCATCAACGCACTGCCGTATCCACGCTCGGCAACGGCGACCACCCGCACTCCCAGACGAGCGGCGATCTCGAGCGAGCCGTCGGTGCTGCCGTTGTCTGCGACGATCACCTCGCCTCGGATGCCATTCTCATCCAGGGCGCGCTGGGCGCTCTCAATGCACCCGCCGAGGGTTTCGGCCTCGTTGAGACAGGGCATCACGATCGAGAGCTCGACCTCCGCTCCGTCGGTCGCGGAGATCGAGGCTGGGTAGGTAGCCGGGCGGTCAGCAACATCGACATTCATCGAATCGGAATCTAGGTTACGAATTGAACGCCTGTCAACTTAACCGGGCGGAGTCTTGAATGGGAATTCGACATCCGCTTGGAGAAATCCTCTACCGAGTCCGTGACCCGGAATGGGTCGCCTCTCATGCGTTCAGACAGCTCACGAGAGCGTACGATCTCGTTTCACCTTCCGACTTCTCCAAGCTTTACCGCAGGGTTCGGAACATCACAATGTGCAGCAATGCGCGCTTGAGAGGACTTCATCGTGCGATACGACACGTCGTCGCACATCATGTGCCGGGTGACGTCGTGGAATGCGGAACGGCACGCGGTGGAAGTGCGGCTCTGATGGCTCTCACCTTGAAGCAGCTTGGCGACACGGAGCGCACGGTCTGGGTCTTCGACACCTTCGAGGGAATCCCCGCACCGACGCCCGAAGATCCGGATCGCCAGATTGCGGAACTGTATACCGGCGCCTTCGTCGGTACGATTGAGGAGGTGTCGACATCCTTCCGTCGGCTGGAGATCCTCTTGCAGACGCGATTGATCAAGGGCCTCTTCGATGACACGCTCCGCTCTGCGAACATCGGACCTATCGCCGTCCTCCACATCGATGGTGATTGGTATGCGAGCGTGAAGACGTGCCTGGAGAGCCTTTACGACAAGGTCGTGGACGGCGGCGTGATTCAGTTCGACGACTATGGGTACTGGCAAGGGGCTCGGAAGGCGGTCGATGAGTTCCTCGCGAGCCGCTCGATCTCCCCTAGGCTCGAGCGGCTCGATTACTCCGGGCGGCGGCTGATCAAGTCCGCGGACGCGGCCGGTGCAATGTAGATAGCGGCCTCAGGCCCCAGACGCTGGCGCGACGCGGATTTCGGACAGGCCGGAGTTGAGGAAGCTCGCGGATCTCGGAATGCCCCCATCTGGACTCGAACCAGGGACCGGCCTAGCTGACGGCCGACCGAGTGCCGAGATTCGGGCGATGCGAGATTGATCTCGAGTGACCGGAGTATCCTCCCGGATCGTCGGGGTGACTCGGGCGATCAGCGAAGTTGACAAAGTGCGCGTTCCGGGACGCTGGGCGGGACAGGAGGTACTTGGGTGAGCGTGAAGTGCCAACGCGAAGCGGCACACGGGCGCTATCGGGTGGAGTTGATCACGGCCGAATAGGAGACTTCACGGTTCGTCACCGGCGGCTGATTCGATTTCCGCAGCTCCCGATGCCGCTGCTGGCGGCCTTGACGCCGCGGCATTGGGAGGTGAGGCCATACAGATGAGATTTGGAGTGGGCGGCGCAGGGCGCTCACGGACCGGTGTGTGGTGGAACTTCGCGCGCACAATGGCTATCACCTGCACTGCGGAATTTCGGCCGGGTGGGATTCAATCCGGAAGACAACGTTGGTAGGCTCCAGGTGCAGCCCGCTTGTTAGACAGCCCCAACGGAGCGACGCCAATGCCAAGAACGACCGGAAGGTGAACGCGTGAACCACAGCGAGATCGTCAGCTTCCTCTGGGGCGTCGCGGACCTCATCCGTGACACCTTCAAGCGCGGAAAGTACCAGGACGTAATCCTGCCGCTCACCGTTCTGCGCCGCCTCGATTGCGTCCTGGCGGATACCAAAGCGAAGGTCCTAGAACGGCAGGGGCAACTCAAGGGCAAGGGGCTCGAGGACCTCGAAGCGCAGCTCCGGCGCGCCTCGGGCTTCGCCTTCTACAACACGTCTCGCTACGATTTCGCGAAGCTGCTGGCGGACGCGCCGCACGTCGCGGCCAACCTGCGCAACTATATCGCCGGGTTCAGCCCAAACATGCGCGAGGTGCTCGAGAAGTTCGACTTCGACAACACGATCAGCAAGCTCGACGAGGCGGGACTTCTCTTCCAGGTGCTCGAGCGCTTCAAAAACGTCGACCTTCACCCGGACAAGATCGACAACCCAACGATGGGTACAATTTTCGAGGAGCTGATCCGCAAGTTCAACGAGGCGCTGAACGAGAACCCTGGCGAGCACTTCACGCCGCGCGACGTGGTGCACCTGATGGTGGACCTGATGCTGGCCGGCGACTCCGACCGCATCCGGCGCAAAGGGATCGTCTGCACGGTCTATGATCCGTGCTGCGGCTCAGGCGGCATGTTGATGATCACGAAGGAGCACATCACCATCGGCCTGCGCAAGAACGGCGATCTGCTGCGGCCCGCGACCAACCCGAACGCCGAGATCCACCTCTTCGGTCAGGAGGTGAACCCGGAGACCTGGGCGGTATCGAAGTCGGACCTCTTCATGAAGGACCCGACTGGACGCGATGCCGACAACATCGCCTACGGAAGCACGCTCTCGAACGACCGCCACGCCGGCCGGAGCTTTGACTACCTGATCGCCAATCCGCCCTACGGGAAGGACTGGAAGCGCGACGAGGACATCGTGCGTGCCGAGCACGAGCGCGGCGCGGCTGGCCGATTCGCGCCAGAGCTGCCGCGCATCAGCGACGGCCAACTCCTCTTCCTGCTTCACATGCTGGCGCACGCGAAGGAACCGAAGGAAGGCGGATCGCGCATCGCGATCATCATGAACGGCTCGCCGCTCTTCACCGGTGACGCCGGCAGCGGCGAGAGCGAGATCCGCCGCTTTATTCTGGAGCACGACCTGCTCGAAGCGCTGATCGCGCTGCCCGAGCAGCTCTTCTACAACACCGGGATCGCCACCTACGTGTGGGTGGTGACCAACCGCAAGGCGCCGACGCGGGAAGGTAGGGTGCAGCTCGTCGACGCGACCTCGTTCTGGGTTCCGATGCGAAAGAGCCTCGGCGACAAGCGGCGCGAGATCCCGCCGGAAAAGGCGCAGGACATCGTGAAGCTCCTCGCCGAGTTCAAGGATGGCGAGACGCGCCGGATCACGAAGGACGGCAAGGAGGAAGATGTCGTCGTCAGTCGCATCTTCCCGACCACGCACTTCGGCTTCCGCAAGATCACCGTCGAGCGTCCGCTGCGGCTCAACTTCCAGGCAATCGCCGAACGCATTGCATCGCTCGAAGACGAGAAGGGGTTCCAGTCGCTCGCCCAGTCAAAGAAGAAGGGTGCGGCCGGGGCGAAGGAGCAGGCCGACGGGCGCGCGCTACAGGAGACGATCCGTGCCCTCGTGCACGGGCTCCCGGGTACCCTGTTCAAGAACCGCGGCGAGTTCGAGGGCGCGCTCGATGCCGCCGTCCGGAAAGCAGGCCAGAAGCTCCCGGCGCCCGCCCGTAAGGCGATCCTCTCCGCGCTCTCGGAACGCGACGAAACTGCGGCCATCTGCCGCGATGCCGACAGCAAACCCGAGCCCGATCCCGAGCTGCGCGACACGGAGAGCGTTCCGCTGCCCGCCGGCGACGACCCAGTGGATGCCCATGGCGTGCCGGCTAGCGTCCGCGCCTTCTTCGACCGCGAGGTGAAGCCCCACGTGCCGGACGCCTGGATCGACACGACGAAACGCGACCCCAAGGACGGTCGTGTCGGCTCCATCGGCTACGAGATCAACTTCAACCGCTACTTCTACCGCTACACACCGCCCCGGCCGCTCGAGGAGATCGAGGCCGACATTCGGGCCATCGAGGGCGACATCGTTCGGATGCTGGCGGAGGTGACGGGGACGAGTGCGAGCTGATCGCGCAGAATGTCGGCAGTTCGTCATTCATGCCGATATTTTGCGTTGACTTTTGCCGACAACCAGCGCATATTGTTGGCATGTCACAACACCGTGCCGACACAATCAGTCGACGCCGAGCGGATACCGTCCTGGCTCAACTCCGGAGTGCGGGCATCACGGGGTTCTTCCGTCCCGTGCAGCTCGAAACCGCCGGCCTGACCCGCGACCAGCTGCCCGCTCTCGTGCGGTCCGGCAGAGTCGAGCGCATCGGCCGCGGGCTGTACCGGCTGGCGGGCGCCGAGCCGACCGAGAACTACTCCCTCGCCATGGCCTGCGTGCGCGTGCCGAACAGCATCGTCTGCCTGCTCTCGGCGCTGCGCGTCCACGGCATCGGCACCCAAGCGCCGGCCGAGGTTTGGCTCGCCATCCCGCATAAGGCCCGCGCACCGCGCCTGCGGGAGCTTCGGCTGCGCATCGTCCGCTTCAGCGGCCCGGCCTGGAAGTTCGGTGTGCAGAAGACGGAGTTCGAGGGCGTGGCGGCACGCATCACCTCGCCCGCCCGCACCGTCGCCGACTGCTTCCGCTTTGAGCGCCTCGTCGGACCCGAGGCGGCTATGGAGGCTCTTCAGGATGCGCTGCGACAGCGCAAGGTGACGGTTGCCGAGCTCTCGCGCGTGGCGGAAGTGCTACCGTCGCGCCGCCTGAGCGCGGCGCTGGACGTGAGGTCGATATGACCCCCGGCGTCGCAGCCTCCGTTCGGGCCCGGCTGCTGAACCGGGCAAAGCAGATCGGTGAGGAGTTCGAGAGGACACTAGTGCGCTTCGCCAGCGAGCGGCTACTCTACCGCCTCGGCGCGTCTGCGGCCCGGGACCGCTGCCTGCTGAAGGGCGCGAGCTTGCTCGCGGTGTGGCTTCCCGATCCCTACCGCGCGACCCGAGACGTGGACGTCCTCGCGTCTGGCGCCGTGGACGATGAGGCGATCCGATCGCTGGTCGCTGAGATCTGTAGCGTCTCTTGCCCTGAGGACGGCCTGAGCTTCGACCTGTCGGCACTGGTGATCGAGACGATCCGCCCGGAGGAGGAGTACTCCGGCAAGCGCGCCCGCTTCCGTGCGTTCCTCGGCAACGCCCGCATCGCGGTGCAGCTCGATATCGGCGTCGGCGACGCCGTCGTGCTCGAGCCAGAAGAGGTCACTTACCCCACGATGCTCTCCGCACTGCCGCCTCCTCGGCTGCGTGCGTATCCGCGGGAGTTGACGATCGCCGAGAAGTTCGAGGCGATGGTTAAGCTGGATACGCTGAACAGTCGGATGAAGGACTTCCACGATGTCTGGGCGCTCGCGGGTGCGTTCGCGTTCGACGGCGAGACGCTGCAGCGCGCGGTGGCTGCCTGCTTCGAGCGTCGCGGAACGCCCTGGAGCGACGAAGCACCGCGAGTCCTCACGACGGCCTTCTATCAGGGGCCCGAGATGGAGGCGCGCTGGCGCAACTATCTGGCGGCGGGTGCGGTCCTGGTGCCGCCGCCCGCGCAGTTCGACATGATCGGCGGACGGATCATCGAGTTCCTCGGTCCGGTGCGCGAAAGGATTCTCTCGGGCGATGGTCCCGTAGGATCCTGGCCGCCGGGAGGCCCGTGGCAGTCTCGCAGCGAGGCGACGACGTGAAACGCGAATCGCGACTCCTTCTGGCAAAGGCCGTCGATTCGCTCGTGCTGTCCATTGAGCACTACAACCGGCCATGGGATCGCGGGCGCGTCGACGCCGTCCTGATCCTGATGGACCACGCGTTCGAGATGCTGCTCAAGGCCGCGATCCGCCATCGCGGCGGTGCCATCCGCAAACCTCGGGAGAAGCAAACTATCGGCTTCGACGAGTGCCTGCGCAAGGCGCTCAGTGACGGGACCATACGGTTCCTGAGGCAGGAGCAGGTGCTTCAGCTCCAAGCGCTTAACACACTGCGCGATGCCGCCCAGCACCACCTCGTCGACCTGTCGGAACAACACCTCTATATCCATGCGCAGGCTGGGCTCACGCTCCTTCGCGACATCGTAGGCGATGTGTTCAAGCAGGACTTGACAGTACACGTGCCCCCTCTGGTTCTTCCGCTCTCAACCACCCCTCCATCCGACCTTGCCGCACTGTTCGACCGGGAAGCGAAAGAAGTCGAGCGACTGCTGCAGCCTGACAAGCGCCGCAGGCTCGAAGCGGCTGCGAAGCTTCGTGCGCTCGCGATCGTAGATGGGGCGATGCGTGGCGACCGGCTCCAACCGACTGACGGGGAGTTGTGCAAACTCGGCGAGGAGATCCGCAAGGGGCGCGCATGGGCCGATGTCTTCCCCGGCGTCGCCGCGATCAACCTGACAGCGACAGGCACCGGACCGTCGCTCGAATTGCGGATATCGAAGAAGGAAGGGACGCCGATCCAGCTTGTCCCCGAAGGCACTCCCGGCGCGGCCGTCGTGGCAGTGCACAAGGTAGACTCGCTCGGTTTCTACAATCTTGGCCGCGATCAGGTGGCGCAGCACCTCGGTCTTTCGGGTCCGAAGACGACCGCCCTGATCCACCACGCGCGACTCAAGGACGACGGCGAGTGCTTCCGCCATAGCACGATTGGCAAGGCATCGTTCGCTCGGTACTCGCAGAAGTCGATTTACCGCCTCCGGGATTGGTTGCAGGGCGCGGACATTAACAAGGTGTGGGAGGACTACCAGGCGAGCGCGCGACGGAGGAGACGGTCGTGAATGAGCGCGCTATTCACCTGCGGCGGCTCAAGCCGTATCCGACCTACAAGGACTCCGGCGTCGAGTGGCTGGGGGAAATTCCGGCGCACTGGGAGGTAAAGCGGCTGAAGCACTTGGCGGCCCTGAACGCGGAGGCCTTGCCCGAAGAGACGGACCAGGGGCTCGAGATGACCTATGTCGACATCGGCGGCGTGGACAGTCTCGGCCGAATCATCGAGCAAGAGATCCTCACCTTCGCTTTGGCCCCGACGCGCGCGCGTCGGCTGGTCCGAGACGGCGACGTGATCGTGTCCACAGTTCGCACCTACCTTCGCGCTATTGCACCCATCAAGAAGCCAGAGCCTGGGATGGTAGTCTCAACTGGTTTCGCAGTCGTGCGACCCGACGACGACCTCACGACGGACTACGCAGCCTATGCACTGCGAGCGCCGTACTTCGTCGAGCGAGTAGTCGCGAACTCGAAGGGCGTGAGTTTCCCTGCGATCAATGAGAGCGAGATGGCGACGTATGAACTAGCCCGGCCCCCCGAACCCGAGCAGCGCGCCATCGCCGCCTTTCTCGATCGGGAGACGGCGCGGCTCGATGCGCTGGTGGCGAAGAAGGAGCGGCTGATCGAGCTGCTCCAGGAGACGCGCACCGCCCTCATCACCCGCGCCGTCACAAAGGGCCTCGACCCGAAGGCGCCCATGAAGGACTCCGGCGTCGAGTGGCTGGGGGAGATTCCGGCGCAGTGGGAACTCTGGCGGTTGAAACACGTCTCGGGCGGCCTAACAGTTGGTATCGTGGTCAATCCTTCGCAATACGTTAGCCCCTCTGGCCCTTTCTTCTTGCGCGGGGTGGACGTAACCGAGGGAGCGATCGTCCTTGATCGCGTCCAGTACATCAGTGAGGACTCGAACAAGACCCATCACAAGTCCATTCTACGGGCAGGCGACCTAGTCTCTATGCGCGTTGGCTACCCAGGCGTTACTGCGGTTGTCCCCCCCGAGCTGGACGGTAGCAACTGCGCGTCGCTTCTAATCACGCGGCGTTCCCAGCGGATCAACTCGGAACTGCTCGGTTACCTGATGAACTCCGCTGTCGGAAAAGCGCAGTTCAAGATGCTGCAGGACGGCGCGGCCCAAGAGCAGATTAACGTTTCAGATGCCGTCGACTTCCTCGTACCCTTGCCACCTTTGAATGAACAGCGGGCCATCGTAGATGAGGTTTCGACATCGTCTGGCCGACTCGACGCACTTATCGCGGGAGTCAAAGACGCCATCGAGCGGCTCAGGGAACTCCGCATCGCGCTCATCTCCGCCGCGGTAACGGGCAAGATCGACGTGCGGGAGGAGGCAGCGTGAGCCCCGAGATCTCCGAGCGCGCCTTCGAGGAGGCGATCGAGTGCGGGCTGCTCCAGTACGGCCCGGACGCCTGCGCGGGCGACTCGACGGCGGTGCGCGAGACGGCGTCGCCCTACGGCGAGAATCCGCCGGGCGGGTATCGCAAGCGCAAGCCCGAGGATTACGACCGTGCGCTCTGCCTCCTGCCGCGCGACGTGGTGGACTTTGTCCTCGCCACGCAGCCCAAGGAATGGAAGAAACTCGAGCAGCACCACGGCGCGGCGGTGCGCGAGCAGTTCCTCAAGCGCCTCGCCCTCGAGATCGAGCGGCGCGGCGCGCTCGACGTGCTGCGCAACGGCCTCAAGGACTCGGGCTGCAAGTTCCGGCTCGCCTACTTCCGTCCCGCGAGCGGGCTCAACGAGGAGACGCGGCGCCTGCACGCGGCGAACCTCTTCTCCATCGTCCGGCAGGTCCACTACAGCACCAAGAACGAAAACTGTCTCGACCTCGTGCTGTTCCTGAACGGCGTCCCGATCTTCACCGCCGAGCTGAAGAACCCGCTGAACGGGCAGGACGTCGAGGACGCCATTCGCCAGTACAAGAGCGACCGCGACCCGCGCGAACCGCTACTCGCATACGGCCGCTGCCTCGCGCACTTCGCCGTCGACCCGGACCTGGTTTACGTGACGACGCACCTCGCTGGGGCGAGGACGCGCTTCCTGCCCTTCAATCAGGGCAAGTTCGGTGGCGCCGGCAACCCGCCCGTGCCGCTCACGAGGAAGGGCTACGCCACGGCGTACCTCTGGGAGGAGACCTGGTCGCGCGATAGCGTGCTGGACCTCGTGCGCCAGTTCATCTACGAGGTCGAAGAGGAGGACGAGAAGGGTAAGAAGACCGGCCGTCGTTTTCTCATCTTTCCGCGCTACCAGCAGCTCGACTGCGTGCGTCGTCTCGTCGCCGACGCCCGCTCGCGCGGCGTTGGTCAGCGCTACCTCGTCCAGCACTCGGCCGGGAGCGGCAAGAGCTTCACAATCGCCTGGCTCGCGCACCAGCTTTCGACGCTGCACGACGCGAGCAACCGGCGCGTCTTCGACTCGATCGTGGTGATCACCGACCGCCGCGTTCTCGATCGACAGCTTCAGACGACGATGCGCCAGTTCGAGCAGACGCTCGGGGTGGTGGAGAACATCGACACCACGTCGCGCCAGTTGAAGGACGCGCTCGAGTCGGGCAAGACGATCATCGTCACCACGCTCCAGAAGTTCCCGGTGATCGCCAAGGAGATCGGCGAGCTGCCAGGCCGGCGCTTCTCCGTGATCGTGGACGAGGCGCACTCCTCCCAGTCGGGCGAGAGCACGAAGAGCCTCAAGGCGGTGCTCAGCGTGGGGTCGCTCGAATCCGCGGAAGCCGAGGAGGCGGGGGCGGCGACGCCCGAGGAAGAGCTGGAGAGCACGATCCTGGCCGAGATGGAGAAGCGCGGGCGCCTGCCCAACCTCTCGACCTTCGCTTTCACGGCGACGCCCAAGCCGAAGACGCTCGAGTTGTTCGGCGTGAAGCGCCCCGACGGGAAGTTCGTGCCCTTCCACCTCTACAGCATGCGCCAGGCAATCGAGGAGGGGTTCATCCTCGACGTGCTGGCGAACTATGCGACATACACGGCCTACTGGCGGCTGCTCAAGAAGGTCGAGGACGACCCGCGCTACGACAAGAAGAAGGCCGAGTACCTGCTCAAGTCGTTCGTCGAGCTGCACCCGCACGCGATCGGCGAGAAGGTCAGAATCTGCGTCGAGCACTTCGCCGCCAAGGTGCAGGGGGAGGTCGGCGGCAAGGCGAAGGCGATGATTGTCACCCGCTCGCGCCTGCACGCCGTGCGCTATAAGCGGGCGGTGGACAAGTACCTCGCCGAGCGCGGCTACCCATTCAAGGCGCTGGTTGCATTCTCAGGCACCGTGCAGGACGGCGGGCAGTCGTACACCGAGGCGGGGATGAACGGCTTTCCGGAAGCGCAGACGGCGAGGACCTTCGAGCAGCCCGAGGTCCGGTTCCTGATCGTCGCCAACAAGTTCCAGACTGGCTTCGACCAGCCGCTGCTGCACACGATGTACGTGGACAAGAAGCTCGGCGGCGTGAACGCGGTGCAGACCCTCTCGCGCCTCAACCGCCCGCACCCGGAGAAGAAGGGCACCCTGGTGCTCGACTTCGCCAACGAGTCCGACGAGATCAAGGCCGCGTTCGAGCCTTATTACGAGACGACGCTCCTCTCCGAGGCGACGGACCCGAACCTGCTCTACGAGCGCCAGACGCGACTCGCCGCCTTCCCGGTCTACGAAGAGGGCGACGTCGGGGCGTTCGCGAAGGTCTACTTCGATCCCAAGGCGACGCAGGACCGGCTGTACGCGGTGCTCGCGCCGGTGGTCGAGCGCTTCGGAGCGCTGTCGGAGGAGGAGCAGCGCGATTTCCGCGGGCAGCTCACCGACTACGTACGTCTCTACGCGTTCCTCGCACAGGTGCTGACCTTCGCCGACGCCGATCTCGAGAAGCTCTACGTCTTTGCGCGGTACCTGCGGCGACTGCTGCCCGCCGACCGCGCCGAGCTCCCGCGCGAGGTGCAGCAGAACATCGACATCGAGTCGTACCGGATCCAGCAGACGGGCAGGGGCAGGATCGCGCTGGAGCGCCGGCCCGGCGTGCTCGAGCCCGTGAGCACAAAGCAGGGCCGCGGCGTCACGCCGGAGGAGCTAGAGACGCTCTCGCGCATCATCGCCGAGCTGAACGAGCGCTTCGGGCTCAACCTAGGACCCGAGCACCGCGTGACGCTGGGCCAGATGATGGAAAAGCTCGACGACGACGCGGCGCTCGATGCCGCGGCGCGCGTCAACACGCGCGAGAACGTGCGGCTCACCTTTGACCAGAAGGTCGAAGACGTGATCCAGGAGATCGTCGACTCGAACTTCGAGCTCTACAAGCGCATCACCGACGACAGCGCCTTCGGCGAGGCGATCAAGAACTTCCTGTTCGACCAATATCTGCGCGCTCACCGCAATGCCGAAGACTTGATCAAAGCCGGCGAGTCGAAGACGCTGGAGTTCAAGTCGACCCTGCGCTGGAGCCTCAAGGAGGACAAGCAGGACGACAGGGCCGTGACCCACGCCGTGCTCAAGACCATCGCCGCGTTCCTGAACACCGAGGGCGGCGATCTCCTGATCGGCGTGAGCGACCACGGCTCCATCGTCGGCATCGAGCGTGATCGGCTCGAGAGCGACGACAAGTTCATGCGTCACCTTGCGCAGGTAGTGCGCAACGGGCTGGGTGACCGGGCCGGGACATGCATCGATCCGAAGACGCAGGTCGTTGAAGGCAAGACCGTGTGCGTGGTGAGCTGCCAGCGCAGCCCGGAGCCGGTGTTTCTCAAGTGGAAGGGTCTGGAGACCACGCCTGACGGGGACTTCTTCGTGCGGAGCGGCCCGGGGACGGTGAAGCTACCGGCGCAGAGCGCGCAAGAGTACATCCGGACCCGGTTCGGCACACCGGGGATGGAGCGGAAGTCCGATGCCCCATCGAAAGGGGCTGTCTAACAACAGCATGAAGCGGTCGGCGCTGCGCGCCGCCGCTTCTAGGCGATAGGGCGCAGGGCCCACAGGAGCGGCTGCCGTCCATTCCCGCGGGGCCTCGACGCCCGCAGTTTCTGGGTCGGCGGCGTGAGGTCCACCATGGAAGTGGTGCCGTGTCGATCTGGCGGTTGGAGTGAAATGCCCCCACCTGGACTCGAACCAGGGACCGACGGATTATGAGTCCGCTGCTCTAACCGACTGAGCTATGGGGGCGGCGGCATTCTAGTCCTGCCGCGGGCGACCGCCGGATGCC
The DNA here is from genome assembly GCA_964511835.1 of uncultured Acidobacteriota bacterium. Taxonomy (GTDB): domain Bacteria; phylum Acidobacteriota; class Polarisedimenticolia; order Polarisedimenticolales; family DASRJG01; genus DASRJG01. The sequence goes on along the minus strand of CAZEII010000009.1, from coordinate 65,478 downwards.
CCGGAAAACAAATCGGGGGAGCCGAGCGGCTCCCCCGATGATCGAACTCCTCCTCGAGTAACGCTTACGGCACGTTCTTGAGCGGGACCTCTTCGGCCGGCTCCGAATGACGGCCCGCACGATGCGCCATCCGGGGGTGCTGACCCGGGGCCGTGGTCGTCACGTGTTGGGTCGTGACCTGGCCGTTCGGCGAGGTGATCGTGCGCGTGGTCTCCGCCGTCGTGGCGTTCAGCTCCGGATGCCACTCGCGAACGCTCTGCGCGACCACGTGGCCGCCGTTCGGGCCGACGGTCGTCGCTCGCCGGGTCACCGTGCCGCCCTCGCGCACGGTCGTCGAATCGTGCGTTGCGGTCTTCCCATTGGCGAAGGTCGTTTCGCCGTGGTGCGTCACCTTGTTCTGGTCCATCGTCCACGTGTCCGTGCGATGGCGGGTCTTGCCGTCGGGCCGCGTGATCGTCGCGTCGCGTGTCACGGTGCTCCCGCTCTTGGTCGTCGTGACGGTCTTCGTGGCCGACTTGGCCGAGGCTTGCTGGTCGTCGTCGGCCTTGGCGGTGGCCGCGGCCAGAGTCAGCGCCAAGGGAATCGCGATCACCGTGAACAGACGTTTGCTGGTCATCTGCAGTGCCTCCTTCATTCTTCCTCGCCTCACCCCCGACAATTTCGGCCGGTTTTGTGGGGCAGGCAACAAGCGGGGGAATTACGACTTCGTGCTCGGTGTAAAGTGGCTGCCTTGACTGAGCTTAGCGCCAGAACCCCAGCGTCCAGCGCCGGAACCCCACTCGCCGTGACCGCTTTCGCGGTCGCGGCGGTCATGCTCTTCTTCGGGCTCGGGTCGCTGCCGCTCATGCAGCCCGACGAGGGACGGAATGCCGAGGTCGCGCGCGAGATGGCGATCTCCGGGTCGTGGCTCGTGCCGACCCTCGAGGGGCATCCGTATCTCGACAAGCCGGCGGCTTACTTCGCCGCCGTTGCCCTCTCGCTCAGGGCGTTTGGCGTCAACGAGTGGGGCGCCCGAATCCCGTCGGCGCTGTGCGGCCTCCTCGTCCTCGTCGTCGTCTACGTCTTCGCCCGCCGGTGGTACGACTCCGCGAGCGGGGCGCTCGCGGTGATCGTCGTCTCGAGCTCGCCGTCGTTCTTCGCGTTCTCACGCATTGTGATCATGGACATCGCGTTGACGCTCTGCATCGTCGCGGCCATTCTCGCCTCGTTCGTCGCGGAAGCGGGCGAGACGCCCGACCGTCGATGGCACGCGGCGGGCGCGGTCGCGGTGGGCTTCGGGATGCTCGTCAAGGGGCCGGTCGGGGCGCTCGTTCCCGCGGCGGTGCTCGCGGTGTTCTTCTTCGTCGAGCGGCGGCCGCGAGCGCTCCAACGCGTCTTCGCGCCTCGCAACGCCTTCATCGTGGCCGCGCTCTTCGTGCCGTGGTTTTTCGCGCTCACGCGCGTGCATCCGGAGTTCTTCCGTTATGGCGTCTATGAGGAGACGCTCAACCGGTTCTTCACGCCGGCCTTCAATCGAGGGCAGCCTTTCTGGTACTACGGGCCGGGGCTCTTGGGCGCGCTCCTCCCGTGGACCATCCTCTTCGTGCCGATGGTTTTCGCCGCATGGAGGGTGCGAGAGCGCCTGACGAGCGCCGACCGGCTGCTCGTCGTGTGGACGATCGTCGTGGTGGTCTTCTTTTCGATGTCGCGGACGAAGCAGCCTGCGTACATCCTCTCGGCCGTCGTCGCAGCCGGAGCCCTGATCGGGCGCGGGCTCGGACACGCCTGGCGTCTTGACGAAGGCGCGGCCGCGCGGCTCGTACGGCGCGCGTCCCTCGCGCTCAGCGCGGCTGCGGCGCTGCTCGCCGGCGCTCTCGGCTGGGCGGTGATGAAGGGCCCGGCCAGTGCCGGAAAGCTCGCGGCGATGACGGAGGACCGGCGTGCGGTCTGGTCGATGTGGCCGACGCTCGTCGTCGTGCTCGTCGCCGTCGCGGTTCTCGCGGCGGCTGCCGCCGTGAAGCGCAGCGTCGCGCTGACCGTCGCCGCGTTCGTCGTCGCCCCACTCGTGCTCGTCACCGTGGCGCTGCCGTCCGGGGTTGCGTTCGCCCGCGCTCGCTCGGCGAAGCCTTTGGCCGACCGATTGACGCCGACGCCGGCGGCGACGGAAATCGCGTTCCTCGAAGGTTACTCGGCGGGGCTCTCGTTCTACTTGGGACGAACGCTGACGCTCATCAGCGACGAGGCGATTCCGCTTCGGAGCAACTTCATCGTCTACTGGCTCCGCCAGCTTCCCCAGCGTCCGGCCACGCTCGTGTCGCACTCGGGGCGCGAGGTGTGGCGCGCGTCGCGGCCGAACCCCGTCCTCGTCCTCGCGCCGTCGAGCGCTGCGGACGATCTCAAGGCGTGGGTCGGCTCGGATGCCCCCGTCACCGAGCTCGTCGACGGGTGGTGGGGGGCCTCGCTGTCTCCCCGGAGGGAGCGCTGAGATGTGCGGCATCTGCGGCGTGGTCGGACTGACGACGCATGGGCTTGCCGTTCCCTTGAAGCGCCGGGCGGCGGCATCCCTTCGGCGCCTCAGACACCGCGGGCCCGACGAGACGCATCTCGCCTCGTGCGGCGAAGGCGCCATCGGCGCCACGCGACTCGCGATCCGAGGGCTGGAATCGGGCTCGCAGCCGGTCGTGGACCGGGGAAGTGGAATCGTCGTCGCCTGCAACGGGGAGATCGACAATCATCGCGAGCTGCGCGCCTGGCTCACCGGGCGGGGTCACGTCATCCCGCAACAGACGGACATCGCGGTGATCCCCGCTCTGTACCTCGAGCGCGGCGAGGCCTTCGCCGAGCATCTCATCGGCGCGTTCGCGATCGCCGTGTGGGATCCGCGGACGCCGCGGATCGTGTTGGCGCGCGATCGCGCGGGAGAGAAGCCGCTGTTCTTCACGGTGCGCGGCGAAGAGGTGGCGTTCGCCTCGGAGCTCGCCAGCCTCGCGAGCGATCTCGACATTCCGCTCGAGATCGACCACGACTCGATCGCCGGGTACCTGCGCCGCGGCTGCTTCGTCGCGCCGTCGACTCCTTTTCGCGGCGTCTCGCGCGTGAGGCCCGGCGAGGTCGTGACCATCGCAGCCGGCCAAGTGCGCACGCGGAGGTTTTGGAGCCTGCACTTCGCCGCCGATCCGTCGTTCGACGCGAGCGACGAGGCATTCGACGCGATCTTCCGCACAGCCGTCGCCCGGCAGGGCAACGTCGACGTGCCGTGCGGCGTGTTCCTCTCGGGCGGGCTCGACTCGTCGCTCGTCACGGCCGTGGCCCGCCGTGTCAACCCCGACCGGCCGTTGACGGCGTACACGATTCGTTTCGCCGAGGCGTCCTACGACGAGGGAGACGTCGCTTCTCAGGCGGCTTCTCTCATCGGGGTCCCGTGGGAATCGGTGACGCTCGGCGCCGCCGACGTGCGGCGCGAGATCGAAAAGCTCGTCTCGGTCTCCGGGGAGCCCTTGGCGGACCCCGCGTGGGTTCCGGCCTCCCTTCTGTCCCGCCGCGCGGTCGACGACGTTCGCATGGTCCTGGTGGGCGAGGGCGCCGACGAGCTCTTCGGAGGGTATCCCACCTACATCGGGGCGCTCCTCGCGGATCGCTACTCGCGCTGGCCGCGCCCGCTTCGCCGCGCGCTGGCCGCCGCGGTGTCCGCTCTGCCGGTCAGCGACAAGAAGGTGACGATCTCCTATCTCTTGAAGAGATTCGTCGAGGGCGACGAGCTCAGCGGTCTCGCGCGGCACCTCGTGTGGACGTCGCAGATCCAGCCGCAGCTGCTGAAATCCCTGGGAGTCGATGCGCAGCCCGCGCCTGCGGAGGCTCGGGATTCCGCGCATGTCCTCGACGTCGTTCAGCAGAGCGATTTCGAGACGACTCTCGCCGAGGGTCTCTTGACGAAGGCCGATCGTGCGGGGATGGGCTGCGCGCTCGAGCTGCGGGCTCCGTTTCTCGACGTCGGCGTCATGGAGTTCGCCGCCAAGCTCCCTCCGGCCCAGAGGGTCTCCGGGCTCAAGACCAAGACCTTCCTCAAGCGCTTCGCCCGCCGCTATCTGCCCGACTCGCTCGTCGACAATAGGAAGCGCGGCCTTTCGGTCCCGCTGGCCTCGTGGCTGCGCGGTCCGCTGCACGACTGGACGCGAGCTCAGCTTGGCTCGCCTCGGATGGCGGGCGTCGGCATCGATCCCAAGGCCGCGGTCGCCATCCTCGACGAGCACCAAGCTCGCAGGGCGGATCGCGCGCGCGCGGTGTGGACGGTGGTCGTGCTGTCGGTCTGGCTGGACTGGCTCGCGGAGATCCGCCGGCCGAAGACGGAGATCGCGTGACAACTCCCGAGCGCCGCTACCGGTACTACGACTTCGTCATGGCCGCCTTCGTCACCGTGCTGTTGTGCGCCAACCTGATCGGGCCCGCGAAGGTCGCGAAGATCGGGCCGGTTACCTTCGGCGCCGGCGTCCTCTTCTTTCCGATCTCGTACATCTTCGGCGACGTGCTCACCGAGGTTTACGGCTACGCGCGCGCACGCAAGGTCGTCTGGGCCGGGTTTGCCGCGGAAGCGTTTGCATCGTTCATGGCGTACGTCGTCGTCTCGTTTCCCCCGGCCCCGGGATGGCCTCATCAGGCGGCGTACGAGACGGTCTTCGGCGCAACGTGGCGGATCGTGCTCGCTTCGCTTCTCGCGTTCTGGGCGGGGGAGTTCTGCAACTCGTACGTGCTCGCCAAGATGAAGGTGTGGTCGTCCGGCCGTCATCTCTACCAGCGCACGATCGGCTCGACGATCGCCGGGGAAGCGGTCGATTCGCTCATCTTCTACCCGGTTGCCTTCCTCGGCATTTGGTCGACCGACCAGCTCCTCACCGTGATGACGACCAACTACGCCATCAAAGTGATCTGGGAGGCGCTGGCGACGCCGATCACGTACAGGGTTGTCGCCTGGCTCAAGCGCGTCGAGAGCGAGGACTACTACGACCGCGACACCGACTTCAATCCTTTCACGTTGCAAGTTTGAACATAGGGGACACTCCCCTTTTTCTTGCAAAGCTCCCCGGATACCGCTTTGCAAGAAAACAGGGGAGTGTCCCCTATGGCCATCTATCGACGTACAGGTAATGAAGATCGTCGCGGCGCTCGAGGCGGCCCTCGAGGGTGACCGGGCGCGCGACGACACCGAGGACGCGATCGTTCACGGGCTTGCCGGTCGCGTCCAAGAGCAGGAGGTGCGCTTCGCGTCCCTGATCGTCCCTGCTGAAGAGCATCGGCGGTATGCCTCCCGAAATGCAACGGATCGCGCAGGCGCGGTGAACCTCGAGGCGTCCCGGGTTCATCACGCCGAGGAAGCATTTCGAATCGACGATCTCGCCCGAGAAGCGCGCGTGGCCCAAGTCCTCGATCCTCGACGCGGGGGCCGGCCTGCCGTCGGCCGGCAGCGATCGTCGAAGGAGCTCGAGCGTCCCCGGCACGATCTCGAGCATCGTGGTGCCGCCGCGCGAGACGCGTCTCCCTTTCAACCTCACCAGGGCCCCGTCTTGGCCTTCGACCATCGGCGAAGCGCCGTGCTTCCCCTCCGCGACCAGCGGATAGCGCGCGATCGCCGCGAACGGGGATCCCGGCCCCGCCGGGACGCTCGCGATCAGCACGGGCACGGGCGCCGCCTCGATGATTCCTTGCCAGTCGCGGGCTTGTCCGTACTCGTACGACGAGCGATCGAACGGTCCCGTCGTGATCGCGAGCGCCATGGCGACGACCGCGGCGCTCGCCACGAGCGAGATGGCGATGCGGCGCATGCGCCGCCCCGTCGCCGGCGGCGTTGCCAGATAGCCGACGAAGAATTCATCCGACACGGGCAGGCTCCACCGCGGTTCCGGGCGCGTGCGGCTTGCGGTTGACGTAAACGCGACCGCCGACCACCCGGACGTCGAACGTTTCCACCTTCTCGGTGAACGGCGCGGGCGAGCGTCCGTTCCCCGGCAAGTACTGGTAGCCGTGCCACGGGCAGGTGATGCACCCGTCGATCACGCGACCCTCGCCCAACGGTCCGTTCTGGTGACGGCAGACATTCGATACCGCCGAGACCTTGCCGTCGTACCGGAAGACCGCGATCCGCTCCTCGGAGCAGACGATCTTCGCCCGACCGTTGGGAATCTCGACCACGGGCCCGACATCGATCCAGCCATTCTCGACCGGCTTCGCGTCCCGATCTCCCGCTCGCTCGCGAAAGGCGGCCACCACGTGCAGGGTCAACAGCCAAGCCATGCCGGCTCCCGTGCCGATCGCGAGAAAAGGACGGGACTCCGAGCGGAGCGCGCCGAGCGCGACGTGCAGCACGATGGATGCGTAGGCGAAGTAGACCCCCATGTGCAGCGTCTTCCAGACGCGCGGGCTCAGATTCGCGAGCCAGAAGTCGTGGCTCGTCGCGGCCATGAGGAAGAGGACGACGAGAGCGACGACACCGAACGTCTGAAATCCGGCTCCCGACACCAGCAGGCTGACGAGCGGATGAACGTTCCCCTGCGCGTGGAACTGCACGGCGGCGAAGACGGCGTGCGCGGCCGCGACGAGGAACATCGACACGCCGAGGTGCCTCCGGTTGTAGAGGAGCGGGAGGAACCGCGGGCTCAGCCGGCAGAGGGGACCGATCGAGAGGATGACGTGCAGCATCAGGAATGCCGCCGTCGCCAGCGCGCGGATCGAGACCGTCTCGATCGTCGCATCGGGATGCGCGATCAGCCCGACGCCGGTGAAGAGCGCGAGATAGACGGCGAGCGAGACCGCGATCGTCGCGTCGTACGACTTCTTCGCCGCGTTCCAGCCGACCGACGTGTAGATCGCGCTCATCGCGTCAGGAGGGTGATCGCAAAGACGATCGGCAGGAGAATCGCGAGCACGATCGCGATGCGGCGATGGGCGCGGCGCAGCTCGCGGGTCATCGGCGCCGCCCGGACTGCAGCCACAACCTCAAGAGGACCGGCCAGAGCGCGACGACCCCGGGGGCGACCAGGGCCCGGAAGCTCCAGGGCGCGCCTCGGGCGGCGTGATCCACCCGCCCGATGCCGAAGGTCAGGAACACGATCGCGAACAGGAGCCCGAGCGCAAGGTAGGCCGCAACGACGAGGAGCGCGCCCGCAGCGACCTGGTCGACCATGCTCGCCGGCTACTGCTTGAACAGATGCTCGTAGCGGCCGGGCTTCCCCTGTTCCCACGGGCGGTACGAGTTGCAGAAATCGATCCGCTCGCCGAGCAGCGGATGGTCGGCTCGCCAGAGCTTGTAGAAGAGGCCCCGTCGCGGCACGCCGAGATTCTCTTGCTGCAGCTTGACGAACGCGGTGGCCGCTGCGTGGTTGTTCCGCGTGATCTCGAGACCGAACCGGTCGGCCTCGTGCTCCTGCCAGCGCGAGTAGCCGGCTACGACGGGCGTGACGACGAGGGAGAGCACACCGACGAGCAGCAGCATGAGCGGGACCGACGCGATGTCGGAGAGCTCGATGAATCCGAACCGGCTCGCGTAGCGCGCGATCAGACCCCCCTGGATCCGGAACGCGGCGTAGAGCGTGGCCAGAATCACGAGCGCGAGGAAGAAGATCGACTTGACGACGTGGCCCAGAACGTAGTGTCCCATCTCGTGGCCCATGACGAAGAGGATCTCGTCGGGAGCCAGCTTGGCGATCGTCGTGTCCCAGAGGACGATGCGCTTCGAGCCGCCGAATCCGGTGACGTAGGCGTTGACCGTGTTCGTGTCGGTGCTCTTGTCCACCTCGAAGACCCTCGCCCCTTCGATGCCCGCGCGCCCCGCGAGGTTAAGGATCTTCGTCTCGAGCACCTTGTCCTTCATCGGACCGAATTTGTTGAACAGGGGGTCGATGGCGATCGGCGCGATGAGAAGGAAGAACGCCATCACCGGGATCGCGATGATGCTGGTCCACAGCCACCAGCGCCGGGGGCTCTTCTTCACCAGCCCGTAGGGAATCCAGAGGAGGAGCGACCCCATGATCAGGCCGACCATCAGTCCCTTCAGCGTGTCGCCCATCCACTTCTGCAGCGTCTGATTCGAAAGACCATAGGCGTGCGGCCGCACGAACTCCGAGTAGTAGGACAGCGGGAGGTCGATCACGGACGTGATCAGCAGGAAGAGGACGAAGTAGACGACGATCGTGAAGTACCAATTGCGCCCGACCCGGTGCGAGAGCGTTCTCAGCCTCGCGGAAAAGCCCGTGAAGAGAAAAACGCCAGGCACCAGAAGCCCCCACAGCGTGACGATGAGCCAGAGCCAGTCGCCGCCCCGCGCGTGCCGGAGCGCTCTCTCGGACGGCTCGGGGACCGCTACCGGTCCGGTGTCGTTCGCCGGGGCCCCCGCCGGCCGGGCGTCGGCCGCTTGGTTGGCGACGCCGTGCGGAGCGTCCTCGGGGGATGGGGATGAGGCCGGCTGTGCGGCGCGGCCCGGGGTCGCAGCGAGCGTCGCGGCCACGGCGAGAGCGAGCGGGAGCCACTTGGCGGAGCGAAGAATGGTCATGGATAGATCACCTGAATGGCTGTGCCCGAGCGGAGCTCGAGGCGGTTGTCGACGCGGCGGACACCGTTGATGCCGCGGGCGTCGTGCTCGGCCGTCCATTTGTCGAACAATCGCGGTACGCGACCCTCGAGCGTGACGGCGCCGTCCTTGACGGCCGCGCGCACGCTCCCCGGAAAACGCGGGGTGACGCGCGGTGAGAACACGCCGTCCAGCGCTTTCTGGATTCGGGCGTCGGGAGTCGCCGGCGAGTCGAGCCGGTCGACCACCTCGACCACACCCGCGATTCCGCCGCACAGCCGTCGGACGTCTCCGCGCCACGACGCGTATTTGATCGCCCCCGTGAGCGTGACGACCCCGCCGTCCACTTCGACCTTCATCGAGCCGGCCTCGTAGCGCGGGATCTCGAACAACGTGCGGGAAACGCGTTCGGCGAGCTCCTCGTCGGGAACCGCCCCGCCCTCGTACTGGAATTTCGAGCGATCGACGTCCGCGACGCCCCTCACCTTCGAAGCGAGCTCCGCAACGTCGTCGGCCTGATCGAGGTCGCGCACGATGCCCTCCGGGATCGCGACGCAATTCTCCACGGAGATCTTCAAATGGAGATTCGCGGTCTGCGGCGTCCCGCGGATCGAGGTCTCGACGTTGCTCCGAAGCTCCATGTCGTCGAGCGTCCCCGCCTGAGCGGCGAAGAGCGTGAGGAGGACCGATCCGGCGAGAGCAAGGCGCTGCACGAAGGGATGATACGGGAAAAGGAGCGCCTCGCAGGATCGTGCTGCTACCGTAGCGAGGGCTCGCGCGACGAGGAGGACCTCGATGACGACGCGCTGGTTTGCGATCGGGGCGTGGATGGCGGCCGCCGGCGTCGCCTTGGGAGCGTTCGGCGCGCACGGGCTCAAGGATCGCATCTCGGCCGAGATGATCGCTGTTTGGGAGACGGCGTCGAAGTACCACCTGGTCCACGCGTTGGCGCTCCTTGCCGCCGCCTGGGCGTACGAGCGCTGGCCCGGCGCGCTGACGACCGGCGCGGGATGTCTCTTCCTTGCCGGGATCGCCGTCTTCTCGGGAAGCCTCTACGCGTTGGCGCTGACCGGCTCCCGGTCGTGGGGCGCCGTCACGCCGATCGGCGGCGTTTGCTTCATCGCGGGGTGGATCTGCCTCGCTCTTGCGGCGATGCGCGGACGCTAGGGCGCCCCGGCCTTCTCCAGGAACACGCGGAGGACCTTGCTGCGCGACGGATGCCGGAGCTTGCGCAGCGCTTTCGATTCGATCTGGCGGATGCGCTCGCGCGTGACCGCGAAGTTCTGGCCAACCTCTTCCAACGTGTGCTCGCTACCGTCTCCGACGCCGAAGCGAAGCTTGAGAACCTTTTCCTCGCGGGGCGTCAGGGTCTTCAGGACCGTCTGGGTCTGAGACCTCAAATCCAACTGAATCGCCGCTTCGACCGGGGAGACGGCGCTCCGGTCTTCGATAAAATCCTTGAGATGACTGTCCTCTTCCTCGCCGATGGGCGTCTCTAGAGAGATGGGCTCCTGGGCGATCTTGAGAACCTTTCTCACCTTCATCACGGGGATGCCCATCTTCTTGGCGATCTCTTCGGGGGACGGCTCGCGGCCGTACTCCTGCACGAGGCTCCGCGCGGTGCGAATGAGCTTGTTGATCGTCTCGATCATGTGCACCGGGATGCGGATCGTCCGTGCCTGGTCCGCGATCGCGCGCGTGATCGCCTGCCGGATCCACCAGGTGGCGTACGTCGAGAACTTGTAGCCCCGGCGGTACTCGAACTTGTCGACCGCCTTCATCAACCCGATGTTCCCTTCCTGGATCAGATCGAGGAACTGCAGGCCTCGGTTGGTGTACTTCTTCGCGATCGAGACGACGAGCCTCAGGTTGGCCTCGATCAGCTCGCTCTTGGCCTTCTTGGCTTCCCGGAGACCCCGCGAGACGGACATGCCCACCTCGTGAATCTCCCCCTTCGAGGCCATCATCTCTTCCTCGATCGACTTGATGTCGCCGCGGAGTCCGTCGATCTTCCGCTGAACCTCGCGCTTGAGCGCCGGATCGCGAAACGACTTCATCTTGTCCTTGAGATCCTCGATGCTTCGCGCGTGGCGCCTGATCTTGTGGTCGGCGTCGCGCACCTGCTTCGCGAGGTTGTCGATCTGCGACGGGACGAGCTTGAGCTCGCGCAGCTCGAGCGCGAGCCTCACCTGCTGCTTCATCGCTCTGTAGCGGGCCGCCTTGCGTGCGCGTCCGCCCGGCTTGAGCTTCGCCATCTTCTTGATGGCGACGTCCATCTGGTTGAGCTTCTTGTTCAGGCGCTGAATGACGACCTTCGCCCGCTCGAGCTTTCGTGCGGACTTGTCCTCTTCCTCGTCTCCGCCAGCGAAGACGTTCGCGGAGATCTGCCCTTTTTTGATGCGCTCGCCGATCTGGCGAATCTCGTCGTGCACCCACTTGCTGCGCGCCAAAGCGTTCATGATGCGGCGCTCGCCCCGCTCGATGCGGCGGGCGATGCGGACCTCGCCCTCGCGCGTGAGCAGCGGAACGGTCCCCATCTCCCGGAGATACATGCGGACCGGGTCGTTGGTCTTCTCGAGCGGTCCCGCGACGACTCCGTCCTTACCTTCGTCTTCCTTGTCGTCCTTGGCCGCTTCCTTCGGCGCCGCGCCGGCGCCGCCCGGGCCCAGCTGCTCCCGCGCGTCGGCGTCGACGACCGTGATGCCGTGGGCCTCGAAGAGGGAGAAGACCTCTTCGATCTCGTCCGGTGAGGACGAGATCTCGTCGGGGAGTGATTCGTTGATTTCGTCGTAGGCGAGGAAGCCTCGCTCCTTGCCGACGGTCAGGAGCTGACGGACCTCTTCGTATTTCGCTTCGACTCCCGAGATCTGTTCGCGCTTTTTCTTGCTCATCGTCCTCTCAGCTAGTGCGGGATGTCTCGGTGAGGGGCGTCCATCTGTCGCCCCAGTTGCATGATCTTGACCAGCCCCTCGTCCTGGTCGGTTCGGCTGCGCGCGTCGAGGTCGCGACTTTCGCTCCTATGATCCTTCTTCAGGCGCGTGTTCCGCAACGTCTCCAGGCAACCATCGAGCTCCTCGGCTCCCCCGGGGGCCTCGTCGCGGAACGCGATGCGCGTGAGGAGCTGCCGGTCGGACTCGTCCTCGAGCACGTTGACGATGAGCGGTCCATCCACGGGCAGCCCTTGCGCATCGAGATCGAGAATGGCCCGGACGATGGCGGCAACCGGCGACTCGGCGAGCTCGGCGGCCTCGAGGACGTCCCGCGCCCGCCTCCGCGCGGTCTCGCTCGCCATGAGCAGCCACACCAGCCGCGCCTCGACGTCCTTGGTCGGCTCCGATGGCCCGGCGCGGTGCCTGATCCCCGGTCGAGCCGAGCGGAGAGCGTTGCGCAGCTCCTGCATGACGAGGTCGTCGTCGATCCTGAGAGCATCGGCCAGGCGGCCGGCCCAAGCGGCGCGCTCGACGGCGCTCTCCAGCCGCGCGAGCTTCGGCAGGATCGCGTTGATCGCGGCGACCTTTTCGCCAGGGCGATCGAGATCGCGGGCCGAGAGCTCCCGGCGCACGAGAAAGTCGAGGTAGCCGGGGGCCTGGCGCACGATCGCTTCATAGGCCGCAGCCCCGTCTTGCTTGACGAAATCGTCCGGATCCCGCCCGTTCGGTACCTCCGCGACGCGAACGTCCAGGCCCCGCTCCAGGAGCAGATCGAGCGACTTCGCGGCGGCATTGACCCCGGCGGCGTCCCCATCGTAGCTGACGACCACATGCTCTGCGTACCGGGACAGGAGCTTGACCTGAGCCGGCGTCAGGGCGGTTCCCAGCGACGCGACGGCATTCTCGAACCCCGCCTGATGGAGCGCGATCAAGTCCAGGTACCCCTCGACGAGAATGGCGAACCCCTCCCGTCGAATCGCGTCGCGTGCGACGTCGAGTCCGTAGAGATGTTCACCCTTCACATACGCAGGAGTCTCGGGAGAGTTGAGATATTTCGGCTCGGAATCGTCCAGAGCGCGACCGCCGAAGGCGACCACCTGCCCCGTGGCGGACCGGATGGGGAAGATCAACCGATTGCGGAAGCGGTCGTAATGGCCCGTGCCATCTTTGCGCGGGACCGCCAAGCCAGCCGTTTGAACTTCTTGAGGCTTGAACCCCCTCGCGGTGAGCACACCCAAAAGAGAATCCCAGCTGTCGGGCGCATACCCGATGCCGAAGCGTTCGACGAGCTCGTTCGATACGCTGCGTTTGGCCGCGTAGTCGCGCGCGAGTTTTCCGCGAGACGGATCCGACCACAGCTTGCGAAAAAACGCAGAGGCCGAGTCGTTGATGAGCAGCAGCCGGGCCCGTGCGTCGTCCTCCGGCCGCGCCACCGCCCGGGGAAGCGGCACTCCCCAGCGGCGGGCGAGGAACTCGACGGACTCGGGGAAGTCGACCTTCTCGTAGAGCATGACGAACTTGAACGCGTCGCCGCCGGCCTGGCAACCGAAGCAGTAGAACAACTGCATCTGCGGGTCGACGGAGAACGACGGAGTCTTCTCGTGATGGAACGGACAGAGCCCCTTCAGGCGACTGCCAGCCGGCTTGAGAGGGACGTAGTCCGACACGAGGCGAACGATGTCGCCTGCATTTCGGACCGCCGCGACGAAGTCCTTCGTGAGCGGGACGGCCAAAGGGGCCACCTGCTTGGCAACGATCCGGGGCGGCATGAAGTCCGCCCCGGCCCGCGAGAATGTTTAACCGTTACCCCTGCGTTCCTGAGCCAACCGCTTCAACAGCTTCTTTCGAGCAGCCAGCGCCTTCCTCTTCTTCTTCACGCTAGGCTTTTCGTAGTGCTGGCGCTTCTTGATCTCGGTCAAGATGCCCGACTTCTCGCACTTCCTCTTGAAGCGCTTCAAGGCGTTCTCGAGGCTCTCGTCCTCGCGCACCTTGATCACCGGCATCGAATCCTCACCCCGCTTTCGTCCTGACGTGTGTTCCGCCCCCGCATGGGCGTCGGCGCAAGATCGGAACTCTAGCGGCTGCTCCAATCGCCGTCAAATGGCACGGTCAGCACGAAACGGGCGCTGATGTACGACGACTCGCCGGGTCATGCAAGCGATCTCGCTCCTCTTGTTCGTCGATTGATCATCGACGCGAGACACCCCGCACCGTGACCGTTGTCGATGTTGACCACGGCCACGCCGGGTGAACACGAATTCAGCATGGTGAGCAGCGCTGCAAACCCTCCGGCTCCCGTCCCATAGCCGACGCTCGTTGGGACCGCGACCACGGGGCACTCGACGAGACCCGCGACGACCGACGGGAGCGCGCCCTCCATTCCTGCGATCGCGATCACGACGTTGGCCTTGGTCAGCACCTCGCGATGGGCGAGAAGGCGATGGAGACCGGCGATTCCGACGTCGTAGATGCGCCGGACGCGCTCTCCCATCAGCTCGGCCGTGATCGCCGCCTCCTCGGCCACGGCGATGTCGGTTGTACCCGCGGTGATCACGACGACCCCGGGTCGACCCGGCTTGCTCTTGCCTTCTCGCAGGACCAGAGCACGCGCCTTGGGGTGGTACTCCGCCCGAGGGTGTAGTCGCCGCACCGCCGCGTGCACCTCCGGACCGACTCTCGTGACCAGGGCCGACTGACCTGCCTTCCGGAGCCGTGACACGATGCCGACGATCTGCTCGATCGTCTTGCCGGGTCCATAGATCGTTTCAGGGAAGCCGCGGCGGAGGCTGCGGTGCGTGTCCACGGTGGCGAAGCCCAATTCGTCGAGGGGAAAATGCTTCAACCGCGCGGTCGCTTCCGCGATCGTCACCCGGCGCGAGCGCACGTCCCTGAGCAGCTTGGTCAGCGCGTCCCGATCCACAAGGTATTCCTTTGCGCTCCGCGATGGGAATTCCCGCTGCTAGGATAGCGCGTCCCCTCAGAGTGGCATTGGAGGAACCGTGACGCCGACGCCCGTAGAACGACGCTCCCACGCGCGGATCGCGAGTCAGATCGAGGTCGAGGGCCTAGAGGACGGCCGAGGAACACAGGCGCGGATGGTCGCGTCCGATCTATCGATGGGTGGCGTGCAGTGCTCGTCGAGCCATGACTACCCGGAGATGACGCGCCTCGCCGTCCGCCTGATGCTTCCGAACGGCGCGCGCACGGAGACGCTCGACGTCGAGGCGGTCGTCGTGCGGCGGAGGGAACTGGCGTCGTCCGCGGGGGCGCCGCGCTACGAGCTCGGCCTGTTCTTCACCGGTTTGAGTGAGGACTCGCGGCATCGGCTCGCGCGCTTCCTCGCACGCAACGCTCCGAGCTGATCGTCGCCCCGGGCGTTTTTGTCGGCGCAGACTGCGGTTTCACCCTTGACGGCCGCGACGCCGGCGCGTTGTAATGCGCTCGTCACGTTTCCATGAACGCGCGCCCTTCCCGCACCGCGCGCGAGAACGCCACGAACGAGAGGAGGTGAAACGCGTGAACAAACAAGAGTTGATCGGAAAGATTGCGACGGATGCAGGAATCACCCGCAACGCCGCCGCCACGGCGATCGAGTCCCTGACGAACGGCATCACGGCGTCTCTGAAGAAGGGGCAGAGGGTCACGCTCGTCGGCTTCGGCACGTGGGGCATCAGCAAGCGGAAGGCGCGGATCGGTCGCAATCCGCAAACCGGCGAGGCCATCACGATCAAGGCGAAGACCGCCGTCCGCTTCAAAGCGGGCAAGCAGCTCGAGAAAAAGCTCAACAAGTAGGCCCGCTCGGTCCGTGGAGACAAGTCCGGCCTCCGCGCGGATCGCCCGATCCGCCGCGGGGGCCGTCCCGCTCATTCGAGAACCACGAGCCTCGCTCCCATCTCGACGTTCTGTCCGGCGCTCACGTCGACGCTCGCGACGCGCCCGGGCCGCGGGGCGGTGATCTCGTTCTCCATCTTCATCGCTTCGACGACCACGAGGCCTTGTCCGAGTTCGACCTCGTCGCCAGGCGCCACCAGCACCCGGACGACCTTGCCCGGCATCACGGCGTCGATCGTCGCCACGCCGCCCTTCCGGAGCTCGTCACGCCCGCCGCGGCTCGCGTCGGCGAGCTCGACGATTTGCTCGTTCGCTCCGTGCCGGACCCGGTATCGGCCTCCCGCGTCCTCCACGGAGACCTCGTAGGATTTCCCATCGAAGAGGATCGAGTAAAAATCGGCTTCGAGCTTTCGCGCGTCGACGACATGCTCGACGCCGTCGAGAGTCACGACGTAGGCCGCGTCCAGCCGCGTGACGACGATCTCATGGGTCGTCTCCCCCGCCCGTGCGGCGAACTTCATCGACGCCACCCCGCGCTTCGGCCGCGCCGCCAGGCGGACGGCTCCGTCGAGCGCTCGGCGGGGTTGGCGGCGGACGACAGCTGCTCGAACCGCCTGAAGTGGTGCACGGCCGCGGCCAGCACGGCGACCTCGGAGAGCCACGGATCGCTCGCCGGTAGCGTCAGCTCGGGGTGTTCGTCGAGGAATCCCGTGTGCAGATCGCCGGCCAAGAAGGCGGGGTGCGTCATCACGCGCCGATGGAAGGCGATCGACGTCTTCACGCCGTCGACGCGAAGCTCATCGAGCGCGCGAGCCATCCGCGCCGCAGCCTCCGCCCGGTCGGTTCCCCAGGCGATCAGCTTCGCGAGCAGTGGGTCGTAGTGAAGGGGAACCGTGAACCCGCCGTAGACCCCTCCGTCGTAGCGCACCCCTGGACCCGCGGGTGCCCGCAGCGCCCGAATGCGGCCGGGCGAGGGCATGAAATTCCTCGCGGGATCCTCGGCGATGATGCGGCATTCGATCGCGTGGCCTCGGGGAACGATGGAGTCCTGCCCGACCGGGAGAGCGCCGCCGGCGGCAATCGCGATCATCGCCTTGACGAGATCGATCCCGTAAACCATCTCGGTGACCGGGTGCTCGACCTGGAGCCGCGCGTTCATCTCCATGAAGTAGAACGACCCGTCGGCGCCCCGGAGCATCTCCACGGTGCCGGCCGAGACGTAGCCGCAAGCCTTCGCGGCCGCGACGGCTATGGCGCCGATCTTGGCCCGCGTCGCGTCGTCGATGACCGGCGACGGGCACTCCTCGATCAGCTTCTGATGCCGGCGCTGAATCGAGCACTCGCGCTCGCCGAAGTGCACGCAATGGCCCTGCGCGTCGGCGAGGATCTGGACCTCGATGTGCCGCGGCCTCTCGACGTACTTCTCGAGAAACACGGTGGGATCGCCGAACGACGATCGGGCCTCCCCCTCGGCCTGGGCGAACAGAGAGGGCATCTCGGACGCGGCCCGCACGATCCGCATTCCCCTGCCGCCGCCGCCGGAGGAGGCCTTGAGCAAAACCGGATACCCGAGCCTCCTCGCATGGGCAGACGCGTCGGCTGCGCTCTTCAAAGGAGGCGAGCCGGGAACGATCGCCACACCTGCGGCCGTCATGAGCTCGCGCGAGCGGACCTTGTCTCCCATGGCCTCCATCGCCTCGGGGGTCGGGCCGACGAAGACGACACCGGCGTCCCGACACGCCCGCGCGAAAGCAGGGTTCTCCGAAAGGAAGCCGTAGCCGGGATGGATCGCCGAGGCGCCGCTTCGCTTGGCCGCCTCGAGAATCCGGTCGATCCGAAGATAGGACTCCGAGGACGGGGGCGGTCCGATCGCGTGGGCCTCGTGCGCGTATCGGACGTGGAGCGCGTCGCGATCCGCTTCGGAGTAGACGGCGACCGTGCGGATGCCCATCTCGTGGCAGGCGCGGATCACGCGCACCGCGATCTCGCCGCGGTTGGCGATCAGCAGCTTCTCGAACGGGGCGGTCATCTAGAGCGGAATGTTGCCGTGCTTGCGCGGTGGGTTCGAGTCCCGCTTGTTCGCCAGGAGCCTGAGTGCTCCGATCAGCTTGCGCCGGGTGACGGCCGGCTCGATCACCTCGTCGACGTAGCCCCGCTCGGCGGCGACATAGGGGTTCGCGAACTTGTTCCTGTATTCGGCGACCCTCTCGGCTCGCACCGCGTCGCTGCGCTCTCCCGCCGCCGCGATCTCGGCGCGATGGATGATGTTCACGGCGCCGTCCGAGCCCATCACCGCGATCTCTGCCGTCGGCCACGCGTAGTTGAAATCGGCGCGGATGTGCTTGCTCGCCATGACGCAGTAGGCACCGCCGTAGGCCTTTCTCGTGATCACCGTGATCTTCGGGACCGTCGCCTCGGCGAACGCGTAGAGCAGCTTGGCGCCGTGGAGGATGATCCCTCGGAATTCCTGATCCACCCCCGGGAGGAACCCGGGCACGTCCTCGAAAACGATCAGGGGGATGTTGAAGCAGTCGCAGAACCGGACGAAGCGCGCCCCCTTGACGGACGCGTTGATGTCGAGGCACCCGGCCAGGACGGCGGGCTGGTTGGCGACGACGCCGACGCTTCGTCCGCCTAGGCGCGCGAAGCCGACGACGATGTTCTTGGCGAAGTGCTCGTGCACCTCGAGGAATCCCCCGTCGTCGACGACCGTGGCGATGACTTTCTTGATGTCGTACGCCTGGCTCGACGATCTCGGAACGATCGAGTTCAGCGGAACGTCCGCCCGGTCGTCCGGGTCTCCGGTCGTCTGGATGGCCGGATCCTCCATGTTGTTGGACGGCAGGTAGGCGAGGAGATCACGCGCGAGCATGAGGGCGTCCCGGTCGTCCGCTGCGGCGAAGTGGGCGACGCCGGAGGTGGCGTTGTGGGTCGTCGCGCCGCCGAGCTTTTCCTTCGTGACCTCCTCGTGCGTCACCGTGCGGATGACGTCCGGTCCCGTGATGAACATGTAGGAAGTGTCGCGCACCATGATCGTGAAGTCGGTGATAGCGGGGGAATAGACGGCCCCTCCCGCGCAAGGTCCCATGATCAACGACAGCTGCGGGACGACGCCCGAGGCAAGCGTGTTCCTGAGGAAGATGTCGGCGTAGCCGGCCAAGGAGACCACCCCTTCCTGGATGCGCGCCCCTCCCGAGTCGTTGAGGCCGATCACCGGGCAGCCCGACTTCATCGCGAGATCCATCACCTTGCAGATCTTCGCGGCAAACGTTTCGGAGAGCGATCCGCCGATGACGGTGAAATCCTGTGAAAACACGAACACGGGACGTCCGTCGATCCGCCCGTGGCCGGTGACGACCCCGTCGCCCGGTATGCGCTGGGCGTCCATCCCGAAATCGTTCGAGCGGTGGACGACGAGCCCGTCGAGCTCCTCGAACGAGCCCGGATCGAGGAGGGTGTCGAGACGCTCGCGAGCGGTGAGCTTGCCGGCGGCGTGTTGCTTGGCGACCCGCTCCTCCCCTCCCCCCCTCCGGGCGGCGGCGTAGCGGCTGCGCAAGGTGGCGAGGGGCTCTTCGGGCATCGGGCCTCCCGGGACGGCTACTTGGACTTGAGCTTCTCCCAGTCCGCCAGGAACTTCTTCAGACCGATGTCGGTCAAAGGATGATCGTAGAGCTGCATCATGACCTTGTGCGGCATCGTCCCCACGTCGGCGCCCGCCAGGGCGCAGTCGACGACGTGCATCGGGTGGCGGATGGACGCAGCGAGGATCTGCGTCGTGAAGCCGTAGTTGTCGTAAATCGTGCGGATCTGCCGGATCAGATCGACCCCGTCCTGCGAGACGTCGTCCAGCCGGCCGACGAACGGCGAGATGAACGTCGCGCCGCACTTCGCCGCGAGGAGCGCCTGCGTCGGCGAGAAGCACAGGGTCACGTTGACGGGAATCCCTTCGCTCCGGAGCGCCTTGCAAGCCCGGAGGCCGTCCTTCGTCAGCGGCACCTTGATGGTCACGTTCTTGTGGATGCGGGCCAGCGGGTGGCCCTGCTCCATCATCCCGTCGTAGTCGAGCGCCGTCACCTCCGCGGAGATCGGTCCGTCGACGATCGTGCAGATCTCCGCGATGACCGCCTCGAACTTGCGCCCTTCCTTGGCCACGAGGCTGGGATTGGTCGTGACGCCGTCGAGGATGCCGAGGCGCGCGGCGTCGCGGATTTCGTCGATGTTCGCTGTGTCGATGAAGAATCTCATGTGGCTACTCCCCTGGCGCGTCGTCCTCTGCGCCGCCAGCCGTGTCGTCCGGATCCGGCGCCGTCGCGACCGGCGCGGACGTTCCCTCTTCTTCGCGCTCCGCGGTGCGGATTGCGGCGACGACGACGTCGCCTTCTTCCATCTGGATCAGCCGGACGCCCTGGGTCGCGCGCCCGATCCGGCTGATGCCGGAGGCGTCCATACGGATGATCTTCCCTTGCGCGGTGATGAGGAGCACCTGCTCGTCGTCCGCGATCCCGGTGGCGCCGACCACGAGACCGTTGCGCTCCGTCGTGCGGATGTTGATGATCCCGGAGCCGCCTCGGCCTTGCAGCCGGTACTCGGACACCGCGGTCCGCTTGCCGTAGCCATTGGCGGTCAGCGAGAGGATGTCCGGCTTGCCGGACAACACTTCCATCTCGACGACGCGGTCGTCTTCCGCCATCCGGATCCCGATCACCCCGCGCGCGTTGCGGCCCATCGGTCGGACGTCCGTCTCCTTGAACCGGATCGCCTTGCCCTTGGAGGTCGCCATGAAGATCTCCGACGCGCCGTCGGAGAGATCGACGCCCAAGACGTCGTCGCCGGGATCCAGCGAGAGCGCGATGATCCCGTTCGCCCTCACGTTCGAGAACGCCGAAAGCGAGGTCTTCTTGATGAAGCCCCTGCGGGAGGCCATGACGACGAACTTCCCCTCGGAAAATTCGCGCACGTTGAGGATCGCGCAGACTTTCTCGTCCGGCCCGATCTGGATCATGTTGACGATCGGCCGGCCGCGGCCGGCCGAGGAGACGTCCGGAATCTCGTGCACCTTCAGCCAGTACATCTTGCCGGAGGAGGTGAACACCAGGACGTAGTCGTGCGTCGAAGCGATGAAGAGGTGCCGCACGGCGTCTTCGTCGCGCGTCGCCATCCCGATCCGGCCCTTGCCGCCGCGGCGCTGCGACCGGTAGGTCGAGAGCGCCGTCCGCTTGATGTAGCCGGTGTGCGTGACCGTGATGACGACCTCTTCCTCCTGGATGAGGTCCTCGACGGAGATCTCTTCGGCGTGGGCGACGATCTCCGTACGCCGCCGGTCTCCGAACTCGGCTTTGAGCGCGACCAGCTCGTCGATGACGATCTTCAGCTGCATGCGCTCGCTCGCGAGGATCGCCTTCAGCTGCTCGATGAGCTTCAGCGTTTCCTCGTACTCGTCGACGATCTTTTGGCGCTCGAGACCGGTGAGGCGCTGCAGCCGCATCTCCAGGATCGCCTGGGCCTGGATGTCCGTGAAGTGGAATCGCAGCCTGAGGGCCTCCTTCGCTTCCGGAGGGGTCTTGCTCTTCCGGATGATCCCGATCACCTCGTCGAGGTGGTCGATCGCGATCTTCAGCCCTTCCAGGACGTGGGCGCGCTCTTCCGCCTTCTTGAGGTCGAACTGGGTGCGGCGGACCACGACCTCGCGGCGGAAATCGACGAAGTGGCGGAGCAGATCCGTGAGCGGGAGCACCTGCGGCCGTCCGTGGACGATCGCGAGGTTGATCACACCGAACGTGGACTGCAGCTTCGTGAACTTGTACAGGTTGTTGAGGATGACGCCCGGGTTCTCGTCGCGCTTCAGCTCGAGCACCATCCGGATGCCGTCGCGGTCCGATTCGTCGCGGATATCGGAGATACCCTCGATACGCTTGTCGCGCACGAGGGCGGCGATCTCCTCGATGAGATGCGTCTTGTTGACTTGGTAGGGGAGCTCGGTGATGACGATCGCTTGGCGGTCCTTGCGGTTGGGCTGGTCCTCGATCGCTGCGCGGCCTCGCATCACGATCCGCCCGCGGCCGGTCTCGTACGCGGAGCGGATCCCGGCGATGCCGTAGACGAAGCCCGCCGTCGGGAAGTCCGGGCCGGGCATCGCCTTCATCAGCTCGGACAGCTCGACTTCGGGGTCCTCGACGAACATCTTGATGACGTCGACGACCTCGCCGAGGTTGTGAGGCGGCATGTTGGTCGCCATTCCGACCGCGATCCCCGAAGAGCCGTTGACGAGCAGGTTCGGAAACGCCGCGGGGAGCACCAAGGGCTCCGTCTCGGCGCCGTCGTAATTCGGGCCGAAATCGACGGTCTCCTTCTCGATGTCCCGTACCATCTCGTGCGCGAGCTTGTCGAGCCGGATCTCGGTGTAGCGCATGGCCGCCGCGGGGTCGCCGTCGACGGAGCCGAAGTTCCCCTGCCCGTCGACGAGCGTGTACCGCATGGAGAAATCCTGCGCCAGGCGCACGATCGTGTCGTAGACCGCTTGGTCGCCGTGCGGGTGGTACTTCCCGATCACGGTGCCGACGGTGCGCGCGGACTTGCGGTACGGCTTGTCGGAGGCGTTGCCGGTGTCGTACATCGCGTAGAGCACGCGCCGGTGCACGGGCTTCAACCCGTCCCGAACGTCGGGGAGCGCCCGCCCGATGATCACGCTCATCGCGTAATCGAGGTACGAGCGCCGCATCTCCTCTTCGATGTTGATGGGGAGCTTGTTGTCCTTGGAGTCCATCACCGGTCCTGCGACGGCGTCGTGCGGGCGCCGCTAGATGTCGAGGTTGCGGACGTCGAGCGCGTTGTCCTCGATGAATTGGCGGCGCGGCTCCACCGCGTCCCCCATGAGCACGGAGAAGAGGCTGTCCGCCTCCACCGCGTCCTCGATGCGAACCTCGAGGATGCGCCGACGCGCGGGGTCCATCGTCGTTTCCCAGAGCTGCTCCGGATTCATCTCGCCCAAGCCCTTGTAGCGCTGGATCAGAAGCCCCCGCTTGCCCGCGTCCATGAGGTACGCGAGCAGCGCCTCCTTGGAATCGAGAGAGTCGACGTCGCCGTTGTGCCGGACGAGGAGCGGCGGCGTGCTCAGGGTCGAAAGAGTCGGGTGGAGCTTCCACAGCTGCCGCATTTCGACCGCCTGCCAGAGCTCGAGGTTGACCAGGAACTCGCGGCGACCGCGCGTCGCCGATCGCACGCGGAGCTGGAAAAGCCCATGCTCCTCGTCGGGCTCCGGCGTCGAGACGTCGTGCCCGAGCGCCGCCAAGCGATCGGCGAGCGCCTGCAGCTTGGCCTTGTCCTCGAGGTCGGCGCGCGCACCGAAGCCGCCGTCCAAGATCGCCTCGACGCTCTTCCGGTCGATCCCCATTCGCTCGATGGCGCTCAGGTACTGATCGTGATCGATCAACGCCTGGAGCAGGTGGTGCAGCTCGGTGCCGGCCACGACCCGACCCCCCGCTTCCACCGTGCGCTCTTCGGTGGCCTTCCGGATGACGTAGGCATTGAGCTCCTTGTCGTTCGCGAGGTAGAGCTCCTCCTTACCGCGCTTGACCTTGTACAGCGGCGGGCACGCGATGAAGATGTGCCCCTTCTCGACCAGCGGACGCATCTGCCGGTAGAAAAACGTCAGGAGGAGAGTCCGGATGTGCGACCCGTCGACGTCCGCGTCGGTCATGATGAAGACGCGGCCGTACCGCAGCTTCCCGATGTCGAACTCGTCCTCGCCGATCCCGCAGCCCAGGGCCGCGATCACGGTGCGAATCTCTTCGTGGCCGAGCATCCGGTCGAAGCGGGCCTTCTCGACGTTAAGGATCTTCCCTCGGAGGGGGAGAATCGCCTGGAAGCTCCGGTTGCGCCCCTGCTTGGCGGAGCCGCCCGCGGAGTCTCCTTCGACGAGGAAGATCTCGCACAATCCGGGGTCTCGCTCCTGACAATCCGCGAGCTTGCCCGGGAGCGAGCCCGAATCGAGGGCGCCCTTGCGGCGCGTCAGCTCGCGCGCCTTCCGCGCCGCCTCCCGGGCGCGCGCGGCTTCGACGCTCTTCAGGATGATGGCCTTCGCGACGCCCGGATTCTGCTCGAAGAAGGCGGTCAGCTTGTCGTTGACGAGCGTCTCGACCTGGCCCCGGACTTCCGAGTTGCCGAGCTTCGTCTTGGTCTGCCCCTCGAACTGCGGATTCGGGATCTTGACGGAAATGACCGCCGCGAGCCCTTCGCGGACGTCCTCTCCTTGCAGCTGGAGATCTTTCGCGTCCTTCCCGAGATTGGCGGTGGCGAGGTACGCGTTGATGGTGCGGGTGAGCGCCGCCTTGAACCCGACCATGTGAGTGCCGCCCTCGACGGTGTTGATCGAATTCGCGAACGAGTAGATCGTCTCGTTGTACGAATCGTTCCACTGCATCGCGATCTCGAGCCGCACTCCGTCGCCGCCCCCTGTCAGGAACACCGGCTTGGGGTGGAGCACCTGCCGGGATTTGTTCAGGTGCTGGACGAATTCGACGATGCCGCCGTCGTAGTGGAAGACCGTCTCGCGGACCTTCTCGGCCCGCTCGTCGGCAAGCGAGATCTCGATCCCTTGGTTGAGGAAGGCCAGCTCCCTGAGGCGCTGCGCCAACGTGTCGTAGGAGAAGACGAGGTCTTCGAAGACCTGCGCGTCCGGCTTGAACGTAATCTTGGTGCCCCGCCTCTTGGTGGTCCCGACCTTCCGGAACTCGGTCACCGGCTTCCCGCGCTCGTAGTCCTGCCGGTAGGTGGCCCCTTCGCGCCAGATCTCGAGCTCGAGCCGCTCCGAGAGAGCATTCACCACCGAGACGCCGACGCCGTGGAGCCCTCCGGAGACTTTGTAAGCATCGTTTTCGAACTTGCCGCCCGCATGGAGGATCGTCAGCACGACCTCGGCGGCGGATTTGCCTTCCGTGGGATGCATGTCGACGGGGATGCCCCGACCGTCGTCGACCACCGTCACGGAGTTGTCGATGTGGACCATCACCTCGATGCGCCTGCAGAATCCCGCTTGGGCTTCGTCGACAGAGTTGTCGACGACCTCGTAAACCAGGTGGTGAAGGCCCATCGAGCCGGTGGAGCCGACGTACATGGCGGGCCGTTTCCGGACCGCCTCGAGTCCTTCGAGGACCTTGATTTTGGAAGCGTCGTAGCTGGAGGCGTCTTGCTGGGTGAGGATTGCGGTTTCGTCCTTCTGCGCCATGGCTCCCCTGTCCTCGCCGCCGGTCCCATCGACGGCCCCGTTCGGGCCTCGTCGCGGGCCGGTCGTGCGTCGTAGAGCTCCTAAGCCGCTCGGGCTAGCCCTCCATCCATCCGAATCCGATGGAAGGGGTTTCCACTCGATCCACGAAACCGTTCTTCGAGGTGGCCAGGACCGCTTGAAAACCACCGTCGCGAAGAAAGTCTATCAGGGCCCTCATTCGTTCTTCATCGAGATCGGAATCGAAGTCGTCCATCAAAAAGACGGGCGATTCGCGCCGTTCGTCTCGCAAGAGACCGAGCTTTCCGGCGCACAAGGTTACCATCGCAGAGCGTAGCTGACCAGCCGCTCACCTCGCGAGGACCTGAGGTTACGGAGCCGGTCGGCGGTGAGCCTCCGCAGCCACATGCCGCGCGATCAAAGGTCCCGCGGCATGACGATGTAGCGATAGTCGAGGTCGCTCACGGGGCTCGGGCGCAATTGGCCGGGCTTGTCCCCCGTCTTTTTGGCTTTCCGGTCGGTCTCCGATTCGCCGTCCTTGACCGGATCCAGCTCCAGCTTGACCGAATCGGTCGCGACGACGTTCAGAAACTCCAGGAGGTACTTGGCATTGAAGCCGATCGTTTTTTCTTCGCCCTTGTAGTCGACGTTCAGAACTTCGTTCGCCTCTCCTAACTCGGTCTCGCTGGAGAGCTCCAGGCGCCCGCTCGTCAACTGGAACCGAACGGCGCGGCCGAAGCGATCCGACGCCACGAGCGATACGCGTTTGACTGCGTCGGTCAGCTCGCCGGCATCGAGAGTGATCTCGGTCTCGCACCGTCGCGGCATCACCTCGTCGTACTTCGGGAACGATCCCTCGGGAACGGTCGTGGTCAGTGTGTGCAGTCCCACCGTGAAGAAGACGTGGTTGCCCGAGCGTCCGAACGTCACGGTGGATTCGGGGTCGACCTCCGCAGCCAGTTTTCCAACCTCGCCCAATGCTTTGCGCGGCACGATCACCCTCACCTCGCCGCCGCCCTTGATCGAGCCGATTTTCCGTGAGGCATAGGCGAGGCGGTATCCATCGGTCGCCACGAGGGTCAAGCTCGACTCTTGGACGAGCAGCAGCGCTCCGTGGAGGGAATACCGTGGATCCTCCGTCGTGATCGCGAACGCGACGCGGTCGATCATGTCGCGAAGCGCGCCTGCGGGAAGACCGATTCCCTTCGTGACGTCCAGATCCGGGAACTTCGGGAACTCGTCACGCGGTTGGCCGGCGATCTTGTAGCGGGTGCGCTCGCAGGAGATGGAGACGACATGTCGCTCGAGCAGCTTGAACTGGACGTCCGAGTCCGGGAGCGAACGCGCGATCTCGTAGAGCTTGCCCGCGGGAAGGGTGACGCTTCCAGGCTTGACGACCGAGGCTTTCGCGGTGCCGCGAATCGTCACCTCGAGATCCGAGGCTCCGACGGACAGTCCCGAGGGACCTGCTTCGATAAGAAGATTCGCCAGGATCGGAAGCGTCGCGCGTTTCTCCACGACCCCCGTGACGGTTTGCAGCTCCCTGACGAGATCGCTCTGCTTGATCACGAATTCCATGGTGTCTCGTCCCCTCTTTCAAGAAACGAATTCTCTCTCAAGAGAGAGAAATTGTAGTAGCTATCGTAGCGGTCTCGTTTCGGCGGATATCGCACGAACTCGAGACCTCGGCGGCAGTTAGGCTGTGGACGCCTCGACTCGCCCGCGCGACGACCTGACCCTCCCTGCGGCGGACCGGCCGGTGACTCGCTGGCATTTCCGCGGTCCACAGGCCATCCGCAGCGGATCCATGTGGAAATGTGCCCAACTCAATCCAACGACTGCACGAACCCGTCGACGAGCCTGTCGAATTCCCTCTCCATGGACCGCTTCTGCTCGATCTTCTGGATCGCGTGGATCACCGTGGAGTGGTGCTTCCCTCCGAACCGCCTGCCGATCTCCGGAAGCGACGACTGGGTCATCCGTTTGCAGAGATACATCGCGACCTGCCGGGGAAATGACACCTGGTGGGAGTTGTTTTTCGACTTCAGCTCGGTCACCTTGAGATTGTAGTGATTGGCAATGAGCTTCTGGATGCTCTCGACGGTGATCGCCGGCGATTCCGAGACCAGAAGGTCCTTCAGGGTCTCTTTCGCAAGGTCGAGCGTCAGCTCGCGTCCGGAGAGTGAGGCGTAGGCGACGACTCGAATCAACGAGCCCTCCAGCTCCCGGATATTGGACTTGCTGTTCGTCGCGATGAACAGGGCGATGTCGTCGGGAAGACCCGCCCCGTCGGCCTCGGCCTTCTTTTTCAGAATGGCGATTTTCGTCTCGAGGTCGGGCGGCTGAATGTCCGCGATCAACCCCCACTCGAAGCGCGAGCGCAGTCGTTCCTCGAGCGTCGGAATAGCCCGTGGCGGGCAGTCGCTCGTGATGACGATCTGCTTCTGCGCGTCGTAGAGAGCGTTGAACGTGTGAAAAAACTCTTCCTGAGTCCTCTCCTTGCCGGCGAGGAATTGGATGTCGTCGATCAGCAGGACCTCGATGTTCCGGTACTTCTCCTTGAACTCCAGCGTGCGCTCGAAGCGGATCGCGTTGATCAGCTCGTTCATGAACTGCTCGGTCGACAGGTAGCGCATGCGGGCCCCGCCCCGGTGGGCCAAGCGATTCCCGATGGCTTGCATCAGATGGGTCTTCCCGAGGCCAACGCCACCGTACACATAAAGTGGGTTGTAAGCGCGCGATGGCTGCTCCGCGACCGCCACGGCGGCCGCGTGAGCGAATTCGTTGCAGGAGGAGACCACGAAATTGTCGAACGTGTATCGAGGATTGAGCCAGCCCGGCAGGGCGTCCGCGGGCTGCGAGAGCGGCGCCGCGGTCGGGCGCGTG
Organism: uncultured Acidobacteriota bacterium; assembly: GCA_964511835.1. Lineage (GTDB taxonomy): Bacteria > Acidobacteriota > Polarisedimenticolia > Polarisedimenticolales > DASRJG01 > DASRJG01. The sequence continues at coordinate 38,075 of CAZEII010000009.1, read as the reverse complement.
GATCCGCGCAGCGGGATGACCGGCATCCCCGGCGCGCCCGGCGACGCAGTTTCTTGATTTGCGTCGTGGACGAACTCCACGGCGAGGCCGGGCCGCTCGATCTCGCGCAGCACATCCTGGATCACCGGGAGGTAGTTTGTCTGAAGCCACTCCGCGAACCAGGAGTTCGGAACGCGGACCCGCAGGCTCGCGTCGTCCTCGGCGACGAGATGCGTGGGTCGGAACCAAGTCTTGAACGAGTGCGCGTTGACACGCGATTCGATTTTGCCCAGAACGCGGTCCCAGATGTTCCGATCGGGGATCTGCTCCATGAAACTGTTCCGCCCGCCGCCTAGTCGCTCACAGGTTTTCCACACCTGTGGAAAAAGTTCCGCCTTGCTCAATCACCTCAAGATCGGGGCCTTTTGGGGGACGATGGGGCAGGACCGCGCACCGTGACCGCATCGATTGCCTTCCCGACCATCACCGATCGACACGCCCTTCGACGCGTCGACGTGGGAACCGCAGACTCGCTTCTGACGACTTCGTTGCTCGACGACCGACCCGGCGCGAGGCTACCACAGCGCGTCAGCGGCTTTCAACGGCGTTCGACAGCTCGCGCATGGTCGCGCGAGCGCGGTGCGCTTGACACTCACTCGACCGTTCCGTACACTGGCCGCTTTCGCCTTGACGCCTGAGGAATCCGAGGCATGAAGCGCACGTTCCAACCGAACAACCGGCGGCGCCGAAAGACCCATGGATTCCGTGTGCGCATGAGCACCAAGGGAGGGCGTCGTGTCCTTTCCCGGCGCCGCGCAAAAGGGCGCAAGCGTCTCGCGCTCTGACGATCACGGTTCGGACCGGACGTTTGCGCGCGGCTCACGTCTCCGGGCCCGGAAAGACTTCCTCGACGTCTACGAGCGTGGACATCGTGTGAGCGGTTCCTTCTTCGTCCTCTTCGGACTGCTGGCGTCGACATCGAGCTCCCGCCTGGGAATCACCGCGACCAAGAAGTTCGGCGGTGCCGTCGAGCGCAATCGCATCAAGCGGGTCGTCCGCGAAATCTTCCGCACGCATCGTGAGCCCGACGAGTCGGCGATGGACGTTGTCGTCAACGTGAAGTCGAGCGCGCGGCATCAGCCCTACGCGCGCCTCGAGGCCGATCTCGTGGCGCGACTTCGCGAGCTCCGGCGTAGGCTGTTCGCGTGAGCGTCCGCCTGGTGCTGTCGGGAGCCCTCCGTAAGTACAAACGGTGGCTCTCGCCGTTGTTACCGGCGGCCTGCCGGTTCCACCCGACGTGCTCGGAGTACGCGGCCCAGGCGATCGAGAGTCACGGCGCACTCAAGGGCAGCGCGCTCGCCGTCGCTCGGCTGCTGCGCTGCGGTCCGTGGAGTCGTGGCGGGTTCGATCCCGTTCCGCCAGCTTCGACCGCGGTCAGCCGGTCGCGGCTGTGAGGCCCTGAATCGCTCATGGAAAAGCGACTGGTCGCCGCGGTTGCCCTCTCCGTCCTGATTCTCTTGGGATGGTCGCTGATCGCCAGGAAGTTCTTTCCGCCGCCTGCCGCGCCGCCGGTGGCCACGGGCGCGCCGGCCGTCGACGCTGCCGCCCCGACGTCCCGGACGCCGTCGGTCGCCGGATCGCAAGCCCCGTCCACGCCGGCTCTTCCCGGAGTCGCTCAGGTGCCCGCCGCCGGTGCCGTGAAGGAGCAGGAGGTTCGCCTCGACACGCAGCTCGCCGAGATCGTCCTCACCAACAAGGGCGGTCGAGTGCGGTCGTGGCGACTGAAGCGGTTCGTCAGCGCGGGGCGCGCGGCGGACTTCGTGTCCGACCAGGCCCGCCAAGACGACCTCCTACCCTTGGCGCTCGTGTTCGACGACCCCGCGATCCTTCCGGGAATCAATTCGCAGCTCTTCGAGATTTCCCGGACCGAGGACGCTTCGCACGGCACGCACGTGACGTTTCACTGGTCCGACGGCGCCGGAAGCGCTGTCGAAAAGTCGTTCGTCTTCCGGCCCGACGTCCCGCTCGTCGACATCGAGGTCAAAGCCGTCGATCGGGGACGACCGACGATCCCCCGCCTTTGCTGGGGGCCGGGCCTGGAGCTCGAATCCCCCGACCACCGATCGAACACCTACTACAACGGACAGGCGGTGGCGTACGACGGCGTTTCGGTCACGCGCTTCGCCAAGCGAAAGATCGACGCGCCGATCGCCATCCCAGAATCGCCGCACGTGAAATGGGCCGGGCTCGAGGATCAGTACTTCACGGCGCTCCTCCTGCCGGCGAATTCCCGCTCCGCGGTCCTCATCGGGCCCGCGAGCCAGATCGCGCATGCCGCCGGCGAAAAGCCGGTGCCCGCGGATCTCGCCGGCGCGCCGCTGATCGCCGTCTCGATTCCAGAAGGCAAGGCCCAGCTCTTTGCCGGTCCGAAGGACTTCGGTCTGCTCTCCTCGCTGGGCTACGATCTCGAGAAGGCGGTGTGGTTCTCGAGCTTCAGGGCGATCTACGTCTGTGCGAAGCCGATTTTCCTGTCGCTTCGCTTCGTTCACGATCACTGGGTGGCCAACTACGGAGTCGCCATCATCATCCTGACCGTGGGGCTGCGCCTCCTGCTCTTCCCCTTGAACCAGTTCTCGATGGTCAAGATGCGGAAAACGGCGGGCGAGATGCAGCGCATTCAGCCGAAGCTCAAGGCCATCCAGGCCAAGTACAAGAAGAGCAAGGATCCGGAAGCCCGGGCGAAGATGAATTCCGAGACCATGGATCTTTACAAACGCGAAGGGGTCAATCCGTTCGGCGGCGTTTCCGGCTGCCTGCCGCTCCTCATTCAAATGCCGATCCTGTGGGCCTTCTACGACGTCCTGACGGCGACCGTGGAGCTGCGCGGCGCGCCGTTCTTCGGCTGGATTCAGGACCTCACGCATCCCGACGCGTTCTGGATCACCCCGCTCTTGATGGGGGGCTCGATGTTCGTGCAGCAGAAGATGACGCCGACGGCGAACGTCGACCCGCAACAGCAGCGCATGATGCTGTTCATGCCGGTGATCTTCACGGTGATGTTCGGATCGCTTCCCAGCGGGCTCGTGCTCTACTACTTCGTGAACAACTTGCTCGGTATCGGGCAGCAATGGCTCGTGAACCGGCACATCGCGAGGCTCGAAGCCGCTCCCTCGAAGGCATGATGGACGGAACCGAATTCGACGGCTCCGATTTGAACGAGGCACTCGCGGCTGCGGCGAAGGCGTTGGGCCGCGCCACCTCGGACCTCGACTACGAGGTCCTGGAGGGGGGACGCAAGGGGGTGTTCGGCCTGGGCGCAAGGCCTGTCCGAATCCGCGTGGCCGGGACGCCGGAAGCGTCCGTTCCCCTGGGCCGGACGCCGTCCTTTTCTTCCGCGGAGCCCGCGGCCTCCCCTTCACCGCCCGCTGACGCCATTCGGGACATCCTCGCCAAGATGGGGTTCGAGCTCACGGTCGAGGAAGCGCGGCGCGACGGGACGCTGGAAATGACACTCGACGGCCCCGACCGGAGACGGCTGACCGCGCACGACGGCGAGCTGCTCTCCGCCATCGAGTTCGTCCTGAATCGCATGGGACGCAGGGCGTGGCCCGAAGAGCCGTCGGTACGGCTGCATTGTCGCGGATTCCGCAGCGAGCGGGACGACGAGCTGGTCGAGCTGGTTCGCGAGGCGGCCGCGCAGGTCGCGCGCTCCGGACAGCCCCGCCGCCTCCACGCCATGAACCCCTACGAGCGTCGCGTCGTTCACATGACCGTCCGCGAGGTCCCCGGGTTGACCACCGTCTCCGAGGGAGAGGGGTTCATGAAAAGGGTTCGCGTCGAGAAGATCGCGCCGTAAGATCTCGACCGCGCCCGTGCACGATCTCTCGAAAACCCTTGCGGCGGTGGCGACCGCGCCGGGACGCGGCGGCATTGGCTGCGTAAGGCTCTCCGGCCCCGAAGCGGTGGCCGTCGCCGGCCGCCTCTTTCGCGCGCGCTCGACCGCTCCCCGGACCGAAACCGGCCCACCCATCTTCGGGACGTTCGTCGATGGCGAGGGTCGTCCGATCGATCATGGCTATCTGGTCGTCTTTCCGGCCGATCGCTCCTACACGGGAGAGCCGACCGTCGAGTTGTGGTCGCACGGATCTCCTCCTGTCCTCGACGCGTTGACCCGAGCGGCCGTGACGTTTGGCGCGGTGCCGGCCGGGCCCGGCGAGTTCACCTACCGGGCACTTCGACATGGTCGCCTCGACCTCGCCAGGGCGGAGGCCGTTCGCGATCTCGTCGCCGCTCGCACCGTCTATCAAGCCCGAGTCGCCTTCTCGCAGGTTGACGGCGCGCTTTCGAGGGGGCTGGCCCCCCTGCGGGAGTCGCTGATCGATCTCGTCGCCCGCTGTGAGGCCGCGATCGAATTCGCGGACGAGGCGGAAACGCACCTACCAAAAGACGGGCTGTTCGACGGGCTTGCCGACGCGCGAGCTTCTGCTCGGGCGCTTCTGGCCGGGGCGCGCCGCGGGCGCATCGTCAGGGAGGGCGCGCGGGTGGCCTTGTCCGGCGCGACGAGCGTCGGAAAATCCTCTCTTTTCAACAGAATCTTGGGCCGCGAGCGAGCGATCGTCTCCCCCGTTCCCGGAACCACTCGCGACACGCTCGAGGAGACTGTCGACATCGCGGGCATTCCCGTGACGCTCGTCGACACGGCGGGACTTCGCCGAGCGGGCGATGCGGTCGAAGCGGAGGGAGTGCGGCGAGCGCGCACGGCCGCCGGTGAAGCCGATCTGGTCCTGATGGTGCTCGATGCCTCCCGGCCGCCGAGCGGGGACGAGAACGAGGCGCTGACGGACGGTTGTGGCGACCGGGCCGTCGCCTCGCTCGTCGTTGCCAACAAGACGGATCTGCTCCCGGCGGGAGGACCGAGCGTCTCCACGCCCGGCGCGGTTCCGGTCTCGGCAGCGACCGGCGAAGGGATCGACCTCCTCGTGCATGCGATCCACAAGGCTCTTTGCGGCGGCGGGACGCTCGAAGATCCTATTCTCACGAACGCGCGGCACTCGGCCGCTCTCGAAGCGGCTGTCGGCGCCCTCGATCGATCGAGCGAGGCGCTCCCCTTGGGTGACGAGATCGTGCTCGAAGAGGTTCGCGCGGCTCTCGCTGCCATCGGCGAGATTACGGGCGAGATCGCGAACGATGACTTGTATGATCGCATCTTCAGCACTTTCTGCATCGGGAAGTGAATGCCTCTCACCACGGATGTTCTCGTCGTCGGTGCCGGGCACGCCGGGTGCGAGGCGGCGCTCGCGGCGGCCCGGATGGGTTGCAGGGTCACGCTCGTCACGTTGAAGCGGAACGCCGTTGCGCGCATGTCGTGCAACCCCGCCATCGGCGGCCTCGCCAAGGGGCATCTCGTTCGTGAGATCGACGCTCTTGGCGGCGCCATGGGACGTCTGGCGGATGCGTGCGGGATCCAGTTTCGACTCCTCAACCGAAGTCGTGGCCCAGCCGTGCGGGGCCCGCGCGCCCAGCAAGACAAGGACCTCTACCACCGCGCGATGCTCGCCGAGATCGACGCCTGCCCGAGGCTGACGCTGATCGAGGGAGAGGTCGAAAGGCTCGCTATCGATGGTCCGGCTGTCTCGGGTGTGCTGCTTGGCGACGGGAGCGAATGGACGACCGCTTCGGTCGTCCTGACGACGGGCACATTCTTGCGTGGGCTTCTCCACATCGGGCTGGCAAACACCCCCGGGGGGCGAGTTGGCGAGGCGTCGTCGAGCGCCCTCTCCGAAGCGCTCCGGAGCTGCGGCTTTCGCATGGGCCGATTCAAGACCGGAACACCACCGCGACTTCTCCGCACGAGCGTCGACGTCTCCCGGTTCGACGAACAACCCGGGGATGCCGAGCCGACGTTCTTCTCGGAGTTGACGGAAGAGACCACCCAGCCGCAAGTCCCCTGTCACATCGCTCACACCAATGGGCGGGTCCACCGAATCGTCATGGAAAACCTCGACAAGTCACCACTTTTTACCGGTGCGATCGAAGGACGAGGACCGCGTTACTGTCCCTCCCTCGAGGACAAGGTCGTACGATTCAGCGATCGGGACCGTCATCAGCTCTTTCTCGAGCCGGAAGGGCTCGACTCCCCTCTCCTCTACGTGAACGGGTTCTCGACATCGCTACCGCCAGAAGCTCAGAAAGCGATGATCCGCGCGGTCGAAGGTCTCGAAGAAGCCGAGATCGTCCGGCCGGGGTACGCCGTCGAGTACGACTTCGTCGACCCGACCGAGCTCCGACCGACGCTGGAAACCAAGCGCGTTCGCGGACTCTACTTGGCGGGTCAGATCAACGGTACGACCGGATACGAGGAAGCCGCAGGCCTGGGTTTGATGGCTGGGATCAACGCGGCGCTGTCCGTGGTGGCCGCACCCGAGTTCGTTCTTGGCCGCGAGGAGGCCTACCTGGGAGTACTCGTGGACGATCTCGTCACGCGCGGGACGACCGAGCCATACAGGCTCTTCACCTCTCGAGCCGAGTACCGGCTTCTGCTTGGGGTCGACAGCGCCTCACGCCGACTCGGTCCCCACGGCTCTCGTCTCGGACTGATCCCCCCATCTCGGGGAGCCGAGTCCGCCGCTCGCTGGACGGCCATCGACCGCGCGACGAATGAGATCGTCTGTGAGCCGCTTCCCCGCGAAGTGGCCGCGCGGGTGAGCGGTATCGTCGGAACCGTCGGCGATCTCTTGCGCCGCCCCGAAACCGAGGCCGAGGACCTGGTCGAGCACAGCGCCTTGCTGGCCGCGCTCCCCTCTCGAGATCGCCGGATCGTCGCGGAATCGTTGAAATTCGAAGGCTACGTCGAGCGGCAGCGACGGGTCGCCGAACGCGTTCGGCGATCCGGCTCGGTTCGAATTCCGCCGGGCATCTCCTTCGCAGGCCTGCCGGGGCTCTCCCGAGAGCTCGGCGAGAAACTGGAGCGCGTGAGGCCCGACACGCTGGGACGCGCGGCGCGGATCGACGGCATGACCCCCGCGGCCTTGGCGCTCCTCGCGGTTCACATCGAAAAACCTCGGGAAAAGCGGCTCGAATGAGGTTTGCACCCTCCGGCGCCCCCGTTCCCTCCGCCATTTTGGAGCGGGCACGCGCCGCGGGGATCGCGCTCTCGCCGTCCTCGGCTGGGGCGCTCGCCGCTCACGCGCGTGCTGTTCTCGAGGCGAATCCACGACTTCACCTCACGGCGATCACGCAGCCAGACGCATTCTTCGAGCGTCACCTCGGAGAGGCCTTCGAGGGTGCCGCGCTCTTGCCGGCATCGGTTCAAGGCCTGCTTCTCGATTTGGGCAGCGGCAACGGCTACCCAGGGATTCCCCTGGCGATCGCTCGCCCGGGGCTCGTGCCCGTGCTTGCCGAGGCGTCTCCAAAAAAGGCAGAATTCTTGAGGGAGGCCCTCCTCGCGGCGGGTCTAGGGCACGGCAGGGTGCTCGAGGCACGAATCGCCCGAAGGGAGGACCTCGTCGGCGTCGCCCCGCTCTCCGTCGTCGCGACACGAGCGATGGGTGGCTGGGAGCGCATCGTCCCGAAGCTTGCGTCGTGTCTCGCAGCCGAAGGATGTGTCTTGGTCTGGGCAGGTGGCGACGCAGAATCGATCATGGCGAGGACTTCCTGGGCGAAGCTGCGCGTTCAGAAATCCCGAACTCTGCCGGGGAGGGACGAGTCGAAGGTGTACCGTTTGAGCAAGGCGCTGTAATTATAATACTTATACAAACGGTGTTCCACGTGGAACACTCGCATTCAAAAACGCCGGGAGTGTTCCACGTGAAAACCCTTGTCATTTGCCTGAGCGAGCCTGTGCTAGATTCTCGACGTCGATCCCTTGGAGCTCCCGTGGGTCGTATCGTTTCCATCGTCAATCAAAAAGGCGGCGTTGGAAAGACTACGACTTCCGTGAATTTGGCCGCCGCTCTCGCCATCGCCGAGAGACGAGTCTTGCTCATCGATGCCGACCCGCAAGCGAACTCGACTCGTGCTCTCGGAGTCGAGGAGGATCCCGAACGAGCCTCTCTTTATGATGCGATCTCGGGGGAAGCGGGTCTCGGCGAGGTGACAACTTCCGTTCCGGGACTCCCCCACCTCGATCTCGTCACCGGCGATCGCGAGTTGATCGGAGCGGAATTGGAGCTTTCAGGAATTGAAGGTCGAGAATTCCGTTTGAGGTCGCTCTTGGCAGGTGTCCGTGAGGCGTACCAGCACATCCTCGTCGACTGCCCACCCTCTCTGGGCCTTCTGACCGTGAACGCGCTGACCGCCGCAGACGCGGTGTTGATTCCAGTTCAGTGCGAGTATCTGGCGCTGGAAGGGATCTCCCAGCTCACGGACACGCTCGAGCGCGTCCGCCAGGCCCTCAACCCCACCCTCGAGATCGAGGGGGTGCTGATGACGATGTACGACGATCGGACCAACCTCTCCCGCCAAGTAGTCGACGAGGTCCGTGGGGTATTCGGCGACCTGGTGTACAAGACCGTCGTCCCTCGAAATATCCGTCTCGGCGAAGCCCCGAGCCACGGTAAACCGATTTTCCTGTATGACATCCGCTCCCGCGGAGCCGAGGCGTATCTGAACCTGGCGAAGGAGTTCGTGGCGCATGAAGAGAAAGGCGCTGGGCAAAGGGCTTAGCAATCTCATCCCATCTACGATCGCCAGGGTCCCATCCCCCGCGGTTTCCCCCGCCGCGGCTCGAGCGACGGAGTTCCGGCTCGAGGTCAGCTCCATCCGCCCGAATCCCAAACAGCCACGACAGGCATTCGACGACGCGGGGCTGAACGAGCTCGCCCAGTCTCTCAAGTCTCAGGGATTCCTACAGCCGGTTGTCGTCCGACCGCGCCCGGACGGAAAATACGAGCTAATTGCTGGGGAGCGACGCTGGCGCGCCGCCCAGCGTGCTGGAATCCATCAGATCCCGGCGATGGTGCGAGACGTGCCAGACGAACGCCTCCTGGAGCTTTCCCTGATCGAAAACGTCCAACGCGAAGAGCTCAACGCGATCGAGGAGGCTCAGGCTTATCGCATCCTGATCGACGATTTGCAGATGACCCAGAACGAGATCGCGGAGCGAGTCGGGAAGCAACGGACCACCGTCGCCAACGCCTTACGCCTCCTCGGCCTCCCCGAGACGGTCAAAGACATGGTGCGCCAGCGGCTCCTGTCCATGGGGCACGCGAGAGCTCTGTTGGCGCTCGACGACTCGAAAGCCGTCGAGGCCGTCGCCAAACGAATCATCGCCGAGGGGCTTTCCGTTCGCGAAGTCGAGACGCTGTCGCGACGACCGGCAGGCCCGACAATACGACCGGGGCGTCCAGCGAAGCCGATCGATCCGAACGTCGCGGCCGCGGAGGGGACCCTACAGCGAGTCCTGGGAACCAAGGTTCGCATCGGTGGAAACGGAAAGGTCGGTCGGCTGGAGATCTACTACCACAGCGCCGAAGAGCTAGAACGGATCTATCAATTGATCGTCGAAGCAGGCAAGACACCCTCCAATCCGGCCGACTGAATTGTCTGCGGCCGACATTATTGTCTGCAGCCGACAGTTTAGTCGGCAAGAAGGTAGCAGACAGAATTGTCGGCCGACGTCAGGCCGCCGACAAAACTGTCGGCGAGCATCCGACTTCGGAATCACCTCCTCGAACCTGGGATTTCATTCTCGAATCGTGGTACGACGCCGATTCCGAGTGTGCACTTGCGCATGGCACTGGAATTCCCCGCCGCACCGGACCTTATTACCGCCGCACCGGAGATCACCGATCGTCGCCGGTTCTGGCATGCCGGTCGCTCATGCTCGGGGAGCAAGCGGAGCGCGCTCGTGCGCCGGCCGCAGTGAGTCCGATCAGGAGAGGGGAGCCAGCATGGGAAAGTGGCGAATGCGATCGTCGGACAACGCCGAGAGCCCGGACCTCGTCAGCATCATCGGCGAAGGAACGATCTTTACGGGAGAGCTCGTTCTCAAGGGGGGCGCGCGGATCGACGGCAAGGTCATAGGCACCATCAACGCTCACGACTTGCTCTTCGTCGGACCGACGGGGGACATCGAGGCGCAGGAGTTGCGCGCAACCCGAGTCACTGTCTGCGGGAGCGTGCGAGGCAAGCTGGTCGTTCAGGATCGGCTCGAGATTCAAGAAGGCGGGAAGGTGTCCGGCCAGGTCGTCATGGAAAAGCAGGGCCTGGTCGTCGCCCCCGGCGGCAGCTTCGAGGGCGCCGTCGAGTACTCGAGCCCAGGGAGCTCGGAGGATAAGACCCGGCGCGAGCTCGCGATCGAGGCCAGCGTCTGAATTGTTGACCGGTCGTACCCCCTGTGATAACGTCCAGCGCCCTCGACTAACGTTAAGCAACAACAGAAGTTGAGGGCCGCAACCGCGACGCGCGGCCCGTGCCAACCCACGGGTGGCCGGGGGCATCGATGAAGGACAGGAAGCTGGCCACACGCTATGCCCGGGCGTTGCTCGCGGCTCTGCCGAACGCTTCCGACCAGGACATCGCGGACAGCTTCCTGAAAGCGCTCGCGGATGGTGTGAGCGCGAGCGCGGAGCTCCGGAGCTTCCTCCTGGACCCGGCGACCTCCGCAGGCGCCAAGAAATCGGTTCTCGATCAACTGGCCTCGGACCACGGCGTGCCCGACCGGGTGAAGACCTTTCTTCGGCTGCTCGCCGACAACGGACGGCTGGCACAGCTGCCGTCCATCTCGGAGGTCTTTCGCGTCGAGCGCGAGGCCGGCCAAGGTACGGTCAGCGCTACCTTGGCTTCCGCAGCGCCGCTCAGCCCGGAGCTCGCCACGCGAGCCGCCGCGGCGCTTGGCAAGCTCACCGGTCGCAAGGTGTCGCTGACGATCGAGGTCGATCCCGGCCTGCTGGGGGGAGCCGTCGCTCAGATCGGCTCGGTGGTCTACGACGGCAGCCTCAAGACTCAGCTCGCTCGACTCCGAAGGGTGATGGGGGAGGAATGACGGGGATGGACATCAAGATCGACGAGATCAGCAAGATCTTGAGGCAGCAGATCGAGGGCTTCCAAGGCCAGATGGATCTTGCCGAGGTCGGCACGATCATCTCCGTGGGCGACGGAATCGCGCGCATCCACGGGCTCGAAAAAACTATGTCGGGAGAGCTGCTCGAGCTGCCCCACGGCGTCATGGGTATGGCGCTCAATCTCGAGGAAGACAGCGTCGGCGCGGTTTTGTTCGGCGAGAGCGATCTGATCAAGGAGGGCGACCAGGTTCGGCGGACGCGCCGGATCATGCAGGTCCCCGCAGGGGAGGCGGTCGTCGGACGTGTCGTCAACACACTAGGCCAGCCTCTCGACGGCAAGGGGGCGATCCAGACGAGCCACTTCATGCCCGTCGAGCGCATCGCCCCGGGGGTCGTCGACCGGACGCCCGTCAAGGAACCGTTGCAGACGGGGATCAAGGCGATCGACGCGATGATCCCCATCGGGCGAGGCCAGCGCGAGCTGATCATCGGCGACCGCCAGACGGGCAAGACCGCCATCGCCCTCGACACGATCATCAACCAGAAGGGGAAGGGCGTCATCTGCATCTACGTCGCGGTCGGCCAGAAGCAGTCGACCGTCGCCCAGGTCGTCAAGACGCTCGAGGAAGCCGGCGCCATGGAGTACACCGTGGTCGTCTCGTCGGCGGCTTCGTCGCCCGCGCCGCTTCAGTACCTGGCGCCGTACTCCGGGTGCGCCATGGGAGAGTACTTCCAGTTCAACGGCGTCGACGGCAAGCCGGCCAGCAAGACGAACCCAGGCCGCGCGGTCCTGTGCCTTTACGACGATCTCTCGAAGCACGCGGTGGCCTACCGCGAGGTGTCCTTGCTCCTGCGGCGTCCGCCCGGCCGCGAGGCTTACCCCGGCGACGTGTTCTACCTCCATTCGCGCCTCCTCGAGCGCGCGTCGAAGCTGAACGCCGATCTGGGAGGCGGTTCCCTCACGGCTCTGCCGATCATCGAGACGCAGGCGGGCGACATCTCCGCCTACATCCCGACCAACGTCATCTCGATCACCGACGGCCAGATCTTCCTCGAATCGGACCTGTTCTACTCGGGCGTGCGCCCCGCCGTGAACGTGGGCCTGTCCGTCAGCCGCGTCGGCGGCAACGCGCAGATTAAGGCGATGAAACAGGTCGCCGGAACGCTGCGCCTCTCGATGGCGCAGTACCGCGAGCTGGCGGCCTTCGCGCAATTCGGCTCCGACCTCGACAAGGCCACGCAGGACCAGCTCTCGCGAGGCCAACGGCTCGTCGAGGTGCTGAAGCAGGCGCAGTACGCGCCGATTCCGGTCGAGCGGCAGATCGTCATCATCTACGCCGGAACGAACGGCTTTCTCGACGACGTCGCCGTCACCGACGTGCGCGCGTTCGAGGCGGATCTCAATCGATTTCTGGGAATTCACCACAAAGACTTGCTCGAGGCCATCGCGTCGAAGCAGGCGCTCGACGACGACCTCAAGGCAGGGATCGGGAAGGCTCTCGAATCGTTCAAGGGGGAGTTCGCAGGCTCGCGGGTGGCGACGTCGTAGACGCATGGCGAAGACTCACGATCTCAAGCGGCGCATCCGTTCGATCCGCAACACCATGCAGGTGACGAAGGCCATGAAGATGGTCTCCGCCGCCCGGCTGCGCCGCGCTCAGGACCGGATCCTCGCGTCGCGCCCCTTCGCGGTGACGACGGGTAAGGTGCTCGCGTCCCTGGCCGCCCGGGCGAACCCCGAGCTGCACCCGCTCCTCGTCCAGCGAGAGATCAAGCACGCCGAGCTCGTCCTCGTGACGTCCGACCGCGGGCTGTGCGGCTCGTTCAACGCCAACGCCATCAAAGCGGCCGCGGCCATCTTGAGGGCGCAGAGTCCGGACACTCTGAACGTCATGACGGTCGGCCGCCGGGGGCGCGACTTCGTCCGACGTCGCGCCTTTCCCATCACAGCCGAATGGATCGACGTCTTTCGGAATCTCGAATTCTCAACGGCGCAGTTGATCGCCGACGATCTGATCGCGCGTTACACCGAAGGTGCGATCGATGCCGTCTACGTCGCCTACAACGAATTCAAGAACGTCGTCTCGCAGAAGCCGGTCGTGGAGCGGATCCTCCCGGTTCCGAGGGCCGAGCTGGTCTCGACGGAGAATGCCGAGGACTACATCTACGAGCCTGACCCGGAATCCCTTCTCGAGACGATCCTGCCGGGCTACGTCCGTATCCAGATCTGGCGGGCGCTCCTCGAATCCGCCGCGGCGGAGCACGCCGCGCGGATGACGGCGATGGACTCGGCGACGAAGAACGCCAAGGAGCTGACCGAGGCTCTCACCCTTCACATGAACCGCGTGCGCCAGGCGTCGATCACCACCTCGATCATCGAGGTCGTCTCGGGCGCCGCGGCGCTCGAATAGCGGAGACCCCCATGGTCAAGGTCGGGAAAGTGATCCAGGTCATCGGCCCCGTCGTCGACGTCGAGTTCGACGAGAACCACCTGCCGGCGATCTACAACGCGGTGCGCATCGTCGACAAGGGCGAGGACACCGGAGTTCCGGTCGACGTCATCTGCGAGGTCGAGCAGCACCTGGGCGAGAATCGCGTCCGAACGGTCGCGATGGAGCCTACCGACGGCATGGTCCGGGGCATGCGCGCGGAGGACACGGGGGAGCCCATCACGGTCCCGGTTGGCGAGGCCACGCTCGGCCGGGTGATCAGCGTGGTGGGCAGGGCCGTCGACAAGCTGGGAGACATCGAGGTCAAGGAGCGTTGGCCGATCCACCGCGAGGCGCCGCCCTTCGCGGACCAATCGACGAAGGTCGAGATGTTCGAGACCGGCATCAAGGTCGTCGACCTCCTCGAGCCCTACATGAAGGGGGGGAAGACCGGCCTGTTCGGCGGCGCCGGCGTGGGCAAGACCGTGCTCATCATGGAACTGATCAACAACGTCGCCCTGAAGCATGGCGGCTACTCCGTGTTCGCCGGAGTGGGGGAGAGGACCCGCGAGGGGAACGACCTCTGGCTCGAGATGCAGGAGTCGGGGGTCGTCAACATCAAGGAGTTCAAGAAGAGCAAGGTCGCGCTCGTCTACGGGCAGATGACCGAGCCGCCGGGCGCGCGCCTCCGCGTCGCGCTCACGGGGCTGACGGTCGCCGAGTACTTCCGCGATGTGCAACACCAGGACGTGCTTCTGTTCATCGACAACATCTTCCGCTTCACGCAGGCGGGCTCCGAGGTGTCGGCTCTCCTGGGGCGCATGCCCTCGGCGGTGGGGTACCAACCGACCCTTTCCACCGAGATGGGGGAGATGCAGGAGCGCATCACCTCGACGACGAAGGGGTCGATCACCTCCGTTCAGGCCGTCTACGTTCCGGCGGACGATTACACCGACCCGGCGCCGGCGACGACGTTCGCGCACCTCGACGCGTCGACCAACCTCTCCCGCCAGATCGCGGAGCTGGGGATCTATCCGGCGGTCGATCCGCTTGCGTCGACCTCGCGCATCCTGGACCCGCGGATCGTCGGCGAGCAGCACTACACCGTCGCGCGCCAGGTGCAGGGGGTCCTCCAGCGCTACAAGGACCTCCAGGATCTCATCGCGATTCTCGGCATGGACGAGCTTTCGGAGGACGACAAGCTCACCGTGGCTCGCGCGCGCAAGATCCAGAGATTCTTCTCGCAGCCCTTCCACGTCGCGGAGCAGTTCACGGGCTACAAGGGCAAGTACGTCAAGATCGAGGACACGATCGCCGGCTTCAAGGAGGTCGTGGACGGCAAGTGCGACGACATTCCCGAGCAGGCGTTTCTCTATGTCGGCACGCTCGACGAGGCCCGTGAAGCCGCCGAAAAGATGAAGGCGAAGGCGTGAGCGAAGGGCTCGAGCTCGAGATCGTCACGCCCGAGCGCAAGCTGATCACGGTGCGCGCGAGCGAGGTCGTCGTGCCGGGAATCGACGGGTATTTCGGCGTGCTTCCGGGCCACGCGCCGTTCCTGACCAGCCTCGGCATCGGCGAGATCTCCTACAAGGACGGGACCGGCATGCACTACCTCGCGGCGGCGGACGGCGCCGTCGAGGTCCTTCCGAACCGGGTGACGATCCTGGCCCGCCTCTGCGAATCCGCCCGCGAGATCGACATCGAACGAGCGCGCGAAGCGAAACGGCGCGCAGAAGAGGCGATGAAGCGGGTGGCGAAGCTGTCCGATCAGGACATGCTGATGATCGAGATCTCGATGAAAAAGGCGCTCACGCGCCTTCAAGTCGCCGGCCGCATGCGCACGTAAGAGCGGGTGACGCGATTCTTTCCGGCCGCATTCGCGCTCGCCCTGGCCGCGGGGTGCCGGAAGCCCGTGCAGGTGGGCGCGATCGTGTCGCGGACCGGCGCGGCGTCGTCGTACGGTGAGCAGGTGGCCAAGGGGTTCGATCTCGCCGTCGCGCAGATCAACGCCGCCGGCGGCGTGCGCGGCCACACGCTCAAGCTTCTTTACCGCGACGATTCGACGAACCCCGACATCGGTCTCGTCGCCCTCCGCGAGCTGGTGGAGCGCGAGCGCGTGACGACCGTCCTCGGGGCGGTCTCCTCGCGAGTGACGACGCGCCTGGCACCGTACTGCGAGAGGCACCACGTCCTCCTCATGTCACCCTCCGCATCGGCGCCCGAGCTCAGCGAAGCAGGGGAGTACATCTTCCGGACGTACCCCTCCGACGTGCTGGAAGGGGCCTCGATGGCGGACTTCGCCCGCGATCTCGGCCTCGAGCGCGTCGCGGTGCTGGCGGTCGACTCTCCGTACGGCGAGAGTCTGTCGCGCGCCTTCGAAGAGCGTTTTCGCTCCGCGGGAGGCGCCGTCGCGGTCTCGCTGACCTTCCCCGAAGGGGACGATGCGGCGATCGCAGCGGACGTCGAGCAGCTGAAGGACGCAGCGCCGCGAGGCGTCTACGTCCCCGCCTACGTGGGAGATCTCGCGACCGTCTTGACGCGTCTTCGCGAGACCCCGATTCACCCGATCGTGCTCGGCACGTCTGCCGCTGCGTCGGAAGTCATCCGCGCCGCGGGACCGGCCGCCGAGAATCTCGTCTTCCCGAGGCCGAGCTTCGACAGCACGGCGGATTCCGCCGGCGTTCGCGCCTTCGCCGACGCCTACGCCGCGAGGTACGCGGCGGAGCCGGACGTCTACGCCGCGCATGCGTACGACGCGGTGCGCATCGTGGCGACGGCGGCGGAGCGGGCCGGCTCGTGGGACCCTGACAAGCTCCGCGACGCCCTTCTCCACATCGACAACTACGACGGGGCGACGGGCCGGCTCGCCTTCGATGCTCAGGGCGATGTCGTACAGTATCCGCGCCTTTACGTCGTGCGAGGCGGGCAGTACGTCGCCTACGACCGCTTCGTCGAGAGCGGCGGCGCGCTTCCTGTCCCCGGGAGGTGAGAGCCCGCCGATGAGCGCAACCTCGTCCCGACCGTTCCTCTCGGTCGTCGTCCCGGCCTACAACGAAGAGGCGCGCCTCGTCACGACGCTCGAGAAGATCGCGTCGTACGTGGACGCGAGCGGCCTCGACGCCGAGGTCCTCGTCGTCGACGACGGCTCGAAGGACCGAACGGCCGACTTGGCGGCTGCGGCGCTCGCCGGCCGGCGGGGCCGCGTGGTCAGGAACATCGAAAACCGCGGGAAGGGGTACTCGGTGCGCCACGGGGTGAAAGAAGCCAAGGGACGGTTCGTCCTCGTGAGCGACGCCGACCTGTCGACGCCCATCGAGGAGTACGGCAAGCTCGCCGCGCTGATGCGCGATCGGGATCTCGACGTCGTCATCGGGTCGCGTGCCCTTCCCGACTCCGACGTGCAGGTGCGGCAGGGAAGGCTCCGACAAGCGATGGGCCGGACTTTCAACCGCATCATCCGGGCCTTCACCGGCCTGCGATTCTCCGACACGCAGTGCGGCTTCAAGCTGATGGACCGCGAGCGCGTGATGCCCGTGATCGAGAAGATGGTCGTCGACGGCTTCGCGTTCGACGTCGAGCTCTTGTTCCTCTGCTCGCGCTTCTCGCTCTCCGTCGTCGATGCGCCGGTGGTCTGGCGCAACGCTGCGGGCTCGAAAGTCTCGCTCCTCGGCGATCCCGTCGCGATGATCTTGGACGTGCTCCGCGTTCGGTGGCGTTTCCGGCGTGGGCTCTACAATCCGGACACCGGAGCGACCGGGGGCCCATGAGCGCGGATCTCGCGCTCGCCCCTACGCTCGCCGCCTCGCCCGCATTCGCCGCCCTGGAGCGCGCGTTGGCGCGCGGCGGGAGCGGAACCGACGCCGCAGGGCTGACCGGCCCCGCGCGAGCGGCGGTGCTCACCCTCCTCGTTGCGAGGACGCGCCGCCGGCTGTTGTTGATCGTTCACGACGATGCGTCCCTCGCCGCATGGCAGAGGGATCT
Organism: uncultured Acidobacteriota bacterium; assembly: GCA_964511835.1. Lineage (GTDB taxonomy): Bacteria > Acidobacteriota > Polarisedimenticolia > Polarisedimenticolales > DASRJG01 > DASRJG01. Next base: position 20,683 of record CAZEII010000009.1, on the reverse strand, counting down.
CGTCGCGGTGGCGGGCCTCCTCGGACGCGATCCACGAGGGATCGTCGTGTTTCCCGCTCTCGCGGGGGATCCGTACAACGAGATTCCGCCTCACCCGGAGGTGGAGCGCGAGCGCGTGCGCGCTTTGGGACGGTTGAGGCGCGGCGATCTGCACCTGCTGCTCGTCCCCGCCGCGGCGCTCGTCGACTCGCTTCCATCTCCCGGGGAGCTCGCGAAGACCTCGCGCGTCGTGCGAGTGGGCGACACCCTGGCCCCGGACCGGTTCTTGCTCGACGGCCTGCTCGCCGGCTACCGGCGCGTGGACACGGTCGCGGCGCCCGGCGAGATCTCGCGCCGGGGTGGCATCGTCGACGTCTTCCCTCCGGAAGCCGACGAACCGGTGCGCATCGAGCTGTTCGGAGACACGGTCGAATCTCTGCGCGCGTTCGATCCCGACCACCAGGGATCGACCGGATCCCTCGCGCAGGCCGAGATCGGTCCCGCCGCGGAGAACCCGGCGACCGACGCCGCGGTCGCCCGCCTCGCGGAGTACCTCGAGGCGGGGGCGAAGAAGGCGCTCGCGGAGGGAGGGGCCATCCACGAGCTCAGAGAGAAACTCGACACGCTCCGCTCGGCCGGCCACCTTCCGGTCTTCGGCGCGCTGGCTGCGCTGACCTCCGAGCGCCCCTCGACGCTCTTCGATCACGCGGCCGAGTTCGCCCTCGTCGTCGACGAGCCGGAGCGGGTCGAGGAGGCGCTCGCCCGGACCGACCACGAGCTCAAGGCGTCCTACGAGGCGAGCGGCAACCGGGTGTTGCCGTCGCCATCGGTGCTTTTCGTCGCGGCGTCCCGGGCGGTCGCGGCCATCCGGAATTGCGCCATTTCGTTTCGCGAGCTCGACGCGGGAGAGCACCGCCCGGACGCGGAGCGCGTGCTCTGGCCGAGCCGCCGCGCTCGCTCGTTCGCGGGGCGCATCGCCGATTTCGCCGCGGCGCTCAAGGACGCCGAGGCATCCGGGGAGCGGGTCGTCTGCGTGTTGCGGGCCGCTGGCAGCGCGGCGCGTCTGGCCGAGATCCTCGCGGAGTACGAGCTGACGGCCCCGACCGCCGTCGCCGGACTGCGGGAAGGGTTCGAGTTTCCGGAGCAGAAGGTCACGATCTACTCGGAGCGGGAGATCTTCGGCGAGGAGACGCACCCGCGCGAGCGCAAATCCGGCCGCAGCGCGGCCTTCCTGTCCGATTTTCGCGATCTCAAGGTCGGCGACCTCGTCGTGCACGTCGACCACGGCGTCGCGCGTTACGCGGGTTTAGGGAGGCCCAAAGGAGGAAGCCTCAATCGCGACTTCATGATCCTGGAGTTCCAGGGCGGGGACCGGCTCTTCGTCCCGACCGACCGGCTCGATCTCGTGCAGAAATACAGCGGCGTCGCGGGGCACCAGCCGGCGCTCGACAGGCTGGGCGGGCTCGGCTGGGAAAAGGTCAAGAGCAGGGTTCGGAAATCGGTCGAGTCGATGGCGAAGGAGCTGCTCGAGCTGTACGCGCGGCGCCACGCGGCGCAAGGCCACGCTTTCGCTGCCGACGGCGCGTGGCAGGCCGAGCTGGAATCGGCCTTCCCGTTCGAGCTGACCACCGACCAGGAGCGGGCCGTCCGCGAGGTCAAAGCCGATCTCGAGGAGGGGAAGCCGATGGACCGGCTGCTCGTGGGGGACGTCGGGTTCGGAAAGACCGAGGTGGCGGTGCGCGCCGCCTTCAAGGCCGTGATGGACGGCAAGCAGGTCGCGCTCCTCGCCCCGACGACCGTTCTGGCGGCGCAGCACTTCGAGACGATCCAGCAGCGGTTCGCCCCGTTTCCCGTGACGCTCGAGATGGTCTCGCGCTTCAGAAGCCCCGATCAAACCCGGGCGATCCTCAGGAAGCTCGCCGCAGGACAGCTCGACGTGGTCGTCGGGACGCATCGTCTTCTCTCGAAGGACGTGACGTTCCGAACCCTGGGGCTCCTGATCGTCGACGAGGAGCAGCGCTTCGGCGTAGCCGCCAAGGAACGCCTGAAGACGCTGTCGATCGGCATCGATGTCCTGTCGATGACCGCGACGCCGATCCCTCGGACGCTCCAAATGTCGCTCGCGGGCGTGCGGGACCTCTCGGTCATCGAGACGCCACCCCCTGGACGCTCCGCGATCCAGACCTATCTGGTGCCGTTCCGGAAAGGAGTGCTGGCACAAGCGATCCGGCAGGAGCTGCGCCGCGAAGGCCAGGTGTTCTTCGTTCACAATCGCGTCGAGACGATTCCCGCGCTCGTCCGCGCGCTCCGCGAGATGGTTCCGGAGGCGCGCATCGTCGTGGCACACGGTCAGATGCCCGAGCGGGAGCTCGAGAGGGTCATGCTCCGCTTCACGCACGACGAAGCCGACGTCCTCGTCACGACGACGCTGATCGAGAACGGCCTCGACATCCCACGCGCCAACACGATCATCGTCAACCGCGCCGACCGTCTCGGGCTGGCGCAGCTGTACCAGCTCCGCGGGCGCGTGGGGCGGAGCGCGCAGCACGCTTACGCCTACTTCCTCATTCCCGGGAGCCAAACGCTCTCGGATTCGGCAAGGCGGCGTCTGAAGGCGCTCCAGGAGTTCAGCGAGCTGGGGTCCGGCTTCCGCTTGGCGGCGGCCGACCTCGAGATTCGGGGGGCGGGGGAGTTTCTGGGGTCACGCCAGCACGGTCACATCGCGTCCCTCGGGTTCGATCTCTACTGCACGATGCTCGAGCGGGCGGTCGCCGACCTGAAGGGGGAGTCGATCGATGAGCGCCCGCCGGTCTCGCTCCATCTCGCGATCGACATCAAGATTCCCGAAAGCTACATGCCCGACGTCGGCGCCCGCCTCGCCGTCTACAAGCGCCTCTCGCTCGCGAAGGACGCGCCCGAGGTCGACCGGCTTCAGGCGGCCACCGAAGATCGGTGGGGGCACCTTCCACCCGCAGGGCATAACCTCTTCGACACCGCACGTCTGAGGCTCGCGGCCCTTCGCGCGGGTGTGGTGAGCGTGGACATCGTCGACACGAGGCTGCAGATGCGATTCTCGGAAAAGGCAGCCGTCGACCCGCGACGATTGGTCGATCTCGTCGCACGCCGGCGCGGAGCGATGAGCCCCGGAGGAGTCCTCACGCTGCCCGCGCCCCACAAGTCGGGTGAGAGACTTCGGGCGGTTCGCGAGATCCTCGACGAGGCGATGGCCGGCTAGCACTCCCCCTCACCCCGTGCCCCGTGAGATGTGGAACAATGACGCCCAATGAAGAGGGTCCTGTTCGTTTCTTATTCCCAGACGGGGCAGCTTTCGGCCGTGGTTCGATCGATCGCGGCGCCGCTTCTCGCGAGCCCATCCGTCGAACTGGTCTTCGAGACGCTCGAGCCACGGGAGCCCTACCCGTTTCCTTGGCCGTTCCTCGAGTTTTTCAACACCTTTCCGGAGACCGTCCACGAGAGGCCGAAGCCGCTGAAGCCCCTCAAAGTCGGCCCGAGGGAGTCCTTCGATCTCGTCGTCCTCGCCTATCAGGTCTGGTTCCTCGCGCCGTCCCAGCCGATGACGGCGTTTCTGCAGACACCCGAAGCGCCACGTCTGCTCAGCGGGAAACCGGTCATCACGGTGATCGCCTGCCGCAACATGTGGCTGATGGCGCAGGAAGCGGTCAAGCGACGTCTTCGCGAGCTCGGAGCGCACCTGATCGACAATGTCGTTCTCACGGACCGCACGCACAGCGCGGCCACGTTCGTGTCGACGCCCTTGTGGATGCTCACAGGCCGCCGCGGGCCGTTTCTCCGGGGGCTGGTGCCCGCGGCCGGCATCGACGCTGCGGACATCGCGGCGGCTCGCAGGTTCGGCGAGGCGATCGGAGCCCGGCTCCCGGCGCTCGATCCGGTCCACCCCGCCGCGATGCTCATGGGGCTCGGGGCGGTCAAGGTCAACGAGCGCCTCATCGCCTCCGAGAGAATCGGCCACCGCAGCTTCAGGATCTGGGGCCGTGTGCTCATGATGCTGGGGGGCGAACGCTCGCTCCTGCGCCGCGCCGTCCTCTGCTTCTACATCGTCTTTCTCGCCATGATGATCCTGACGGTCGCACCAGTGACCGCTCTGCTCAAGCGGCTCCTGACTCCTTGGACCCGCGGCCGCATCGCCCGCCAGCGGGCCTACTTCGCCGCTCCGTCCGGTGAATCCGACGATCCACGCGGTTGGCCCGTCCATGTCTGATCGGGCGGCCTACATCACGCGCACCGCCGCGTTTCTACCCAATCCTCCGGTCGACAACGACGCGATGGAGCGGATGCTGGGGCAAGTCGGCGCGCGGCCATCGCGGGCGCGCAAGATCGTGCTCCGAAGCAACGGGATCAGGAGTCGGCACTACGCGATCGACCCCGAAACCCTCCGCTTCAACTACACGAACGCCGGCATGACGGCCGAGGCCGTCCGCCGACTCGCGCAAGGCGAAGTCAAGCTCCCCCACATCGGCTGCCTCGCCTGCGGCACGTCGATCGCCGATCAGCTGATGCCAGGGCACGCCGTCATGGTGCAAGGCGAGCTGGGCTTGTCGGCCTGCGAGGTCGTCTCGACCGGTGGCGTCTGCGTCGCCGGAATGACGGCGCTGAAGTACGCGTTCATGGTCGTGACCGCCGGGCTTCACGACGCGGCCGTCGCGACCGGCTCGGAATTGTCGTCCGCCAGCATGAGGGCCGACGCGTTCGCCCCCGAGATCGAAGCGCGGATCGAGAGCCTGGAGCAGAATCCCGAGCTGGCGTTCGAGAAGGACTTCCTGCGCTGGATGCTGTCCGACGGAGCCGGCGCCGCACTGGTCGAAAGCAAGGCACGGCCCGAAGGAGTCTCCCTGCGGATCGACTGGCTCGACGTTCTGTCCTACGCGGGCGATCTCCCGACGTGCATGTACGCCGGCGCCATCAAGCAGCCGGACGGCCGCCTCAAGGGTTGGCGCGAGTTCCCACCGGAGACGTGGCGAACCGAGTCGATGATGGCGGTGAAGCAGGACGTCAAGCTGCTCCACGACGAGGTGGTCCGACACACGGTCGAGCTGCCGCTCCGCCATCTCAGAGCGCGCCGCGATCTTCGCGCCGCCGACATCGACTACTTCCTGCCGCATTACTCGTCGCTCTTCTTTCGCGACAAGCTGGCCGCCGGAATGCAGGCGGCCGGGATCGATGTGCCTCAGGAGCGCTGGTCCACAGCGATCGAGACGAGCGGCAACACCGGATCGGCCTCCATCTACGTCACGCTCGATGCGCTGGTCCGCTCCGGCCGGCTGAAGAAGCGCCAGCGCCTCCTCTGCTTCGTTCCCGAGAGCGGACGGTTTTCGAGCGCCTTCCTGCATCTGACCGCGGTGTAGGCGCGTGAGGCAGGACGAGGTTCCGCAGGACCGCATCCGGAGCTACGGCGGTCGCCGCAAACTCCTCTATGCGGTCGATCCCGACGGCGGGTACGTCGCCGTCAAGTCCTCGGGGTGGGAGGCGGAAGCGCTCGCGACGAGTTCGGCCCTCGACGAGATCGAGCGCCTCCGCGCCGACGCGTGGCGTCGCGCCACGGCGGGACGGACCTCGCCGCTCGAGTACTACATGGTTTTTCGGCGCATGGACGTGGCGCTGCTCGCGCAAGCGGCCGGACTGCTTCGCTGGCGAGTTCGACGGCACTTCCGCCCGGAGGTCTACCGGCGTTTGAGCGATCGCCTCCTGGCCCGTTATGCGGAAGCGTTGGGGCTCGACGCGGCGACCCTCCGGACGCTCGTGGAGCACCCGTGAGCGAGGCGGCCTCGGTCGGGCCGGCGACGTTCCAGCACCGCCAATCGGCGCACTGCGAGAGCGGCGTCATGGCCGCCCTGTTGACCCACGGCGGCCTCACGCTCTCGGAGCCGATGGCGTTCGGGATCGGGGGAGCGCTGGCCTTCGCGATGATCCCGTTCGTCAAGCTGTCCGGATTGCCGTTGATCGCCTATCGCATGCCGCCGGGGGCGATTATTCGGGGGATCTGCAGGCGGGTCGGGGTGCGGATGCATCGGGAGTCGTTTCGCGATCGCGAGCGCGGCATGGACGCGCTCGATGCTCAGCTCGATCGGGGGCGGGCCGTGGGGCTCCAAGCCTCCGTGTTCTGGCTGCCGTACTTCCCCGAAGACATGCGATTTCACTTCAACGCGCACAACCTGATCGTTTACGGCCGGGACAACGGCGACTATCTCGTCAGCGACCCGGTCTTCGAAGATCCGGTGCGCTGCGATCGCGCCGCCCTGATGAAAGCGCGATTTGCCAAGGGCGCGTTGGCTGCGCGCGGGTTGATGTACTTCCCCGAGCGGATCCCCGAAGAGTTCGACGCGGCTCGAACCGTACCGGCCGCGATTCGCGCGAATCGGCGCCTCATGACGAGCGCGCCGATTCCCTTCGTCGGGCTTCGCGGCATGCGGCGCTTGGGCCGGGCGATCGTGGCGGTCTCGCGCGATCCGCGCCGACGGAGCGACTACCTTCCCCGGCTTCTCGGGCACATCGTCCGCATGCAGGAGGAAATCGGCACGGGAGGGGCCGGCTTCCGTTTTCTCTACGCCGCGTTCCTGCGCGAAGCGGCCGGACGGCTCGACTCCGCTCTTCTCGCGCGCGCATCGGCCTCGATGACCGAGGCGGGCGACTCCTGGCGACTGTTCGCGCTACGCGCGACCAAGATGAGCAAGGGGCGCGAGCCGATGAACGCGACGCTTCTCGCCGAGATCGTCTCGCGATGCGCCGACCGAGAAGCGGCGGCCTGGGAGATCACGCGCGGCCTGTAGCGGCCTCCACGACCACGAGGACGACTCTTCCGCCGGAGTCCCCGTCGACGTGCACGAGCGTTCCCGCCGATGGGTCGCTCAAGAACCGGCAGATTCCATGTCCGAACTGGCTGTCGTACCAAGGAAGCCCGCTGCGATAGTCGAACACCCGCGAGAGGCCGGTCGCCTCGACGAGTCCGGTCAGCGTCCCCGGCGGCAAATGCTGCCCTCCGGCGATCAGCGTGTCGTCTGGATCGAGTCGCCGCTCCCGCAAGGTGCGCACCAGCTCCGCTTCATCCTCGAACGAGGCGACGCACGGGATCGCGCCGAGCGCAGCTTGGAGGTCCGGATCGCGTGCCAGGAGGAGCCAGTGGCTCCCTTCGCCGACGCGGGCGCCGGGCGCGACGCCGATGCGGGCGCGGTGCTCCTCGAGCGGCATCGTGCACATCTCGATCGAGCCGAGGAGCACCGAAGTCACGCCCCCATGCGCCATGTCGAGCGCCGCGAGGGAGAGCACGCTCTCCAACGGCGCATGACGGCGGGTGACGAACTGGCACCGTCCGCTGACGCCGAAGGCCTTCGCCAGATGAAAGCCGGCGGCGTTGCCGACGGCGTTGATGAAGGCGAACGGTGCGGGAGGGCGTCCGTTCTCGCACATCTCGACGAGCGCCTCGAGCGTGATCTCGAGGTCGCCCCGGCACGACGTGACGTAGATGGCCGTGTCACGGGGCAACGAGCGGTCCTCGACGCACCGTCCGGCACCCAGGAGAGCGAGCTGGACGAACCTCCCGACGCGTCGCACCGAAGCACCCGAGGACGATCGCGCCAGCTCCTTGAGGGGCGGGAGATCGCGATCGGCGGCGTGAACGTAGCTCCCTGTGGCGACGACGCGCATCCCGCCTCCGACTCACGCCCGGGAAATGACGAGCGCCGTGTTGTTGCCGCCGAACCCGAAGGCGTTGAGCATGAAGCTCCCCGCCGTGACGCGCCGTTCCGTCTGGGTCAACGAGATGCCGGCGGCACCGCCCGCCGCGCCGACTCCGGGGGTCGCCAACAGGAAACCTCGTTCGATCGCGCGATAGAAGAGAACCAGCTCGGCCAGGCCGCAGGCGCCGAGCGTGTGGCCGATGAACGGCTTGATCGCGCACACCGGCGGCATCGCGGGGAAGGCGCGCCGCAGACCGGCCGCCTCGCCCTCGTCGTTCGCCGGCGAGGCCGTGCCGTGCGCCTTGACGGCATCGATCGCCCCGGCGGGAAGACCCGCTTCCGCGAGTGCCTGCTCGAGGACCGCGGCGATCGTCGACCCATCGGTCGCGGCGGCGACCACGCTCGTCGTGTCGCAGACGTTGGCGCCGCCGAGACAATGGAATTGGCTCGCATCGCCCGGCCCGATCACGAGCGCAGCGCACGCCTCGCCGAGGACGATTCCATCGTGGTCCTCTTCGAACGGCCGCATGGAGGTCCGGGTCAACAGCCCGAGTCCGAAGAAGCCGAGCGCGGTCAGGTCGTTCATCAGCTCGACCCCAACCACCAACGCGTGCTCGATCCCACCCGCGGCGATCATTCGCGCCGCGTACCACAGGGCGTTGGCGCTGGCCGTGCAGGCGGTGTTGAAGCTGAAGCTGTCGCCGTCGAGGCCGAAGCGCGATCGGACGGTCTCGGCAAGATTCCCGAGGCTCGACGAGCGCAGGGGAAGCGCGACTCCACCGCCCGCCAGCTCCGATCGATATCGGCTCTCCGACACGCCGATGTCGAACGACGACGAGCCGACGAACAGCGCCAGGCGCCGTCGCTGAACGGGAGAGAGTCGAGCTTCGGCCAGCGCCTCGTCGATCACGGTCTCGACCGACCTGTCCAGCCGTGTCTCCGGGGCTTCGAGCGGGAAGTCCTGCAGGAGCCTGCACGGAATCCGTTCGAGCCGTCCGTGAACGCGCCTTTCCAGGACTTGATGCGGTGGCGGCGGCCCGTGCAAACCGGTGACGTTGCGCGCGACCCCCGTGCCGAGGTGGGTCGCCAGCCCCGCCCCCAGAAAGCACGGGCGGATCACGAGGACGGCGCGTTCGGCGAGACGCCGAGGATGGTGTCGGCCAATGCGTTGATGGAGCGCAGCGCGCGACGGGCCTCGGGGCCTCCCTCGATGCGGACGCCGTACCGGCTCATGACCTCCATGCAGATCTGCAGCGCATCGAGCGAGTCCAGCTCGAGGGGCCCCCCGATGAGGAACTCGTCGTCGTCGATGGTGGCGATGTCCACGTCCTTGTCGCACTCGGTCGTGACGAGCGTCTTCAGGTCGCGCTTCAAGGATTCGCGATCCAAACCGGCCATGACGAGCCTCGACGGGGAAGACCGAAGCGAGAGAGAAGCCGACATCATGACACTGAACTGCGGGCTTGTGCGGTGGACCCTGTGGCGTCACCATAACGCTCGTGGACCCTCGCCGGCTCCTCGCCGCATGCCTGATCCCCATGGTCGGCGGGGTCGCGTGCGACCGGTTCGCGCCCGATCCGGCGAAGAGGGTGGTCGCGCAGGTCGGCTCCAAAGCGGTCACCGTCGGCGAGCTCCAAGCGTATCTCGACGTCAATCAAATTCAGGATCCCGCCGCCGATCCCCCGTCGCCCGGCGATCTCGCTCGGGTGAAGAGCCGCCTCTTCGACGACTATCTCGACGGCGAGATTCTGCTGCAGGAAGCGGAGCGCCGAGGGGTGAAGGTCTCGGACGGGGAGCTGGCCGAGTATCTCGGAAAGGACCTGCCGACGGCGCCCGCGGGGCGTGAGCTCGCGCGTCGGGATCTCAAGATCCAGAAGCTCCGCGAATCGGTCGTTGTGGCGGAGGTCCACGTCGACGAGAAGGAGATCGACGCGTGGCTCACGGCCCACACTCCGCCCGGGGAGCCCGCGCTCCGAGGGATGCTCCGGACGCTGCGCCTCGCGTCGTACCCCGAAGCGATGCGAGTCCGCCAGGAGATCGTTTCGAAAAAGCTGTCGTTTGCCGAAGCCGAGGTGGCCTACGGGGCCGATTCCCTTCCCGACGCCCCGAGCAACGAGGATCTCGAAGCGCTGCCTCCGCAAGTGGCGACCGCCATCAAGGCGCTGACGCCGGGAAGCGTGAGCCCGCCGCTGCCGTTCGAATCGAGCGTTCTGCTTTTCATCCTCGAAGCCGCCGGCGACGAGTCCTCGGCGTCAACGCGGCGGAGGGAGATGGCCCGCCGCGCGATCGCTCTCGACAAGTCGCAGGCCGTGTCGGACCAGCTCCTGGCGGACCTTCGCGCGAAGACGGTCATCACGCGGCACACGAAGGAGCTGCCGTTCATCTACGTGGCGGAGGACGCCGCCCCGCGTTCAAAATGATCTCGCCGGCTCGACGACGAAGGGAGAACGCTCCATGAGGGTGGCGAGGCAGTGTGTATTCGGCGCCGCGGCGGCGGTCACGCTCGCGGTGGGGTTCGCCCGCGCCGAAGTCATCGACGAGATCGTCGCCAAGGTCAACGACGACATCGTCACGAAATCCGAGCTCGAAGAAGAAGAGCAAGGTACGCTCCAGGATCTCTACAGGCGCTTCTCGGGAACCGAGCTCGACGGAAAGGTGGCTCAAGCGAAGAAGGAGCTGCTCCGGCACCTGATCGACCGCAAAGTGCTCATCCAGCGGGCGGCCCACCTTTTCGACATGACGAAGATGCAGGAGTTCTACGTCCAGTCCTTCCGTGAGCAGCAGAACATCCCGAGCGACAAGGAGCTCGAGAAGATGCTGGCGCAGCAAAACATGACGATGGCCGACTTGAAGAAGCGGCTCATCGACGAGTTCGCGCCGCAGCAGGTCGTACGCGCCGAGGTCATCGAGCGGATTGCCGTCTCGGAGAAGGACATGCGGGCGTACTACGACGCCCACACCGCCGAGTTCGAGGTGCCCGCGGAGGCCACCGTGCGAGAGATCGTCGTGAGGACGGGAACGGACGGCCGAGACGCCGCGAAGGCCAAGGCGGAGGCCATCCGGACGAGGGTCGCGGCGCCTGACGCCGATTTCGGAGCGGTCGCCGCGGAGGTTTCGGACGCTGGAACGAAGAAAGTTGGAGGCCAGCTCGGAAAGGTCAAGAAAGGCGACCTCGCCGCCGCACTCGAACAAGTGGCGTTTTCGCTACCGGTCGGAGACGTCAGCCCGGTGATCGAGGCCGAGTACGGATTCCACATTCTGAAGGTCGACGCGCGGACCGAGGATGTCATCAAGCCGTACGACGATGTCAAGGGGGACATCGAAGGCAAGATCCAGAACGACCGGTTCGCACCCGAGTACCAGACCTTCATCAAGAAAGCGTGGGCTGAGGGGACGATCTGGGTCTCCCCGAAATACCAGGATCGACTGTCCCCGCTAGAGGGGACAAACTAGAAAGCCGTCGCCCCGGCGCTTGCGAGGTCTCGCTTCGGCCGCTATACTTCTAATAAGTCCATGATCAATAGAAAACTCGTTCGCCCGAACCTGGCGGAGATGAAGGAGCGGTTTGCGACGAACCGCTCTCCGCAGACCGGCGCGGAGAACGCTCCGGCCGAGCAGGGAACGCCGCGCGATCAAGTGCGGCGGCGCCAAGTTCCACCGGAAAACACCAGCGCCGAGGCGTTCTACTACGTCAAGCAGATGACGAACCGAACGCCCATGGTGGTGGTGCTCGACACAGGCGATAGGCTCCGGGGCCACATCGAGTGGTATGACCGCAATTGCATCAAGGTCAATCGCGATGGGATGCCCAACTTGCTCGTGTACAAGCATGCGATCAAATACATGTACAAGCAGGAAGAGGAAACGCCTGCCGGCTAGAGCGCTGCTCTCGTGATCGCCAGCATCGCCGCGTGAAGCCCTGATCCCGCCGCGACCACAGATCCTTCCCGCAAGAATCCGGACCCGCCGTGAACGTCGGTGACGATGCCTCCCGCCTCCATCACGAGCAGGGCGCCGCCGGCGAGATCCCAGGAATGCAGGCCGACTTCGAAGAACCCGTCGTACCGGCCGCAGGCGGTGTAGGCGAGATCGAGCGACGCCGAGCCTGCGCGGCGCACCCCCGAAGTCGCCCGCACGTACCGCTCGAACACGGCGAGGTAGGCGGGCAGGTGATCCATCTCCCGGAAAGGGAATCCGGTCGCGATCAGCGAGCTGTCCAAGTGATCGAGCTCGGTGCAAGCGATCGGCGCTCGATTCAGGAACGCGCCGCCGCCGCGGTGCGCGTGGAACGTCTCGCGGCGGCAGGGATCGTGAACGCAGCCCGCCACGAGACCGCTCTGATCCTCGAGACCGATCGAGACCGCGAACGTCGGGACGCCGTGGATGAAGTTCGTCGTGCCGTCGAGCGGATCGACGATCCAGCGGTACGGGGTGGCCGCTCCGGCGGGAGATCCCTCTTCGGCAAGAATCGTGAAACCGGGTGTCCGTTTCCTCAAGACGGCAATGACGGCAGCCTCCGCCTCGCGATCGACCTCCGTCACGTAGTCGTGCTTGGCCTTGACCTCGACGCGAACCCGGCGGCGATCGGCGAGCCGGTCCCGCAGGACCTTGCCGCCGCGCTCCGCGGCCTCGACGGCGATCCGCTCGAGATCCGCGTGCTCCTTCATCACCGGGCCTTCCGTCGCGCTCGTGGATGCGCCCGGTCGTAGACCTCCATGAGAGCGTCGACCCCGACGTGGGTGTAACGCTGCGTGGTCGAGAGCGAAGCGTGGCCGAGAAGCTCCTGGATCGCGCGCAAGTCCGCCCCGGCGCCCAGCATGTGGGTGGCAAACGTGTGGCGAAGTGCGTGGGGGGAGACGTGGGCGGCGATCGCGGCCTCCAGCAGCCGGCGGTCGAGGATCCGTCTCACGCTCCTGTCGGTGAGACGGGTTCCGCGCAGGTTGAGGAACAGAGCGTTCGCGGCGCGGCCGCGGCGGAGAGGCTCCGAGGCGAGAAGCCATGCGAGGAGCGACGTCTTGGCCTTGCTCCCGAAGGGGACGATGCGCTCCTTGTTCCCCTTGCCCATCACCCGGACGAGACCGCCCGAGTGATCGACGTCGTCGAGATCGAGCGCCGCGAGCTCTCCGACGCGCAGGCCGGTGGCATAGAGAAGCTCGAGGAGAGCCCGGTCGCGGCGAGCCGCGACGTCGGCGCCGTCGATCGCCTCGAGGAGGGCGAACACTTCATCGACGGTGAGATTCTTGGGGAGGAGTTTCGGCCGCTTGGGGGTCGGGATCCCTTCGGCCGGGCTGACGTCGATCACCCCTTGGCGCACCGCGTGCGCCAGGAACGAGCGAACGGCGGAGAGCTTCCGCGCGATCGACGATTTCGCGATGCCGGCGTTGTGGAGACGCGCGACAAACCCCCGGATCGCGTGCGGCTCCATCGCTTCGGGTCCCGGGAGCCTCGCGCCATGACGCTCCGCGAGCGATTCACGGAATTGAGCGAGATCGCTCGTGTAGGCGCGCAGCGTTTCCTTCGAGACGTGCCGCTGGTCTTGGAGATAAGCGAGGAACCGCGCGACCGCCCGGTCGAAGGCACCGGCCGGCGTCATGGCGAGGGCACCGCCAGAGCGACGCTGCCCTCCGTCTCGATCCAAGCGGAAAGCGACGCGATCGCCCTCTTTGCGCGGGCGTCGCGCCGATCCTGTTTTCTTCGCGAGCGCGTCGGGGGCTCCGGCAGCAAGCCGAACGCCGCGTTCGTCGGCTGGTAGTCGGTCGGGTCGGCGGAGGCGATGTAGCGCGTCAGCGCGCCGAGCATGGTGTCCTCGGGGAGTACGACGGCGTCGCGGCCCGTCGCGAGCCGCGCGGCGTTGATGCCCGCGAGCAAGCCGGTGGCGGCGGATTCGGTGTACCCCTCGACGCCCGAGATCTGGCCGGCGAACAGAAGGGTCGGCCGGGCCCGGGCTTGAAGCGTGGGCGCGAGGACGCGAGGCGCGTTGATGTAGCAGTTTCGGTGGATCTGACCGAGCCGAACGAACTCCGCCTCGCGGAGGCCGGGGATCATCGCGAAGATCCGGCGCTGTTCGGGCCAGCGGAGCTGGGTCTGGAAGCCGACCATCGAGTAGTGCTCGGCCGCGAGGTTGTCCTGGCGCAGCTGCACGACGGCGTGCGGCCGCTCACCAGCGCGAGGGTCGACGAGGCCGACCGGCTTCATCGGCCCGAACCGGAGCGTGTCGGGGCCGCGCCGCGCCATCTCCTCGATGGGCAGGCAGCCCTCGAAGAACGGAGTCGTGTCCGGCTCGTGGAGCGGCGCCTTCTCGCCGGCGAGCAGCGCCGCGATGAAGACCTCGTATTCCGCCCGGGTCATCGGGCAGTTCAGATAGTCGGCCCCGCCCCCTTTGCCGTAGCGCGACGCGGCGAAGGCGATCGTCCTGTCGATCGAGTCGGCCTCGACGACGGGAGCGATCGCGTCGAAGAAGTGCAGGTATTCCTCGCCGGTGAATCGCGCGATCGCCCGCTGGAGAGGCTCCGGGACCAAAGGACCCACCGCAAGGATCACGATCCCGGACGCGGGGATCTCGACGATCTCCTCCCGCACGATTTCGATCAAGGGGTGAGAGACCAACGCCGCGGTGACCGCCTCCGCGAATGCCTCGCGATCGACGGCGAGGGCTCCGCCGGCAGGGACCCGGTGCGCCAGGGCGCGGTCTAGGATCATCGACCCGAGCGCCGAGAGTTCCTTCTTCAAGAGGCCGTGCGGGGTGGACAGCTCGAGGGATTTCAACGAGTTCGAGCAGACGAGCTCGGCGCAATGCGGCGTCCGGTGGACGGCCGTGCTTCTCCCGGGCCGCATCTCGAAGAGTCGCACCGGCACGCCGCGGACCGCGACCTGCCATGCGGCCTCGCTCCCCGCGAGCCCGGCCCCGACGACGGTCGCGACTGGCGTCTGCATGGGGCTCCTCGCGCCAAAAAACCGTGCCACGACGCGGTTCCGTCGGGATGATAGCCCACGGGTTCGGACGGCGTTGGACGGTCCCGAATGCGCCGTGTACATTATCCAGGATTCGGGACCGGTTCGTCTCGAAAGGACGATCGCGGGCGACCCGGGCAAAGGGGAGAAACGATCGATGAGACTCTCGAAGCTGACGACCATCGTGCTGCTCGCTGCCGCGGTCACCGCCCCCGCGCTCGCGAAGAAGGACAAAGCCAAGGCGGACACACCCGCAGCCCCGGCCTCGGGCGCAAGCGCGTCCTCTGCGCCGGTCGACACGCGGCCGGCGGCGACCGTCGGCGGCGTCGCGATCACCATGGACGACGTCGACAAGGCGGCGGCCAGCCAGCTCGCGAAAGTCCGCCAGCAGGAGTTCGAGGCGCGTGCGAGCGCTCTGACCGGACTCATCCAGGACAAGCTGCTCTCGGCGGAAGCGGCGGCTCGCAAGGTGACCGAAGAGCAGCTGCTCCAGACCGAGGTCGACCAGAAGGCCGGATCGCCGACGCAGGAAGAGATCTCGGCCTTCTACGACAAGATGAAGTCCAGGATGGGCGGCAAGTCCCTCGACGACGTCAAGCCCGACATCGAGAGAACGCTCAAGGGTCAAAAGGTCAACGACCGCAGGAACCAATTCTTGGGAGAGCTCTCCGCCAAGAACGAGGTCAAGGTCCTTCTCGAGCCCCCGCGCGCCCAGATCAACCTGCGGGCGACGGCCCCCGCGATCGGCCCGGCGAACGCGCCGGTCACGATCGTCGAGTTTTCCGATTATCAGTGCCCGTTCTGCAAGCGGGCCCATCCGACGATCCAGCAGGTCCTGAGCGAGTACAAGGACAAGGTCCGCTTCGTCTATCTCGACTACCCGCTGCCGTTCCACCAGATGGCTTTGCCGGCCTCCGAGGCGGTTCACTGCGCGGAGGACCAGGGCAAGTTCTGGGAGTACCACAAGAACCTCTTCGAGGGGAACGGCGATCTCAGCCACGCCGATCTCGCCAAGCGCGCTGCGGACCTCGGCCTCGACGCCGCGGCCTTCGAGGCCTGCACGAGCGGGAACAAGCACGACAGCCTGATCAAGACCAACTACGACGACGGCCAGGCTCTGGGCGTGACGGGCACGCCGGCCTTCTTCATCAACGGCCGCATGCTGGTCGGCGCCCAGCCGATCGAGCAGTTCCGCGACGTCATCAACGACGAGCTGACCCGCAAGGGCATGCCGGCACCGAAGCCGGGAACCGGCACCAACTAAGCTCGGTCGATCTTCGTTCTCACGCCGCCGCCCCGCTCCGGGGCGGCGTCGTTTTTTGCGCGGGATCCGGCGCGCGGACGACGCACGCCGGCAGATGGCGACGCAGCCGGCGGAACCGCTCGACGTCGGCGAGCCCCGCCAGGGTTTTCGGAAACGCTTCGAACGCGAGCGGGCTCGCCACGACGATCAGCTTCGTCCGCGCCCGGGTGATCGTCACGTTCAATCGGCTTCCGGAATAGAAAAACGCCGCGGCGTCTCCGCCGAGATGATCCGGATCGGATGCGACGAGCGAGACGACGACGAGATCGCGCTCCTGCCCCTGGATGCGCTCGACGGTATCGATCACGGGAAGCGGAACGGAACCCTCGACTGCGGCGAGCCCTCTCCGGATCAGCGAGCGAATCAGACGGAGCTGAGCCCGATACGGGGAAACGACCGCGATCTCGCCGGGATCGCCCTTCTGCCGGACGATGCGATCGAGCACGATGCCGGCGACGATCCGCGCCTCGGACGGGCAGCGTGTCCTGAACCCTTCGTGCTCGACGAGCGCCAGCACGGCGGGCCGCGCGGGATCGAACAGCTCGTCGTACGGCCCGCCGGGAACGCAGACGAACCGTGCGGCGCCGATGCGAGCCTCGGGTGCGAGCTTCCCGTCGTAGAACGTGCGGCTGGGGAATTCGGCGAGCCCCGAGTTCATGCGATACGTCGTGCGCAGCATCGACGGCCGGTAGGACTCCGCCAGATGCTCGAACAGCGAGCGCGCGGCCAGCGGATCGCCGTGCTGGCCTTGCACGATCGGCCCAAGCTGTCGATGATCTCCGACGAGCACGAATCTCGCTGCGGCGAGAAGAGCGCAGGACGCATACGCCAGTGGAATCTGCGCGGCCTCGTCGAGAACGACGACGTCGAACGCTTCGGCCTCCCAGGCCGCTTTGAGGCCGAAAAGGGTCGCTCCGACGATGCGCCGCGCGTCGTGCCCGCCGTCGAGCCGCGCGAGTGAGCCAGCGCTCCGAACGCGCGTTCCCCGAAGATCATCGGCGCCGCTCGCCCTGCCGGCCTTGACGACCGAGAGGGTCCGGTCGGCGATCGCGATCATCCGCAGCGCGTTGTTCACGGCTCGATGCGTGTAGGCGGTGACGAGGATCCGCAATCCGCGCGAAGTGAGCGCCACGGCGATGCACGCCAACACGTACGTCTTTCCGGTTCCGGGCGGGCCCTGGACGAGGGTCACCGGCTCGGTCGAGAGCGCCTCGACGAACGCTTCCCGCTGCGAATCGTCGAGCGCCGGGACGAGGCTCTTGGCCTCGATCGCAGCGAGGGCTCGCCGACGAAGATCGTCGGTTCGCGCCGCCGCACCCTCCAGCACCGATCTCGTCATCCGCGCTGCAGAGGATCGCCCGGCCCGGATGCGCGCCAGCGCCTCGAGCCCCAACCCGGTCAGCGACTGAGCCTCGAGATCGAGCTGAAGAGGCCCCTTCGCGTCGAACCCTCCATCGGCTCTGAACGGATCCCGCGCGACGACGAGCGTCCCGGTCTGCTCGTCGAACGACTCGTAGGTCACGCCGAGCCCGTGCCCGCCGTCGGCGCGATCGGCGTCGCACAGCCGCAGCGCATCCCCGTTTCGGAATTTCGCGAGGTTGTCGTCGCATCGAAGGACGATGCGCCCGCCGGCTGCTTCGCCGTGAAACGAGAGCCCCGCGAGGCTGTCACCACGTTCCACCCGTTCGTCGAGCGGAAGCGTCATCAGGTCACGGTGCCCCAGGAGTATCGCGTTGTGCTCGCGATGAAGCAGCCGCTCCAACCGGTCCCAAAGCGTGGGCGCGCTCATGAAGGGAGCCACCTCCGGATCGCGTTCAGCGACGCCAGCCCGTCGCGACCGGCTTCTTCCAGACGGGCACGCACCGACGAATCCGGTGACGCGACCAGCCCCGCGTGCAGCACGAACAGCGCGTCCTCCGCCCGACCCGGTGCAGGTCGGGGATGTCCGGCCGCCACCGCGGCGACCTCGTCGAACCGGTACTGGAAGACGGGGAGCACCGCGGCGCGCCTCACCCACGGCGCCAAATCGACGAAGCGACCCGCGAGATCGCCCGCGCGCGCCGGGTCGAGCGCTAAGGCTTCCGCCAGAGCATCGAACGCACGCGCCGTAGTTCCACCGTACGTGTAGATCGGCTCTGCCCGCGCGGCAGGGGACTCCAACACCTCGAGAATCTCGCGAAATGCAGCGCGCCGCTCGTCCGGCGTCGACACGATCTCGATCCGCATTGCGTCGATCGGGCCGGCCGTCGCCGATTCGGCGCATGCGATCAGAAACGGCTCGCCATGATCGAGCGGATCGGTCTCGATCCGAAGGTACAGCTCGCGCTCGAGCCCGCGGGAGAGCGCCACCGCCCGCTGTTTCGACACGCGCCCGTCGAGAAGCGTCCTCGCCTGGAGCCGCATCCGCACCAGCCCCTCCGATGGTGCGCCGGCCTCGACCAGCGATTTGACGTCGGCCGCGGCGAGATCGTCGATGCTCGCGATGCCGCACTGTTGGAGCGCCCGTCGCCGAGCTCTCGTCATGCCATGCACGAAGGACAGGTCCCGAGCCCCCTCGAGCTGTGGAAGGCAATGGTCGCGCCACCGGCAGCGCGCGCACGCGGAAGAAAAAAACGGAGACGTTGCCGCCTCTCCGTTCGCGATTCGCTCCGCTCGCGCGACCGCGTCGTCGACGGTGCAGCGGATGGCGTCGAGATCGATTTCCTCGCGGCGTCTATCGCCCAGGATGAGAAAACCAACACTGGGTCGACGGCCCTGAATTGTTTCGAGCAGGAGCGCCGCGAATCCGACCTGCAAAGCCGCATCGCTCCGCGGTGTCCTCGCGGACTTCACGTCGCCGGGGATGTAGTGGAAATCTCCAAAGGCCGAGGCGCCCGGCGTCCGTTCCAGGAGATCCGGCCGAGCGAGTCGCCCGCTTTCGATCAGCACGCCCTGGTCGATCCCGGCGACACCGTCACGAATCAAGCTACGGGTGTGCGTGAAGGCGGCGTCCCAGTCACCGTGCGGCACTTCGACCGCCGCATACCCCAACCGCCCTGCAACCTCTCGCTCGAACCGCCGGCCGTGCTCGAACAACAACGACATCGCTTCGTCGGACGGTGTTCGCGCCTCTCGCTCGAGCGTCGCGTCAAGTGCAATCCGATGCTCGCACTCCGCGAAGTCGTAGAGGTGATGCGCGAGAATCGTCGCACGTGTTCGGGCCCGCGACGCCATGGGGCGGGGAGCCTAACACGCCGTTCATGGGGCCGATGAAGCAGCCGTTTACGCTCCCCGCGGGGGTTCAGGGAGTGGGTGGTGGTGGGGCGTTGCGAAAGCTGAAGAGCGCTGAACGGAGCAGACGAGGTAGCGTGGAGCGCCAGTCCGGAGGGAGCAGAGAGCTAGTCACCTGGACGTCGACTTTCTCTGGCGGTGGTCCCTCATTCTTATTTGGTGAAGGGTCGTCGAGTGTTTGGCAAACAAGAACAAACAGCGTCGGACTGCCGGAGTCCGCACGCCGCACGGCACTGCACCCTGCGACAGTCGGATGCTCATCGGTCCCCGCGGAGCATGAGCGTGAAGCAGCAAACAAGGAACACATTGCGATCGCGAATACTGGCAGCTTGCTCTTCATAGCGACCTCCCCCGAGCGACAATCGAGACCACTCAGGGAATACCGCTGAGTTCTTTGCGTTACAACCTCTCGGGCGACAATGGGTTGCGGCCAGCGGGACGATCAGGTTGCACTGTGGCAACACCACGCTGTTTCGGCTTCCTGTAGATCGCATATAGCCGTTGAAACTCGACCACGTCTGATTCACTTCGCGACACCCAGGGCGCCATCCGGTTGAGGCGTCGCCCGAGCGCATTCGCTGCAGTCAGATTGCCTTGCTCGATCGACAGCTTGTACAGTTGGAACTCTGCATTGAACTGAACGAGCGTTTCTCGAGTGCGCCGCGCTATCTCCATAGCTTCATGCCAAAGGGCAGATGCCTTTTTCGGATTCCCTTCCAACGCTTCGATTTCACCCAGAAGTATCCTCGAACGCGCCCGCACGGAGTCAGCTCCCAGCTCCGTGGCCAGGCGGTACGCCGCGCCGAGCGCCCTCCGCGCTGCATTGAGTCTCCGGACGTCAAAATAGATCAGCGCCAGGTTATTCATCGTGCGCGCACAGTCGACCCTTCGCCCCACCACTTTGTAGGCTGAGAAAGCCTCCTGGTACCCGGCGATTCCAGCGGCAAAATCGTTAGATTGTCTTGCGAGATTCGCTCGAGTGGATAGTGCGTCACCGAGATTGCGCTTCAACGGCGCGTTGTTCGCGAGCTCGACCGCTCGATCAACCAAAACACGCGCTTCGTCGAGACTACCAAGTCGCATTTTAGCAACGGCCGACTGCTCGAACACTATTGGTAGATGTTCGGCGCTGAGCGCCTCAAGGTGGTCCCGGACGAATCCGAACTCGAGGAGGGCCAGCGTGTAACGCCCGGTTGCGCGCGCCGCGATCCCATGTGCAAGCGTCGCTCGGGCAACTTGCTCTCGCCGGGTACGATTCTCCCCATGCAGAGGGTCCGAATTCGCGCGTGCTAGCGCATCTCGCTGGGCTGCATAGAAATGCCATTTAAGCCCACGCTGATTAAACGCGATGCCTTCATCTGTCAACTGCCCGAACGTCTTCCCGCTCGTATCCGGCGGGTTCTTCAGCTCATTGACTTCCAAATCGAGCGCCAACTTCTCCCCGAGCGCGTCCAACGGAATCTCGTAC
>CAZEII010000008.1:83914-118941 GCA_964511835.1 uncultured Acidobacteriota bacterium | reverse complement strand
GTTCAGCGGATCGAGCGGGCAGGGATCGCACGCGTCCCCCAGCCCGTCGCCGTCGAGATCGATCTGATCGGGATCGAAGGCGTTCGGACACCCGTCGCACGCATCCCCGACGCGGTCCCCATCCGCGTCGGCCTGCGTCGGGTCGGCGATCGCCGCGCAAACGTCGTCGAGATCGGGAGTGCCGTCTCCGTCGCCGTCGGCCAGCGGGTCGGACGAGCAGCTCGGCGCCTCGGGTCGCAAGCCCTGCGCGCCGGTCCCCAGCGATCCGTCTCCGCAAGAGTTGCGGCCCGCGACCAGGTAGTAAAGCAGCTCGCCGGGGGCGGGATTCGTGGCGTCGACGGCCGAGCGCACCGCGACGGAGGGAATGACGCAAGTGTGGTTGTAGGCGAAAGGCGCGCCGTGAGCGACGGAGCCACGGTAAACGCCGTACACGTGACCCTGGGCCGTCGGGTTCCAGTGAATCGTCTTCTTGTCCGCATCGGAGCCGAGCCCCGAGGCCTCGCCCGGCAGCGCCGTCGTTCCTTTTGCGTCGGGGGCGCAGTCGTCGCCGTTCGCGATGCCGTCCCCGTCCCGATCGGGATCGCACGCATCTCCGATGCCGTCTCCGTCTAGATCGGACTGATTCGGGTTGGCCACCGTCGGGCAGTTGTCGAGATTTCCGCAGAGACCGTCGCCGTCCACGTCGTTCAGCGGATCGAGGGGGCAAGGATCGCACGCATCGCCCAGTGAGTCATGATCGGCGTTGTCCTGCGTCGCGTTGGCGACCGTCGGGCAGTTGTCGCAGACGTCGCCGAAGCCGTCGCCGTCCGTATCGACATTGCTAGTGTTGGCGACGTTCGGGCAGTTGTCGCAGAGGTTTCCCAGGCCGTCGCCGTCGGTGTCTATTTGATCCGCGTTGGGGATCAGGGGACAGTTGTCGCAGACGTCCCCTCGCCCGTCGCCGTCGGTGTCCGTCTGGCTCGGATTGGCGACCGCGGGGCAGTTGTCGCAAACGTCTCCCCTCCCGTCGCCGTCGGTGTCCGTCTGGCTCGCGTTCGCCACGGTCGGGCAGTTGTCGCAAATGTCTCCTCGTCCGTCGCTGTCGGTGTCGGTCTGGCTCGCGTTCGCCACGGTCGGGCAGTTGTCGCAGGCGTCCCCCTTGCCGTCGAGGTCGCCGTCGGACTGATTCGTGTTGACGACAGTCGGGCAGTTGTCGCAGGCATCTCCGATGTTGTCGAGGTCGCCGTCGGCCTGATTCGCGTTGGCGACGTTGGGGCAGTTGTCGCACGCATCCCCTTTGCCGTCTCCGTCGGCGTCGGTCTGGGATGGGTTGAAGACCGTGGGGCAGTTGTCGTTCGCGTTGGGTATGCCGTCGCCGTCACCGTCGGGCGGTCCCGTGACGCGCAGATCGTAGGACCCGTACTGGATGTTGGTCCCGACGCGGGAGACCTTGACGGAGAAGGTTCCGGTCGACGGCGCCGTCCAGTTGATGAGCGACGAGGGGTCCCCGGACGAACGATTGTCGTTCGAGGCGAGAAGGGTTCCGCCCGAGTTGTAGATCTGCAGGAGCGTGTCGCACCCCGAAAGCAGGCTCTCGGTGTCGATCGTGTAGCCGTTGCCGTTCGTCGCCGAGAACGAGAACCAGTCGACGTCAGCGACGTTGCCTCCGCTGTGGTCGCCGTCCGGGTCCCTGAAAAACGTCAAGTGGATCGGGACGCCGTCGGCCGCAATCGGCTTCGCGGCGGATTGGGTCTCGTTCGGCTCGTAGCCGTCTTCGAAAAAATTGATCTGGACGCCGTTCGCGAAGATCGACTTCATCTCGTTGTAGAAGCCGTTCGAGATCGGCGCCGCGAACCACTTGTCCCAGTAGTCCTCGGCCGTGATGAAGCTGCTCCCCGGAAGGCCGCTCGTCATGACCTGCCAGTGCTCGCTGTCGGCAAGCGCCAGATTGTCGATCGGGGTGTCGTCCGCGCCTGGCGTGAAGTCGTCTGTCGACGCGCCGTCCGTGATGTCCCACAGGGCCGTGAAGACCGTCACCTCGCTGGTATCGCCGTGGCAGACGTACTGGGACATCGTCTCCATGTCGAACCAGAGGACCATGTGACCGGGACCGGGACCGTCGTCCGTGCGGACGTAGACGTTCGGGTGGTGGAAGCCGAAGTGCCGTTGGATGTTGCCGCCAAAATACGAAGCGTGCCCCTCCTCCCAGGCGAGAGCGGCGTTTTGGAAACAGTCGGCCAAGGAGTGCGAGCCGCCGGGGGTGCTGGTCGCCGAGTAGTTGTTGACGGCAAAGTGCCCGTATTCGTGCAGCACCACCGTGTCGTCGTAGCCGCCGGTATCGCGCATGTCCGTCGTGCTGCCCGTGGTAAAGGAGCTGGTGTTCCCGCTGTTGATCGCCCAACGGATCGTGTACGAGTGCGAGGAGTTCGGCCGGGCGCCCTGCAGGAAGGCCATGTAGTCCGATCCGTACACGGCCATGTCGTACATGTTGAACGCTTCGCCCCCCGCCCCGATCGCCGCGACGAGCGTCCCGAAATTGACGTTCGTGTTGGGGGTGTGGCTGTTGATGACGCTCGTGGCGATGGCGTACGGAACCGAGCTCAAGTTCACGACGCTGATGAAGAGCCCGGAAGTCTTCGTTGACCTCGTCAAGGCCCGCATGTAGATGTTGCGCGTCGCGTTGTCGGAGACCGTGAACGAGAACGCCCCTGAGGCGTTCGTCGCGCCCGACCCGATGATCGCGCCGGTGCCGTTGTCGACGATCTCGATGTCGACGAACCGGGCGGGCAGCAGCGGCTCGACACCGGTGAATCCCGTCTCGTTGAACTCTCGGTCGCGATAGTCGATCGTCCCGCTGGCGATCCAGTTCGCGGCGCGTGCGGTGCCTCCCACGGCGAGCGCCAGGCCCGCGAGCATGACCGCCCTCGCGAGGCGCATCAAGGGGTGGGATCCTGTTGGGCGGCGGGGAACTCGGCCGCCCCGTTCCGGAGTTTGGGAGTGATCCCGGGCTGGCCCACGACGACGCCGACCCCTTCGTGAACCGTCTGACCGTCGCGCACGGCATCGAGCTGGAATTCGATGAGTCCTCCGCCGGAAGCCGGCCTGGCGACTTCGAGGTCGACGACCACGGTCTGCCCGGCTGCCAGACTGCCGAGGGTGAGCCCTTCGTCCGCCCACGGAGTCGGAGCGCGCCCCGCGGCGCGCACGCTCATCTGAACGCCCTTGGGAATCGAGGCGCTCAAGTGTGCCTCGCCGAGGGGGACGACGGCGTTGATCGTCAGGCGCAGCAGTGGGACGGTCGATGCGCTGTCCGCGTTGTCGACCCAGACGTATCGGAACGCAACTCGGCCCTCAGGCTCCCCCGCCGCGACGGGCAAGCCGAGCGCGAGCAGCGCGACGAGCGCCAGACAGCCGCCAACCCCCTTGCGCACCCCATCCTCGATTCGCGAATGCCTGAATCTACCACCAGATCGGGGCGCCGTTTGGAGCAAATTCGCATCGGACGGCGGGTCGAACACCGCAAAAATGACACGGTTTTCTGGCTTCCCGTAAAGGTGCCAGATTACCGCTTCCGTTTTGGAATTTGGACGTCCGTTCGGGCGCGTTCCGCGAGAGGTCGAAAGACGCAGCCTTCGACGTGGTCGTTGACCAATCCCATTGCCTGCATGAACGCATAGACCGTCGTCGGGCCGACAAACGTCCAGCCTCGTTTTTTCAGATCCTTCGAAAGCGCCTGCGCCTCGGGCGGGGCCGACGGCGAGCGGACTCGGCTCGCTCGGTCCGGCTCGAACCCCCATACGTACGCCGCGAGGGAGCCGAACTCGTCCGCCAACGCGATCGCGCGCCGGGCGTTGCCGATCGTCGATTCGATCTTGCCGCGATGCCTGACGATCGCCGGGTCTTGCAGCATCCGCTCGACATGGCGCGACCCGAACCGCGCGACTCTCTCGAAATCGAAGCCGGCGAACGACCTGCGGAACGCGTCGCGCTTCCTCAGGATCATCAGCCACGACAGCCCGGACTGAAACCCTTCGAGGCAGAGCTTCTCGAACAGGCGGCGGTCGTCGGCCACCGGAAGCCCCCACTCGGTGTCGTGGTAGGCGACGTAGTCTTCATCGTCACCGCACCAGAAGCATCGTCGCTTCCCGTCCGAACCGGTGATGAGGCGCATCGGCGTCACGGATGCAATCTTGACGCGGCCGCGCTTCCGCGGCTAGCCTCAGCACGTGGTGGCCGTGAGCGACGAGCGTCACGCGCGACGAATCTTGTCGTCGCTTGCCGAGACGGCGGTCGGTCGATCCTCGGCCAGCCTCGGGCGGTTGGCGTCCGACGTCGACGGATCGAAGATGGCCCGCTGGCTCGTCGCGCTCGATCTCGGCGCTCTTGGCTTCGAGTGCGCCCGCTCATCGGATCCAGAGCTGGCGGCAAGGCTTCGCCCAGCCGCCGCGGGAGCAGCCGCGGGCAATTTGGCTCACCTCCAGGAGCTCGATCGCATCGAGCGCCGATTCGCCGGACTCGACATTGCCATGGTGTTGCTCAAAGGGGCGGCCGTTTCGGAAAGCGCTTATTCAGACTGGTGCTTTCGTCCGATGACCGACCTCGACGTGTGGGTTCGAAACGAAGACATGTCCCGCGCCGGGCGGGTCTTGATCGAGTTGGGATACCTCCAAGAAGCGGGCCGGCCCGACCGGCCTCCCGCGCTTCAGAGCCTGTGTGACGGCGAGTTGATATTCAGCCCGGCACAGGGACGATACGGGCTCGTCGAGCTTCACTTTGGCCCGTTCCAAGGATGGTGGGCGTGGCGCACCGCTCGGCCGGACGCGGACGCGCTGTGGCGCCGAGCGGAGCCCGTGGGGCCTGGACGCCACGCGCGTCGCCTCGCCGTCGAGGATGCGGTCCTCCAGACCGCCTTGCACGTCGTCGCCAGCCAGTTCGGCCAGGCGCCGCTCCGCGGGCTGATGGACCTCGCCGTCATGGCGCGGAGGCACCGGATCGACTGGGACGAGGTCGGGGGCCGTGCGAGGGACTGGCGGATGGCGACGGCGGTCTGGCTCGTGCTCGATACGGCCGACCGACTGATCGGGCTGCCCGGATCGGCCTCCGCGTTGAGACGGCTCCGCCCTCCGGCCATGCGCCGTGCCGCGCTCCGCGCCTTCGTCACGCCGGAGGCGATCCTCGCGGGACGCGATCTGACGCGGGCTTCGAGGCGGCATCTGCTCTTGCTCGCGCTCGTTGACCGGGCAAGGGACGGAGCCCGCCTCCTCGGCCGCACCCTTTGGCCCGAGAAATGGTGGATCGCCGCAAGGTACGGTCGGCAGGTCGGCCGCGTCGCGCACCTCCGTGGCCTCGTTCGCCGGGGTGCGGCTTGAAACGCGCCGACAAGGACGGCCCTCTCCACGAGGCTCTCGCCGGCCGTGCTTTTGCCACCTCCCGGGCGCTCCGCAAGGACCTAGGGGACGAAGCCATCCTGCTCGACCTCGAAACGGAGACCTACTACGGGCTGAACGCGTCAGGAAGCCGTCTTTACAAGCTCCTGACGACGTCCCCGACGATCCAGGACGCCTATGAAGCGATGCTCGAGGAATACGACGTGCAACCCGAACGGCTCGAACGGGACATGGCGGCCCTGATCGACGAGCTGGCACAGCGGGGCCTTCTTCGGACCGGGAATGCGTGACCTGGCGAGACTCCGTGCGCTCAGCGGGGCGGAGCTGCGGCTTCTGATCGTCAGTGCCGTCGCGATGCCGTTCGTCGCGTCCGCGGTCGCGGTTCTGGGGTTCCGGCGAGCACGAACCCTCGTGGCCAGGATTGTGAAGCTGGGAGGCCCCGAGACGACGTCGCAGACGGACGCGTTGGTCCGGGCACGGTTCGTCGCTCGAATCGTCTCGATCGCCGCCAAGCGAGGACCGGTCCGCACGAGCTGCCTGAGAAGCTCGCTGCTGCTGTGGGGTCTGCTGCGGCGGGAAGGGATCGAGGCCACGCTGAAAATTGGGGTCGCGCGCGAAGCAGACGGCCTTCGCGCGCACGCGTGGGTCGAGCACCACGGTCGGCCACTCAACGACACGGACGACGTGGGCTCGCGCTTCCGCGCGTTCGAGCAGGACCTCGGCGATTCGGAGCCCTCTCCGGCGTGAGGGGTCGCACGATCGAAGGCGAGGCCCGGCTGGACAATCGTGTTGAGCTGTTCGCCGCGCTGGGGATCGACCGCGCCGAGCAGCAAGGCGTCGGCGATCTCGAGCTGGCGCTTCGCGCCCACGATCGTTGGGGCGACACATCCGCCGACAAGCTTTTGGGCGATTTCGCATTCGTCGTGAGAGACGCATCCTCAGGGTCGGTCTTCGGCGCACGCGATCCGTTGGGGGTCAAGCCGTTCTACTACCGCGCCTCGGAGCGAGGGCTCGCGTTTGCGACGCGGGCGAAGGCCGTCGCGGCGGTCGATGGTCTCCCCCTGGAGCTCGACGAGGCGCGAATTGCGGATACCTTGGTCCCTGAGCTCGAGTGCCTCGATCACACCGCGACGTTTTTTCGGGGCGTTTCGAGGCTGCCTCCGGGCCATCGGCTCATCGCCGCCGGCGGGCGGGCGATCGCTGCTCCCTACTGGAGGCCAGACCCCTCCCGCGAGATCCGGTTGGCCGGCGATCGTGAATATGTCGAGGCCTTTCGTGAGGTGTTCACCGAAGCCGTCCGCTGCCGCCTCTCGGACTCGACGGCATCGATGTTGAGCGGCGGGCTTGATTCCTCCACGATCGTCGGATTCGCTCGCCGCGTCCTCGAGCCGCTGGGGAACCCTCGGCTTCTGACGCTCTCGGGGATCACGGACGACCCGGGCTGTGAAGAGTCGCATCACATCCGCGTCGTTGCGGGGCTCCCCGGGCTCCACCCGATCACGGTCCGGCCCTGCGACATCGAGGAGTACCGGACGGAGATTGAAGCCTTCTTGGATTCCATCGACGAGCCGTTCGACGGCACGATGATGCTTCCCCTCCTGCTCTACGCTGCGGCGCACCGTCAAGGCGTGCGCGTCGTTCTCGACGGAGTTGACGGAGACGTCGTCGCCTCGCACGAGCCCGACGTCTTGGTCGGATTGCTCCAGAGGGGAGCCTGGTGGGAGGCGATCCGCCAAGCGCGAGGATTCGGGTGGTTCTACCAGGGGTCCTACGAGCCCTGGTCGTCGGCGGCCAGGCTGCTGGCCACCAGCGCGGGGCGCGCGTTCACTCCGGCCGCGTTGCGCGCTCTGTGGCGGCCGATCCGGGACGCGCGCGCTCTCCGTGAGGCGCTCGAAGGCTCTGTCCTGAGCCGAGATTTTGCCCACAAGATCGATCTCGGCGGCCGACTGCGCCGGTTCTGGGCGCATCGACACCCTTCCAGGGCGGGCTTAGCGCGAGAGATTCAGGCCCGCGAGCTCTCCCACCCTCAGATCGCCGCCGCGGCCGAGCGGTATCACCGCGTCGCGGCGTCGTGCCGGATCGAGGTGAGACACCCATTCCTCGACCGGCGTGTCGTCGAATTCTGCCTCGCGCTCCCTCGGCGGCAGAAAGTCGACAGAGGCTGGTCGAAGTTGATCGTGCGCAGGGCCGCCGAAGGTTACGTCCCAGACACGGTGCGCTGGCGACGCGACCGCTGGGTGCGCCTCGGACCGAAGTTCTTGGGGGCTGCGGTCGCATGCTGCGGGGACTTTCTCGCCCGCGAGATCTCCGACGCCGAAAGCCCGCTGGCGGCTTATATCGATATTGAAAGAGTCAGGAAGTTGCACGATCGGTATCGGCGTGGCGATACGGAACCAGTGGAAACACTATGGACGACGGCGATCCTCGCATCCTGGCTTCGCAGGATCGGATTGGCGCGGTATGATGCCGGCGCGCTCGCGAACGGCCCGGCAGCGCCCTCCCGTCTTCCCCTCGCGGGTTGATGGGTTCTCACTCCACAGGAGAACAATCCGAATGGATCCCTCGAAGAGGACCGATGCCAAGAACCCCCGCAAAGTCTACAAGGCGCCCAGCCTCACGGAGTACGGTCAGTTGAAGGACCTGACGACCGGAGGCTCCGGCAACGCGAACGAAGGATCGAGCGGGAAGAGACCGCGCCCCTAGACGTGCGCTACCGGTTCGCCGATCTCGTCCTCGAGAGCGAGCTTCCGCTTCCGGAGCTTCCGGTCGTTCGGTCGGGACGGCGAGAGTGTTCCATTCGCTTCGGCCCGGTTGAATCCGCCAGCGCACCCCGCATCCAATGGGATCACCATTGGCGGTCTCCCGATGGCCGCATCTCGCTCTCGTGCGCGCGTGACGGCAACGAGTACCGGCTGGGGGTGCCGGGGCTCGCTACGTTTCAGATCGACGATGACGGTCGTGCGATCACCTGCCGGCCCCACCCCGCCGTTCCCACGCCGACCCTCGAGCATCTCCTCATCGATCAGGTGCTGCCGAGGGTCCTGACCCATCGCGGTCGGATCATGATTCACGCCGGTTGCGTCGCGACCTCTGAGGGTGCTCTGGCGTTCCTCGGCGATTCGGGAGCGGGGAAATCGACGTTGTGCGCCGAGTTCGCCCGCGCCGGCTATTCGCTGCTCTCCGACGACGGCATCGTCATCCGTCCGGCGGCGACGGGGAGATTCGAGGCCGTGGCCACGTATCCCGGCCTGCGGTTGCATCCCGGGCCGCTGGCCGCCTTGTTCGACCGCCACCAGGCGCAGGGGGCGCTGGTCGCCCATTACACGAAAAAGCGCCGGGTCGATCGCCTTGGCGTCCTGATCCGGCGTGCCGCGGGACCACATCCGCTGAAGGCGCTGTACGTATTGGCTTCGGGTCCCACGATCGCCGTCGATCCCCTGCCTCAGCGTGAGGCGTTCCTCGCGCTGCTCCGCGCCTCGTTCCAGCTTCACCTCGACGATCCGGAGCGCGCTCGGGAGGTGTTCGAAAGGCTCGGAGCGATTCTGGACAGCGTCCCGGCGCGCCGGATTCGCTATCCGCGTGACTTCCGGAGCCTCGGGGAGGTCCGCTCGGCCCTGATGGCTGACCTTGCGCAGCTCATCGCCGCCGATTGATCGTCGAGCCTCCGGCGCCGTCGGCCGGTATGGACCGGTGGCCCTCGTCGCCGGCGCATCCGAGGGGATCGGCGCGGCTTTCGCCCGCCGACTCGCGGCGCAGGGGTTCGACCTCGTTCTCGTTGCCCGGCGCGCGATCCCCCTCGAGGCGCTCGCAACGGAGCTCAGCGGAACCCATGGTATCGACGCGCGCCCACTCGCGTGCGATCTGGGCTCTCCCGCGTCTTGGGACAGGGTCGTCTCAGCGTGCGATGGTCTCGCGGTGGGCCTTCTCGTTTACAACGCAGCCGCCTCCACCATCGGGCGCTTCCTCGAGGTTCCACTGGCGTCCCACGCGGCCGCAGTCGACGTCAACGTTCGCGCCCCTCTCGTCCTCAGCCACGCGTTCGGCGGGAAAATGGCGGAGCGCGGGCGCGGCGGGATCGTCTTGATGTCGTCTCTGACCGCATTCCAAGGAACGCCGCTGGTCGCAGCGTACGGGGCGACGAAGGCGTACAACCTGGTTCTCGCGGAGGGGTTGTGGAGCGAGCTCCGCGAGTGCGGCATCGACGTGCTGGCTTGTTGCGCGGGCGCGACTGAGACCCCCGGCTACTCGCGCAAGACGGTCTCGGGTCGGGCCGCTTTCTTCGCCCCGCGTCCCCAGGACCCGAGCGACGTCGCTCGGGAGGCCATGGCGGCCCTCGGCCGCCGGCCCGTCGTCATCACGGGTCGGGGAAACCGGCTCGCGTCGTTCGTGATGCGGCGCGCGCTGTCGCGCCGGCTCGCGGTCGCTACGATCGCAAAGGAGATGAGGCGTCGCTATGGTTCCTGACTCAGCGGCCGCGCGCCGCAGCGGCGGCCTGGGCCGCCTCCGCGGACCGGCCGAGCCTCGTGTACAGATCAGCGAGCAGCTCGTACCCGCGCTTGTAATCCGGCATCTGAGCCAGTCCCTGCCGCGTCAGTTGGACCGCCTGCTCGAGGTTGGTGTTCAGCTGGCCTAACGTTTCGGCGAGTAGAAACGATGCGCGGGGCTCCCCCGGCCGAAGCTGCAGGAGTTTCTGGAAGCAGACCGACGCGTCGCTGAAGCGTCCGGCCTGGAATTGCAGCAGGCCCAGATTGAGGTAAGCCCCGAAATTCGACGGCGCGACCTCCGTCTCCTTCCGATAGTTGTCGATCGCGCTCGGCACGTTCTGGGCCTTCTCGTAGACCTGCGCGAGGTTGAAATGCAGATCCGGGGCGCGCGGCGTCAGCGCGATCGCCGCCTCGAGATCCTCCTCGGCCTCCGAGAGGCGGTCAGCGCCGAAGAGCATCTCCGCGCGGGCGGCATAGAGCCTCGCGCGCGGTGCCGGCTCCGAGATCGAGGCCAGCGAGTCGTCCACCGGCTTGATGGCTCTGGCGAGGTAAGCGTCCGCCCGCTGCGAATCCTTCATGCGCCGATAGAGGTTGGCGAGCTTGACGACCGTGTACGAGTGCTCCTTGTCGTATTGGAACACCTTCAGGTACCAGCGCTCGGCCTCTTTGGGATTGCCCATCTCGTCGTAGGTCGTCCCCAGGGTCGCGAGCGCCATGATGTGGTCGGGCTTGAGCGCGATGACCTTGAACAGCTCGTCGAGCGCCTTGTCGTATTGTTGCAGATTCATGTACGACGACCCCGCGACGAGATGCGCATCGAGGATGCCCGGCTCCGATTGCGCGATCGGGAGCGCGAGCCTCAGAGCGCCTTGGAACTCTCGCCGGGACAAGGCCTTCACGGCGTCGTTGACGTCACGGACGATGCGGCTCTTGTCTTTGGGATCGATCTTCAAGCTCTCGGGCGTGCTGGCTACGGGCGACCCGAGGTAGCCGAGCGAGCGGAGCTTCTCTTCGGTCTCCGCATCCATCTTCTTCGGCCCCTCGAGATGCGTGCCGGTGAAGCGAGCCGCAAGGCCGCGAAGCTGCTCGCCGAGCGATTCCGCCACCGCCTCCCGGTCCCGAATCAGGTTCTTGATCTGCCGGGGATCTTTTTGGCGATCGAACAGCTCGGGCTTGGGTGAGTCGATGAATTGATACTTGTCGGTCGTCAAGCTTCGGAGCGGGCTCCAGCCGTAATGGAGCTGCGCGTACTGGCTCTCGCTGTAGGCCAGACGCTGGGTCCTTTCCGTACCGTTGATTTTCGGGATCAGGCTCTCGCCCTGCATCTCGTCAGGCTTCGGAATCCCCAGAAGGTCGAGCACGGTCGGCGCGAGATCGATGTGCCGCACGATTCCGGGAAATCTCTTCTGCCGGCTCCCGGGGAGCTTGATCAGGAGCGGGACGTGAAGCGTGCTGTCGTAGATGAACATCGCATGGGTGCTTTCGTCATGCTCCCCGAGGCCCTCGCCGTGGTCCCCGGTGACGACGACGATCGTGCGCTCGGTCAGCCCCAGCTCTTCGAGCTTGCCCAGGAGCTTGCCGACGTACTGGTCCATGTACGCGATCTCGCCGTCGTAACGGTTTGCGGCGTACGACGAGGCGTAGGGCTCGGGAGGATCGTAAGGCTCGTGCGGGTCGTAGAAGTGGACCCAACAGAAGAAGCGCTTGTCCCTATTCGCGGGAAGCCACCGCTCGACCTGAGCCTCGGTCTCTTCGGCCTTCCTCTGGATCTCGTCCCGGTTCACCTCGCGGAACTCGTTGAAGTCGTCGAAGTACGAGTCGAACCCGCGATCGAGCCCCCAGCGCGAATCGAGGACGAACGCCGACACGAAGGCCGCGGTCGCATAGCCGTCCCGCTTGAGGACCGTCGCCAGCGTCGGCGTCTTGGGGTCGACGAGATACCCTTCGTTGTCGCGAACGCCGTGGCCGATCGGGAGCTGGCCCGTGAGGATCGTCGTGTGTGACGGCAGCGTCAGCGGCACCTGGGCGATCGCGTCCTCGAAGATGAAGCTCTTGCCGGCCAGGCGGTCGAGCCCGGGCGTCTTGACGCCCTTATAGCCGTAGACCGGAAGATGGTCGGCCCGCGTCGTATCCAGCGTGATCAGGAGGACGTTGTCCCCCTTGAGCGATCCCGACGCCACCCGCGGCCGGTAGAATGAGCCGGAGCGCGCATAGAACACGACGGCACCAGACGCGAGGACGACCACGAGGAGAGCCCGCGTCACCCAGTATTTCCGTCTGGACGTTGGCCGGGGATCGACGGCCGCGGGTCGAGAGGGGGCGTGTCGCTGACCCTTCGCCGGATCCTTCTTCTTTTTCCCCATGCGCGAGTCCCCAGTTTATCGCAGGATAATCGCCCAGCATGAGGAGGCTCCTCGCCGCTCTCGTCGCGGCCGCGATCCCTCACGCCGCGTGGGCGTGGGGACCCGTCGGGCACCGCATCGTTGCCGAGACCGCCGCGCTGCTCGTTCAGGACGATCTCCCGGCGACCTGGGGCCCGCTTCTCGCGCGGCATCGATTCGAGCTAGGGGTTTACTCGTACCTGCCCGACGCCGCGTTCCGAAGCGAGGACGGCGCCGACGGCGCGATCGAGGCGCCGACGCACTTCTTGAATCTCGACTCCCCCGCCGACGCCGGATCGGAGCGCGGAAGCGTGGATCGGCGCATCGCGCAGTTCCTCGACCTCGCACGCGGTGAGCTCGCGGACGTTCGCGCGCCGCGTGGCGGCCACCAGCGGGGCGCGTCGGCGACCGGCGACGCGCGACGAATCTATCTCGGGCTGTACGACCTCGGCGTGATGTCCCACTATTCGGGGGACGTGGCCGTGCCCTACCACGCCACGGCCGACACCAACGGATTCGCCTCGGGCCAGGGTGGAGTGCACTTCTACTTCGAAGCCGACTGTGTCAACGCGCTCGAGCCGGGCTTGGCGGAGGACGTCCTGTCGCTCGCGCGCAAGAGCCGCGCGCGCTGGGTTCGCGAGTGGAGCGCGGGGTCGAACAACCCCGGCGCTCTCGTCCGCGCCGTCTTGGAAAACAGCTTGGCCACGGTCGCCACGGTGTCGGATCTCGACCGGCGGCACGCCGTGACGAAGCTCGCTTCACCCGGAAGCCGAGAGTTCGCGCTCCGGCGGCCGGCCGACGAAGGATGCAGGTCGATGCGGCGCGTGCTCGTGGACCGACTCGCGCGCGGCGCCGTGCTGACCGCCGCCCTCTGGGAAACCGTGCTGCCGAAGGATGCCGACTTCAGCGGCGCCGGCTCTCTGCATTTCTCCGACATGGAGCTCGGCGCCGCGTACGTCCCTCCGATCAAATAGCCCCTGCTTGATGACCGCCGTAACCTTGTGCGCCGCAGCCGGTGCCCGTGTCCGCGATCGTGCGACACCGAAGAGGAGCGGCCACGCACGTCAAGAGGCTCGAGCGGTCCCGGATCCACCCAAATCTCGCTGAGGCCTGCCACGCGCGGCACGATCCGGAGATGCGTATAGGAACGCTTCGAGGCTCGCACGGGTGGGGGGAGTCCCGCGTCCCTTCGAGAAACCGGCTCCACAAGCCGCTGCGACGCTCAGGCAGCGGTCTCCGCAACCGGCCGATTTCCAGGTGGTTGTTCCGGGAGGGCTAACGGAGCGACCTGCGTCATCCGCGCAAAAAAAACGGGACGGTGCCGAAGCACCGTCCCGGTCGTAGGGACAACTACGGTCGAAGCTTACGGCTTGATGACCGCCGTGACCTTGTACTGGTGACCGAGCCCGTCCAGCAGGTTCGTGTCGGACCAGGTCAGGGTCTGCTTCGGCACCTCCATCATGTACTCCCACACGAAGGAGACAGGATCGAGCCGATAGATGTGGAACCGCGTCACGTCGATGCCCGGTGCGTGGGTCGGCGAGGTCCAGGTCAGAGCCAGGTTGGATCCCGACTTCCCGAGCTTCAGGTCGTTCACGTTGATCGCGGCACCCTGGGAGATCTCCATCTCAGGATCGAAGTCCGTGCTGTCGTGGGCCGTGCCGTTGACGCACGCACTGCCCGCGCCGCAGCCGGTGCCGTACGTCCCGTTCGTCCCAGGACGCGTGTCGTTCGTGTTCCCGTTCGAGTGATAGATCGTGCCCGATGACGGGCCGTGTCCGCGATCGTGCCACACGCCGACGTGGACCGGGTTGGACGTCGCGGTGTTCCCGCACACGTCCGTCGCCACCAGCGTCGCCGAGTAGTCACGCCCGATCGGGCTGCACGTACCGTTGCGCTCCGCCCTCACGTGCAGGGCGCCCGCTTCGTACACGCAGTCACGGATCGAGTTGCCGTCGCCCGTCCCGAACGCGTTCTCTTCCTGGCTCGAAGAGCAGCTCGCGAACGAGATCGAGGCGATGCCGCACTGAGCCGACGCCGACGCCCCGGTGCTGGCCACCGTGAAGTCGACGTAGCCGTGGTTCGGCGGCCAGATCACAGCGCACGCACCCAAAGACGGCTGCGTGGTGAAGACCGGAGGCGTCGTGTTCGCCGTGTGCACGCATCCGCTGGACGGGTTGCAGCTGTCGTTCGTACAGCAGTTGCCGTCGTCGCAGTTCGTCGGACCGCCGGGGTTGCAGCTACCGCCGCCGCACGTGTCGCCCGTGGTGCAGGCGTTGCCGTCGTCGCACGGGTTCGTGTTGTTCGTGTGGACGCAGCCCAGACCCGGTTGGCAGCTATCGTTCGTGCAGGGGTTGTTGTCGTCGCAATTGAGCGGTGGTCCGCCGGCGCATGATCCACCCGAGCACGCGTCGCTCGTCGTGCACACGTTCCCATCGTCGCACGGGTTCGTGTTGTTCGTGAAGACGCAGCCGGTGGCCGGGTTGCACGAATCGTCGGTGCAGAGGTTGTTATCGTTGCAAACGGGGGGCGCGCCGCCGATGCAGTGGTTGGCGCCGTCGCAGGTGTCCGGAGCGGCGGGCGTGCCCGTGCAGGCATTCCCGTCGTTGCAGATCGTTCCCGGGAACGACGGCGTGTAGGAGCAGGCGCACGCGTTGGTCTCGTCCGCGAAGTCGTCGGTGCAGTCGTTGCCGTCGTCGCAAACCGAGTGTCCGACGCAAGCGCCTTGCCCGTTGCACATGTCCGGCGTCGTGCAGCTCAGGCCGTCGTCGCAGGGCGAGCCCGCAGCCGACGGAGAGGCCTGGCAGAACAGCGCCGGGTCGCAGAAGTCGACCGTGCACGGGTTGCCGTCGTCGCACAGATCGCCGAGCTGGCTGGAGTCGAAGACGCAGCCGCTGGCCGGGTTGCAGGAATCGGCCGTGCACAGGCTGTGGTCGTCGCAGGCTGCGTGGTCGCCAACGCACTGGCCCTGATCGCAGTGCTGGTTGGTGAGCAGCTGGCCGTTCGCATCGCAGTGCGTGAAGATGCAGGTCGTTCCGTCGCACGACAGCGCGTTGCAGGAGCCGTCCTCCGACGTCGTGAACGTCGCCGTCGCCGAGTTGTTGTTCGGGTTCGTGTCGGTCGACGTCGTCGTGACCGACGCCGTGTTGTCCACCTGGACCCCGGCCCCGATGCAGTTGTTCACCTGCACCTTGACCGTGTAGATCGTCTGGCTCGACGGCGCCATCGACGTGTTGATGCAATCGATCGGAGCGTCGGCCATCCCTTGCGTCGGCAGCGAGAAGCACGCCGTGTTGCCGCCGTTCAGACCGTCGTCCACGCTCAAGCTGACGAAGCCCACTTGCGCCGGCAGGTTGTCCACCAGCTCGACTTCCTGAGCGATGTCCGACGCGTCGTTCGACACCGTGATCGTGTACGTCAGGAACGTGCCCGTCTGGCCCGTCCCGTCCGTCACCGCCTTGGCGATCGAAACGTCCGAGCTCGTCGTCCCGGGTCCCGACGCCCGGATCGGGCTACAGTCGGCGTCCAAGCTCCCCGCCCAGATCCCGTTCCCGGGGGTTCCGAGTCCCAGAGGTACCGAACCGTCGTAGTAGCAAACCTCGAGCATTCCCGTGTAGCTCGCGCGCCACTGGAAGAAGGTCGAGGTCACCGCAGGCGTCAAAGCCTTCAGACCCGCCCCCGCAACGTTGGGAGCCGTGTTCTTGCGGGCGTTCGCGCCGAAGATGAAGTTCGAGATCCCCGCAGGCTCCGCGTCGTAGATGACCGGCTGCGGGAACTGCGTCGTCGCCGCGGGGTTGCGGGCCGGCTCGCCATCGCCGAACCAGCTCATCAGCTGGCCCTTGTTGACGAAGAACTTGAAGCAGTCGGAGTCGTACGCAAACCCACCGTGCGTCCCGTTGAACAAGCCGCGCACGTACCCGTTCGCGCCGCCCACCGTGTTCTTCACGTAGTTGGCGTTGATCACGTCGCCCGGCCACCCGTAGTAGATGTCATTCCCCGTCGGGCCAGCTTCGACTTCGAGCTGCGCCGCGGCCAGAGGACCCTGGACGATCCCGTACAGCTCGTACGGCTCGGACGCGCGAGGGTTGCTCCTGCTGATCTGGACGTACGCGTTGCCGCCGAACGACACCGCGCCCGCGATCTCAGGAGCGTTCGACCCGTTCCGGCTCACCCCGTCGTCGTCGTCGAATTGCAGCGTGTTGGTATCGTTGGTGATGCGCATCCGCCAGTCGTAGTCGTTCGCGGACTTCGCATCGAGGCCCACGAAGATCTTGTTGCCCGAGGGAACGACACCGAGGCTGTAGAAGTCCCGGTCCCCTTCGTTGTTCACACGCCTGCAAACGCCGCCGCCCGGACACTGGGCGCTCACCGTGCAGGTCCCGCCGCCGGGACACCCGGTGGTATTCGGCGTCGTCTGCGTCGCCCCCGACGTGCAATACCGGCCGGGGAACAGACCGCCCACGCAGACCGGCGTGCACGGATTGCCGGCGTTCGTGCCGCCGTCGCAGAGCGAGTCGTGGAAGCACGACCCGGCGCACACCGCGCCCTGGTCGCTCACCGGGTTGCAGAAGGCGTTCGTCGTGCAGGCCTGACCCGCGTTCGGGCCCACGTCGCACCGAGGATCGCAGTCCAGGTCCGTCGCAGGGGCGAACGAAGGATCGAGAGGCGTCGTCCGGTTGCACGCCAGGCCGTCCTTCGTCCCGAGGTGGCAGTGCGCCGACGCGCCGCTGTCCGACGTTCCGAGGATCCCGCACACGAACGGATTCGCCGAGGCCGGATCGTTGTTCGGCTCCGACTCCCGGTTGCACTCGATCACTTCCAGGCTCATCGCGCCGCCCGGATTCGCCGCGGTGCCCGCGACTCCGCCGTCGTCGAAGAAGATGTAGATCGTCTGGCCCGCCGTCAGGCTCATGCAGTCCAGCTCTTCCGACTGGTTGTTGCTAGCACCGGTGTTGCTGATGAAGGCCACCGACTGCGGACGGTTCGCGCCCTTCAAGCAGGTCACCGTGCTCCCCGGACCCGGACAGCTGTCCGACGCATACAGAACTTCGTTCTGCGTCCGGATCGAGTCCGTCGGGTTCTGCTGCACGATGCGGACCGAATACTGCCTCGTCGCAGGCGCCGTGAACGAATACACGACGTCCCTGCCAGGCGCGGTCGTCGGCGTCTGGCCAACACCCGAATAGCACGCCGCCGTCGCCGGCGAGTGATAGTCGTCGTTGGCGTCGACGGTCGTCCCCTTCACGGTGAGCCCCAGCGGAAGCGGAATCGCTCCGGCGCACGTGTCGTTCGACGGCGCAGGGCCTCTCGCGACGCTCGGCGCGGGCGCGTTCTCACCCGAGGCCAAGGATCCGTCTTCGTTCAGCTGGATGGGCTTCGCGAGCTTCGCGCCTTGGCTCATCTTGTGAACGATCTTCCCGTGAGTGCTGGAGTCCGCGAAGGCGAAGCCCGCGACGCAGAACATCGCGAGGACGATCGCCATCAGCGGGAACCAGCGCCGCGAGCGAATTGCGCTCGTACTACAGCGTGAACTCCTCACATGATCCGACATTTATGCGCCCTCCTGGCCGGTGTTGTTAGGGCGTGGCGCCCCGTTTGGAAGAGCGAGCGTGCCGAAGGCCGCCCCCCTGGCACTGCGGTTGCAGAATAAGGAAACCGAACGATGCATTCCGCGCCCCAATCGCCACGCAAAACCGAGAGACAGATACGGGGAACAGTCTCGTGAGTCAAGATGTTTCGCGGCAATCCAACGATTCACCTCGTTGTCGGCCGGAGTCTCTTTTTGCGACTGAGCGCTCGTCCGATACATTGGAATTCTCGTTGATCGGACGGCTGCTCACACTCGTGCGGACGACGATGCGCATTCCGAGCGCGTCCCCTGGGTTACACTGGCCGCCGCCCGCCCGGTTCGGACGGGCGCAAGCCTGAAGGAGAAACCGCGATGATTCGGATGAAGTATCTAGTGGCGTTCGCACTGTTCGCAATCTTCGTCGCGGTGGGGATCGCATGGGCGGCGGAGGGCGAGAAGCCTTTGGACAACGCCGAAATCGTCAAGTTGACCAAGGCCGACTTGGGGGACGACGTCATCATCGCCAAGATCAGATCGGCCTCGTCCGTGCAGTTCGCCACCGCGACGGACGACCTCGTCAAGTTGAAGCAATCGGGGGTCAGCAAGGCGGTCATCGCGGCCATGCTGGACCGGGCAAGCGGGGGCGCCGCCCATGCTGCGGCGCCGGCCCCCGCCGCTGCGGGAAGCGGCGGAGGCGGGAGCGCAGGGAACGCCGCCGTAACCCTGGTTTCCAAGGACGGCACGGCGGCCCTCAAGTCGATCGACGGCGACGTCAAGACCATCGTGGCGCCGTTCGTCGGGATGAAACGCTTCATCATTTTCCAAGAGGAAAAAGCGACGGTGCGCACCAAGGACCACAAGCCGTCCGTGACGATCGCGACCGACAAGGACCCGCGCAAGACTTACTGGATGGTCAAGCTCGACCCCGACCACGACAAGGAGAAGGGGGCGACGAACCGGTCGATGGACGTCGAGTCGCCGGGAATGTGGGGCGGAGTCATGTCGAGCGCTCCGGACAGCGACAACCTGATTCGCTGCGACGAGCAGGAAGAAAAACCCGGGCTCTGGCGCTACACGCCGACGAAAGACTTGAAGCCCGGCGAGTACGGCGTCTACGTCGGCAAGGGCGAGATGACGGGGATCGTCTTCGATTTCGGAGTCGACAAGTAGCAGGCGCCGCCCGCCTACGGCACTTCCAGAACGGCCTCGACCTCGCTCCCTTCGGTCACCGGTACCTGGACCGGCGAGGCGTCGCGCCGTCCGATGAGCGAGACGACGTAGACCCCCGGATAGAGCATTCCGATTCGGCTCACCCCGTCGTTGTCGGTCGTCGGCGCCGGGTTCCTGTCGACGGCGATGTCGCTGCCCGGGAAGAGGGGTGAGGGCTGGTACGCCACGCGGGCGACCGGAACCGGGTCCCCATTGCGGTGAACGACACGAACGCGGATCGCCCCGCCGGGCGTCGCGTGCAGGACGATGTCGGGAGGAGTGTCGGAGGTCGGGGGATCGATGCCGTTCTGCACCGCGGGCGCGAATCGAGGAGTGATCGCGGCGACGTTCACGGTCCCGTCGGCGGGCGCGGTGATGCGGAACGTTCCGGCCCCGTCGGTCTGCGACGGAAGATATCCGGACTCCGCGGCGCCCGGCGGCGCGACGACGACGAGCGCCCCGGCGATCGCTCGTCCCTGGGGATCCACAACCCGCCCCCGCATCATCCACCCGCGCTGCAGATTCAACTCCAGATTGGGATCCGGGTCCCCGTCCTGGATCGTGACGGGGTACTGCTCCGCCGCCGCGAAGCCTCTCGCGCGCGCCGTGACGCGATAGGTCCCCGGGTCGATCCCCTCGAGGCGGAACGAGCCGTCGTCGACGGACATCGTCGTCGCCTGGCGCGGCGCGTCCGGCGCCGAGGCCCCGTCGCGAAGCGCCGTCACCAGCGCCCCCTTCACGCCGTTCCGGTCCGGGTCGAGGACGTGGCCGCTGATCGACGAGATGTTGAAGACGATGTCCTGGTGGACTTGCGGCTGTTCCGGGATCGTCAGCGCAACGACGCTGTGGCCGTTGGAGTTTCCCGAGACCGCGAAGACGACGGAGACCTGGTACTTGCCGCCGTGCCGAAGCCCGACCTGATAGTTTCCCCCGCCATCCGCTTTCGTCGTCGTCCCATCGTGCGCGAAGTTCGGATCGACAGGCACCCAGTAGAGAGAGGCATTCGAGATCGGCGCGTCGCCCCGCATCACGGACCCGCTGACCGAGACCCGGGGTGACTCGTCGAAATCGACGGTGGTGGTCTCCCCCTCCCGGATCGCCGCGGTCTTGGTATCGAGCCCGACTTGGGTCCCTTGCCGCTCCTGTTGGCGGGTGACCGAATAGGTTCCCGGTGCCAGGCCGTCGATGAAGTAGTGGCCGTCGGAGCCGGTGTCCGCGACGCGAGCGTCCATGTCCGGCCCCATCGCCGCGGAGATTCGGACATTGGCCACGGGCTCGGAGTTGGCGTTCGTCACGATCCCGGTCAGGGAGCCGCCGCGGTACAGCTCGAGGACGACCTCCTGGTTGTCCGCGTCCGGGTGAAATGGAATCCGCATCCGGAGCGGGGCGAAGGAAGGATGATCGATCGCGACGTCGAACGTGCCGTCGGGAAGCGCGGGCGTGTCGAACGTGCCGTCGCTCCCGGACGTGACCGTCCACGAGTTGTCCGCGCCGGCGGCGGGATGCTGGGGCCCGTCGACGAAATTGATGTGCACCGTCACGCCGGGCACCGGCGTTCGATCGCGCGCTGCCACCGTTCGCCCTCTCATGACAGACCGCGATTGGAGCGTCAGAGTGCCCGCGTCGGCGACCTGCTCGGCGACGACGCGGATCGACGACTTGCTGGCGCTCGCGTAGTGCTCTGCCGCGACCTCGATCGTGTAAGTCCCCGGCTCGAGCTCGTCCAGGCGAAACGCGCCGTTGGGATCCGTGAACTCCTTCTCGGACTTGGCCGACGAGGACGATCCGTCCTCGGACTTCAGAGCGACCTTGAACGACGCGGGCGATTTCCCGTCGAACGCGTGGACGATCCCGGCGATCGAGCCGGGGTGCTCGAGCATGAAATCGACGACGCCGTCCGACGGCGGGGCGCCCTCGCGCTCATACGGCAGAAACTTCGGCGCCCGGACCGCCATGCGCGAGACCGGCTTCGTCCCGGCGTCCGCGATCCGATAGTGCCCGTCGGGTCCGGTCTTGGCGCTCTTCGACCGAGGCCCGGTGGAATCTCGCCAGAACGCCTTGACCTCTGCCCCTGCGACCGGATCTCCGACGACGTCGGTGACGCTCCCCGAAATTCCTCCGGCGAGATCGAGGAGCAGCTCGAGATCGGCCTTGGGGACGACGGTGTTCGGCGATTTCGACGGAGCGTGGGCCGCGGACCTCGCCTCGACGGTCACCTTGCCGGGGAGGAGGTCTTCGAGCACGAATCGCCCGTCCTTGCCGGTCGTCGTCTTGCGGATCCCGTCCTCGCCGAACGCGTCGGCATCCCTGTCCCACCCCAACACGGTCGCGCCGGCGATGGCGCCTCCCGTCGCTCGATCCTTGACGATCCCCGTCAGCTTCGCGCCGCGCTTCAGACGAAGCCGCACGCTGGCGTTCGCCGGGAGCTGCGGCTGGGTCAGGGGTGCGTAGCCCGCCGCCTGAACTCGAATGCGAAACGTTTCCCCCGTGAGGCCCAGAGCGGCGAATCCGCCATCGTCGCCGGTCTCTACACGAGACACCTTAGCCGACTTCGGCGCCGCCGAATCGTCACGCAAGACGAGGACGACGGCGTGAGACAGGGGCTTGTCGCCGTCTCCGACGATGCGTCCACGGAGCTCGGCGGTGGGGGCTGCGGGAGGTGCCGGGGCGGGAGGGGCCGTCGTCGCGCCGGTCGCCGCGAGGAGCGTCAGGGAAAGCGGTCCGAGGAGGCTCGTGATCATGCGCGCCGGCAAAAACGATACGCCTCTCGGGTCGTTTTCGCCGCTCAGGATCCTTTCTTCGCTCGGTCCCACCCCGCGATTTCCTGCAGTCCCTTGGCCTTCAGCGCGCCGTTGGCCCGAGCGACGTCCTTGGCGCAGAACGCGTCGAATTCCGCGATGACGTCGTCGAGCTCGTGGCGGAGCGCCCCGGTGTAGGCGATGAGGGTCGCGGCCGGCCGGCCCTCGTACGACATGATGCCGCCGTAGAGATCGTCCATGTGCTCGCGCAGCCTCTCCTCTCCGGTGATGGCGCCGCCCTCTTTGGTCGCCACGATCTTCTTGCGGAGGGCGTCTGCGGATTCCGACAGCTCGGAGAGCTGCGTCTTCAGCGGATCGCCGTCCGAAAGCGTCGCCGAAGCTTTGTTCGCGCCGGCGCGGACCGCCTGGATGCGGTCGACGAGATCGCTCATGTCACCGAACATCCCGTGGACCTTCATCGCCGCGTCGAACTGTTCTCGCCTCTCGGCGAGCGTGATCGGAGCGCGTGGATCCAGCTCGACTTTGATCTTCGTCTCGTACGACCGGCTTCCCTTCGTCATCCGGACCGTGTAGGTCCCGGGGACGACCCGCGGGCCTCGCGTGGCGCTGCCGGAGAGCTGCGCGGCGGGTGGGACGCGAGGCGGTTTGACGCTCATCGACCAAGAGACGCGATTGATGCCGCGCCGCTTGCTGGCCGGCAGCGTGTCGACGACGACTCCCTTTTCGTCGAGGACTTCGATCTTGAGCTTGCCGAACAGGTGGCGGGACTTCTGGTAGTAGGTGATCGTCACCGCGTTCGGCGGGTTGGCTCCCGTGTAGGCGGCATCCCCGTCCACCCATCCGCCCTGAGCTCGGATGCGCTGCTCTTGAGGTCTCGTGGGAAGGAACGCCGCCTCCTGCGACAGGGTCTCGGGCGTGAGAGCGCGCAGCGGCGTCAAATCGTCGATGATCCAGATGCCGCGGCCGTGCGTCGCGAGAACGAGATCGTGGTCGCGAGGTTGGACCACGATGTCGCGGACGGCGACAGCCGGGAAGTCGCCCCCTTTGAACTGCGCCCAGTTGGCGCCGTCGTCGCTCGAGATCCACAGGCCCAGCTCGGTCCCTGCGTAGAGCAAGCCGGGCTTGACCGGATCCTCGCGGACGACGTGCGCGTACCCGCGAAGTCCCTTCGGATTGTCCGCCGTTACGAGCGGTCTCCACTTGGCGCCGTAGTCCGTGGCCTCGTAGACCATCGGCCCCATCTCGCCGAAGGTGTGCCGGTCGAACGTCACGTAGGCGGTGCCGGCGTCGAACCGGCCCGCTTCGACGCTCGTCACCCACGAGCCCTTCGGCACGCCGGCGCGGTCGACGACGTTGGTCCACGACTTACCGCCGTCCCGCGTCACTTGAACGTTGCCGTCGTCGGTGCCGACCCAGATCACTTTGCCGTTCTTGGGCGACTCGCTGATCGCGAAAATGGTCGTGTGCATCTCGGCGGCCGAGTTGTCGACCGTGATCCCGCCCGATTCCTCCTGCTTCTGCTGTTCCGGATCGTTGGTCGTCAGATCCGGAGAGATACGGTCCCACGTCTGCCCGTGGTCCCGGCTCCGGAAGAGGAATTGCGCACCGATGTAGATCGTCCCTTTCTCGTTCGGCGAGAGGTGGATCGGCGTGTTCCAGTTGAAGCGCAGCTTCTCACGGTAGCCCGCTCTTGGCTGGATGTCGCGCGTCATGTGAGTGCGACGGTTGACCCGGCCGATCGAGCCGCCCTGGGCTTCGGCGTAGAGATAGTCGGGGTCGGAGGGGTCCGCGAACATCCAGAAGCCGTCGCCGCCGTACATGTTCTCCCACTGCGC
The DNA here is from genome assembly GCA_964511835.1 of uncultured Acidobacteriota bacterium. Taxonomy (GTDB): domain Bacteria; phylum Acidobacteriota; class Polarisedimenticolia; order Polarisedimenticolales; family DASRJG01; genus DASRJG01. The sequence continues at coordinate 95,338 of CAZEII010000008.1, read as the reverse complement.
GTTCGTGATCCCACCGGGATGGGACGAAACGCCGACCCACGAGCTGTTGTCCTGCAGTCCGCCGTAGACGTGGTAGGGATCGTCGTTGTCCACGCTGACGTGGTAGAACTGCGAGACCGGTAGGTTGTTCCCCTTCCACCAACGATTGCCGCCGTCCTTCGAGAACCACAAGCCCCCGTCGTCCCCGACGATCACTCGGCGGGGTTCGGCCGGGTCGATCCAGACGTCGTGGAAGTCGCCGTGCGCTCCCCCGCCCGCCGACGAAAAGGTTTTCCCTCCGTCCAGGCTCTGGATCAGATCGCCGTCGGGCTTGAACAGGCGGTCGGGATTCTGCGGATCGACAATGAGGTTGGCGAAATAGAACGGCCGCCAGACCATCATCTGGCTGTCGTCACGGCGCTCCCACGTTTTTCCGCCGTCCCCGGAGCGGTAGAGCGCGCTCTTGACCGACTCGACGAAGGCGTACACCACGCTTGCGTTCGAGGGGGCGACCGCGACCGCGATGCGGCCGTACGGCTTGGCAGGCCAACCCGCACTCGCGTCGGCGGTGATCTCGGTCCAATGGGCGCCGCCGTCGTCGGTGCGGAAGAGCCCGCTCCCCGAAGCCGCTTGAGCGGACGCACCCCCCGACCGGAAGGTCCATCCCTTCCGTCGGAAGTCCCACAGCGAGGCGAAGAGGGTGTCGGGGTGCTTGGGGTCCATCGTGAGGGATCCGCATCCGGTCGAACCGTTCGTCCCCTTCAGGACGTTGGACCACGTCTTGCCGCCGTCCGTCGTGCGATAGACGCCGCGCTCGTCAGACTCGCTCCAGAGCTTGCCGGTTACGCACGCGTAGACGACGTCCCCGTGCTCCGGATGAACCGCGATCTTCCCGATCCGCTCGGAATTCGGCAAGCCCATGTTGTTCCAGGTCTCGCCGCCGTCCCGCGAGCGGTAGATCCCGTCCCCGAAGGAGACCGAGTTGCGCGTCCAGGCTTCGCCGGTGCCGACCCAGACGGTCTCGGAGTCGCTCGGATCGATCGCGATCGAACCGATCGACTGCACCGGCTGCTTGTCGAATTTCGGCCTGAAAGTCGTACCGTCGTCGGTGGATTTCCAGACGCCCCCGCTCGCGGCACCGACGTAGAGGACGGTCGATCCATCCTTGCGATGGGCCGCGGCGACGGCTGCGATGCGTCCGCTCATCGCGGCCGAGCCGATGTTGCGGATGCCGAGGCCCGAGATCACGCCCGGGTCGAGGCGCGGCGCGTCGGCCGACGCTCCGACGGAGGTGGAAAGCGCGGCCAGGGCTGCGAGGACGACGGCGCGGCTCACTTCGCCCCTCCCGGGAAGCCGAACATCTTCACGTCGACCGGCTGGTTGAGCTCCATCTTGTCGATGTGGCTCTGCCCGACCTCGAAGGGGAAGTACATGCCGTCGACCTTCTCGTATTCGCCGAGATCGGTCGTCGACACCTGCTCCTGACCGCGGATGATGCGGTGATCGACGACGCGGATCGCCAGGAATTGATCGGGATCGATGAAGAAGACCTTCGTGTCGCCGTTCGAGAGCGTCACGCGCAGCTTGTGGGCGTCGGTACCCTCGACGTCTTCGGTCCCGAGGTACTCCACCTTGTTTCCCTTCGTCTTGTAGTCGACGAGCGGGCCGGCGATGTCGGTCTCGTCGATCAAGCTCTTTGCATCCTCGGGGCTGAGCTTTTGCGGCTCGCGACGGCCTCCGAACGGGGAGATCGACCACGCATCCCGTCCGTCCCAAGCTTGGACGGCGGTCATTCCCTGCAGGCTGAATTCCCCGCGGAATTTGTCCGGCGCGGCGGCCCAGCCCTCGATCTTCGCATCGAGGCCCCCTCCGACGCGCACCGTGCCGACCCGATGCATGGTCGAGATCGCGCGGAGCTTGACCTCACCTCCGCGCGCCTCGAGGTTTTTCGCGACGAGCTCTTCCGCGGTCATCGCCGAGGCGCTCGGGGGGAGTCCGGCCAGGAGGAGGGTACTGAGGACGGCGATCCGCGTGAGCATGCGTGCTCTCCTATCGGGCGGCCGACGGCGCCCGGCGGGATCATAACCCGCGAGGGAGAATCGCTGACGTAAGATCGCCAGGAGATGACCTGGATCCAGCGAGGACTGCCTCTCTTCGTCGCCGCGAAGGGGTACTACCTGCTCCCGGCCGTCGCCGGAGCTCTCATTGTCCTCCGGTACGCGTTGGCGGTCACGCGTCGGGAACGCGCGATGCGCGGGCTGATGATCGCCGTTGCCGCCACCGCAGGCTTCTCTGTTCCGGTCTATTTCAACTTCTTCAACTACCATTTCGGCGGCTTCGTCAACCCGCACGAGTTCTTCCACTATTATCTCGGATCCAAGTACGCGGCCGAGGTCGGCTACTTCGACCTCTACGACGCGGCCATCGTCGCCGACGACGAAACCGGGCTCGCGTTCCGGCCGGTGGACGGGAGCATCCGCGACCTGACGACCTACGGCGACAAGCCGGTGAGGAAGATCTTGGCCGAAGCCGATCGCTTGCGCTCGCGTTTCACGCCGGGGCGCTGGCGCGAGTGGGTGCACGACGTCTTGTACTTCAAGCGACGTCTCCGCGGGCCATCCTGGAGCGAGACCCTCCGCGACATGGGGTACAACGCGACGCCGGTGTGGTCGATGCTCGTCGGCGCCGGGCTCACTTCGCGGGTCGCCACCGACGACGCGACGGGCATGACGTTTCTCGCCCTACTCGACGTCCTGCTCCTGGCGTCCGCGGCCGGATGCGTTCTGTGGGCATTCGGAGCCTGGCCCGCCCTCCTCATGATCGTCTTCCTTGCGTCGTCCTATCTCATGGCGCACGTCCACATGAAGGGGGCGCTCTTGCGAACCGACTTCGTCGTCGCGCTCGTCATGGCGATGGCTCTCCTGCGGAAGGGTCGGCATGGGCTCGCAGGAGCGCTGGTCGGCTACTCGACGTCAGCGCGAGTCTTTCCCCTGTTGTTCCTCTTCGGCCCCGGAGTCAAGCTCGTCACGGAACTGGTCCCCGTCGCGCGCGAGGCGTGGCGTCGTTTCGGAAAGCCCGTCGTCGTGGCACTCATCGCGGCACATGCGGCGGCCGGCGCCGTGGTGCTTCCTCTCGTGTGGCTCGCGGTCGGTTCCGGCATGAGACGCGTCGTCACGACCAACGTCGGCAGCGCCGGCGGATTGTACCTCGCCGCCCTCGTCCCGGTGACCGTCGCGCTGGCCGCCGTCACGCTGACGCTCTGGGGAACCCGCGAGAAGCTCCTCGCGTTCCGGCACGCCCGCTTCTTCGGCGGCTTCGTGCTCACGGTCGCGGTGTTGGGGTCGGGGTCGATGCTCTACGCGGGTGGACCCCGGGCGTGGGAAGGGTTCGCACAGAAGATCGCGCTGCATCGGACGACCTACAATTTCTGGAACATCGGCGTGACGTCGATCGTCATCGCGCGATTCGATCCCCCGGGGCCTCGCGAGCAGGCTGTCGCCCTACGGCCCCCGGAGCTCCGCGCCTGGCTGGGGAACGTCTATTTTCTCCCGGAGACCGTCGGCGAGCGGGCCTGGTTGAGTCGGATTCTCCAGCTCGCGGCGCTGATCGCCGCCTGGCTCGCGGCACGGCGATTCGACGACGCCCTCGCGTTCGCCTTCGGGTTCGTGGCGACGTTCTTCCTGACCGCGCCGACGTACTACTACTACATCATTCTTCTGATCCCGTTTCTGTTCTTCGCCTCCCACCCGGACCGGCTGCGTGGGACGCTGGGACTCCTCTATCTCTTCCTGTTCGGCGCGCTCGGCTTCACGTTCTATTTTCTCTGGGACCAGTACTTCACGACGTACTTCTGGAACTCGGTGCTCGCCCTGGGCGTGACGATCGCCATGATCGCCTCGGCGTTCGGCCGCATGACTCCGTGGGCCGCTTCGCCCGTGGCGGCGGCTGCGCGTCCCGCGCGGCGGTCGCGCTGACCGTTCCGATGCCCACGGCGTCCTGGGTCGAGGTCTCCCGTCAAGAATCGCGGCGACCCGTCGAGGATCACGCCCTCGTCCTCCAGGCGATCGGCATCACGAGCGTCGTCACCCAGGCCGACGAGGGGTACGCACTCCTCGTGCGCGCCGAGGAGGCGGACCGAGCGCGCATCGAGCTGATTCGCTACCTTCGCGAGAACCTGGAGGGTTCTCAGGCGGCGGCCGAGCCCCAGCGGCCGCTCACGCGAGCGCTGGGCGCGGCTCTGGTCTACGTCGCGGTGCTGCTCGTCATCGACGCCGTCCAGCGCCGCGAGGCGTTCGGGGTCGATTGGTGGCGGCGTGGGCTGGCGGACGCCGGGCTGATTCGCGCGGGGGCGTGGTGGCGCTCCGTCACGGCGCTGGGTCTGCACGCCGATCTTCTCCACCTCGCGAGCAATCTCGCGTTCGGAGCGTTCTTCGGCGTCGTGCTCGCGCAGAGCGTGGGCGTCGGCGTGGCCTGGCTCGCCTTCGTCGTCACCGGAGGGATCGGAAACTGGGTCAACGCCTGGATTCAAACGCCGCCGTACACGTCGGTCGGCGCCTCGACCGCGGTGTTCGGGATGCTGGGAGTCCAGGCGGCCTACGATTGGGCAGGCCGGCGGCGTCTCTCCGAGAACCCGTTCCGGCGTTGGGCTCCCCTCTTGATCGGTGCGGCGCTGCTCGTCTGGCTCGGCGGCGGCCGGCAGGCCGACCCCGGCGTCGCGCCGAAGCCTTTCGGTGAGTTCAACGTGACGCTTCCCCGGATCGACGTCTGGGGGCACATCCTGGGCTTCGCCGCGGGGCTCGCGCTCGGCGCGCTCGCCGGCCGGTTGCTGCCGCCGCGGGCGCTGGGCGAGCGCGCGCAGGGCGCTCTCGCGGCCGCGGCGATCGTCTTCGTGCTGTGCGCGTGGCTCCTCGCGGTGCGCTGAGCGCGGGCGAGGCTACTGCTGAGGTCCCTGGGGGTAGCGCTGGAACTGGCCGTTGACGAAGCAGATCTCGTCGTTGAAGTTGCCCGTCAGGCCGACGGAGCAGATGTTGCCCGCGCCGTCCTTCCCCTGCGAGTACACGGTGTACGACGTCGCCGACGCCTCGACCTGGAACGTGTTCGACCAGCCGTCGACGGAGGGCATCTCCTTGATGTAGACGGGATCGATCGCCGCCTTCAGCGACGCCGCGCTGTTCGCCGTCGGGTAGCTCGCGTTCTCGACCGCGTACGACTCGATGGCCGTTCCGATCGAGCGCATGTTGGCCATCGTCCTCTTCTGCTTCCCTTTGTCGACGGCGTTGAGCAGATTCGGGATCGCGATGGCCGCCACGATCCCGATGATCGCGACGACGATCAGGAGCTCGATCAGTGTGAACCCTTTCTCGAGCGTTCTCATGGCCTCTCACCGGCCCCGGCCGAACCGCGATGCGGGGGCTCGATGCGACACGATTCAATCCACGTGCCACGGGGCGGACAGCGACGGACTCCCGAAAATCGGCCGGTATTCGGCCCAAGATCGACCGGCGTCGAAGATTTCGGCCTGACAGCGGTTCGCGCCGAAACCCCGGCCGGGTGACGCCAGGCGTCGCTGTGGTCTCCCCGCGTCGGCGCCGGTTCTCCGTTGATCGATCGGACGAACGGCGGTAGCTTCCCGTCAGCATGTCGATTCGGGGGTCCGCTTTCGTCGCGCGAGCGTGGTGGCTGGCGGCTGGGTTCGTCGTTCTGACCTGCGCTTGGGAAAGCGGCATCGCGCGGGCGCAGACCGCGATCGATCAAGATCCCGATCCCGAGCACCACCCCACCCTGCATCTGCAGCCCCCTTTGATATCTCCGCTCCTCAGGTCGGAAAGCGTCAAAGCCCCGACGTCGGTTATCAATGGAATCACCTACATCGACGTGATGCTCGCCTCAGGGTTCGACCTTCCCGGCGACGATCGCGGCAACGAGCCGGCGATCACAGCGAATCCCGTCAATCCGAATCAAATCGTGCTGACGTCGTTTGCTGGAAGCGCTTGGGGGTCCGGAGGGAACTCCTCGATCTTCTATTCCGGAGACGGGGGCATGAGTTGGACGAAGGCCGACGTCGTTCCCCCGCCACCGGGGTTCACCTCGGACTTTTGTCCCTGTGATCAGACTCTGGATTGGGGGCGGAATGGTGTGCTCTACGCAACGTTCCTCGACTTCAATCCGGGACGCACAATGGCTGCCGTGTTCTCGGCACAGGCTTCGAATCCGACCGATCCTCTGTCGTGGGTCTACAACGCACCGGGCGGAGTGGCTCAGACGACGAATCTGAGCTCTCTCATCTACGTCGACCAGCCGTGGCTCTGGAGCGGGCCGCTACCGACCGACAACGCTCAAACGAACGTCTGTGTCGCCTATGACAATTTCGACGTGAGCTATACGAACTCCCAGACGCGTGCGGCCGATTCTCCCGGAGCGTCGCCGCTCGATTTCACGCGCGATGCGGCGACCGACGCCGACGGGTCGCAGTACAACGACAGCATGAATCCGGGGAATCGCATCGCCGTCGGCCCGGACGGAAAGATATTCACGATCTACCAGCGACTCGTCGACGGGACGAACCCGGTGAAGCAGCTGACCTACATCGTCAACGTCTCGACCGACGGCGGGCAGACGTGGTCGGTCGCGAACAGCGATCATCCCTCGGGCGGGAAGATCGTCGCGGCGAACGTCTATAGCTTTCAAGGAAACGGATCGAGAGTCGGCGGCGTGAACGCGATGCTCGGCGGCGTGGATGCGATTACAGTCGACAAGAACGGCGCGGCTTGGGTCGTCTACGGCTCACGCCCGACGACATTCGATCACGACGGGCTGACGCTCCAGAAGGTCACCTATAGCTCGGGCAATTTGACGCTCGGGCCGGCCGTCAATGTGACCTCGAGCACGGTGGACAATTACCTCCCGGGTGTGGCGGTGCTCCCCAACGGCGAGGTGGGCGTGCTTCACCTCACGTACAACGCCTCGACTTCCAACTTTCAATGGAGGTTCGCGCAGTACACGAACGGAACCACACTCGTCAAGGCGACCGTCTTCCCGGCGTTCACGTCCCCGTTTTCCGACTCCGGCGCTTCGAACTACAGGATTTTCGGCGACTACATCCAGGTGCGCGCCGTCGGCTGCAACTTCTACGGCACCTACCCGGCGCGCGGGGCGGGGGCGAACAGCGTCAGCAGCATCGAGCCGTACTTCATGTCGGCGCCCTCTGCGAACGCCTGCTCCCTGCCGACGCTCACGGCGATCCTCCCGACGTCGACCTGCGCGGGGGGCCCCGGCTTCAGCCTGGCCCTCCAGGGAACCGGCTACACCAACGGTGCCACCGGACGAGCCAACGGGTCGCTGCGGACCACGAGCTTCCTCAACTCGACGCGTGTCAACATCGCGATGCAGGCGTCCGACATCGCGTCACCGGGCACCGTGTCGATCGACCTGCTCGGCTCCCTTCCCGCGGGAGGCTTGACGGGGAGCCAGCCGCTCACTGTATTGCCGCTGCCCGCGAGTCCGGCGGACACGCTGCGCGCAGATCACGATCCCGTCAACGTCAACCTCTCGTGGGCCACCTGCGCCGCGGCCACGAGCTACAACGTTAAGCGCTGCATTCCCCATCCCCGTCCCTGTACCCCGGTGGCGTACGCGACGTCCCCGACGCCCTCTTACCCGGATCCTTCGTTCACCGACGGGAACGATTACTGGTACACGGTCGAGTCGGCCGATAGCTGCGGCTCGGTGCCCTAGCGTTCCTCACGCGCCCGGCGCAATCCTTCGCGAGCTTCCGCGTCGTCCGGCTCCAGGCGAAGGACCTGTTCGAAGTGCGCGGCCGCTTCGGCCGGTCTTCCCGCTGCGGCGAGCGCTCGGGCGAGGTTGAATTGAGCCTCGACGTTGTCCGGGTCGAGGCGAACCGCGCGCTCGAGATGCTCGAGAGCGTCCGCCGTCCGGCCCAACGAGGCCAGCGCGCCCGCCCAGTTGTTCTCGAGCTTCGCGTTGTCCGGTCCGGTCGAAAGCGCTAGGTCGAATTGCTCGAGCGCCTCCGCGGCGTGCCCGCCTCTGCCCAGAGCGGTGCCCAGGTTGGCGTGTGCGTCGGAATAGCTAGGCCGGATCGCGAGAGCTGCTCGAAGGTGAAGGATGGCCTCGTCGTATCGCCCCGCGTCGGTGAGAGCCGCGGCGAGATTGTTGTGCGCCAGCCAATTGTCGCGGGTGACCGCGAGCGCGTGAGAGAAGAGTGTCGTCCGGTTCGACCAATACGCCACTTGCCGCCGGGTCTGGGCGGCCAGCGCGATCAGACTGACCGCGGCCACCGCGACGATCACAGGGCGGAGGGAGGGTCGCCACACGGCCAGCTCGCCCAGGCCCCACGCAAAGGCCACGAACAGGCCGATCGACGGGACGTAGGTGTAGCGATCCGCCATCGCCTGCGCGCCGACTTGGACCCACCCGATGACCGGGACCAGCGTCACCAGGTACCAGAGCCAGCCGACGGCGAGATAGGGAGCCCGCTTGCGGCTCGCGATGGCGAGCACCGTCGTAAGGACGACGAGCGCGGTCGAAACCAGTACGAGGGCGGCCGTCGGCCCGTTCGCCGGATACGGATAGAACACCGCGAGCGCGGTGGGCGAGAGCGTCTCGAACAGGTAGCCCGCGTAGGACGCCATGGAATTGGCAAGACGCTCGGAGATCGGCAGCCTCGCCATGCTCTCGACGGCGCCCCCGCCGCGCTGCACGATGTACGTCACGACGGCGGATCCGGCGGCGAGCGCGAACAGCGGAGCCTTCTCGAGGAGGCCGGGCGAGCGGCGGAGCGGCCAGAAATCCAGAAGGAGCAGCGTGAGCGGGAACGTGACGAGCATCGGCTTCACCATCAGCCCGAGAGCGAACAGGACGAGCACGAGGGCGTAGCGCGCACGCGAAGGCGACGCGACCCAAAGGAGCCACGCGGCGAGTGTCAAGAACCAGAGCAGCGTGCTCAGCACGTCCTTGCGCTCGGCGATCCAGGCGACGGACTCCACGTGCAGCGGGTGGACGGCGAACCATCCCGCGGCGAGCGCGCTCCTCCACGTCGCGCCGGTCATGCGGACCAACAGGAGGAAGAGCAGAGCCGAGTTCGCGGCGTGGAGGACCAGGCTGACGAGGTGGTGCCGGCCGGGATCGATCCCGAAGAGCTGGACATCGAGCAGATGAGACAGCCAGGTGAGCGGGTGCCAGTTGGCCTGCTCGGTCGTGGTGAACGCCCACGCGACCGATGCCGGCTTCAGGCCGCCCCGCATGTGAACGTTTTCGGAGACGTAGCGGTCGTCGTCGTACTGGACGAACCCGTTCGACGGCGATCCCCAGTAGGCGGCGAAGGTGGCGACGACGAGCGCCCCGGCGATCGCAGCGACGCGAAGGCTCCCGGCTCCCACGGCCCCCCCGGTTCGAGCGGCGACCGCGGAGCGTACACCGCTTCGCCGCGCGCGGACGCCCCGAATCGTGTACGGTAGCGCGGCCCCGGGGCCGCAGGCGTGTGGCCGGTACGTCCGAGGAGCGTCGATGAGCGGCCTGACCCCCACCGCGGTCATCCTGAGCAGCGCGGTGCTCGTTTTCCGCGAGGGGCTCGAGGCGATCCTCGTCCTGGCGGCGGTGACGGCCGGGCTGGCGCGGAGCGGCAAGGGGTACGAACGGGGCGTCGTCACCGGCTCGGCGCTCGCGGTCCTGGCCACCGTCGCCACCTGGTTCCTTGTCGTGGCCATCATCGCCGAGGTGAACGCTCCGGAGCTTCACATCCAGGCGGCCACCGGGCTCCTCGCGATCGTCGTGCTCCTCGTGGTCATGAACTGGTTCTTTCACAAGATCTACTGGACGGGGTGGATCGCCCATCACGACAAGCGGCGCCGCAAGCTGCTCGAGCAGCCTGCCGGATCCGGGTTCAGCACGTTTCGGGGGCTCGCCCTCCTGGGCTTCACCGCCATCTACCGGGAGGGATTCGAGGTCGTCCTCTTCCTCCAGAACCTTCGGCTGAAATCCGGCACCACCGTCGTCCTCTACGGCACGGCGATCGGGCTCGCGCTGACGGGAGGCGTCGCCGTTCTCACCTTCGTCGCCCATCGCCATCTGCCGTACAAGCGCATGCTCATTCTGACCGGCGTTCTGTTGGGCGCCGTTCTCGTGGTGATGGTCGGGGAGAGCGTTCAAGAGATGCAGCAGGCGGGCTGGATCGGTACGACCTCCCTCGACCTGCCAATCCCCGAGTGGATGGGGATGTGGTTTGCCGTCTTCCCTAACGCCGAGGGGCTGGTCGGTCAGCTGCTCGCGGTGCTCCTCGTGCTGGGCTCGTACTTCTCCGCCCAGCTCGTCCGCAAGTGGGGATCGGCCCCGCTCACTGATACGAGAGCGCGAGGCCCGAGGTGAAGCCGATCGCCGTCGACGCGCCGGTCGCTTCCGAGTTCGCGAACGGAAGCGGCGTCGGAGAGAAGTTGACCCCGGAGGCTCTCCGGAACGACAGCGTCAGGACGATGTGTTGGCCCGGCGCGACCGAGACGGGCGGGTCCCCGCCGCCCTGCTGGATCGACACGACGACGTCTCCGGGCTGTCCGTTGTTCAGCGCCACGGCGATCAGGCCGTTCGGAAAAAGCGGGCTCGCGTAGTTCGCTGCGGGAACGAAGTCCACCTTCGCCGGGTCATAGGTCACGTCGAAGTTGAGACCCCGCAGCGTCGTGGTCCCCGACGCCGGGCCGCCGATCACCACGTCGACCAGCGTCGTTTGCGTGTCCACCGGTGTGCTGCAGTTCAGGGTGACGCCGTTCGCGGCAGCCGCACCGCCGTCGGCGCAGTAAAGCTGAGGGCTCGCCGTCCCTCCGTTGTTGCTGCTGCTACTGCTGCACCCGTGCCCTGCGAGCAGCGCGGCCGCGAAGGCGAGCGCGAAAACTCCTGGGGTCCTCATCGAGGGGCTCCTCATGGGCAGGTCCGGCCAAACGAGTTCATGAACAGGTGGAAGTCGTTGAGGTCGACGCACGAACCGGGGTTTCCCGTTCCCTGGTCGAGGTTGGCGGCGGCGTTGTAGAGCGGATTCCCGGGACAGCTCATCCAGGCCCCGGCGAACACGGCCAAGTCTCGGCCGTCGACGCGATTCGCGGAGAAGCCGGTGCCATCCAAGTTGGTCGGCTTCGTGACGCAGCCGGTGGCCGGAACGCAGGCGTCCGCCGTGCAGGCGAGGCCATCGTCGCAGACGACCGCCGGCCCCCCGACACAGGTCGCCGAAGCGTTGCAGCTGTCGTTGGTCGTGCAAGCGTCTCCGTCGTCGCACGAGGCGCCGGCCGCCTTCGCCGGATTCGAGCAGACCCCCGTGGCCGGAGCGCAGACACCCGCGAGGTGACAGGAATCGGACGCCGTACACACCACCGGATTGCCGCCGACGCAGGCTCCGTTCGAGCACGTGTCGGTCTGCGTGCAGGCGTTGCCGTCGTCGCAGGCGTT
>CAZEII010000008.1:0-83814 GCA_964511835.1 uncultured Acidobacteriota bacterium | reverse complement strand
TGCCGTCGTCGCAGGCGTTGGTGTTGTTCGTGAAGACGCATCCGGTCGCGGCATTGCAGGTGTCGGTCGTGCAGGGGTTGTTGTCGTCGCACGTGACCGGGGCCCCGCCGCAGACTCCGCCCGAGCAGATGTCGCCCGTGGTGCAGGCGTTGCCGTCGTTGCACGCGTTCGCGTTGTTCGTGAAGACGCATCCGGTGGCGGGATCGCAGCTGTCGGTCGTGCAGACGTTGCCGTCGTCGCAGACGATCGGGGTGCCGGGGGCGCACGCGCCGCCCGAGCAGGCATCGCCGGTCGTGCACGTGTTCCCGTCGCTGCAGGGGTTGGTGTTGTTCGCGAAGATGCAGCCCAGCGCGGCGTCGCAGCTGTCGGTCGTGCAGGGGTTGCCGTCGTCGCAGACCACGGCCGCGCCGCCGACACAGTGGTTGGCCCCATCGCAGGTGTCGGGCGCCCCGGCCGTGCCGGTGCACGAGTTTCCATCGCTGCAGAGCGTGCCGGGGAACGACGGCGTGTACGAGCAGGCGCACGCGTTGTTCTCGTCGGCGGAGTCGTCCGTGCACGGATTACCGTCGTCACACAGCGAATGGCCGACGCAAGCGCCCAGGCCGTCGCATGCGTCGGAGGTCGTGCACGAGAGCCCGTCGTCGCAGCCGGTGCCCGCGGCCGCCGGCGCGGAAACGCAGAACAGGACCGGATCGCACGAATCCGTGGTGCACGGGTTGCCGTCGTCGCAGAGATCACCGAGCTGGCTGGAGTCGAAGACGCAGCCGGTCGCCGGGTTGCAGGAATCGGCGGTGCACAGGCTGTGGTCGTCGCAAGGCGAGGTGTCGCCAACGCACTGGCCCTGATCGCAGTGCTGGTTGCTGAGCGCCAGGCCGTTCGGATCGCAGTGCGTGAAGATGCAGGTCGTTCCGTCGCACGACAGCGCGTTGCAGCTTCCGTCGTCCGACGTCGTGAACGTCGCCGTGGCCGAGTCGTTGCTCGAATCCGGGTCCGTCGAGGTCGTCGTGATCGTCGCCGTGTTCGAAACGGAGTGGCCGCCCCCGATGCAGTTGTTGACCTGGACCTTGACCGTGTAGACCGTCGAGCTGCCGGGCGCCATCGACGTGTTGATGCAATCGATCGGCGCGTCGGCGGCCGCCTGCGACGGCAGGGAGAAGCAGGCGGTGTTCCCCCCGCCGAGCCCGTCGTCGACCTGCAGGCTGACGAACCCGACTTCGACAGGGAGGTTGTCGATCATCTCGACCTCCTGGGCGATGTCGGACGCGCTGTTCGTCACCGTGATCGTGTACGTGAGGAACTGCCCGGTCTGCCCGGTGCCGCTCGACACCACTTTGGCGATCGCGACGTCCGTGGTCGTCGTTCCTGGACCCGCGGGGTGGACCGGTCCGCAGTTGACGTCCAAGCTTCCCGCCCAGTTGCCGTTGCCCGGCGTGCCGAGGCCCAGAGCGACGGAGGCGTCGTAGTAGCAGACCTCGAGCATCCCGGTGTAGCTCGCCCTCCATTGGAAGAAGGACGAGGTCACCGCGGGCGTCAGCGCGTTCAGGCCGGTGCCCGGCGCCGTCGGCGCGGTGTTCTTGCGAGGGTTGGCGCCGAAGATGAAGTTCGAGATCCCGGCTGGCTCGGCGTCGTAGATGATCGGTTGCGGGAACTCGACCGGGCCGGCGGCCAGGCGGGCCGGATTGCCGTCCCCGTACCAGCTCATCAAGTCGCCCTTGTTGACGAGGAACTTGAAGCAGTCGGAGTCGAAGCCGAATCCGCCGTGGGTCCCGTTGAACAGACCGCGGACGTACCCGTCGGCGCCTCCGCTGGTGTTGTGGACCGCGTTCGCGTTGACGACGTCGCCCGGCCATCCGTAGTAGATGTCGTTCCCGGTCGGACCGGTGTCGGATTCGAGCTGCGCGGCCGCGAGCGGGCCCTGGACGATGGCGTAGAGCTCGTAGGGCTCCGATGTGCGGGGCGTCGTCCGGCTGACCTTGATGAACGTGTCCGTGCCCACGGCGACCGCGCCGGCGATCTCCGGCGCGTTCGAGCCGTTGCGGGACACGCCGTCGTCGTCGTCGAACTGGAGGGTGTCGGTCGTCGAGGTGATCCGCATGCGCCAGTCGTAGTCGTTCGCGGATTTCGCGTCGAGCCCCGCAAAGACCTTGTTCCCGGCCGGAACCGTGCCGAGTCCGAAAAAGTCCTCATCCCCTTCGTTGAGCTGGCGCCCGCAGGTGCCGCCGGGGCAGAGCGCGTTCGCCGTGCAGGTGCCCCCGCCCGGGCACGACGTCAGCGTCGTCCCGCCGCCGGTGCAGTAGCGTCCGGGGAACAGGCCGCCGACGCACACCGGCGTGCAGGAAAGTCCGTCGTTGGCCCCGCCGATGCAGACGGAATCGATGAAGCACGAGCCCGCGCAGACCGCACCCTGATCGCTGACGGGGTTGCAAAAATTGCTGTTCGGGCAGGGCTGGCCGGCGTTCGGGCCGACGTCGCAGCGTGGATCGCAGTCGAGATCCGTCTGCCCCACGAACGACGGATCGAGCGGCGTGCTGCGCGTGCAGGCGAGGCCATCCTTGCTCCCGAGATGGCAGTGGGCCGTCGGGGCGACGTCGCTCGACCCGAGAATTCCGCAGACGAAGGGAGTGGCCGTCGCCGGGGAGTTGTTCGGCTCGACTTCTCTGTGGCATTCGATCGGCTCGAGGCTCATGTCGCCGCCCGGATTCGCCGGGCTGCCCGCCGGCGAGCCGTCGTCGAAGAAGATGTAGATGGTCTGTCCCGTCGTCATCGGGATGCAGTCGAGCTCCTCGGACTGATTGTTGCTGGCGCCGGTCGAGCTGACGAACGACACCGACTGCGGGCGGTTCGCGCCCTTGATGCAGCTGACCGTGCTGCCCGGCGCCGGGCAGCCGTCCGAGGCGTAGAGCACTTCGTTCTGCGTCCGGATCACGTCGCTGGGGCTCTGCTGGACGATCCGGATGGAGTAAGAGCCGTCCGCCGGAGCGGTGAAGGAGTAGACGACATCGCGTCCGGGAGCCGCGGTCGGGGTCTGGCCGATGCCCGAGTAGCAGGCGGTCGTCGCCGGCGATTGATAATCGTCGTTGGCGTCGACCGTCGTCCCCTTCGTGATGCGGTTCAGCTCGAGCGGCTCGGCTCCCGCGCACGTGTCGTTGGCCGGGGCGGGACCGCCGGGTCCGGGGGGTGGAGGTGCGTTGTCGATCTTCGCGTGAATGGATCCGTCGTCGTTCAGAGCGAGCGGCTTTGCGAGCTTCCCGCCGGGGCCGAGACGGTGGACGTTGCCCGAGGAACGACGCTCGGTCGCTGCCGAGGCGGCTCCGGCAACCACGATCACGATGGTCGCGACCGCCGCCCAACGATGGGATCGTCTCCTGCTCTGCTCCGGGCGTGGCGTCGTCGCGTGTCCGCGCATGAAGGCACCCTCCTGGTCGGCGGATGACCGACACGGTCTCCGGCCGGAACATGTGTTCCCGGGCCGGGGGAAGCAAGTCGGGCCCCCGCGCGCTAACTTGTCCCGGCCCTTTGGGATGGAAGAAAGCGGCTCAGGGCCCGGGAGCGGTGTGGGGAACGAGGCACGGAGCATGGCGAGGCGCGCCTGCGCTCTCGCCGCACTGGTCCTGACGCTCGAGGTCCCGGTCGCCGCCAGGGAGGCAGCACCGTCCCCCGCGGATGACCAGGACGCCGCCCGCGTCGCCCTCGGCCGGGCCCCGGAGCAGGAGCAGCTCGGCGCCATCTCGCGGATTCTAGATCAGCAGACTCTCCTTCGGGTGGCGCACGACGCGCCGCGCGAGGAGATTCGCGCCGAGGCGGTCCGCCGCCTGACCCGCGCCGAGGACGCCGCCGCGTTCCTGTCCGACCCGAGCTGGGTCGTGCGCCGCGCCGCCGCGTCACGCGCGCCGGTCGGAGCGCAGCTGGTCGGGGCCGCTCGCCATGACCGGGATCCGTACGTTCGCGAGGCCGCCGTGGAACGCCTCGACGATCCGGACCTCCTGGCGAGCATCGCGCTGGAGGACGGGAGCCGCATGGTGCGCTTTCGAGCGGTGCAGCGGATTTCGCGTCAGGACCGTCTCGCGGACATCGCCCTCAGGGACCGCAACGGCGACGTGAGGCGTGTCGCGATCCCCCTGATCACCGACACGGCGCTCCTCCTCCGGATCGCCAGGAGCGCCGCGGACGCGGAGACGCGCGAGCAGGCCGTCGCGCGCGTGAAGGACGACGCTCTGCTCGCCCGGCTGGCGAGGGAGGATGGGGACCCGGCGATTCGCGCCGCGGCCGCCGGGCGGCTGGACGACGGGCCGGTTCTCCGCGATCTCGCCCTCTCCGAGACGGACGAGCTGGTGCGGCTCGCCGCCATCAGGCGGCTGGACGATCAGACCGTCCTTTCGACGGTGGCGAAGAGCGGTGCCGGTGAAGCGCTCCGAGCCGCAGCGATCGCGCGGCTCGCCGATCCGGCGATCCTCGGTGAGCTCGCGCAAGATGACCCCTCGCCCGCGATCCGCTGGGCGGCCGTTGACGTGTTGAACGACCCGGCGACGATCCGGACGATCGCTCTGTCGGAAAAAGACCCGCGCGTCCGCGCGCGAGCGGCGTCGCGATCCTCCGATCAGGCGTTGCTCGAGCGGATCGCGTTGGCCGATCCCGACGCCGGGGTGCGCAAGGCGGCGGCCGCCCGGCTGACGAGCTCGGCGCTCCGCCGCCGCATCGCGCAGGACGATCCGGCGGGGGAGGTCCGCGCGGCGGCTGTGGAGAATCTTTCCGACGCTCCCGACCTGTTTCGTAGGCTGGCCGTCGCCGATCCGAGCTCCGAAGTCCGGTTCCACGCGACGGCGCGATTGACGGACTCGACGTTGCTCGAGCGGATCTGCAGGGACGACGCGAGCCCGGCCGTGCGGCAAGCGGCGCTCTCGCGGCTGAGCGATCCCGCTGCGCTCGCCAGGCTCGCGCGCAGCCACCCGGACTGGGTCGTGCGCAAGGCCGCCGTCGAGCGCGTTGCCGATCCTTCCATCCTCGTCGCGGTCGCGTCACGAGATCGCGACGCCGACGTCCGGCGCGGCGCGTTTCTCGGACTCGACCAAAAATCCATCGCGACGATCGCTCGCGCAGCTGGCTCGAAATCGGCCCGGGACGAGGCCGTCTCGTTCATCACGGATGCCGGCCTTCGGGCGGGATTCGGCCCCAAGACGGAGCCGCGGGCGGATACGCGCCTCGACCGACTTCGTTCGTTGCTCGCCGATCCGGCGATCACGAAGGCGTGCGGGAGGCTCGAGACGGACGTGCGGATCGGAACGGACGAGAAGCGCTACGTCGAAGACTCCGCCGGCGGCTTGGAGCCTCCCGCCAAGGGAAAGGTTCTGGTGGAGACGGTGAGCGTCGCGGTCCGTCAAGGCGGGGACGTGTTGTTCCGAAAGTCCTACCGCGGCAACAAGGCTCGAAAGGGAGAGGCTTTCCAGCCCGGTCTGCCCACGGAGGACGGATACCGCGTCAAGCTCAACCGGGCCGAAGTCGACTACGTGGAAATCGCCGAGAGCCTGCTCCGGACGTCGGACGAGCACGAATTGGGAATGGCCGCGCGGTCGAAAAATAAGTACATCCAAGCAGCGGCGGCGGCCTTGTCCGATTCCTGGCGGATCCCCGGCGCCGCGACGATCGAAATCGGGGATGAAGCGAGCGACGATGATTAGAAGGATCCGCCTCACTCTCCTGACCGCTGCGCTCGCCATCATCGCCCCCGTCGCAGCGCGCGAGCCTGAATCCGTCTCGATCAAGCCGCCGCTCAGGCCGGTTCTCGTCGGCGCTCCCGTCGTCCCGACGCTCTCTCCCGCCGTTCGAGACCTGCCCGACTGGGTTCCCGATCCGAATCTCTTCGGCTTGGAGATGAAGCGCCGCGAGGACTTCGGGTTCATACCGATCGAGTACCCGATCAAGCCCAGGCTCGACCCGCTCTTTTCGCCGCAGCCGGCGGGCGCGAGCCGTCTCGTCGACAGCTTCGGCACGCCGGTTCACAACTACGCGGGACAAGCCTCGACTCAATCCCCGCCGGACACGACGGGAGACGTCGGCCCGACCTACTTCGTCCAGGCCACGAACCAATCGGTCTCGACGGTCGCCGTCCTGAACAAGGCGACCGGCTCGATCGTGAAGACGTTCACGATGCAATCCCTCGCCGGCGCGGCACCGTGCAATCACGGATTCTGCGACCCCGTCGTTCAATACGATCGCGCGGCCGACCGCTGGCTGATCAGCGAGCTTCCGAGCAGCGGGGGCAACGTCTGCGTCTACGTCTCGACGACGGGCGATCCCACCGGCACTTGGTTCGCCTACACGTTTCCGGTCGAGACCGGCTCCGTGACGGATTACCCGAAATACGGCGTGTGGCCTCAGAACGGCAACGGCGGGTCGTACCTGGTCGGGGTGAACGCCGGATCCGGCGGCGACCACGATCTGTTCGCCCTCGATCGGGCCAAGATGCTCGGGGGACAGCCCGCTTCGTTCCAGAAGTTCTCGGTTCCCGATCTCCCCAATTTGGGCTTCCAGCTCGTGCTGCCGTCGACCTTCCAGGGGAGCATGCCGCCGCCGGACGGCGAGCCGGCCGTCTTCATTCGGCCTCACGACGACGAGGCCTTGGATGGGACCTCGACTCCGTCCTATGACACGCTCGACCTCTGGACGCTGGACGTCGACTGGGCGACTCCCGCCAACTCGACCTTGACCCAGCTCGCACCGATCTCGATCGGGGACTTCGACATGACGCTGTGCGGCATCGGGAGCACCTGGGACTGCATGCCGCAGCCCAACACGCCGCAGATGCTCGATCCGATCCGCGAGCCGCTTCACTTCCCGCTGCAGTACCGGAATTTCGGGGAGCGCCAGACGCTGGTCGGAACCTTCCCCGAGGACGTCGACGGCACGGACCACGCGGCCCTGCGCTGGTTCGAGCTCCGCAAGACGGCGGGCGGCTCCTGGTCGCTCTTCCAGGAGGGCTTGGTCGGCGGCGAAGCGAACGTCCACCGGTCGGTCGGCTCGATCGGCATGGACGGCTCCGGCAACATCGCGATGGGCTACACGCGGACCGGGACCGCCAGCCCCTATTTCCCGTCGATCTACTACAGGGGTCGCCTGGCCGCGGACCCGCCCGGCTCGATGCCGCAGGGAGAATTCCCGATCTTCGACGGATCGTTCTCGAAGACCAACAACGAGCGCTGGGGCGACTACGCCGGCCTCGGCGTCGATCCGGCCGACGATTGCACGTTCTGGTTCACCACGGAATACATGACCTCCAACAGCGCCTCCGGGACCCGCGTCGCCGCGTTCAAGTTCGACTCGTGCGGTTGCGCGGCCGTCCCCTCCCCACCGGTCGCGTCAGCGACGACTCCTCAAAACAACAGGATCGACGTCGGCTGGAACGATTCCGCGACGGGGTCGATCATCCAGTACTTCGTCGACCGCTCGACCACCGCGGGCGGCCCGTATGCGCAGATTGCCATCGTGTCGGACTCGAGCGCCGGCGTGGGAGGCGGCGCGCCGTACACCTATCACGACGACACGGTCAGCGGTGGAACACGTTACTACTACATCGTCAAATCGAGCGACGGCGCGGGCTGTCTCTCCGGGGCTTCCGCCCAGGTCAGCGCGGTTGCGACGGGGAATTGCCTGCTCGCGCCGACGTTCCTGGGCATCGCCTCCGTCTCGAACCCAGGGAACAGCACCTGCGCGTTGAATCTGAGCTGGTCGTCCGGCGCATCGAATTGCGCCGGAGGCGTGACCTACAGTGTCTATCGAGGGACGACGCCGAATTTCACCCCGTCGCCGGCGAACCGCATCGCGGGAAACGTCGCTGCGAACGGCTTCACCGACGCCGTGGGGATCGCGTCGGGTACGACCTACTACTACGTCGTGCGGGCGGTGGATGGCGTCAACGGCCTCGAGGACGGGAACAACACGCACAAGAGCGGCTCCCCGACCGGACCGCTCGCTCCGACCAGTTGGTCGGACACGTTCGAGGGCGCGCAGTCGGGAGGCGGCTTCGATCAGATCGGGTGGACGCACGCAGCGATCAACGGAACCACGAATTGGGCCTGGTCCACGTCTCAGAAGCACGACGGAACCCATTCCTGGTTCGCGGCCGACGTCACCACGACTTCGGACAAGGTCCTCGTCACGCCGCCGTTCGTCGTCGACGCGACATCGACGCTGAGCTTCTACCATACGTACAAATTCGAGTTCAGCTCGTCGACCTGCTGGGACGGCGGGACGCTCGAGGTCACGACGAACGGCGGGGCGAGCTGGAGCGTGGTGCCGGACGCGGATTTCGCGGCGGGTGGGTTCAACGGCACGATCTCGGCGACCGATACGAACCCGTTGGGGGGGAAGCGCGCGTGGTGCAACGGGACGATCGCCGCGATGACCCTCGTGACCGTCAACCTCGGGGCCGACGCGAACCTCCTCGGCAAGACCGTTCAAGTGCGCTGGCACGAGGGGGATGACACCGGCAACAGCAGCTCGGTCGTCGGCTGGTACGTGGACTCCGTGTCGCTGAGCAACGTCGAATCCGGCGGGGCCTGCGCGACCGGCCAGCCGTGCACGGGGCCCGGCGCCCCGAGTCTGACGAGCGCCGTGGGGGACTGCGGCGGGGTTCAGCTCTCCTGGACCGCCGGCGCGGGCTCGACGAGCTCGTACAACGTCTTCCGCGCGTCGGCATCCGGAGGGCCGTACGCCAAGCTGTTCGGCATGCCGGTTTCGGGAACGTCGTATCACGACGCCACGGCGGTCGCGGGTGCGACCTATTTCTATGTGGTCACCGGCGCCTGCGACGCGTCAGGCGTGACCGAGTCCCTGGCCAGCAACGAGGCCGAGGCGGCGCGGCTCCCCGACGGATTCTCCTGCGACGACGGCAACCCATGCACGCTTGCCGACGCCTGCGGAGGCGGCTCTTGCCAGCCTGGAGCTCCCGCCGGGCCTCCGCCGGAGACGGCGAATCTGCGCGTGCAGGCCGACAAGCAAACGTACATCTGGGATCCGCAGGCCGGTTCGCCGCGTTATGACGTCGTCCGGGGCTCTCTGAGCGCCCTTCCGGTCGGACCGGGCGGAGCTGACGAAGCGTGCTTCGACGATCTCGCGGCGGCGGTCGTGACCGACGGCGCGCTGCCCGGGCCCGGGGCCGGATTCTGGTATCTGTCGCGGGGGGAAAACGCCTGCGCCGGCGCCGGTTCGTTCGGGACCCAGGGCCTTCATGGAGCGCCGGGCGCGCCCCGCGTCACGAGCACCTGCCCGTAGATTCGAGGGATCGGCTTCACTGCGGACAGGCGCGGCCGAACGCGCCCATGAACAGGTGGAAGTCGGTGTCGTCGACACAGGGGCTCTGGCGATCCAGGTTGGCCTCGATCCGGTATCGAGCGTCGCCGGGACAGCTCATCCACGCCCGCGCGAAGATCGCGAGGTCGCGCCCATCGACCCGGTTGGCCGAGTAGGTCAACGTGTCGAGGTTCGCCGTCGTGCCCACGCACCCGGAGGCCGGATCGCAGGTCTCGGGGACACAGACGTCGCCGGAGGCGCCGCAGACGATCTGCCCCGCGCCGACGCAGACCCCCGCTTGGCAGGCGTCCGTCGGCGTGCACGCGTTCCCGTCGCTGCAAGCGGCGACATTGTTGGTGTGGACGCACTGGGCCACGGGATCGCAGGCGTCGTCGGTGCACGGGTTCGCGTCATCGCAGGAAAGCGGCGTGTGCGTGCAGCCTAGGACGACGTCGCACGCGTCCGCCGTGCAGGCGTTCCCGTCGTCGCATGCGATTGGGGGTCCCGGCTGGCAAAAGCGCCTGCCGCTCACGGAGACCGAATCGATCCATTGTCCCGCCCGGCCGAGGGTCAAGTCGGTGGCCATCCGCCACCGGAGGACGACCCACTGCCCCAGCATCGTCGCGGGGAGGTTGACCGCCGTCCTCTCGAATCCGTTCGACAGCCCCGTCCAGGCCGCCCGCCCCTTGATGGGGCTCCCTTGATTGTTCGAGATGATCCCCGTGTACGCGCCCTCGGCGAAGCTCCCGCCCGCCTGAAGAATGTCGATGAATCCCGTGCCGCCGATGTTGATCTCGAAGACGCCGCCGTCGAACCCCGTCTCGAGGTCGTATTTGTTGTAGAAGGTCACCTGCGCCGTCGGCGAAACGATCTGGATCGACGGCGAGTCCAGGACGGAATCCGTGAGCTTGCTGGCATCCGGCGTGAACATCGCATTCGGCGCCGAGACAGCCACCGCGTGGCTCGAGCGCCAAGGCAGAGCTCCCACCGGTCCTTGGACCAGCGTCGCCGTCCAGCCAGGTGGAACGGCCGGCGCCAAGACCTCGTCGAACTCCTCCGCGTAACCGACGCCGGGAACGCAGACATCACCCGAAGTGCAGAAGTCACCGTCATCGCACGACCCGCGATCCTGGACCGCCTCGACAACCGTCGTCGTATTGTTCTCGGGATCCACGTCGGTCGAGAGGGTGAGCGCCGTGGCGACCGCTGTCAGATCGACGGACTCGAGGCAGGGGTCGACCTTGGCCTTGATCGAAAAAACGACCCGCCCCTCGGGATAGAAGCAAGGATTGACGCAGGAGATCTTCCCCGTGCCCCCGAGGACGGGCGTCGTGCAATCCCAGGTTTGACCCGGTCCCTCCCATGTGATCGAGCCGAATGTGGTGTCTTCCGGGAGCAGGACGAGCATCTCGGCGTTGACGGCGGGGGCGGTCCCGCCGTTCGTCATCGTGACGGTCAAGGTCATCTCGTCGCCCGCGATCACGGGGTCGGGCTCGATGGTCATCGAGACGGCCAGGTCCACCGTTCCGGACGTGGGCTCGGCGGCGCCGATCTTCAGGAGGTAATCGGCCGTCCCGGCCCCCCCCGCAGCGCGAACCCCTGCGAAGTAGACGCCAGAATAGGGTGCGGTCCATCCCGAGCCGGTGCGAGGCAGCTCCGCGCCGGACCGGTCGAGCAGAAAGACTTCCGGAGGCGCCGAGGGTCGCGAGCCGGAGGGCTCGGCGTCGATGGGCAGCGCGATGTTCTCGCCCACACCTCCGCAAACCGCATAGAAGTCGACGTCCGCAGGAGAGCTGATCGACCCCGAGATCGCACCGGATGGCATCGGGCTGGCTCCGGCGGGAGTACCGTCGGCCGCATCGTGAAGCTCGACCGCATCATCACCGGGCGGTCCCGCAGGCGGGTGTCCTTCGCTCGCCCACCAGGCGTCCCAGGTCAGCTTCGGCACGACGTACCGCGCCACGCGGACCTCGTGCGGCGAGGCGGCCAGCAAGACGTTGACCTCGAATCCGTCGCTCGCTTCTTCGATGGCCGACACTTTTCCCGCCGCGTCCGGCAGGGCCTTCCGCCATGCCGCGAAGGTCCCGGGTGAAACGCGGAGCCGGTTCGATCCGGCGGCGGAGCCGGGCTGGTCCGAGAGCACGAACTCGAGGCGCCGCGCGTCGCCGGCTGCGGGATCCAGCTCGCCGGTCATGAGCCGCCGTCGCAACGCCGCCGCTTCCGCGCGCGTTTTCGCGTGGAGCTCTGGGTCGAGCGCGAACCGCTCCCGGATCAGCCGGTCGACCAGCGACGGACGTGCGAGGCTATCTTCGATCCGACGCCGGTCACCGCCGAGAGCCGTGGAGGCCGCTGCGATGCGCTTGGCGGTTCCCGCCGAGCGGGCCATGCGAGCCAGCTCACCGCGGAGCATCTCCTCCGTGACGACGACCCCCCAGCGTGAGGCGAGGACAGTGGCCTTCGCCAGATCGTCCTCGGCGCGTGCGCCCGCTCCGGACGGATCGCGGGCGTCGAGGCGGTCGAGCGCTTCGTCGTCCGCGAACGCCTGCGAGACGGCGCTCAAGAGAACGAGCAGAAGTGCGGCGATCCTCACCATGAATCCTTCCGAGAATGATCCACCTATACGCAATTTTCCGTCCGCGGCGTTCTAACGCTGCGGAGCGTACACCGCGCGGAGACCAGGAAACGGCGAGGCGCGGGGCGCTCCGCGCGTGCGGCTAGGAGTGGCCGAGAATGCTGGTTCGAATGCGGTCTCTCGCCGCGGCTGCGGAGTCCTCCGCATACGATTCCAGCGCGGGCACGGACCAGCGCTGGGCCGCGAAGTAGTACTCCGAATAGCCCACGTTCGACCCCGCGTCGATCCACGTCACCCACAGGTGCCCCGATTCGAAGCTGAGCTGGATGTCGAGGTTGCCGCTGTAAGTCGTCGTGGCGACGATCGAGGGCACCGGCTCCGGTGTCTCGTCGATGATCTGCGCGCCCACGCTTCGGTTGCGCGACCCCTGGATCTGATACGCGATGTAGGGCTTGCCGAAGGCATAGACGATGCGCGGATGGCTGTTGCTGTCGGACACATTCCCCGCCATCCGCTCGTTCCCCCACGAGCCGTTCGTGCCGACGCGCTTCCGGTAGACCAGCTGGTCGACGCTGAGATCCCGCCACCAGACGGTGATCGCATCGCCGGTGGACGCGATGGCGATGCGCGGATCGAGATCGTTCGCGGGATTGGTGGTCAGAAGCCAGCTGCCGACCTGCTTGCCGTCGCTGGTGACGTCCGTAATCCGGACGTTGTAGTTGGAGCCGGACCAGGTCGCATCCACGGTTTCTATCAACCCGGAGACCGGGTTGACCATCAGGTCCGGCGGGTCGGCGCTCGGCGTCGAGGCCGCGACGAACAGGAGAGCCGAGAGCGAGCCCAACGCGCGAACGACCTTATGACTCATCGTCCCTCCCCAGCGCGTGGAGCGCCCGCATGTCGCCGGCCTCCGGACACGACCTCTTGTCGACGAACGCCGAAAAATGCCTTGCGGCCTGGGCTTCGAACTGGGCCCGATCCCGATCGCCCGACTTGGAATACGCCACCGAGAGCCAATAGTGCGCCAAAAACCGCCCATGAGGGTCCCGCAAACGGGCTAACTCCGCAAGTGCGGTCCGGAGCGTCGCGATGGCCGGGCGGTACTTTCCGGCGTGAACGTACAGCCGGCCGCACCGGACGAGCGCCATCCCGGCCAGCGCCCGGTACCCTCGGCGGGCGGCGTACGCCCTTGCTTGCTTCGCGAGACGGACGCCAGCCGCCGTGTCTTCGCGCACCTCGGCGACATGGACGCTCAGAAGGCGCGCTCTCGCCTCGCCGTAATAATCCTTCGCACGACGGTACTCGGCGATCGCCTTTCGGATCCGGGACTCGGCGTCGCGGAAGCGCCGGCGAGCGACGAAAGCGTTGGCCTGGGCGTGGTGGAGCCACGCCAACGTCGCGGTGTCTCCCGCCTCCACCTGGGCTTCCGCCTCACGCAGAAACCCCATCGCGGCATCCGTAGCCCCGCTCCCCGACCAGACCGTCGCCGCCTGGAGGAGCACGTGCGTCGCTAGGCGCGGATCGGGGGGCTCGCAGAGGAGATCGCTGAGGATTTCCCGGGCGAGCTGCAGCCGGCCCAGCCCCGCCGCGACCATCGAGAAACTCAGGATCGCTTCCTGCCGCTTGGCGCGCTGGGCCTGGTCGGTCGTGGCGAGCTCGCGCAGCGCCATCAGGTGGGCGAGCGCCCGGCCGATATCACCCTTCTTCCAGTGCTCGAGCCCGTCCCGGCGAAGCTTTACGGGATCGCGCGATGCCGGCAGCTCGCCGGAGAGCTCTTCCATCTCTATGAGATCGGCCACGAAGTACGCCGGGACTTCGTACAGGCGCAAGAGTTGGTGGAGCCTGAAGATCCCAGGGTCAGAACGCCCCGTCTCGATCAACGACAGCGAAGACACCGGCACGGAGTGGCCGACCTCCACCAGCTTTCGGGAGACTTGGTCGAGCGTCAGACCGAGAGCGCGTCGTCGTGATCGCAACAGGCCGCCCACGGCTCGCGAAGGTCGCGTGGGTGCACTCCCCATGCCGTAAGGGTACGACCGATTTTTCGCAATTGTGAAATAAATTTCAAGTGATCGCGAGTGTTTTGGGTGGCTTGACGGCGGTGTCGACGAGGTCCGCTCATTCGTCGTCGAGCGATATGAGCGTCACCGTCGGATCGAGCGTCACGGCAGCGTCTCCCCGCTGCATCGTGAAGACGTGCTTCACGCCTTCGTCGGCGATCAACTTGCGCAGATCGGCCAGTCTGAGCTCGACTGCGGGCTTCCCGTCCGCTGCGACGACGACGTCGTCCTTCTTGAACCCCGCGGCCTCGGCTGGCGAGCCTTTTCGCACTCCCGTGACCGTGAAGCGCCTGTAGTCGGGACCGTCCGAGAGAAACGTCGCACCGAATGTCTTCCGACCGGGGAACGGTCTCTTGAACTCGTCGTTGGGCTCGAGGATCAGCACGTTGCGGGAGTAGTCGTAGATGCCGTTGAATCGATGAAGCACGCCCTCCCCGATCGTGCCGGAGAAGCTCGTCGACGCGTACCCTCCCTTCGTGCCGACCATGAGATTCGAAGGGATGTCCTCCAGGCGGAATTCGCCCAGCGTGAGGCTGGCCAGCTTCCCGCGGACGCTGGTCTGGGCGAAGAACTCCTTCTCGGAGCCAGCCATCGTGTTCGGTCCTCCCGCCGGCTTCTTCCTGGCGAATTCCAGGAGCCGGTGCTCGCGAACGAACGGCGAAGCGAGATTGACCGTGTCGGCCGCGCCGGCGTCGATGACCATGTCGGCCGCGATCGGATCGAGCGAGGGAACCGTGATCGTCGAGGCCACGTGCGGCTGGCCGCCTTCGAGGACGAAGGGAACCCTCGAGCCGGAGCCGGAGTACGCGAAGCTCGACGGCTCGAGCAGGTCGAGGGTCTTCGCGTCGTAATTCACCCTCACGATGAAGCGGCTGTAGAAGTCGTAGCCGAGAAGACCCCCCATCGGCATGCCGTAGATCTTCTCGAGCCCGGTCAGGTCGATGACGCCGTCACGTTGGTTCAGGAGCTCCGCCCCGCCGATCGTGAGCCGCGCGACCTCGGCGAACGCGAAGTCGGTGGAGTTCCCCCCGCCGCTGATCGACGAGGCGCCGAACGGCCGGACGCCGAGTTCCGCCACGCGCGCCTTGTTGATGATCGTCGCTTCGGCTCCCGTGTCCAGCATGAACCAAATCGGCTTCGAGCCGTTGACGCTCGCCAGCACCATGAGATGGTCGTTCTCGAAATTGAAAGGAATTCCCCCGGCCTCGGTGCCGCTCGCGAACCGGTAATCCTTGGGCCCGTCATCCGGGCGGGCGAACGACGTCCTCGCCTTGCTGCCGCCGGTCACGATCTCGTGGACCGCGATCGTGTCCGCCGTCCCGTCGTCGGGACTCTCGCGGCGAAGGGCGTGGGGAAACTTGAGCCCGCCGGTTTCCTTCCACTCGGACGGCGTCAGCGTCACGGTGTGACCGGATGGCTTCCAGACGAACTTGGCGGGGAGCCCCGTCGTCTTGTCGATGAAGACCTGGAACGGCGTCGCGTCGGCCGGCGCGAACGCGATCACGTCGCCGCCGCCCGGATCGTCCCCTGCCGTCAGCTTGGCGTCGGGGTTGTCGTCGGCCGCGATCTCGCGGACCGATCCGCCGAACAGGAGCGCCGCGATGTAGGCCTCGGTCTGCTCGCCGCGCCGATCACGCCCGCGCAGCTCGTGGACCTTCCCGTTCCAGTCCCTCTCCCACGCGACGTCCCCGCGGCAGACCTCGATCCGCGTCCGCGATCCTTGCGTCGTCACCCGCCGCCAGCCGCCGGCCCCGATCCACTCCTCGACGTGCCCGGCGACCCCGTCCTCGGTGGATTCAGCGCGCACGAGCACGGAACGCGCCTTGCGGGCGCTCTTGGCTCCGCCGACCGCGGCCTGCCATCGATCGGCGATCCGATCGAGATCGGAGGGACCCCGAACGGCCTGGCCGGACGCCACGAGGGCCACGCCGGCGAGGATGATGGCGATGCGACGCGGCTGCATGCGACCCTCCGCTGAAATCCTACGCCCCACAGCGGGGAAGTTGCCGTACTCTTTCCGCGATCGCGAGCATCCGGAGGGGCCATGACCTTGAGATCTCTTCTCGTAGCGGCACCCTTGTGCCTGCTTCTTGCCGGTTCCGCTCGTGCGGGCGTTCCAGAGCCTTCCGAGCTCAAGTACTTCGTCGACGTCAAGGTTCCCGCTCTCACGGCCGCCGCCGATCTGGCGAGCGCGGGGTTCGACGTCGCCGGCGTCAACCGCTCCGCCTTGACCGTCGGCGTCGTCGTGACGCCCGATGAGCTGCTCAAGCTGGAGGAGCTGGGCTGGCCGGTGACCATCCGCAGCTCCAACATGGACCGGAACGCGATCGACGCCCTCGCCGACTACACCGATCCCATCGAGCTGTCGGCCTTCATGGATCAGGCGGTCGCGAGCTACCCGAACCTGGCGAAGAAGATCGTCCTCAAGGACCAGCTCTTCGAGACGCAGAAGCAGTACGCCCTCTTGATCACGAAGGACGTCGCGACGGCGAACGAGCGCCCGACGTTCCTGCTCGACGCGCAGCATCACGCCCGCGAGGTGATGACCCCCGAGATCGCCCGCGACATGATCGACTATTTGACCTCGCGCTACGCCACCGATGATCAAGTTCGCCGGTGGGTCGACAACATCAACATCTGGGTCGTCGGGAGCGTCAATCCCGACGGCGGCCTCTACGTGTTCACCAACGATTCGCTCTGGCGGAAGAACCGCCATCCCTCGTGCCCGGTGGACAACAACCGGAACTATTCGACGATGTGGTTCGCATGCAACGGCTCGAGCACGTCGTGCTCGAACGACACGTACCACGGAACGGGGCCGGCCTCGGAGCCCGAAACGCAAGGCTTGATGCAGCTCGCCTCCGACGTCCATCCGTTCTTCGCGCTCTCGTACCACACCTACGGCGAGTACCTCATGTATCCGTACGGGTGCACCGACCCGGACGAAAAATCCGCGTTCGACGAGGTCGCGCAGAGCTTGAACTCCATCCTGCAGAACGATGCGGGCGTCACCGGCCAGTACGCCACGGGGCCGGTCTGGTCGACGATCTACCTCGCCGACGGCAATTCCATCGACACGCTCTACGCGGTTTACGGCGCCTACGCCTACGTCATCGAGGCGACCTCGTCGAGCTTCGCACCGGACTACGCGACATGGCGGGACATCACCGTGCAGCGGCAGCGAACGGCCTGGTCGTACTTTCTCGACAAGACCCTCGACGGGGCGCAGATCCGCGGGACCGTGACCGACGCGACGACCGGCCTCCCCTTGCCCGCCTTCCTCAGCTTGCAGGAGGTCACGTTCACGCACGGCGAATCCCCTCGACGCGCCGACGCCAAGGGGCACTACCACCTGCTCGTCCACACCAATGGGACCTACCACGTCAGCTACTCCTACCCCGGCACGTGCACCTCGACTCAGACGGTCTCGGTGGGCACCGGTCCCGCCGACGTCAACGTCGTCCTCGGCCGCCCGGGGGTTCCTCAGGGGGTCGGCGCGGCAGCCGGCGGCGATGGCGCGATCGACGTCTCGTGGCAACCGGCGGCGAACGCCGACCAGTACCGGGTGCTTCGGTCGCTGAGCTCGGGTGGCCCGTACGCCGAGATCGCGCTCCTCCCCGGAGCCCAGACGAGCTACCACGACGCCCCGGTCTCGGGTGTCGCGACCTACTACTACGTCGTTCGCGCGGTGCAGGGATGCGAATCGGCCAACTCGGCGGAAGCGGCGGGCTCGACGACCGGGGCCTGTACGGTCGGGCCCGCGTTCTCGGGCATCGCCTCCGTGACCAACGCCGCAGCGTCGACGTGCACCTTGAACCTGAGCTGGCCGTCGGCCGGGCCGCGCTGCGGAGGGAGCATCACGTATCGCGTCTACCGCTCCTCGTCGCCTTCGTTCACGCCGGGGCCGGGCAATCTCATCGCCTCGGGACTTTCCGGCACGTCGTACGCGGACCACGACGGGCTGGCGAATGGCGCGCTCTATTCCTACGTCGTCCGCGCGGTGGACGCGGGGAACGGCGTCGACGACGGCAACGCGCTCGTCGCGACCGCCGCCCCGACGGGCGTCAACGGCGTCGGCACCTGGAGCGACAACGCCGGGGACAGCGGGAGCGCGACGATGATCGCCTCCGCCCCGTGGTCGGTGAAGCCGACCGGCGGGAAGAGCGGCCCGAGCGTCTACGCCACGGGCACCTATGCGAACAACGTCTGCGCCGCGCTGACGAGCCCGGCGATCACCCTCCAGAGCGCCTCGACGCTGTCCTTCGCATCGAAGTACGACCTCGAATCCAACTACGACGCTGGCATCGTCGAGATCGCGACCGGCCCGTCGTTCGGCAGCTGGACCAAGGTCGCGGTGAACTACCCCGACCCGCTGTCGTTCACGGGGAACGCGTGCGCGATCCCGACGAGCGGTGCGAACACGGTCTTCTCCCGCTCGATCACGACGCCGGCGTATCCGGCCTCGCCGTATTCGGGCTCGCTCGCGGCGTACGCGGGACAGACCGTGAAGCTCCGCTTCAAGCTCTCGAGCGACGGAGGGGTCGTGCGCTCCGGATGGTGGGTCGACGACCTCGCGGTCACCAACGCCCTGATCCCCGGCGTCTGCTCTGCGGGATCACCGCTCCACCCGGCCGAGCCGAGCGCGGATGGATCGATGACGGCCTCGCGTGCGCCGTCCGGGTCGTCCGTCGATCTCACGTACGCACCCGCGTGCGGCACCCTCGACAACGTCGTCTACTGGGGGACGGGGCCGATCGCGGGATCCATCGTCTGGGACGCAAGCGCGTGCGCGCTGGGGAACACCGGACATGCGACGTTCGATCCGGGCGATCCCGCGGCGGCCGCGTTCGTCTATTTCGTCATCGTCGGCCAGTCCGCCGCCGCCGAGGGAAGCTACGGGACCGGGGCGTTCGGGCCGCGCCCGGAGGCCGTCGGCGTCGGCGCCTGCGACAAGCCGCAGGATCCCGTCGGGACCTGCCCATGACCGCGGCTCGCGCCTGAGTCTGGTGTAGGATCGGCATACGTCATGATCAGCGGGCTGCGAATCCGTACGCACGACGACAAGGTCAAGAACGTCACGCTGGACCGCGACGTCTTCTCGCTGGGCCGGGCGCAGGACAACGACCTGAGCTTCCCCGACGAGGGAAGCCTCTCGCGCAATCACCTGATCCTCGAGCGCGAGGGGGATCGCTGGTTCGTCACCGATCGCGAGAGCACCAACGGCACGTTCTTGAATGGGACACGCCTGAAGAATCGTCACCTGTTCGAGCGTGGCGACCGTCTGGTCGCCGGACGTCTGACGATCACGGGCGTCGACACCGGGGGGGACGCGAGCGCGCCGGTCGTCTTCGTGCCGGGGGACAGCTCGACGCCGAGAACGCCGATGACGATCATGACGAGCCTCGAGGATCTGCTCGCGGGGAAGACCGGAGGCTCCATCCGCCCGTCGCAGACCACCCTCGAGTTCGACCCGGCGCGCGAGTTCCAACTCCCCGTCGTCAAAGCGCTGATCGAAGCGGTTCAGGGGCTCGCCGGGGGGCAGTCGCTCGAGGAGCTGTTCGGCCTGATCTTGAAGCGCGCCATCGAGACGGTGAAGGCGGAGCGTGGCGTCCTCATGACGTTGGAGCGCGGCCAGCTCATCCCCCGCGCGACGCACGGCGCTGGATTCCGCATCAGCACGACGATCCGGGACCGCGTGGTCCGGAACAAGGAATCGCTGCTGGTGCGCGACGTGGCGAGCGAGCAGGCGCTGTCCTCGCAGATGTCGATCGCCGAGCAGCAGATCCACTCGCTGATGGCCGTTCCCTTGCAGACCGGGACCGAGGTCATCGGCTTGATCTACGTCGACTCGCGTCTGCTCTGGAAAGGGTTCGCCGAGAACGACCTCATCCTGCTCAGCGTGTTCGCCTCGGTCGCAGCGACACGAATCGACCGCGAGCGGCACGTGGAGCTGCAGAAGCAGGAGCACTTCCGCACGCTCGACCTGACGCAGGCCGCCGAGATTCAGCGCGGCATCCTCCCGCAGCAGCCTCCCGCGGTGCCGGGGTTCGATCTCGCCGGGCACAACGCGCCTTGCCGGACGGTCGGCGGGGACTACTACGACTTCATCCCCTACGCCGACGGTCGGCTGGCGCTGGTCTTGGGCGACGTGGCCGGGAAGGGCATGGCGGCCGCGATGCTGATGAGCAACCTCCAGGCCTGCGTGCGGCTCTTGACCGAGGATCCCCCATCGCTCTCGAAGCTGATGTCTCGTCTCAACCGGACGATGGCCGCCAAGTGCCCCGCCAACCGGTTCATCACCTTTTTCATGTTCGTCGTCGATCCGAGGACCGGCGAGGCGACCTACTGCAACGCCGGCCACAATCCGGCGCTGATCGTTCGCGCGTCCGGAAAGGTCGATGCGTTGAAGGCGGTCGGTCCGATCCTGGGCGCCCTGCCGGGCCTGGATTACGACGAGGACACGGCGCGGCTCGACCCCGGGGACATGCTGGTCCTTTACAGCGATGGGATCACCGAAGCGATCGACCAGAACGAGGTTCAGTTCGGCGAAGAGCGGTTGGCCGAGCAGCTCGTGGCCCAGCGGGCCCACCCCGCGGCCAGCATCGTCGGCAAGATCGTTTCCGCCGTCGACGCCTGGTCCGCTGCGGAGGTCCCCGACGACGACATCACCCTGATCGTCGCCCGCCGCACGGCGTAACCTCCGGCCTCAGGCGTCCGCGGACGCGGGTTCCGGCGCGGGCTCTCCCTCGTCGAAGCTCAGCTTTCTCCGGAACTCGCGGCGCAGCAGGAGCAGGTTGACGACGAGCTGGAAGCCGATGGTAGCGACCGAGAGGTACCAGAGGTGACGGATCTCGAAGCCGGGCCGGCGCGACATCAGAACGGCCGGCAATGCGAAGAGCAACAGCCGTGTCGAGGAGGACAGGAGGGGGGGCAGGGTGTTCCCCATCGCCTGGAAGACGCTCGAGCTGACGAAGACGACACCGCTCGCGACGAAATTCCAGCTGATGATCCTCAGGTATTCGGCCCCGAACGCGACGACCGCGTCGTCCCGGTTGAAGAGGCGGATGAGGGCGTCCGGCGCGATATGGCAGAGCAGCGTGAGGACGAGCATGATCGCCCCGGTGAGTCCCGCCGCGACGTAGAACGCCTCGCGCACGCGCGCCCCGATGCGCGCGCCGAAGTTCTGCCCGGCCACGGGCGAGGTCGCGAAGGCGATCGCGACCGCCGGAAGGAACAGTGACTGCATCACGCGCCCGCCGATTCCGAATCCCGCCTGGGCGGCGGCGCCGAACGGCCGAATGATCACGTAGACGATCATCAGATAGAGCGTGATCAGCGCGAACTCGCCTCCGGCCGGGAGGCCGATCTTGAGGATCGCTCGCCACAGATCGAAGCGGGGCGGCCACTGCTCGCGCCGGATGCGCAGGTGGCTCTTCTCGTGCTCGAAGTAGGTGATCGACGCGATCATGCCGAGCACGATCGCGACGAAGGTCGCCATCGCCGCGCCGGCGACCCCGAAGGCACGCCCGGTTCCCCAGCCGAAGATGAGGACTGGAGCCAAGGCGATGTTGAGGAGGACGGTCCCGATCTGGATCATCGTCGGGATCTTCATGTCGCCGAGGCCGCGAAGAGCGGCGCCCATGGACACGAGCACGAACTGGATGAACATGGCCGGGATGTACCAGCCGAGGTAGGCGTACCCGAGGGACGCGGTCGCGGCGTCGGCGGCGAGCCGCCGGCAGTAGGCGTCCCGGGCCAGGAACGCCGTCGTCAGGAACAGCGTCCCGACGAGCACCGACAGCACCATCGCCTGGTTGAACAGGAGCTCCGCCCGATCCCGGTCCCTCCTCCCCAGGGCCTGCGCGATCAGCGCGGTCGTCCCGACTCCTAGGGCCTGCGTCAGCGCGAGCACGAGGAACGTCAAGTTGCCCGCCAGGCCAACTCCGGCGATCGCTTCCTTCCCGAGTCGGCCCACGAAATAGAGGTCGACGAGGAGATAAAGCGTCTGGAACATCGTGCTCAGCGCGATGAAGGAGGCCATCGCGACGATGTGGCGCGAGACCGGGCCCTGAGTCATGTCCTTCATGGGGCTCATGGCCCGCACACGCTACACCGGAAGAACGGCCCGGCGCTTGCGATCCTTCACGAGCACCCACTCTCCCGAGCGCGCAACCACGTCGATGCCATCCGGGTCCTCCCCGACGACGTCCGGCAGCCGCTGCGAGCGGAGCAGCGCGTGGCGGCCGAGGGCGAGTCCCTCGCGCACTCGTCCGGGATCGGCCAACGGCGCCGTGACGTCGTGGTCGGAATAGAAGAGGAAGAGGCTCGCGATGTCCCAATACGGCGCGTCGAGGTTGAGGATCGTCTCGCCGGCGGGAACCTTCGCGCGGGCGACCGCTGCGATCGCGGTGAGATCGGCCTGGCGGGGGCGAGCCGGATGAAGCGGGGTGAGAAGCGCGAGCGCGGAAAAAACGGCGAGGACCGAGGTCGTCCCGATCACGGTGCGGCGCCGCGCGGTCTCCGACCGCAGGAGACGCCCTGTCGCGCCCGCGGCGAGGAGGGCGAGCGCCGGAAACACGCTCATCACGTACCAGAGCTTCTTCGAATGTCCGAGCGACATCACGCCGATCACAACGGCGATCCACAGCAGCATCAGCTTCGCCGCAGAGCGCGCCTCGTCGTCGGTCGAGGACGAGAACGCGGCCCCCGCCTGCAGCCAGAGCCCGCCGAGGGCCATGGGCAGCCAGGGCCAATAGACGGTCGCGATCCCGACGACGTACACGAACGGCTTGTTCGCCTCGCCGGGCGTGACGCCGTGGACGAGGCCGGTGTAGAGGAGCCAGCGAAGATGCTCGGCGACGAGCTGCTCGCCGTGGACGGCGAGCTCATAGACGAACCAGGGTGCGGCGATCGCGAGGGCGACGAGCGCCGCGATCCAGGGTCCCGGCTCGCGCAGGGCCGGAGCGCGGCGCACGGACAGGCTGTGCAGAACGGCCACCACCAGCGGAAAGAGCCCGAGCACGCTCTTCATGAGGACGCCGAGGCCCGTCGCGACGCCGAGGCGCACCCAGCCGCCGCGTCGCCCTTCGTGGCCCGAGAGGTAGCCGTCGATCGCGATCAGGAAGAGAAACGCCAGCGGGACGTCCATCATCGCGTGCTTCGAGTACTTGAGAAAGAACGGCGTGGTCAGGAGAATCGCGCCCGCGCTCCACGCCTCGAATCCGTCGAGGGCGAGACGGCGCGCCATACGGACGAGGAGCAGGACAGAGCCCGCCCCCGCGGCGGCCGAGAAGAACGCCGCGCCGAAGTTGCCGACTCCGAAGATGCGGAAGCCCATCGTGACGAGCCATAGGAAGAGGGGCGGGTTGTCGAGGCGCACGCGGCCGGCGAAGTGCGGGGTCAGCCAGTCGCCGCCTTCGAGCATCTCCTTCGCCTTCTGGGCGTAGTAGCAGTCGTCGTAGTTCGCGAGATTCCCTTGCCCCAAACGCGCGAACATGATGCAGACTGCGAGGAGACCGAGGACGATGAGCGGCGTTCGCGAATGGGGAGGGGCGAATCGCACGGCGGTGAGTTTACGTTGAATTTACGAAACGCGATTCGACCAAACGGCGGCAACTTTCACAGACCTCACCCGTAGTACGTGCATGCTCGAAGGGCGGCGTCTCGTTCTGGGGGTCGTCGCGGCGCTGTCCATCGGGATCGTCGCCGCCGAAGACACGCCGTACTCCCCTCCCCCGATCGCGATCTCGCGCGCCACCGGGCCGATCGTGATCGACGGCGACATCTCGGATCCCGCATGGAAGGACGCCCAGCCGATCACGAAGTGGTGGGAGACGAATCCAGGGGACAACGTCGAGCCGAAGGTGAAGAACGTCGCCTGGCTCGTGTACGACGAGAAGTACCTCTACGCGGCCTTCGAGTTCGACGATCCCGAGCCGAAGAAGATCCGCGCGCCCTTCGCCGATCGCGACAACGTGGACAGCACGACCGACTACGGCGGGATCATTCTCGATCCCGAGAACGACCGCAAGACCGCGATCCTGTTCCTGGCGAATCCGCGCGGGATCCAGTACGACGCGATGAACTCCGACACCAACGGGAACGAGGACAGTTCCCCCGACTGGTTCTGGGACTCGGCGGCGAGGATCAACGACCGCGGCTGGACGCTCGAGATCCGCATTCCGTTCTCGTCGCTGCGCTATCCCAAGGGCGACCCGCAGACCTGGGGGGTGATGCTCTATCGCAACTGGCCGCGCGACCGGCGGTACCAGATGTTCACGGTGCGCCTTCCTCGCAACTCGAACTGCTTCATCTGCAACGAGCAGGACCTGACGGGGCTCTCGAACCTCCCGAGCGGCGGGAACTGGGTGGTCGCTCCGTACGGCGTCGCCAAGCAGGAGAGCACGCCGCGCGGCGATCTCGGGACCGATCTCGTCAATCCGCCGCCCGACTACGACGCGGGGATCGATGCGAAGTGGACGCCGAACGCGGTGACGACCGTCGACATGACGCTGAACCCGGACTTCTCTCAGGTGGAGTCCGACACGGCGCAGATCACCGCGAACGAGCGGTTCGCGCTGTTCTATCCGGAGAAGCGGCCGTTCTTTCTGGAGGGCGTCGATCTGCTCGCAACGCCGGTCCAAGCGGTTTACACGCGCACGATCACCGATCCGTTCTGGGGCGTTCGCGCGACCGGGAAATTCGGGGACACCTCGTACACCGGGCTGGTGACGCACGACGACGGCCATGGCACGGTCATCCTCCCGGGCCCGTACGGCTCGAATTTCGCTCCGCAGGATTTCCAATCGACCGTCGCGCTCGGTCGCTTGCGTCACGACGTGGGGCAGTCGTTCATCAGCGGGTTGTTGACGGATCGCGAGATCGAGGGCGGCGGCTACAACCGGGTGATCGGTCCCGATTTTCAGTGGCGTCCGAAACAAGGCGAAGCGATGACGGGCCAGATTCTGTTCAGCGACACGCTCAATCCGGATATCTTTTGCTCGCCTACGGAGCCCTGCCAGAGAACGCAATCCCACGCCGCGGAATTCTGGTACCAGCACAACGACAAGCACTGGGACTTCTTCGGGAACTACCGAGACTACGGCGACAACTTCCGCGCCGACGTCGGCTTCGTGCCGCAGGTGGGGTTCCGGGAGCAGTACGTCGAGGGGGGCTACTCCCGCTGGCCGACGGAGGGATTCATCTCCCGCCAGCGCATCTTTCTCTCGGCCGACTACTCGGCGGACCGGCATGGCAACCTGATCAGCAAGTTCATCTCCCCGGGCACGGGGATCGACGGGAAGGCGAACTCGTTCCTGCGGTTCTGGGCGGTCATCGAGGAGGTGCGCGCGTTCGATTCGTTGAACCCCGGCGTGAGCACGGTGCTCCCGCGGCGCCGATTCCTCACCACACTCCAGGCAAGCCCGTGGTCATGGCTGACGAGGATCAGCATCGACGGCTACTACGGCCGCGACGTCGATTTCGTCTTGGCGCGTCCCGGGCACGGTGGCCAGGTCAACTTCAACGCAACGGTGCGCCCGACCGACCACATGCAAATCGACCTGCTCGCCAGCCGCCGCTGGCTCGACGTAGAGGACGGCGGCACGGAGTCGCGGCTGTTCACTGCGAAGGTGGAGCGCATCAAGGCGACGTACACGTTTGATCGTCGCAATTTCCTCAGGCTCATCGGGCAACGTACGGCCGATCGTCAAGACCCAGCGCTTTACCATGGGCTCGTGCCGGCCGACTCCGCGAAGAGCGAAGTGATCACGGCGTCCGCCCTCTACGCATTCAAACTCAACTGGCAGTCGGTCATCTACTTCGGTTACGGGCAGGAATCCGACTGGTCCCCGGTGACCGCGGATCTCGAACAAGCCAGCCGCTCCTTCTTTCTCAAGCTCTCATACGCGTTCCAGAGATAGGAAAAGGGGACACTCCCCTATTCCAAAAAGGGGACACTCCCCTATTCCAGTTTCAGAGGCGCAAGGCCGGCGGACTCGAGAAGCTTGTTGGCCTCGACGACCTCGGTGTCCAAGACATGCTGCCAGTTCGACAGGCCCGTGGCGACGAGCTTGCGGCGCTCGGTCAGCCCCGTGACCGCATCCGGTGACGGCGCGCGATCGGCGCTCTCGATCGAGCGGAAGAGCGACGAGAGCGAAGACGACAGCCGCCTCAAGCTCGTCGGCGCCGCATCCCCGGTGTCGAAGAACTCCTCGGCCGGGCTCGCCGGTGGAGGGCCGGCCGCAGCGTCGATCGCTTTGGAGAGACCGTCGAGCGCGGACGCCGCGCTCCCCGCCCCTTTCGCCTTCACGGCAGCGATCTGCTTACGAAGCGCCGCCGCCTGACGCTGCGCCGCGGCCACGCGCAGCCGCTCCGCCTGAACATCGAGCGATAGCGCGTGCTGTCGAACGAGATCCGCGTCGGTGATAGACGACGGGAGGCGCGGGTCCTTCACGACATCGATGGGCTGGGTGACGCTCTTCCCGCCGAGAGTCAGCCGCACGGTGTAGCGGCCGGGCGGCGCCCACGGCCCCGACTCCGCCCGGTACGACCCGCTCGGTCGCACGAGCTCTTTCGGGAGGGCGTCGTGAAGATCCCAGACGAAGCGATGCATCCCCGCAACGGCTGAGGGCGGCTGCGGAACCGGCAGCCAGTCGGCCGCGACCTGGATGCGCTGCAGGTCGGGCTGGGGCTTCGGGTCGTCGCTCGCAAAACGGCGAACGAGGACGCCTTTGGCATCGACGATCTCGATCGTCAACGGCCCCGCTGCGGCCGTCTTGACGGCATAGTCGATGACCGCGCCTCCCGAGGGGTTGTCCCCCATCGGCTCGTCCTTCGGCTCGGGTGATCCCTGGAACGGCGCGGGGCTCAACCGCAACGCCGCGCGCGGCGCGACGAGCGCGAGTTCGGATGCCGCGCCGATCGCCTCGAACTGACGGAGCGGCGACAAGTCGTCGAGCACCCAGAAAGACCGGCCGTGAGTGCCGACGACGAGATCGCCGTGCTTCACGTCGATGTCGCGAATCGAGCAGTTGGGCAGATTCAGTTGAAGCGACCGCCAGGCGTCGCCGTCGTCGAACGAGACGAACACTCCGGTCTCCGTGCCGGCGTAGAGCAGGCCGCGCCGCACGACGTCTTCGCGCACGACGTTGACGAAGCTCCCGTCGGGGATGCCGCGCGCGATCTTCGTCCACGTCTTTCCGCCGTCCTTGGTTCGCAGGATGATCGGCGTCGGATCGTCGATCCGATGACGGTCGATCGCTGCGTAGGCCGTCTCGGAATCGACGTGCGAGGCCTCGATCACGCCCACTTTCGACCACGCGTCGAGCGAGTCCGGCGTGACGTTCTTCCACGTCTTCCCGTCGTCGCGCGTCAGCCAGATCAAGCCGTCGTCGGTGCCGAGCCAGATCCTGCCGTCCGCCAGCGGCGAAGGCGCGATCGCGTAGATCACCCCCCGCCGCGGTCCCTTGACGTCGGAATCCTCCGCCGTCGCCGGATCGAGCGTTGCGGGCACGGCCGGATTCTCGCGCGTGAGATCGGCACTCGCCTTCTCCCAATGTTGTCCGCTGTCGACGCTCTTGAACAGGAATTGCCGCGAGAAGTAGATCGTCTTCCGATCGCGCGGCGAGATCGAAAGCGGCAGCGTCCACTCTCCCCTGTATTCGCCCGGATATGCGATCGTCGGATCGACGTCGGCCTCTTGAAAGGTGCCCCAGTCGAACCGCCCGACGTCGCCGCCCCACACGATGCTGGGATCTTTCGGATCGGGAACGATGTATCCGTTCTCGCCGCCGATCGACACCTCTTTCCAGTCGCGCTGCGTGATCGAGCGGTAGTCCGTGCGCGAAGGGGTCGCTGCCGCTCCGCTGTCCTGCTGCGCGCCGTAGATCCAGTAAGGAGTCCGGTCGTCCGTCACGACGTGGTAGAACTGCCCCGTCGGCTGGTTGTACCAAGAGCTCCAGGTCTTTCCGCCGTCCACGGTCACGACCGTCCCTTGGTCGGACGCGACGATCATGCGCCGAGAGTCGTCCGGATCGATCCAGAGCCGGTGGTAGTCGTCACCGCCCGGCGCGCCCTTGAACGGCAGAAAGGTCTTCCCTCCGTCGCCCGACCGGTAGAGCGCCGTGTCGCACGCGTACACGACGTCCGCATCCTTGGGATCGACCGTCACGCCGCCGAAGTACCAGCCCCGTTCCCAGATGCGCCGGTCGGAGCTCGCGCGCCTCCAGCTGACGCCGCGATCGTTCGAGACGAAGAGCCCGCCTTCTTTTGCATCGACGATGGCGTACGCGCGCGACGACATCGACGGCGCGAACGCAACGCGGATCCTCCCGAGCTTCTCCGGCGGAATCCCGTCGGTCACCCGTTTCCAGGTGTCTCCGCCGTCTTCCGATCGATAGAGCCCGCTCCCCGGCCCGTACGACGGCGCATACACGTTCCACGGCGGCCGCCGCGTCTGCCATAGCGCCGCGAGGATGATCCTGCCGTTCGAGGGATCGAGCGCGAGATCGATCGCACCGGTGTCGTCGTTCTTGAACAGAACCGACGCCCACGTCTTCCCACCGTCCTTCGATCGAAACACGCCCCGCTCTTTGTTCGGCCCATAGGCATGCCCGAGCGCCGCGACGTACACGAGATTCGGGTCGTGCGGGTCGACGAGGATCCTCCCGATCTGGCGCGTGTCGGCGAGGCCGATGCGCGCCCACGTCGTGCCCGCGTCCACCGACTTGTACATACCGTTGCCGTACGAGATGTCCGAGCGCATGTCGGCCTCGCCCGACCCGACGTAGATGACGTTGGGATCCGACGGCGCCACCGCGATCGCGCCGATCGACGCGATCGGCTGATCGTCGAAGATCGGCTCCCACGTGCGCCCCGCGTTGTCGGTGCGCCAGACTCCCCCGCCGACCGCGCCGAAATAGAACCGATTCGGCTGACCGGGGACTCCCGTGGCCGCGTTCGCCCGCCCGCCGCGGAAGGGACCGACGAGGCGCCAGCGCATCGCGGAGGTGACGTCGATATCGGCCGCCAGACCGGCCGTCGACGCCGCGAGCCAGACCAGGACGCACAGACCGACGCTCTGCCGCGAGAATCGCACCGGAGGTCCCCCGCTTCGCGGCAAATCCTACCAGGGTGCGGACGCGCCTAGGTCTCGGCGCCTTCGGACACCATCCCCGTCGGCAAGATCCTCGTCCCCTTCGTCTCCGGCAGCGTCCAAACCCACAACCCCGTCGCCACCGCGAACAAGGCTCCGATCGAGATGCCGCGGCCGAGACCCTTCACGGCGCCGGCGCTCGTCGTCGCGGCGACCCAGGTGATCACGAGTGGCGTGACGAACTGGATGCCGCGAGCGAGATTGTAGGCGGTGCCCATCGCGGTGTTGCGGATCGCGGTGGGGAACAGCTCGGCGAAGATCGGTCCGTAGCCGGAGAAGTTTCCGGTGCCGACGCCGATGAGGAACATGCAGATGAGCGCGACGGCCGGTGTGGCCGCAAGCTCGCTCCAAAACCAGGTGATCGAGAGCAGGCCGGCGGCCCACACGAACGAGTACAGCATGTAGGCGAGCCGCCTACCCTTCGAGTCGGCGATCCATCCGAACGAGAGATAGCCCAGCAGTCCGCCGGCCTGCGCTACGAGGATCCACGCGCCGGAGCGCGCCATCGAGAATCCCAGGTTGTCGTACAGGTACTTCGGCATCCACAGGTAGGTGAACCAGTAGGCCGACATGTCGGTGATGGCGAGCACCAAGCCGAGGATGAAGCGGCGCCGCAACACGTTGTCCGCGAGGAGCGCGTCGAGGAACGGGTGCTTCGCTCGAGAGCTGGACCCTTGGCGGCGCGACTCGACCCAGATGTCGGATTCGGGCATGAGCCGGCGAATGGCCACGACCAGCATCGCGGGCGCCGCCGACGCAACGAAGCACACCCGCCATCCGAGGCTCGGGCCGAAGCCTGCCGAGAGGAGAGGCTCGACGAAACCGCCGATGATGGCGGCGAGACCGATGCCGATCGGCGCTCCGGTCTGCATCACCGCCGCGAACCGGGCCCGGAGCTTGGCGGGGAACGTCTCGCCGACGAGCGTCTGGCCGGTCGCCCACTCTCCACCGACCCCCAACCCCGTGACGACACGGAAGAGGAGGAGCGCGGCGAGACCCGGTGCCAGTCCGCACAGGAGCGTGCCAATCGAGTAGGTCACGATGGTGATCGAGAGAACCGGTTTGCGCCCGATGCGGTCGGCCATCCAGCCGAAGACGACCCCGCCGACGGCGGTCGCGCCGAGGCTTGCCCCCAAGAGCAGCGAGAGCTCCGCATCCGACAGGCCGAGGGCGGCCTTGATCGGAACGAGCAGGAACGAGAACAGGACGAGATCGTAGAAGTCGAACAGCCATCCTGCCCACGAGAGCGCGAGGATCGTGAAGTGGCGGCCGGTCGGCCTCTCGGACTGGTTGAGCAGCACGAAATTCAGCCTATCTTGATCACCTCGGATGTCGATAGAAATCTTGAAGCCGCGTGCGCATCCGAATTAAGCTGCCTTCGATGCCCACCTTCGGCGAGCGGCTCAAGCGCGAGCGTGAATCCAAGAACGTGACCCTCGACGAGATGTCGGACGCGACGGGCATCGGCAAGAGCTATCTGGAATTCCTCGAGGCCGATGCGATCCACGAGCTGCCGGGCCGGGCGTTCGGAAAGCTCTACATCCGGGCCTACGCCGAGGTCCTCGAATTCGACCCGCAGCCGTGGATCGAAGACTACGACCGCGAGATGCGTCTCGATCCCGCGGGCAAGGCCGAGCCTCCTCCGACAGGACCGGTTCAGCCGCGGCGCGTCGAGGCCGCGATCGCGCAGTGGCGGGAGGCCAAGCTCAAGGAGCGCGCGAAACCGGAGCCGGAGGTCGTGGACGTGCCGGAGCCTCCCCCGGCCGACGAGGAACTGCCACGCTGGGGCGCGTCCGCCACGGATGAAGCGCGCGGCGTCCCGACGCCCGTGGAGCCCCCTCGTGCCGCTCCTCCCCGCCCGCCTGCGCCACCGACGAACCGCGCGATCATCCTGATCATCATCTTTGGCATGGTCGCCGCCGCCGCGATGATTTACACGTGGACGTCCGGAGGGCGCGTGACATCGTCGAAGCCGGCGACCCATGCTCCCGCTCCGTTCCTGAGGCCGGCTCCGACGCCGAGACCGACACCCAGCTCGCTTCCGAGTCCGGCACCGACTTCCGCGCCGAGCTCGACACCGATACCGACGCAGACCCCGGCACCGACGCCGGCGCCCACGTCGCCACCCACTCTGACGCCAACGCCTCGCCCGACTCCGAGCCCCTCGCCGACCCCTCGCTCCGACAAACCGTCGTTGGGGGGCGAGACCCCCGGCTCGCTGGCGGTGACCGAGTACGGCGTCGGGCGGCGCGTCATCGATCTCAAGCTCGACGGCGAAGGCAACAGGTTCCCGCAGGGAGCTCGCGTCTGGTTCGCCACGCGCGTGACGGGAGGCCGGCGAGGCGACGTCGTGCGGCACGTTTGGATTTACGAGGGCCGCACGCAGCAGACGATCACGATGCGGGTCGGCGGGCCGGATTACCGCACCAACAGCAACAAGACGCTGCTCCACTCGGGAGCGTGGGCGGTCGAGGCGCGGGACAGCCAGGGGCGCGTGCTGGCGCGATCGGAATTCACCTGCGCCGCCGACATTACGGCTCCACTTTCAAGGTAACGATCCCATGGGCCCGCGTGGGAACGCGGAGCACGTTGCCGGAGACGGCGATCGGCGTGCCGTCTTCTTCGAGGAAGCTCGTGATCGTCGCCTTCTTGGGCGTGAAGGGCAGCGTGACGTTCGCGATTCCGTCTTCTCCCTTCGTGTCGTACCACTGAACGATCCAGGCGGACGAATCTTCGGCTTTCTTGATCGTCGTCAGCATGAACGCTTCCGGCGTGAGCCTGACGAAGGAATCCTCCGTCGGACGCCGGCCGCCGTGCTTATCGGTGACGAACGGCAGGAGCGGCGCGTTGTACTCGGCCCCGTGCCTCGCCGTGAGAGCCTCGCGCCAGCCGCCGGGGTGCGGGTAGAGGGCGTACTCGATGGTGTGCTTGCCGCGATCGGCGGTAGGATCGGGCCAGTTCGGAGAGCGGAGAAGCGACAGACGCATCGTGCTCCCCTTGATGTCGTGGCCGTACTTCGCCCGGTTCAGGAGACTTACGCCGTAGTCGCGCTGCGACAGATCGGCCCAGCGGTGGGCGGCCACTTCGACCTTCGCCTTTTCCCAGCTGTCGTTCGCCGTCGTGGCGCGCTCGATCGAGCCAAAGGGAATCTCGTAGGTCGCCTTCGGCGCGTCGACCGCGACCGGAAAGGCGACCTTGAGCATCGTGTGCTCCTCCCACCAGTCGACGTCGGCCGTGAATTCGACACGGTCCAGGCCGTCGTAGAGCGCGACGTCCTGAGTGAAGAAAGATGACGGGAAGCTCTCCGTCGGAAAATCCTTCTTCACGCCCGGCTTCAGGTAGTCGCGCTTGAGTCGCAGCACCGCGCGCACCGGGCCTGTCTCGACGATCTCGACACCGCGGAACGACGACGGATACTCGACGCCGGTCAGGCCGACGTTCCAGGCGTCCCACTGGGCGGGCTTGTCCTCGAGTAACTGGAGCTGGTTTCCGGGGCCCTTCAGGATCTCGCGTCCCGAACGCTTGTCGACGATGCTCATGACCCAGCCCGTCGTTCCGTCGACGCCGATCTTGAAGAGCCGGTTCTCGATCCCGTTCGGTGACACCACGAGAGGCGGGTGCGTCGGCGACGCCTTCTGCGGGCGCAATTGGTAGGTCGCGTATCCGAGCGACGGGACGGTCGCGACAAACAGGATGTCCCGCGCGTATCGGCCGCCCTCGAGGGTCTGCGATGGAATCTCGTGGCCGGTCGCATCGGCCACGGACCAGTCCCCCCCGCCCTCTCCGGGAAGCCTGACCCGGACCGCGTCGGTGCGCTCCCACGCCAGGGGGTTGAAGACGACGACCGGCGTTCCCGTCGCCTTCGACGTGTCGATCGTCGCCGCGATCGTCGCGAGCGCGCGGTCGAGCTCGTGATGTCCGATCTCTTGGGCCGCGCGGTACTTCTCGGCGGCGTCGAGGTAGTTCTCGCGGATCCCCGAGCCGGGCAACAGGTCGTGGAACTGGTTGAACAACACGTTCCGCCAGGCCTCTTCCATCGCCCCGCCGTCGTAGCGGTTGCCGGCGAGCGTCGCCAGCGTTCCCATCTTCTCCGCGTTCGTCAGCAGGACCTCGCTCCTGCGGTTTTGCTCCTTCATCCGTGCCTGCGTGGTGTACGTCCCTTGGTGGTACTCGAGGTAGAGCTCGTCCTTCCACACGGGAAGCTGCGACAGATCCTGCGTGCGCAGCCACGCGAGGTACTGCCCGACCGTGCCGTACTCGATGCGCGGGTAGACGTCGAGGCCGGCAAGACGATCCGCGCGCTTCAGCATCTCGAGCGACGGCCCGCCGCCGTGATCGCCGACGCCGAAGAGCACGAGCATCTTCGGAAAACCGCTCCCGGCCTCGAATTGCCGCAGCCAGTCGACGAGGCGGTAAGGGTCGTCCAGCTCGTTCACGTAGTCGAACGGGAAGTACGTCAGGACCCGTGAGCGATCGGGAGCCTCCCAGATGAAGACCCGG
Organism: uncultured Acidobacteriota bacterium; assembly: GCA_964511835.1. Lineage (GTDB taxonomy): Bacteria > Acidobacteriota > Polarisedimenticolia > Polarisedimenticolales > DASRJG01 > DASRJG01. Next base: position 50,243 of record CAZEII010000008.1, on the reverse strand, counting down.
TGGGGAAAGACGTTGGATTCGTTCCAGCCGATCTTCTGCGTGATGAACGCGTCGATCCCTGCGCTCCTGTAGATCTGCGGGATGTTCGCGTTGTAGCCGAACGAGTCCGGGTTCCAGCCCGTCGTGACGTCGACCCCCAGCTTCGCGCGGAAGTACCGCTTCGAGTACAGCAGATGCCGGGCCCACGAATCGCCGGAGGGGAGGTTGCAATCCGGCTCGACCCACATGCCGCCGATCACCTCCCAGCGCCCCTCCTTCGCGCGCGCGCGAATCTTTTCGAAGAGCGCCGGGTCGGTGCGCTCCATCCACGAGTAGTACGCGGCGCTGCTCTGCGTGTAGGTGAAGTCCTGCCGGGCGTCGAACATGTTCATGACGGAGGAAAACGTGTTGCGGCAGACCTCGACCGTCTCGCGCTCGCGCCAGAGCCAAGCCGCGTCGATGTGCGCGTTGGCGTCCAGAACGAGGGTGAACCGCTTGGCGAACGTAGCGATCGGGCCGAGCTTCCTGCGAACCTCTTGCATCGATCTCTCGAACGTCTCGACGTACCCGCGCTCGAGCGCCGTCGTGTCCAGGCCCGCCGCCGCGGCTTGAAGCTCTCGGTTCAGCTGCTCCTTCCCGCTTCGCGCCATCGGCGAGCGGTCGATCCCGGGGTCGAACTTGTTTCGCGCGCTCGTCTGGTAGGTATCGAAGCTCAGGAGCTTTTGCCCGACGCGAAGCGAGAGCGCCAGATCCTGGACGCGCTGTTTGAGATCGCCGCCCCCGTCGGGGGGGGACGCCAGCTCGACCTGCGCGCGAAGCAGGCGCAGGGGGCCGCCCGTGTTGATCGCCTTGATCGCGATCGAGAACTTCTGACCGGCCCTTGCGTCCTTCGTCAGCTCGAAATCGCCGTCCCAAGGGAAGTAGCCCTTGCTCTCGCCGTTCACCCAGAGGTAACCCGCGTCGTCGACGGTCAGCTTCAACCGCGCCGCGCCCGAGATCGGCCGGCCCAGGTAGGTCGCCGGCAGGACGATCGTCCTTCGCAGCCAGCAGGAATCGGCGCTGTTGCGCTCGCCGATCTTCAGGCTCTCCCACGCCGCGTCGTCGAACTCCGGGCGGGCGGGCCCGTCGCCTTCGAGGTGCCCCTTCGCGATGTCCGGGCTCGCCTTCCAGCCGTCGAAGGACAGCTCGGTCAGCGTGGCGAGCTTCGTCGCGACGCGGTCGACGTCGGACTCGGCCAGGGCGGCGGATGCGGTCAAGAGCGCGGCCAAAGCGTACGAGGTTTTCATCGGCACTCCCTCAGCTCGTTCGCAGTGGGTCGAGCAGCACCGCGAGCAAGATGACGAGCCCGACGACCACCTGCTGGACGTACGAATTCACATCGAGCAGGTTGAGCCCGTTCCTCAAGACCGCGATCAGCATCGCCCCGAGGAACGTTCCCACGATCGAGCCGCGGCCGCCGGAAAGGCTCGTCCCGCCGACGACGACCGCCGCGATCACGTCCAGCTCGTACATCAAACCGGCGTTGGGCTGACCCGAGTTCATGCGGGAGGCGAGGAGCACGCCGCTCGCTGCCGCGAGCATCCCGCACAGCACGTAGACCGAAGCGACGATCCGGCGCGTCCTGATCCCGGCCAGGCGCGCCGCCTCGAGGTTGCCGCCGACGGCCACGACGTGGCGGCCGAAGCGCGTCGAGACGAGGGTGACGTGCGAGGCGGCGTAAACTCCGGCCATCACCAGCGTCGGGAAGGGGATTCCGAGCGTGCGGGCGCTGCCGAGCCAGCCGAACGAGGCCGGAAGATCCCAGACGGGACGCCCCTCCGTCGCGACGAACGCGACCCCTCGCCACACGGTCATCAGCGCCAGAGTCGCGATGAACGGAGCCACCGCGTAGCGCGCGACCAGGGCACCGGCGATCGCTCCGGACGCGGCGCCGAATGCGAGGGCCGCGAGCCCCGCCGCCGGAAGGGCGACCGCCGCGGGGAGCCCGATCTTGAGGGTCCCGGTCGCCACGATTCCCGCGAGCGCGACGACCGAGCCGACCGACAGGTCGATCCCCGCGGTGAGGATCACGAACGTCATCCCCGCCGCGATGATCGCGGTGATCGAAGCCTGGAGCGAGACATTCAAGAGGTTGTCCGTGGAGAAGAAGTGTGGCGCGAGCGCCGCGAAGACCAGGCACTCGAAGGCGAGCGCGGTCGCCAAGCCCAGCTCCGCGAACTTCCTCACTCCGTGGCCTCGTGTGCCCCTCCGGTCGCGAGCGTCATGATCCCGGCCCGCGTCGCAGCCGCCCGGACGAGCTCGCCCGCGATGCGCCCCTCGCGCATGACGGCGATTCGATCGCACACCTCGAGCAACTCGTCGAGGTCGGAGGAAACGACGATGACGCCCGTCCCCGCGGACGCCATCCCACGGATCAAGCCGTGAATCTCGGCGCGCGCGCCGACGTCGACTCCCGCCGTCGGCTCGTCGAAGATCAACAGCCGGGCGCCGACTTGGAGCCAGCGGGCGAGCACGATTTTCTGCCGGTTCCCGCCGGAGAGCTGGGACACCGAGACTTCGCCCGACGGAGCCTTGATGCGAAGCCTCTCGACGTGGCTCTGGACGGCGTCCCGCTCGCGCCGCCGCACGACGAACGGTCCGCGGGAGAGGGCGCGCAACCCCGCGAGCGTGACGTTCTCCCGGACGTTCATTTGCGAGACCAACCCCAGGCGGTCGCGGTCCTCCGGGAGGAGCCCGAGGCCGAGGTCGATCGCCTCGCGCGGCGATCGCGGGTGGACGACCCGACCGAACAGCACGACGCGGCCCCCGGTTCGTGGATCGGCGCCGAAGACGAGACGCGCGAGCTCCGTGCGTCCCGCCCCGACGAGTCCGGCCAATCCCAGAATCTCTCCGCAACGCACCGTGAGGTCGATGCCCCGCAGCCGCCCCCCGCAGAGACCCTCGAGCCTCAGAATCTCCTCGCCGACGACGGCCGCCGGGGCCGGGTTGTCCTCGAGCTCCCGTCCGACCATGTGGCGGATCAACGTCTTGCGATCGAGGGCGGCGACCGGCTCGGTCGCGATCACCGCTCCGTCCCGCATGATCGTCACGCGGTCGGCGATCTCGAAGATCTCGTCCAAGCGGTGGGAGACATAGAGAACGGCGACCCCTTGGGAGGCGAGCCGGCGAATCAGCGCGAACAATCGCCCGACCTCCGGCGGCGACAGCGACGCCGTCGGCTCGTCGAGCGCGAGGATCCTCACCTTGCGCGAGATCGCCCTCGCGATTTCGACGATCTGGCGCCGCGCGACGGAAAGCCGTGCGACCGGGATCGAGAGGTCGAACGCCTCGCCGAGCTGGCGAATCGCTTCCGACGCGCGCCGCTCCATCGCGCGCCGATCGACGAAAGGCGTGCGTCCGCGAGTCGGCTCCGCGCCCAACACGATGTTCTCGGCCACCGTCATGTCGGGAACGAGCTGGAGGTCCTGCGGGATCATCCCGATCCCGAGCGCGATGGCCTCGACCGGAGAGAGCAGGGAGACCGCCCGTCCGTCGACGAGGATCGCCCCGGCGTCGCGCGGGATGGCGCCCGCCAGAATCCTGATCAGCGTCGATTTCCCGGCCCCGTTCTCGCCGACGAGGGCGTGGATCTCACCGGCCCCGAGCGACAGCGCGGCGCGGTCCACCGCCGCCACGCGGCCGAATCGCTTGACGATCCCCCGCATGTCGAGAACGGGAGCGGCGGTCATTTGTCGAGGAGTCCCACCTCGACCGGAACGATCTTCGGACCAGGCTTCCCCTCGAAGTGATCGCGGATGCGTTGGATCGTGGCCGACCCGATCTTCTTCGGGTACTGGACGACGTCGGCCTTGAGCTGCGTCCCCTTTCGGATCGCGTCGAGCGCCGGCGGGGTCGCGTCGTACCCGACGATGACCAGCGAGGGGCGGCTGAGCTGGCGCGCGGCGTCGAGAGCGCCCAGCGCCGAGTCGTCGTTGATTCCGAACAGCCCGGCGAGACGAGGGTGCGCCTGCATCACGTCGGAAGCCGCTTCGAGAGAGCGGTCGCGGACTCCCATACCGTTGACCTCGGCGACGAGCTTCATCTCCGGGAACTGCGCGATCGCCTGCTTGAAGCCGGCGACACGATCGAGCACGGACGTGATCGCGGGCTGTCCGACAATCGCCACCTCGCCTTTGCCCCCGAGAGTCTTCGCGAGGAAAGTACCCGCGAGCTTGCCTCCGGCTACGTTGTCGGAGGCGACGTGGCACGCGACCTCCCCTTCCTCCGCGGCGATGTCCGCGGTGAACACCGGGATCCCCGCAGCGTTCGCTTTGCGAATGGCCGGGCCGACACCCTTGGAGTCCACGGGGCACACGACGATCGCATCCACCTTCCTGGCGACGAAATCCTCGATCTGCGCCGCCTGCTTTCCGAGATCGAAGTCGGCGGAGGCGATGGCGAGCCGGTAACCCGTCGTCGCGGCCTCGTCCTGAAGCCCTTGCTCGAGGTCCCGATAGAAAAGGTGGGCGCGAGTCAGGAGCGTGACGCCGATCGTTTTCGAACCCGCGGCGCCCCCCTCGATCGACGAGGGAGCGTTGCAGGCGCAAAGGGCGGCTGCGACTGCCATCGCAGCCAGAGCGGAAACCGTGCGCGCCGTTCTCGACATGACCGAATTATGCGGGAGAAGCCCGGAGATTCTTTTGAAGCGTGCGATCGCGCTGGGCAGGAGCGTTCTCTATACATGATGATAGGGATATAATTTAAATAATTAAACTGATGCCCCCGTGATTTTCTTGACCCTCGCCTGTCTGTGCCACAGATTCTGGGCGGAGTTGTCTACATGCAGGGGACAGACCAAGAGCCGGACGTCCGTCAAGCGGCCTCAGAGCTGCAGCGCTATCTCTCTGACGAGATCGCTCCCTTGATGGCGGTCGAGTACTTCGAGACGCTCGTTCCTCATCCGGCTGAGATCACGGCGAAGATCATCGCTCAGTGGATCAACTCCCAGCATCGGCGTCCGTCGGAGGGCGTCACGACCTCGGACCTCGTTTATCACGCGCTGAAGAAGCTTTCGTTGCTCTCGGAGCTCGAGCTCGTCAAGCGCGCGACCATGATGCGGGCGATCCATGACATCAGCCGCTTGCTGCTCGGGGTTTGCCCCGAACAGGAGCGGGACGATCTCCGCATCCGCCTGAGCCACCTCGGGGAGTCGGAGACGGTCCTCGCGGCACGCGCCGAGTTCCTGCATAGCGACGGGCGGGTCACCGGCGGAGTTCCCGCGGCGGGTGCTCCGGCGGCGGCTCCGCAAGCGAAAACCGGCGGGGCGACGCCGGCCGGGGCGAAGCCGGATCCTCAGGAGATCGACAAAGGCGCGCGCGCACTCTCCGTCTTGCTCGGCGGCTTGGCGAAGCTTCACAAGCCCAACACGAAGACGGAGAAGCAGGGACCCGAGGCCGAGTTGCTGGCGCAAGTTCTCTCCACGGCGGCTCTGGAGTCGAAGACCAACGAAGACCTGAAGCGGCACCTCGAGCGTGTGAAGCAGGAAGGCGTGGCGACCCCGATGGCGCAGGTGTTCCGAACGCTCGGCTGGAGCATGCCGGGCTGGGGAACGATCGGCGCCGATGGAAAGCCGATCGACGCGAAGACCGGCCGGCAGCTCAAGGCGATGGACAAGATCGTCGCCTTGGCCCCGGATGCGCAGGAGCGCGCCAAGCGGTGGGGGGAGATGATCTATGCCGCCATCGAGCAGCTCAACGAAGGGCGGCTCGCGCAGGCGGTGTCGATCTTGGAAGTGGCCAAGCGCTTGATCGCCGAGCGTCATCCGGACGCGGACATCGTCGGGCAGGTCCTGACGCAAGCGGAGACGGCGATCTCCGAGGATCTCCTGCGGCGGCTCGCCGACGTTCCGACGAAGCACGGGCTGCTGCGCAAGGTGCTCGAGTTCTTTCCCTCTTACCGCCCCGAGATGCTCTTGACGAATCTCGATGGCGAGATCCGCCGCGAGAAGAGGAAGCTGATCCTCACGCTCCTCGAGTGTCACGGACCCAACTGCCGCGATGCGGTCGTCGCGCGGCTCGCCTTGCTGATGGAGGGCGAGAACCAGGATCCCGAAGGTTTCTACCGCAGAAACCTCGCCTTCCTGCTCCGCCGAATCCCACGCTCGGGGCACGAGCGGATCGAGGAGGAGATCGAGCTGCTGTCGGAGATGATCGCCGCCGGGCAGCCGCCGATCTCGGCGAAGGAGGCGGCGGGGGCGCTCGGTCAACTCCGCCAGCGGCCAGCGGAGCTGGCGCTGGTCGATCGCCTCAAGGGCCTCGAGGCAGAGCTGATCGCTAGCGGCGGAGACAAAGACGGCTGGGAGCTGGCCGACCGGCTCTGCGGCGCGTTGGCACGTCAAGGCACGCCGCGCGCGATTCGCGCGATCGCGACCCACGCGAACAACAGCTCACCGGCGCTGGGCGCCGCAATGACGCGGTTTGAGCACCTGTCGCGGCTCGACCTCACGGTCGATCCCGAGCAGCTCTCCGTGATCCTCAAGGGAATCCGCGATCTGGCGCCGTCGAAGGTGCTGGGGTTCGTCGGTAAGCGCGGGCACGACGAGCTCTCGTGCCTCATGCAGGCGGTGGCCGGAACCCCGGCGGTCGAGGTGCGCGCGACGCTCGAAGCGATCGCCGAGAAATTCAAGAAGCACGCGCTGGGCGATCAGGCGAGGAACATCCTTTCGAGGCTCGAGCCCGCGGCGAGGAAGACCACCGAGGCGCTGACGGGCGATCTCGAGCTTTTCGCGCTGCCGAACCTGCTCCAGTCGCTGGCAGGTTCGCAGTCCTCCGGGGAGCTCGTGCTCTTCGATGCGTATCAAGCGCGGCAAGGGTCGATCGTCCTCTCCGGAGGAAAGGTGACGCGCTCCGAGGCGGGCCGCCTGAGCGGCCCGGACGCCGTCTATTCCTTCATGGAGAAGCCGTTCCCCGGCACGTTCGCTTTCCGCGCGGCGAACGAAGACCCGGGGGCGAAGTCGGAGAACGCGATCGAAGCCATGGCCTTGATCCTCGAGGGGGCGCGTCGGCACGACGAGTACCAGCAGTTCAAGGCGTTCGCGCCCGACGGCGTCCGCTACGAGCCGGCGGGGGTTCCCGCGGTCCGCCCTGAAGAGGAGAGCGACGGCCAGTTCGCGAGCGACGTCTGGGACCGCGCGGCGGCGGGCACTCCCGCCAACGAATGCGAGCTCGAGATGAAGGTCGATCCCTTCCGCGTCCGCCGCCTCTACGGCTCCTGGGTCGAATCCCACGCGCTCCGTCCTCGCGCGTAGCGAAATCCGGGACATTCCGCTTTTCAAAGCGGGGGCAGCCCCTCGTCTTGCTACCATTCATCGCGGAACGCATGGATGGATGACGCCACCAAGGCGCGGTGGAAAGAGCGTGTGCGGGGCTGGCTCGGTGCCGGCACGGAGGCGGCGGAGCCTCATCGTCGCTATCACCTTGCGCGCTTCCTGATCCTGCGGCTCCTCGGGCTCGTCTACCTGGTCGGCTTCGCGATCCTCATCAATCAGGGGCTGCCGCTCCTCGGATCGCACGGCCTGCTGCCGATCGGCGAGTTCACGGCCAGAGTTTCGGAGAGGCTGGGCGGCGTGTCGCCAGGATTCGCGCGGCTTCCGAGCCTGTTCTGGTTCGCGCATTCCGATGCGCTCATCGCCTCCCTCGCCTGGTGCGGTGCCGCGCTCTCTCTCGCGGTTCTCCTCGGCGTGACGAATGCCGCCGTCATGGCCGTGCTCTGGGCCCTGTACATGTCGTTCGTTCATGTCGGACAGGACTGGTACGGCTATGGCTGGGAGATTCAGCTCCTGGAGACCGGCTTCCTCGCCATCTTCCTCTGCCCGATCATCACGATCCGGCCGTTTCCCTCGCGTCAGCCCGCGCCGATCGTCATCGGATTGTTCCGTTGGCTGATCTTCCGGGTCATGGTCGGAGCCGGCCTGATCAAGATCCGCGGCGATTCGTGCTGGCGCGACCTCACGTGCCTGCTCTACCACTACGAGACGCAGCCGAACCCCAACCCGTTCTCGCGCTTGCTTCACTTCGAGCCCCGAGCGCTCGCGAAGGTGGGCGTCGCGTTCAATCACGTCACCGAGCTCGCCATGCCGTGGCTGATGCTCTGCGGCCGTCAAGCGACGAGGATCGCAGGGCTGTTCTTCGTCGCTTTTCAAGTCTCGCTGATCATCAGCGGCAACCTCGCGTTCCTGAACTGGCTGACGATCGTCCCCGCGCTCGCCTGCTTCGACGACGCATTTCTGGGCCGCGTCATGCCGCGTGCCGTCGTGCGATGGTCGTCGAACGCGGAGTCCGGCGCCGCCGAAGCAGCCGCGGCCGAGATCCGTGGGCTTCGGTGGGCGCGTGCCGCGACGGCCGCGGCGCTCTGCACGCTGATCGCGTGTCTCTCCGTTCCGGTCGTCACGAATCTCTTGTCCGGGCACCAGATCATGAACACCTCGTTCGGCACACTCGACCTCGTCAACACCTACGGGGCCTTCGGAACGGTCGGGCGCGAGCGGCGCGAGATCGTGTTCGAGGGAACCGACGGCGCCGCCTCCGATCCGAACGCCGTCTGGCGCGAGTACCCGTTCAACTGCGCGCCGTGCGATCCGGCGAGGCGCCCCTGCGTCATCACGCCCTACCACTACCGGCTCGACTGGCAGATCTGGTTCGCGGCGATGGCGAGCCCCAACGACTATCCGTGGACGCTCCGCTTCGTCTGGAAGCTACTCCACAACGACCCCGGGACGATTTCGCTCCTTGCCGGCAACCCCTTCCCCGACCGTCCGCCCCGGTGCATCCGCGCCCGTCTCTACCTCTACAAGTTCGCACCCGCGGGCTCCGGCCGTTGGTGGGATCGAACGCTCCTGGGCGACTGGATCCCGCCCCTCTCCGTCGACGACCCGCGATTGAAGCGATTCCTGGACGCCTACGGATGGGCCGACGCCGGGACCGCAAGGGCGAGCGGCTCGTGAGCGCGCAGGTCGGCTCGCCGCTGCTTCTCTACGACGGTGTCTGCGCCCTCTGCAACGGTGCGGTGAAGTTCGTTCTCCGGCGCGACGCGAGCGGCAGCGTGCGCTTTGCATCACTCCAGGGGGACACCGCCGCGCGGCTGCTCGCGGAGCGGCCCGAGCTGGCGGCGATCGATTCGATGATCTGGCTCGACGGCGCCGGACGGGCGTCGGTGCGATCGGCCGCTGCCCTCGCGATCGCCGATCACGTCGGCGGAATCTGGGCGCTCGCGGCCTCGATCGGGCGGATCGTTCCACGCCCGCTCCGCGACAAGGCGTACGACTTGATTGCGCGGACGCGCTATCGCTTGTTCGGGCGGTACGACGCCTGCCCCATCCCCCCAGCGGAGCATCGATCGCGTTTCCTCCCCTGAGGAGTGGTACTCTCGGCCCATGTCCAGTATGGACGACACCCTTCCTCCGCCGCTGCGTGCGACGGCGCTGGGCCGCACGACCACCTGGAGCGAACATCCCGCGACCAAGGTGCGTGTCGACTGCGCGGGGCTCTCCGACCGCGGCAAGGTCCGGGAGGACAATCAGGATCACTTCTACCTCGCGAAGCTCGGGCGGTTCTCGAGGACGCTGGCGACGAGCCTCCCCGCGGGGGAGCTTCCGGAGAGCCTCGAAGAGGCGGGCTATGTCTCCGTCGTCGCCGACGGGATGGGAGGGCACGCCGCCGGCGAGGTGGCGAGCCGCACCGCGATCGTCGTTTTCTTCCATCTCCTCTTCGATACCTCGGACTGGGTGCTCAAGGTCGACGATCACAGCGCGCGCAAGGTCCTCGATCGTGTCGGCGACCGATATCGGAGCCTCGATTCGCTCCTCGACGAGCGCGCGCGCGCTGATCCGAATCTCCGTGGCATGGGAACGACGATGACCTTGGCGTACAGCCTCGGCCTCGATCTCTTCCTCGCTCACGCCGGCGACTCACGCGCGTACCTCTGCCGCGACGGGAAGCTCGAGCAGCTCACGCGAGACCACACGCGCGTTCAGGAGATGGTCGATGCGGGAGTCATGACGCGCGAGGAGGCCGCGACCCACCGGTTGCGCAACGTCTTGACGAACGTGCTCGGCGGGGGGGTGCCGCTGACCGACGTCGATCTCAATCGCGTGCGGCTTGCGCCGGGCGACACCGTTCTTCTCTGCTCCGACGGGCTTTACGACGTCGTGGGTGACGGAGAGATCGCCGCCATTCTCGCCGGCGCGGCCTCCGCGCCCGCGGCGTGCGGGTCGCTCGTCGACCTGGCGCTCGCGCGGGGGGCGCCCGACAACGTGACCGCGGTGGTCTCGCGATACGAGTCGATTTGACGCTTCGCGAATCGTCTTGACCCGCGCCACGACGCCGCGTATAGGCATGATCACGCGGGCGGTCTGCGTCGGGGAATCCGTCGAACACTCGTTCCGTATCCGAGGAGGGCATGATGGCAAGAAGCAGAGGCAGAGCTGCGTTGGCGTTCGGGGCGATGCTCCTTGCGGGAGCTTCGATTGCCTCGGCATCGACTTTTCTCAAGGTCGACATCCCGACATTGAAAAAAATGTCGGAATCCGTAGTTCATGCGCGCGTCGTCGACGTGCAAAGCGCGTGGAACGCGGAGGGATCGGCAATTTTTACCTACGTGACGCTCGAGGTGAAGGGCCGCCTGCACGGCTCTTCGGAGAATCAGATCGTCGTCCGCGTCCCCGGCGGTACGGTAGGCGACTTCACGTCGGTGATGGAGGGCGCACCGGAGTTTCAAAAGGGCGATAACGTCGTCGCGTTCATCGCGCGGTGGCGCGACGGCGTGCCGATGGTTGCCGGTTACGCGCAGGGTCTCTCGAAGGTCAATCAGGACGGGCTGGGGAACTTGGTGCTCGAGGGCGGGCTGGCGGACGGAATGCCCATGAACGAACTCGCGAAGCAGCTGGCGAAAGCCGGAAACTAGGGGGAGCGGCGATGAGTCATAAATACCGTCACATGATTGTCGCGGCCGCGCTCGTCGGCATCGCCTCGACCGCAGTCTTCGGGTACGCGCTCCTGAGCCCGACCCGCCGTTGGTTCAACGCGGACACGCCGCATCAGGTCAATATCGACAATCGTGGCGTCGCCTCCGTAACGGGCGGCGATCCCGACCACGGGGTCACCGCCGCGGTCAACGCCGCGAAGAGCTGGAACTCGGGGGGAGTCAACGTCACGACCAGCTCCGCGAGCTCGGTCGCCTATCGCCAAGGGGACGGCATCAGTGACGTGATCTTCGGCGACCCGCTGAACCTGTGCACGGGGACCTGCCTCGCCGCGACGCTGACCGGGTATTACTCCACGTCGACCACTGGCACCTGCGGCGGCCTCACGGTGGACAAGATCACCGACTCGGACACCTCGTTCAACCTCGCGTACGACTACACCACCCCCGCGCAGGGGAGCTGCAGCAACGAGATCTACCTCGACTCGGTGGTTGCCCATGAAGTTGGCCACATCATCGGCCTCGCGCATTCGAGCAACAGCTCGGCGTTGATGTATGCCTCGGTCTCCTACTGCCAGGACAAGACCCAGACCTCCGACGACATCAACGGCCGCAATGCGCTTTACAACTGCACGCTGGTCGAGGGCGGAGGAGGAGGGTGCCTGCCCTCCGGCTCGGCATGCTCGAGCAACAACCAATGCTGCTCGAACAGCTGCAAGGGGAAGCCCGGCAACAGGACCTGCCGATAGAGAGCTATCGTTCTATCGATCGAAGGAGGGGCGGCCGCTCGGCCGCCCCTTTTCTTATTAATTGCAAGCGTAGCTGATCCTCTCCGCCCCACTCATCGCGAGGCACTCCCGGTATGCTTTTTTCGGGTTTCTTGAGGCGAACTGACAATCGTCCTTGATATTTTTGATTATAGAGATATTAATTTTGAGATGGCAAATATTTCGGGCCATATGACCGCGGCGCGTTCCGGGGAAGCCGCAGGACGCTCCCTCCCCGAAGTCCATGGGACGGTGAGGGTGACCGGCGTCGGAGGATGGGTCCGCCGATTCCTCGCGTTCGCGGGTCCCGGGTATCTGGTCTCGGTCGGCTACATGGACCCGGGAAACTGGGCGACCGATCTCGCAGGAGGAGCCAAGTTCGGGTACGCGCTCCTCTGGGTCATCCTCCTCTCGAACCTGATGGCGATGTTCCTGCAGACGCTTTGCGTGCGGCTCGGGATCGCCGCCGGGCGCGACCTCGCGCAGGCATGCCGCGACCAGTACGCGAAGCCGGTGTCCATCGTGCTCTGGCTCCTGTGCGAGATCGCGATCATCGCATGCGATCTGGCCGAGGTGATCGGCTCCGCGGTCGCGCTCAACCTCTTGTTCGGGATCCCGCTGGTCTGGGGGGTCGTGATCACCGGGTTCGACGTCCTGATGCTCCTTGCGGCGATGCACTTCGGGTTCCGCAAGATCGAGGCGATCGTCATCACGCTGGTCAGCACCGTGGCCGCCTGTTTCGCGATCGAGGTGTTCCTGTCGAAGCCGGCTTGGGGCCCGCTCGCGGCCGGGCTGTTCGTGCCGACCGTTCCGAACCGCGAGGCGTTCTACATCGCGCTCGGCATCCTCGGCGCCACAGTGATGCCGCACAACCTCTACCTGCACACCGCCCTCGTCCAGACCCGCGACATCGAGCGTACGGTCGAGGGGAAGCGCCTGGCGATCCGCTACAACACGACCGACACGATCATCGCGCTCGGGGCCGCTTTCTTCGTCAACGCCGCGATCCTGGTCGTCGCCGCTGCGGTCTTCCATGCCGCGGGCCACGTCGACGTCGGCGAGCTCGAGGAGGCGCACCGCATGCTGGCGCCTCTCCTGGGTGCGCCGATCGCCTCGACCGCGTTCGCGGTCGCACTTCTCGCCTCCGGCCAATCGTCGACGATCACGGGGACGCTCGCCGGACAGATCGTGATGGAGGGGTTCCTCAAGATCCGGGTCCGCCCCTGGCTGCGCCGTCTGATCACGCGCCTTCTCGCCATCGTCCCGGCGATCGTCTTGATCGGCATCTCGGGAGGGAAGAACACCGTCGGATTGCTGGTATTCTCCCAAGTCGTGCTGTCGATGCAGCTCTCGTTCGCAATCTTTCCGTTGATGAGCTTCACCTCGGACCGCCGGGTCATGGGCGAGTTCGTCAACCCCCTTCCGGTCAAGATCGTGGGTTACGCGATGTGCACGCTCATCGCCGCGCTCAATCTCTACCTGCTCTATCAGGCGCTCGGCGCGGGCTGGCTGTCGCTGCTCGTGAGTCTCGCCGCGGCGTTCGCCCTCTGGGTACGCTTCTTCTACCGGGGGAAGTGACCGTGTACAAGAAGATCCTGGTCGCGCTCGAGAACAGCCGGACCGATGAGGCGATTCTCGCCCACATCGAGCCGCTGGCGCGCATGATGGGGAGCCGCCTGGTGCTCGTCCACGTCGCCGACGGTTGGGTGGCACGCAATCTCAACCAGCTGAACCTCGCAGAGTCCGAAGAGATGCGCGAGGACCGTGCCTACCTGGAGGGCGTCCGGTCCCGGTTCGTCGACAGCGGCATTCCCGCCGAGATCGTCCTCTTGGTCGGCGAGCCCGCGGACGGCATCGTCAAGCTCGCGCGCGAGACCGGCGCCGATCTGATCGCGATGAGCACACACGGCCATCGCTTCCTCGGCGACCTGATCTACGGCTCCACGGCGACACGCGTTCGTCACATCGTGGAGATCCCCGTCCTCCTCCTGCGCGCCTAGCGGGGGACAGGCCCCGTTTCCCTCGCTAACCGGTCGACCGATGGAGGAACCAGCGGTCGAGGACGACGCGGCGCGCGAACCCGGGGAACCTCAGCAACGCGGCGCTGGCGATCCCGGCGATCCACTCGGGAATGCGCCGGCCGGAGCCTCGCGGTCCGAGCCGCTCCTCGAGCCGGCGCTCGTAGGCCGCAACCCGCCCTTCGAGAATCGCCTCCCCGGCCAGCCTTCCGGATACGCGGGCCGGCAGAATCCCCTCCCCGCTCGCCGAGGCGGCCAGCCCCGCGGCATCGCCGACGAGGAGAACGCCCTCCCCGCTCGCGGGGTGCGCACGCCCCTCACGGATCCGATAGGCATGGCCGCGCCATCCCGCATCCGCGAGCCGGTCGAACCTCTGCTCGCGGCGTAGGAACTCGAGGAACGTCGCGAGATGTCCCGGCAGACTCCTGTTGTCGAGCCGCCCGAGGCCGACGTTGAGATACCCCTCCTTGCGAAAGCACCAGCCGTACCCCTTGAGGTCGGAGCAGAAATACAGCTCGGGGCGATCCTCGAGGACGGCGCAGCGGTTCGCGTCGACGTCGGAGAGAGGGAACTCGATCTCGCGCGCGACCACGACCGACGCGTCGTCGATGTCGCCTCGCACGTGCCGGGCGACCGGACAGAAGTGCCCGCCGGCGCCGACCAGCACCGGAGCGGAGAAGGAGCGGTTGACGATCCATGCGCCGTTCTCCCGCTCGACGGTCCTCACCCGCTCTCCCTCGCGGGTCCTCGCGCCGGAGCGACGCAGCAGCTCGGCGTCGAACTCGCGGCGGCGAACGCCCCAGCTGACCGTCGCGCCGTACTCGACGTCGGACGCGGAGCCGTCGATCCTGCCGATGCGAAAGCGAGAGATCGGCTGCGCCACGTGATCGTTCGCGTACGTTCCGATCGAGAACGGAATCTCGTCGAGAACCTCGGGCGTGATCCAGCCCGCGCAGGGCTTGTCCCGGGGGAACGCGGCGGCGTCCACGACGAGGACGTCCCGCCCCGCGGCGGCGAGCGTCGTCGCGCACGCCGATCCGGCCGGACCCCCGCCGACGATCAGGACGTCGGCGCGTTCCACGCGAGCCCGTCGCCTTGGCGATACAACGCCTCCCGCGTCCAAGGCGACCCGCTCGTCCCGGCCGGAGCGAACACGACCTGGAAAAGCTGGAGCCAACCGGTGCGGAAGGTCGCTTCGGAGCCGGCGAGATAGAGCTCCCACGTCCGCCGAAACCGCTCGTCGAACCCGACGCGATTCTCGGCGACCGCACGCTCGTACCGCTGGCGCCAGTGGCGCAGCGTCACCTCGTAGTGGGCCCGCAGGTTTTCCACGTCGACCACGGTCATTCGCGCGGGGATCAGCACGCCGCGGAAGGCCTGCTCGAGCGTCGGCGCGTACGCGCCAGGAAAGATCCGCCGCCGGATCCATCGATCGAGCGGCTGCGCCCAATCGCGCCCGATGAAGTGGAGGAGCCCGCGGCCGCGTTGCCGATCGAGCGTCCGTTCGATCACGCGAGCCAGCTCGCGGTAGTTGGCCCGGCCGACGTGCTCGAGCATGCCGACGGAGACGAAGGCGTCGCACCGGCCGTCGATGCGCCGGTAGTCTTCTCGCATGAATTCGACGCGTCCGGCCAGACCCGCACGCTCCGCCTGGCCGCGGGCCCACGCGATCTGCTCGCTCGAGAGGTTGTACGCGCGCACGTTCACGCCATAGTGTCGCGCCATGTGGAGCGCGAGCGCTCCCCAGCCGCAGCCCGCTTCGACGACGGTTTCGCCGGGTCGCAAACCCAGCTTGCGGCAGACGTGGTCCATCTTGGCGACCTGCGCATCTTCGAGGGACTGCTCGGGCGTCTCGAAGTACGCGCAGGTGTACAGCATCCGCTCGTCGAGCCAGAGGCGGTAGAAGTCGTTCCCGAGATCGTAGTGGTGGTGGACGTTGTCGTGGTCGTCGCTCGACGAATGCGGAATCCAGGTCGACAACCGCCCCAGGAGCGAGGACTTGGCCTTCGACTCGAGAGCCTGATAAACCGCTGCCAGCGCGCCGACGAGATCCCCCTCGACGTCGATGCGACCTTCCGCATAGGCGTCCCCGAACCGGCTGGGCGGATCCATCGCCGTCGCGAGCAAGGTGCGGCGGTCCTGGAAACGGATGGTGGCAACCGGCGGCCCCGGCGCGACCTGAATCGAGGCTTCGCCGAGCTCGAACCTGAGAGGCGCCGGGGCGACCCGGGATGCCACAGCGCGAAGAAGTCGTGCATCCAGCCCTTCGGCGCGATCCGCGCTCTCGAGTCCGATGGGAGATGCGGGGCGTGTCGTCGTTCCCATGACGCACTCCTTTCGCCCGACTAGCGAAGAAGTCTACAACCGTTCGCGGGTGCTGCAAAAAGCGTGAGAGAATCGAATCAGGCTGGAGGGTTCTACCCATTACCCGTCGCTGGTTTTTCTTCCTCTCAGTTGGGATCGCTGCTGCCGGATGGACATCGACGTTGGACACCGTTCGGCTGGGCAACGGGGTGTCCGGACAAGACGACGGAGTGATCGCGTGGGGGAGGAACCCCGCGACCGGCAAGGACGAGATGCTGACGAAGGTCGGCCAATCGTCGGTGCTCTTCGATTCCATGGATGTCGGCGCCGCCAACCAGTTGGTCTCGTTTACGATCGATCGTCCGCCCGCTCTCAACGCGAGCATCGGTTGGACCAAGGGCGCGGACGACATCCAGGTCGATTACCCCGCGGCGTCCTACAAGATCCCCATCAAGTTCTGGATCCTCTGTGCGGATGACACGTGCAGCGGAGTGCCCGCTTGGAAGAAGGCGGACCTCGCGGGCTTCCTCATTTGGGCCGACGAGAGGCTCAGGGCGGAGCGCACCGGCATCGAGCTCGTTCCGGCCGACGGCGACGATTGGATCTCCGACCAGACCGGCCTGACCGGCGATGCGGCTGACGTTCTCCTCCGCTTCCACAACGACAAGTGCGAGAAGCTTGGCGATGCGACGCGGAGCATCAAGAGGGAAGGCGCGCTCAACGTCTACATGGTCCGCAGCGTCGACGGCCGCGTTCGAAACGGCAACAGCTGCGGATCCGACGACATGTCGGTCGTCGGCCGGAACGCGCTGTGGGGAACGATCTTGCACGAGCTTGGACACGACTTCTCGCTCGAGCACACCGACGGTGAGTCGTGGTACGCGGCCGTCGGCGGAAAGAAGAACGTGATGGTCAAGAACAGCGCCAGCCGAAGATTCCTGACGGAGGGTCAGGTCTTCCGGATCCACTTCGCGGTTCAATCAGGGCTCAACGGGAGCCTGGCGCCGATTCTGCCGAGCACCTCCCTCCCCAACCGAACGCCGCGGGACTGTCGCAATCCGTCCCAAACGGCTTTGCCCTGCCCCCCGGCGGAGACCGTGCTGTGGCCCGACGACTGAGACTCCCCTACGTCGCCGTGCAAGCGGCGCTGGCTGCTTCGATCGCGGCAGCGCTCGGCTGCTCAACCAGCTCCGATCCCGTTGCCATGCGCTGGCTCGACCAGAATTGCGCCGCCGGAGAGGGAGATCGCGCCGAGACGGAATTGCGGAGCGAAGGGCCGAGGGCGGAGGCCACGCTCATCTGGGCTTACGAGCACGGACCGGCGAGAGACGCGATCGACGACGATGCCACCGAGGCGGCGCTCCGATACGGCGAGATCGTCGCGGCGCTCGGCGGGGGCCGATTCCACGGATTGAGCCGCGCCGCCGTCGGCTCCGTTCGCGCGATCTCCCGGCCCGAATATGTCCGTCGCGCGCGCTCCATCTTCGAGCGCAGCTACAGAGCCGACGCGCTGTCGGGACTGGGAGTCTTGGGCTTGCCTCGCGGGATGGAGCTTCTGCGGCATATCGCCGCCGATCCGCGTTCTCCGGATCACGAGACGGCCGTCGAGGTCCTCAGGGGTGCCAGCCCGCCCCCCGCCGGACGATGACATGAGTTTGCTCGCTGGATTATTTCTTCTTGGACTTCTTGCCCGTCCGTTTCTTCCCCTGCTTGGATTTCTTCTTGCTCGGCCCTCCTCCGCCGCCACCGGTGTCGTCGATGATGATCTGCGGATCCTGCACGACGATCGGAGAGGCTCCGCCGACGTCGGCGAAGACGCTGTACTTGAACGTGTGGTTCTTGGGCGGCTTCTTGACCGTGTACGACGGCGTCGGTGTCCCGCCGGCGCAGCTGACGAACGTCATCTTCGGAGTGAACGGCGACTTACCGCTCGCGAACTGAATCGCGTAGTCGTCGGCGCACGTCCAATTGACCGTGTCGCCTTTCATGACGTGCAGATCGGGACACGTGGGCAGCCCGCCGATGATGGTGACGTTGATCGTGTGGTTCGCCAAGATTTCTCCTCCCGCGTCACTTGCTCGTACGAGCATACGCCAGAATGCCGGCAAACGCGGGGTTGTCTCGCAGTTTCTTGAACTCCGGCGCCCCCTTGATTTGATCGACGGCGAATCCGCGAGTGAGAGCCTCTTTCAGTTCTTCAAGTGCCCGGTCGTCCTTGTTCAGCGTCGCGTAGACCAACCCCGCCTGGTAGCGGACGGACGCGCTGGAGGGGGCAGACTGCAGAGCCGATTCGATCCTCTCGACGGCCCGGTCGCGCTCGCCGATTTTCGCGTAGTACTCCGCGAGCACGCTGTCGATGTCGACCGGGTTGGGCGAGCCGGTGCGGAGCTTCTCGGCGATCTCGATCGCATGCCGGTAGGCCGCGGCTGATTTCTCGACGGGCGCTCCGGCGAGCCAGTACGCGTCGCCGAGGTTTCCCCAAATCCGATACTCCTTCGGAGCGTCGCGAGGGGCGAGCTCGGCGGCCTTCTCCAGGATCGGCACCGCATCGCGGTACCGCTGTTCGAACATGTAAAGGGTACCCAGGTTCGACGCCGTCTTGGCCTTCGGGTTCAACGATTGCGCCTTGAGAAGGAGCGTCTCCGCCTCGTCGTTGCGGCCCAGCGCGATCAACATCCCTCCCAGGTTTCTGTACCCCAGGTAGTTGTCCGGGACGAGCTCGATGACCTTGCGATACATTCGCTCGGCGTCGGAGTACCGCTGTTGGCCGTAGTAGAACTTCGCGAGATTGGAGTAGCTGAGCCAGTCGCCCGGCCGAGCGCGGATCCCCTTCTTGAGAATCTCCTCCGCTCGCTCCGGCTTCCCGATCGTCGCGTAAGCCGTTCCGAACTCGCGGTACGCGGTCGCATCCCGAGGATCGAGGTCGATGGCGTGCTCGAACTCGGCGATCGCCGCATCGCTCCTTCCCGACGCGGCGAGAACGGCCGCGTCGATCGCGTACGCAGTCGCGAGCGAGGGGTTGAGCGTGAGCGCACGCTCGGCGGCTGCTTTCGCGGCGTCGAGGCTCTCCTTGTCGCGGCGCAGACGGTAGGCGCCGAGGTGCGCCTCGGCGAGGCCTGCGTACGCGAGCGCGAAGCTCGGGTCGGAGCGCGTTGCGTCCTCGAATTGCTGGAGCGCGCGATCGAGATTTCCTTCCTTGTCGTATCGATACAGAAACCCACGGCCGCGGAGATAAGCGTCGAACGCGCCCGCCGCCGGCGATGCGCCTCCCGCGCCGCCCGCGGCTTCGGATCGCGGGACCACCACTGCGATGAGGGCGGCAACTTTGTCGAGCATCCCCTCTTCGAGCTGGAGCGGCTGGTCCGCCGGCCCGTCGACGGTCTCGGCGCCCAGCTGCCGCTCGGTGGTGGCGTCGACGAGATTGATGTTCAGTCGAACTTGTTGTTGACGACGCTGCAGCGATCCGTACAGCGCGAGGTTGACGCCGTACTCGCGGCGCGCCTGCTGGACGGTGTCTACCTTGCGGGCGTCGCTCGCTGGGACGACCGACAGCAGCCCCGACTGCGTGAGCGCGGTGGTCAGCGTCTCGGTCAGACCGTCGCAGAGGACTTCCTGATTGCTGTCGCCGCCGATGCTGCGCAGGGGCAGGACGAGCACATGCTTGTTCTCGGGAAGGATGACGGGGGCCGGCCACATCGCGTAAGCCAGGATGGCGACCGCCACCGCCACCCCGCCTCCCATCCACGCCCACGAGACCGCGCGCGGTCGCGACGTCTCCGGCAGAGTCCGCGTGGTCAGAAGCGCCGCGTCGACGACACCCCCTCGAACTCGTTGCAGATCGCGGAGCACCTCTTGCGCGCTCTGATATCGGCTCCCCGCCGATTTCGAGAGGAGGCGGTCCACGACCGCCTCGAACGCAGGCGGGACGTCCGGACGTGCTCGGGAGATCTTCGGGGCGTCGGTGCTGACGATCTTGTTGACCAGCTCGACGGGAGAGCTCCCCGAAAAGGGAAGCTGTCCCGTGGCCAGCTCGTAGAGGACCACCCCGAGCGAGTAGAGATCGGAGCGTTGGTCGATCGGCGCGCCGCTCAGCTGCTCCGGGGACATGTACTCCACGGTCCCGATGACGGAGTTCGAAGCGTTCGCATCGGCGCCCATGACGGCTTTCGCGAGCCCGAAATCGGTGAGCTTGACCCGCCCCTCCGCGTCGAACATCGCGTTCGAGCTCTTGACGTCGCGGTGGATGATCCCTCTCGCGTGCGCGTGCGACAGACCCTCCGCGAGGTCGATGCCCCAGTCGAGCAGCTTGTCCGTGTCGAGAAGCGTTTGCGACGATCGCGCCGACGCGACGCGCTCGCGGAGCGTTCCTCCCGACAGATACTCCATCGCGAGGAACGGGGTTCCGTCGGCTTCGTCGACCTCGTAGACCGTCGCGATGTGAGGATGGCTCAGGGCCGAGAGCGAGCGGGCTTCGCGCAAGAACCGGGAACGCGCGTCGTCGGAGCCGACGAGATCGGGGGATAGGAACTTCAGCGCCGCGACCCGGCCGAGCTTCAGGTCCCTGGCCTTGTGAACGACTCCCATGCCCCCGCGACCCAACGGCTCGAGCAGCTCGTAATGGGAGATCGTTCGGCCGGGCATCTTGGGGACCTCGGCGGAAGCGGAATGGACGGATCATAGCTCATCGCAGGAAGCCCTCGAGAACCTAGGACCACCTCATGGCGTGAGCGATCAGGAGCAGCGCCGCCCCGGCCGCGAGCCAGATCAGCTGAAGCGGGATGATGAACCGCGCCCACCTCGGAAACGGGATGTTGGCGAGCGCCAAGGCGGCCATGAAATACCCTTGTGTCGGCGTGAGGATGTTCGAGAACCCGTCGCCGAACTGGTAGGCGAGGACCGACGTCTGGCGCGTCACCCCGACCATGTCGGCCAGCGGCACCAGGATGGGCAGCGCCAGGGCCGCCTGCCCGCTCCCCGAAGGGACGATGTAGCTGATCGCCACTTGGACGGCGTAGATGCCGAGCACGCTCGCCCACGCCGGTAAACCCGCCACCGCGCCCGCCATCGCGTGGAGCAGAGTGTCGGAGACGCCGGCCCCGTCGAAGACGACGAGGACGCCGCGCGCGAGCCCGACGACGAGCGCTCCGCCGGCGATCCCCGCGGCGCCTTCGACGAATCGCTCCGCGGTCGCGCTCGCGCCCAGGCCGCCGATAAGTCCGCAAACGCCGGCCACCGCGACGAAGAGCGCGGCGAGCTGCTCCAGTCCCCAGTCGAGCCTCATCGCTCCGACGACGACCGAGACGAGAGCGAGGCCGAGGGCGACGAGAACCGCGACGTGACGGACCGTGATCGGCGCATGCCCCGCTTCGGCGGGCGCCGCTTCCGCGGGATCCCGCCGCACGCGGCGCGCGTAGCTCAGGACGTAGGCGATCGCGATCGCCGTGACCACCGTCCATACGACGAGCCGGTACCCCATCCCGCTGAACAGCGGGACCCCGGCGATCCCCTGCCCGACGCCGACGGTGAACGGGTTGAGGAACGCTCCGGAGAACCCGGCGCCCGCACCGACGAGCGCGATCGCGCAACCGGTCACGTCGTCGTACCCCATTCGCTTCGCGAGGATCACGAGCGCGGGGATGAACGGCAGAGTCTCTTCCGCCATGCCGATCGTGCCGCCTCCAACCGAGAACGCGAGCATCAGGACCGCGATGACCCAGAGTGCCCTTCCTCGGCCCGCCGTGACGACCCCGCCGATCGCCGCGTCGACGGCTCCGGTCGCATTGATGACGCCGAACGTTCCTCCGATCAGGAAAATGTAGAAGACGATCGACGCGGTCGCCTTGAGTCCACGCGGCCAGGCCATGAAGACGTCGCCGATCCCGGCGGGGTGCGGGGCCCTGATGGTGTACGAGCCCGGGACGACCAGCTGCCGGCCGTCGTGCTCGATGCGGTCGAACGATCCCGCGGGGACGGCGTGGGTGAGCACCGCCGCGACCGCGACGAGGCCCAGCAAGAGCACGTAGGTGTGCGGGAATCGGCGCATCGCTGTCGCTCAGGCCCGGCAGAACCGCTTCGCGGATTCTTCGTAGATCGCGACCGCGTCCCGCACTTGAGAGACCGGAATCGATTCCCGCGGCGTATGCGCGACGCTCAGATCGCCGGGGCCCAGGATGACGCACGGCATCGACGCGAAATTCGAGAGAAGGCCGGCGTCCGTCCATGCGGGAAACGCGAGATCGGTCTGCGGCCGGCCGGTGACGGTTTCGCACGCGGCGCGCGTCGCGAGCACGAGCGGATGATCGGGGGAGAGGACCGAGGAGAGATGCTCGAGCTTTGCCATCCCTCCCGGCATGCGGCGCAGGCTCGTCCGGAGGCCCGGCCGCCGGCGCGCGATCTCGTCGAGCAGCGCGCGCAGCTCGCCACCGATCGACGCGTAGCTCTCCCCGGGCACCGACCGGCGATCGAGGCGAAGAACGCAGCGCGCAGCGACGGTCGACGGCTGATCGCCCCCCTCGATCGTGCCGCAGTTGATCGTCGGCGGGCCGAGGAGCGGGTGCCTCCTCGAGGCCAGCGCGGGCAGGAGCCGCTCCTCGACGAGCCGAACGAAATCCGCGGCGGCGTTGATCGCGTTGATACCCGCTTCGGGCGTGCCCCCGTGCGCCGCGCGACCGACGATCTCGATCTCGAGCCACTCGAGCCCCTTGTGCCCCAGCGCGACCCGGTTCTCCGTGGGCTCGCCGACGATCGCCCCGTCCGCCGTCACGCCGCCCGCGATCAGCGCCTCGGCACCCAGGCTTTCCATCTCCTCGTCGATCACGGCCGCCAGCGTGATCTTTCCCGCGCTCGGACCGCCGTGCTCGTGAAGAGCCGCGAGCGCTCCCGCCATCGCCGCGAGCGCCCCCTTCATGTCCGCCGCCCCGCGTCCCTCGAGGACGTCCCCGACCACTTCGCCGCGGAACCCGACCCCCGAGTCATCCTTATTGAGAGGGACCGTGTCGGTGTGGCCGCAAACGACCAAGTGGGGCCCCGGCCGCCCGGAGTCGACCGTGGCGAGGAGGTTCGGCCTCCCGTCGCGAACCTCGATCAGCCGCGACTCGACACCACGCCGCCTCAGGAATTCGCCGAGCCGGCGGGCGACCTCGCGCTCCTGCCGCCTGACCCCGGGATGGCTGGGGGTCTTGACCAGGTCGGAGAGCAGGGAGAGGACCGCGTCGAACATCGCCGGGGACTCTAACCGATCCTGCGGCCACCGTGCATAATGCGGCCATGATCAAACGATTCGGGCTCTTCGTATTCGCTCTCACCCTGACCGCCGCCTGTGGGCATTCCCAGAAACCGGCGACGACCTCTCCCGCGGGCGCGACCAGCTCGAAGACGCTGTCCAGCTCGCGCGCCACGGCGATCGACGCGTATGCGAGGCTCACGGCGCAGGCGAATCAGAATCCGATGCTCGCGCCGTGGAGCGGGCCGTACGGCGGGGTACCGCCGTGGGACAAGGCGAGGGCGAGCCTGTTCCCGGAGGCGTTCGCGCTGGGCCTTTCGCTGCTCCAGGCGGAGATCGACGTCATCACGACCGACCCCAAGCCTCCGACGTTCGACGACGTCTTCGTGCCGCTCGAAAACGCCGGGCGGCACGAGAACCGCGCGGAGACCCTGTTCGGGGTTCTGACCGGAAACCTCAACACGCCCGACGTGCAAGCGGTCGATCGCGAGTGGTCGCCGAAAATCACGGCGGCGAACGACAAGATCACCTTCAACGAGACGCTGTTCGCGCGGATCTCGGCGGTTTACGACGCGCGCGAGAGCGCCGGGCTGACCCCGGAGCAGAAGCGCCTGGTGACGCGAACGTACGATCAGTACGTTCGCGCCGGCGCCAAGCTCGACGCCGCCGGAAAGAAGCGGCTCGGCGAGATCAACCAGGAGTTGGCGGTGTCGTTCACCGACTTCTCGAACAAGGTGCTGGCCGACGAGAATACGTGGACCGTGCTCGACGCCGAGACGGACCTCACCGGGCTGCCGGATTCGCTCCGCGCGACCTACGCGGAAGCCGCGAAGGCGAACGGGATTCCGGGGAAGTGGGCGGTCGTCAACACGCGATCGTCCGTCGACCCGTTCCTGACCGCATCCCCCCGCCGCGACCTGCGCGAGAGGGTGTGGAAGACGTTCAAGAGCCGCGGCGACAACGGGAACGCCAACGACACCAACGCGACGATCGCGAAGATCGTCAAGCTGCGCGCCGAGCGGGCGAAGCTCCTCGGCTACCCCTCCCACGCGCATTGGCGCATGTCGGACACGATGGCCAAGGACCCCGAGAAGGCCAAGGATCTGATGATGAGGGTTTGGCCGGCGGCCGTGGCGCGAGTCCACGAAGAGGTCGCCGACATGCAGGCGATCGCCGACGCGGAAAGGGCGAAGATCACGATCGAGCCGTGGGACTACCTCTACTACGCCGACAAGGTGAGGAAGGCGAAATACGATCTCAACGAGGCCGAGCTCAAGCCGTACTTCGAGCTGAACAACATGATCGCGGGCGCGTTCTGGATGGCCGGCGAGTTGTACGGCCTGAGCTTCACCGAGATCACGGGCAAGGTCCCGATCTTCAGCCCCGACGTTCGCGTTTGGGAAGTGAAGGACAAGACCACCGGCAAGTACGTCGGCCTCTTCTACGGCGACTACTTCGCCCGGCCGAGCAAGCGCTCGGGCGCATGGGCGTCGGGGTACCAGGGTCACGAGACGTTCACCGGGAAGGTCGTCACGCCGATCACCTCCAACAACAACAACTTCGTGAAGGGGGCGGCGGGCGAGCCCGTGTTGATCTCGCTCGACGATGCTCAGACTCTCTTCCACGAGTTCGGCCACGCCCTTCACGGGCTCTTGTCCGAGGTCAACTACCCCGGCCTTGCGGGGACACCGCGGGACTTCGTCGAGTACCCGTCGCAGGTGCACGAGATGTGGGTGCTCACCCGTCCCGTGCTCGACCGATTCGCGCTCCACTACCAGACGAAGCAGCCCATGCCCCAGGAGCTCGTCGACAGGGTCGTCCGATCGAGCAAGTTCAACCAGGGGTACGCGACGGTCGAGTATCTCTCCGCCGCCATCGTCGACATGGAGCTGCACACCAGGGCGGACGGGATCGTCGATCCCGACGCTTTCGAGCGCGAGACGCTCGCCCGCATCGGCGCGCCGAAAGAGGTGGCGATGCGCCACCGGCTCCCTCAGTTCCTCCACCTCTTCTCGAGCGACGCGTATTCCGCCGGGTACTACAGCTACCTCTGGTCGGAAGTGATGGACGCCGACACGCGCGAGGCGTTTGCCGAGACGGGCAACGTGTTCGACAAGGCCACGGCCGAAAAGATGAAGAAGTACATCCTGGCGCCGGGGAACACGACGGACCGCGCTGAGGCTTACCGGCAGTTCCGGGGCCGCGACCCGGAGGTCCAGGCTCTCCTCAAGAAGCGCGGCTTCCCGACGACACAGTAGGAGCCCAGCCCGATGACGACGATTTGGATGCGGCCGATCGCCGCGCTGGCGATCCTCGCGGCGGTCGGTGCGGCCGGCGCGGCGGAGACGGACGAGCTGTTCCGCGGACCGGAGGGATTCAAGGCGATCAAGTACCGATGGGTCGGCCCGGCGGTCGGTGGCCGGGCGACGCGCGTTCAAGGCGTGTCGGGATCGCCCGGCGTCTACTGGCTCGCCTCCGCAGCCGGGGGCGTCTTCAAGTCGACCGACGGCGGCGTCCATTGGAAAGCGGTGATCGAGGATCTCCCGGTGGGATCGATCGGGTCGTTGGCCGTCGCTCCGTCGATTCCTTCGGTCGTCTACGTCGGTACCGGCGAGGCGAACATTCGAGGCAACGTCAAGCCCGGCGCCGGCATCTTCAAGACGACCGATGGCGGCTCGACCTGGACTCACGTCTTCAAGCAAGAGGGCCAGATCGGAACGCTGGCTGTCGACCCGCAGAACGCCGACGTCGCGTTCGCCGCGGTCCTCGGAAAGGCGTTCGGGCCGAACAAGGAGCGCGGGATCTACCGGACGAAGGACGGCGGAAAGACTTGGACGCAAGCGCTCGCCATCGATGCGGACACCGGAGCCTCGGACGTCGCGATCGATCCGTCGAACCCCAACGTGGTCTTCGCCGGCTTCTGGCAAACGCGCCGCACGCCGTGGTCCCTGACGAGCGGCGGCCCCGGCAGCTCGCTGTGGGTCTCGCGCGACGGTGGCGACACCTGGAAAAGGCTGACCGAAGGGCTTCCGGAAGGGGCCTGGGGCAAGGTCGGCGTCGCGGTAGCGCCTTCCGATTCCAACCGCGTGTACGCCCTGATCGAAGCGGAGAAGGGCGGGCTGTTCCGCTCGAGCGACGGCGGAAAGTCGTGGTCGCTCGCCAGCGACTACCACGGCATCCGTCAGCGCCCCTGGTATTACTCGACGATGTCGATCGACCCCTCGAACGCGGACGTCGTCTGGTTCCCGCAAGTCCCGCTGCTCAAGACGGTGGACGCGGGGAAAACCATCGTGCGGGTGCGCGGGCTCCACCACGGCGATTGCCACGATGCCTGGATCGACCCGCGCGACCCGAGACGGATCGCGGTCGCGAGCGATGGCGGCCTCGACATTTCGATCAACGGCGGCGCGTCGTGGTACTCGCCGCGGCTGCCGATCGGACAGTGCTACCACGTCGACGTGGACAACCACGTCCCGTACCGCGTCTCGTGCGCGCAGCAGGACCTCGGCACCGCCTCGGGACCGAGCGACAGCCTCACCTCGAACGGGATCACCCTGGGCGACTGGGAGAGCGTCGGCGGCGGCGAGGCGGGCCACACCGCCACCGACCCGTCCGATCCGGATGTCGTCTGGGCCGGCGAATACGGCGGGACCATCACGCGCTGGAACAGGAAGACCGGCGAATCGCGCAACGTGTCGATCGATCCCGACAACTACTCCGGACACGGCGGGAGCGACGCGCGGTATCGGTTCCAGTGGACCGCGCCGATCCTCGTCTCGCCGCACAACGGGAAGACCGTCTACCACGGCGCGAACGTGGTCTTTCGCACGACCGACGACGGCCAGACCTGGAAGGCGATCAGCCCCGATCTCACCCGGAACGACAAGTCGAAACAGGCCTGGTCCGGAGGCCCGATCACCGGCGACAACACCGGCGTCGAATGGTTCGGAACGGTGTTCGCGCTCGCCGAATCCCCGAAGCGCGAGGGACTGATCTGGGCCGGCACCGACGATGGGCGCGTTCACGTCACGCGCGACGGCGGCGAAAAGTGGACCGAGGTGACCGGCAACCTCCCGGGCCTCCCGCAATGGGCGACCGTGCAGACGATCGAGCCGTCGCCGTGGGACGAGGGCGCCGCCTATCTCGTCGCTCACGCCTACCGGCTGGACGACCCGAAGCCCTACCTCTACAAGACGACCGATTACGGCCGATCGTGGAAGAGCCTCGCGAAAGGCCTCGACCCAGGCGTGTTCTTGCACTGCGTCCGGGAAGATCCGGAGCGGAAAGGCATGCTCTACGTCGGCACCGACCGCGGCGTCATGTTCTCGCGCGACGGCGGAGCGACGTGGCTCCCGCTGATGCTGAACCTGCCGACGGTCCCGGTGGAGGATATCCGCGTCAAGAATGGAGACCTGGTGCTGGGAACGCACGGCCGCTCGATCTGGATTCTGGACGACCTGACCTCTCTCCGCGACATGACGAAAGAGCTCGGTGCCAAGCCGATGCACGTCTTCCCGCCGCGCGCGGCCATCCGCTGGCAGATCCGGGAGGGCTTCCAGGACAAAGGGCCGGGGCAGAACCCGTTCCACGGCGCGACGATCGACTACTGGCTCAAGGACAAGGCGAAGGGCGAGGTGACGCTCACGATCCGCGATGTCCGCGGCGTCCTCGTTCGCACGCTCTCGAGCAAGAAGCGCGAGCCGGACTTCGCGCCGGGCGATCCGGAAGCGCCGGAAGAAGGGCCCAAGGCCGCGCTGAGCTCGGAGGCCGGCATCCAGCGCGCGGAGTGGGATCTCACCGGCGAGCGGCCGGCACGCGTCAAGAACACCAAAGCCGAGGGATCGTCCGACACCGGGGCGCGCGTCCCGCCTGGCACTTACACGCTCGAGCTTTCAGCCGACGGCGCGAAAGCGACGACGTCGCTCGTGGTGAAGCCCGATCCGCGCGTCTCGATCTCGGCGGAGGCGCTGAATTCCCAGTACGCGTTCGCGGATCGCGTCTCCCGCACGATCGGCCGGCTCGTGGGGGAGGTCGACGCGATGCGCTCGGTCCGCGAGCAGCTCGCCGCTCGGATTCACGCGCTCGACGGCGAGGCGAAGTCCGCCGGCTGGATCAAAGAGGCGACCAAGGCCGAGGAGGCAGCCCTTGCGCTCGAGCGCGAGCTGCACAATCCGGAGGCCGAAGTCAATTACGACATCCTCGCCAAGGGCGCGAAGCTGCTCTCGCGCTTGAACGTGCTCTTCGAGAACGCGACCTCGGGGGATGGCGAGCCGACGCAAGGCATGCGGGAAGTCTTCGACCACCTGTCGGGAACGTTCCTGGACGTCGACGGCCGCTGGCAGAAATTCGTCTCCGCCGATCTCGCGACGCTCGACGCCTCCGCAAGAGCGGGAGGTCAAGGCGCGTTCGTCGTCCCGTCGGCGGAGCGCTAGGGAGACGTGAGCCCGACCGGCCGACACCCGGTCCGCATCGCGGCGGTGTCGTTCCTGATCCTGGTCCTCGAGCTGGCCCTGATCCGGCTCATCCCGTCCGAAGTCCGATCGATCTCGTACTTCACCAACCTGCTCTTGTTCTCGGCGTTCTTCGGGCTGGGACTGGGCTGCATCCTCGCCAAGCGCACGCTTCCACCCTATGGGATGGCCGTCGGGCTCGCCCTGGTGCTCGCATTCGTGACGATCTCGCGCGGGATCACCGTCTACGACACGCAAGGCGAGGTGCACTACTGGCTTCAAGCCGCCGTCCAACGCTACAAGCCGCTGTTCCGCATGCCGCTCGCCGCCGCCGCGGTGACGGCGTTCACGGTCTCGTCGATTCCGTTCGTCGCGATGGGCTGGACGCTCATGCGGGAGATGGCGCCGCATCCGCGGCTGTCCGCCTATGCCTACGATCTCGTCGGGAGCTTTTCGGGAACGATCGTTTTCGCGCTCCTCGCCTGGCTCGGATGCCCCCCGTGGGTCCTCGTCCTGCTGACGGGTTGCGCTTGGGCCGCTTGGTTCTGCGAAGGGGCCGCCGTGCGTCTTGCGCACGTCGTCGTGGCCGCGGCCTTTCTCGGCCTGGCCGTGGCGCCGTTCTCCTGGCGGTGGAGTCCGTACTACTTCGTTCAGTACAACGTCGACGAGAGCCGCGTCACGGTCTGGGTGAACACGAGCTTCCACCAGGAAGCGGTCAACTTCGACACGCAGCAGTCCGCGTTCAAGACGACGGCCCAGAACGCGGCCCAGAAGTTCGGCCTACCCTACCGGGAGTACGAGCGACTCCACGCGGGCTCCCATCCGGGGTCCGTCCTGATCTTGGGGGCGGGCACGGGCAACGACGTCGCCGTCGCGAGGCTGAACGGCGTGCAGCGGATCACCGCGGTCGAGATCGATCCACGGATCGCCGCCATCGGCAGGGACTTCAACCCTATGCGGCCGTATCAGGACCCGCGCGTCCGCCTCGTGATCGACGACGGGCGCCATTTCCTGAAGACGACCACCGAGCGATACGACATGGTCGTCTACGGGACGCTCGACTCTCAGACGCTGCTGTCGGGTCAGTCGAACTTGAGGCTCGACAACTACGTCTACACGACCGAATGCTTCGGAGACGCGCGGAAGGTTCTCGAGACCGGCGGGATGCTGGCGGCCTACTACTCGGCCTTCAAGCCGTGGTTCGTCGGTCGGATCTACGCGACGATGGCGTCCGCGTTCCCCGGCGCGCTCCGGCTCCACATCTTCAAGGACAACTACCTCTTCAATGCCGTCATCGTCGCGGCGAAGGAGCTGCCGGGGTTCGCCTCCGATCCGGAGGCGGACCGCCAGCTCGGCGTCTCGCCCCCGTCCACCGACGACTGGCCCTACATCTACCTGCAGCGCCCCGTGATCTCGACCCTTTACCTTCAGGTGCTGGGTCTGATCGGCGTCCTGATCGCGCTCGCCTTCGCTCTGACGCGCAGGCTGACGCCTTCGGCGAGCCTCCATTTGGACTTCTTCTTCCTCGGCGCCGGCTTCAGCTTGATGGAATCCGCAGCCATCGTGAGGCTCGCTCTGGCGTTCGGAACGACATGGATCGTCAGCGCCGTGGTCTTCGCGTCGGTTCTGTTGACCGTCTTCCTTGCCAACGCGCTGCTCGAGCGGCGGCCGCGCCTCCCCGCCGGCATCGCGTGGTGGGCCCTCCTCGCCGGCGTCGCGGCCAACTATTTTTTTCCGGTCCACAGCCTCCTCACGCTGTCGTTCCCGCTTCGCGTGCTCGCCGCAGCGGCCCTCATCGGCACACCGGTCTTCTTCGCCGGCGTCGCGTTCAGCGCCCTCTTCAAGCGGGAGCCGGACGTCGGACCGCCCTTCGGCATGAACATGATCGGTGCGATGAGCGGAGGCTCCGTCGAGTACTTCTCGATGCTCTTGGGGATGAGGAGCATCTGGCTGATTCTCTGGGGAGTGTACTTTTTTGCGTTCTTGAGCCATCGGCTCAAACACCGCGCGGCCTGACGATCACGCCTTGACCGAGGCTCGATACCCCCGACAGAATGGCTCGAGGAGATCACCCACTCATGGAGGAGGTACCGGCATGATCAGGAGATTCTCGGAAACGCTCGTCACGGCGGTCGCGGTGCTGATCGGAGGCGCCGTGGTTGCGCAAGACAAGAACGCGCCGCCGCAGATGACTCCGGAGCAGAAGGCCGTCATGGACGCGTATGCGAAGGCGGCGACCCCCGGCGCACCGCACAAGATGCTCGCCTCGTCGGTCGGCAAGTACACCTACAAGACCAAGAGCTGGGAAGCTGCCGGCGCACCTCCGATGGAGGACAGCGGCACGGCGACGCGCATGATGGCGCTCGACGGCCGCGTGCTCGTCGAGGACACGACCGGCACGATGATGGGGATGCCGTTCGCGGGACACGGCATGACAGGTTACGACAACGTCATGAACAAGTATTGGGCGACCTGGAACGACACGATGGCGACCGGCGTCATGGTCAGCTCGGGGACGTGCGACGCCGAGAACAAGTGCACGTTCATGGGCTCGTGGAGCGACGCGGTCAAGAAGACGACGGTCAAGTCGCGCATGGTCAGCTACTGGACCAATCCGACGACCGAGGTCTTCGAGATGTACGGTCCCGGAAAGGACGGGAAGGAATACAAGATGATGGAGATCACTTACACCAAGATGTAAGCGAAGGCGGGTAGGGGGACAGTTTGCAACCGCGCGTGCGACCGTCCCCCGTATGCGCTCCCATCTCGTCGTAATTTCGGACATCGCGCGGCAGATGAGACCCGATCGACACCCCGGAAGCGCGAGCGCGGCCTGTTCCTCGTGACGGGGAGCAGGCCGCGCGTTTCGGTCTCAACGGCGCTTGCCCGAATCCACGACCGTGGCGTCCTCCGCCGCCGCAGGCGCCGTGGGGAACTCGACGGCCAGCTTCGTGCTCGAGAAGACGATCTTGGTCACTCGGCTCGTCCCGGCTTCGTCCGTTCGATAGTGCACGGCGGTGCCGGGATAGACCACGTCGGCCAGGCCGACCTTGCAGGGAACCTCGGCGATCGTGCGCTTGCCCTGGACGAATTTCGCGGTCTCCGGGCCCGAGGCGAATTTGATCCGGTACGTTCCCGGGGGAACGACGCTTCCGCCAACCAGCGCGGTCCGGTCGAGCTTGACCGTTTGGTCCTTGTCGAGCGACGCCGCCTGGGAGGCGCCGGCCAGCAGGGCTGCCGCAACGAAGAGAACGGGGGCGATTCGGTTTCTCATGACGGGCTCCTTTGGAAGTTGATAACCATCTTTTGTCCTTATGATGGTTATATCCTACGGCTTGACGTCTAACCTGTCAAGTCGTATTTTGAGGTTATATGAGCGAGACGACCGCGACTCCCATCGATCCGGCGAGGGCGGGCGACGACGGGTACGTCTTCGAATTCTCGGGGGGTAACACGGCCCTCGATTTCGCGAACACGATCAGCCGGAGGACCGTCCCGGAGAACAGCAACGAGCGGCTCACCCACTACGGCCGGCTGGTCTCCTGGGGCGTTCAGGCTGGGCTGCTCGCCGCGAAGGACGCCGCGCGCCTGAGAGCCGAAGCCGCGGACCACCCGCGCCCCGCCGCGAGGGCCCTGCGGCGGGCGATCACCCTGCGAGAGGCGATCTTCGCTCTGTTCCGCGCGCTCTCATGCGGGGACCGCGCGCCGGCCGGCGCTCTCGACGAGTTGAACGCGGCGCTCCCTCGGGCCCTGGCCGCTCTGCGGGTGGGCCCGGACAAAGACGGGTTCGGCTGGCGGTTCGCCCACGACGACGGCGACCCGGCGCCGATGCTCGCCGGCGTCGCCCGGTCGGCCGCGGAGCTGTTGACCTCCGACGAACTTCCGCGGGTCCGCGCATGCGGATCCGACACTTGCGACTGGCTGTTCATCGATCACAGCAAGAACGGCTCGCGACGCTGGTGCGACATGAAGAGCTGCGGCAACCGTGCGAAGGCGAGGCGGCACTACGAGCGCGAGAGGAAGGCGGCTCGGTCGCGGCGCAATGGATGAGGCGCGGCCATCGTGCGGCCGACCGCGCTCGCGACGCGCCGCAGCTCGTCCATCATTGACCCGAAGCTCGAAAGGGTGAGGCTCTGCCGACCGTCGCTCAGCGCCGCCTCCGGGTCCGGGTGAACCTCGACGATCAGCCCGTCCGCGCCGACGGCGACGCCGGCTCGGGCCAGCGCCGGAACGAGCTCACGCAGGCCCGCGGCATGAGACGGGTCGACGACGATCGGAAGATGAGTCCTCTCGCGGAGCACCGGCACGGCGCTGACGTCGAGGGTGTTGCGGGTCGACGGCTCGAACGTGCGGATGCCCCGCTCGCAGAGGACGACGCGGGGGTTCCCCGCGCTGACGACGTACTCCGCGGCGAGCAGCAGCTCTTCGACCGTCGCCATCATGCCACGCTTCAACAGCACGGGGCGGGGTTGTCCGCCGACGGCCGAGAGCAGCCGGAAGTTCTGCATGTTCCGGGCGCCGACCTGGAGCATGTCGGCGTAGCCTGCGACGAGATCGAC
This sequence comes from uncultured Acidobacteriota bacterium, assembly GCA_964511835.1. Lineage (GTDB taxonomy): Bacteria > Acidobacteriota > Polarisedimenticolia > Polarisedimenticolales > DASRJG01 > DASRJG01. The sequence continues at coordinate 16,988 of CAZEII010000008.1, read as the reverse complement.
GTCTCCTGGAGCGACCACCTCGGTGACGACTTTGAGGCCCGTCGCCTCGCGCGCCGCGGCGAGCATCTTCAATCCGTCCTCGGCGAGTCCCTGAAAGCCGTACGGCGAGGAGCGGGGCTTGAACGCGCCCCCGCGGAGCATCCGTCCGCCGCCTTCGGCGACCGCGCGTGCGGCTGCCATGAGCTGTCCTTCGGATTCGACGGCGCAAGGTCCGGCGATCACGACAACCTCGTCGGAGCCGAAATGGACGTCGTCGATCCGGACGCGCGTGCGCTCCGGGCGATGCTCGCGCGAGACGAGAGGATAGGGCGGCGCGACGGGAAGGACTTCCTTGACGCCGGCCATGACGCGCAGCCGCTCGGCCAAGTCTTCGGCGCCAGGGCCCACCACACCCACCAGGGCGCCTCGGTCGGATTCGCTGACCTGGACGCGGAATCCCGCGCCTTCGAGAAAGCGGACGATCCCCGCTTTGTGGGTCAGCGAGCAGCCTGGCTCCAGCACGACGATCATGCGGCCCTCAGTGAGCGCAGGAACGGAACCGGGTCCTCTCCGCGCTCGATGAGATCGGCCAAGACGCTTCCGAGCACCACGCCGTCGGCGTGACGGCCGATCGCCCGCACCTGCTCCCTGCTGCGAATCCCGAACCCGGCGTAGACGGGCACGGGCGAGACCGCCCGGACACGATCGAGGTAGCCGGTCAGCTCCGCTTCGGCGGCGACGTCGCCTCCGGTCGTGCCGGCGACCGTGACGGCGTACACGAAGCGACGGCTCGACCGGCAGAGCGCGAGCAGACGGGCGGGCGGCGTCAAAGGGGTCACGAGCTGGACCAACGCGAGGCCCCTGGCGTCGAGCGCCGAGCGAAAAGGGGCGCTCTCCTCGAGCGGGAGGTCGGGGACGATCAGCCCCGCCACGCCGCATGCGACCAAGGATCCCGCAAGCTTCGCGAGCCCGTACGACAAGAGAGGGTTGACGTAGCTCATCAGGAAGAGGGGCGTGGGGATTGCCGCGCGCAAGCTCAGGAGCAGCTCGATGAGATCGCGAACTGTCGTCCCCTGGGCGAGCGCCGCGCGGCTCGCGCGCTGAATCGAGATGCCGTCCGCGACGGGGTCGCTGAACGGAACGCCGATCTCGACGGCGTCGCAGACGGCGGCGACGCGCGGAAGGAGCGCGGCGAACTTCGCGGGCGACGGGTAGCCCGCCATCAGGTACGCGACGATCGAAGGCGACGGCGCGCTCACGCGGGCTCCACCGGGAGATCCTTGTCCCCGCGCCCCGAGAGGCCGACGAGCAGGCGCGAGCCGGGGCGGACTGCGGCGAGACGGCGCGCCACCGCGAGCGCGTGGGCCGACTCGAGCGCGGGGAGGATCCCCTCCGCCCTCGCACACTCGTCGACCGCCGCCGCCGCGTCGTCGTCCGACGCCGTGACGTAGCGGGCCCGGCCGATCGCGCCCAAGAGCGCGTGCTCGGGACCGACGCCGGGGTAGTCGAGGCCGGCTGCGATGGAATGCGTGTCGGCAACCTGGCCGTGCGTGTCGTGGAGGAGCATCGAGTAGCTGCCGTGGAGGACGCCCGGGCGCCCGCGAGCCAAGGTCGCCGCGTGGTCGCCGGCGCCCTCCCCCCGCCCGCCGGCTTCGACGCCGAGAAGCTCGACGCCGCGATCGGCCAGAAACGCGCGAAAGAGGCCGATCGCGTTCGAGCCGCCGCCGACGCAGGCGATCACGGTGTCCGGCAGCGCTCGCCTTCTCCCCAGGAACTGCGCGCGCGCTTCCCGGCCGATCACCGCTTGCAGCTCGCGGACCAGCCAAGGATACGGGTGCGGTCCGACCGCGGAGCCGATGAGGTAATAGGTCTCGTTGGGCCGAGAGACCCAGTCGCGCATCGCCTCGTCGATCGCGGCCCGGAGGGTGCGATCGCCATGATCGACCAATCGGACTTCCGCGCCGAGACGTCGCATCCGAAGGACGTTGGGCGTCTGCCGCGCCGCGTCGGTCGACCCCATGTAGACCGTGCACGGCAATCCGAGCCGCGCGCACGCCGCCGCTGCGGCGACGCCGTGTTGCCCTGCCCCGGTCTCGGCGACGACGCGGGACGCCCCGAGCCTCTTCGCGAGGAGCGCCTGGCCGACGGCGTTGTTGATCTTGTGGGCTCCCGTGTGGGTGAGGTCTTCGCGCTTGAGCCAGATCTCCGCGCCCCAACGGTCCGCGAGGCCGCCGGCCTTCGTCAGGGGGGTGGGCCGTCCGACCCATTCGGCCAGCTCGCGGTCGAGGGCGACGCGGAAAGAGAGGGAGCGAAGCGCCTCGTGGGCCGCCGCGTCGAGCCGCTCGAGCGAAGGGACGAGCGTCTCGGGAACGAAACGGCCGCCGAACGGGCCGAAGCGGCCCCGGGCATCCGGCAGGTCGCCCGCGATCAGCGCAGCGAGCTGTGCTTCCGGGTCGATGTCCAGATCGAACGTCGGAACGTGGATCGTCATCGAAGCGCTCCCCTTCCTGCGGCAATCAGCGACGCCGCCGCGGCCGCCGGGTCCTGGGCTCGCATCACGGCGCGGCCGACCAGCGCCGCGCCGTAACCGTAGGCGGACACGCGGCCGGCGTCGTCGGGTCCGTCGATTCCGCTCTCCGCGACGCCGGCGGCGCCGGCGGGCAAGAGAGGCGCCAGCCGCTCGAACCGACTCCGGTCGACTTCGAAGCTCGTGAGGTCGCGTGCATTGACGCCGAGGAGCAGGCGTCTTTCCTGCCGCGGCCAACGGGCGCGGATCTCGCAGGCGCGCTCGAGATCGGTCTCGTCGAACGATTCGAGGAGCACGAACAGCTCGGCTTCGAGCGCGGCCGCGACCATCGCGTGTAGGCGGTCCCCGGGGAGCATCCTCACGATGAGAAGCGCTCCGCTCGCTCCCGCTGCGCGCGATTCGTAGAGCTGATAGGGATCGACGAGGAAGTCCTTGCGTAGGACGGGAAGGCGCACCTCCGAGGCGACTGCTTCGAGATGCGTCAGGCTGCCCCCGAAGCGCGTCGGCTCGCTCAGGACGGAAATCGCCGCCGCCCCGCCGGCGGCGTAGCTCTTGGCCCGCGTGACCACGTCGGTGAGAACCACCGGATCGGGCGCGGACTCCCTCCCGTCCGCTCTCCCGCTCGGCCAGCGACGCTTGATCTCCGCGATCAGCTCGAAGCGCGAGGGAGTCAGGCTCAGGGGCCGAGGAGGTGGCAAATCGGCGATCCGCAGCTTGAGCTCGCGCTCCGGATGCCGCCTTTGCGCCACGGCCGCGCGCTCGGCGGCGCTCTCGGCCATCTCTCGAAGGAAGCCGCTCATGACCCGCTCCTCCCTGCGCCACGTTGCTCACGCTCGAAGGCTTGAAGACTCGCGATGAGGCGTCCGGCGCGTCCGTCGTCGATCGCCGCGGCCGCGGCTTCTGCGGCGTCGCGAGGGCGCGAGATCGCGCCCACGACTTGAAGGACCAGCGCCGCCCCCAAGACCAGGGCATCGCGATGCGCTCCCCGCTTTCCCGCGAATGCCTCGCAGAGGCACAAGGCGTTGTCCCGCGCTTGGCCGCCGGTCAGATCGTCGGGGGCGCACCGAGGGATTCCGTAAGCCGCGGGATCGCGCTCCTCCGCCGTGATGCGGCCGGGCGTGACGTCGTGGAGGATGAACGGTCCCACGGGGGTCGCCTCGTCCCAGCCGTAAGCGCCGTGGACGACGAACGCCCGCTCGATCGGCATCCCGGCGAGGGTCTCCGCGAGCAGCTGCGCCGACGCCTGGCTGTACGCCCCCACGAGCTGGAAGGGCGGCGCTGCCGGATTGGTCAGCGGTCCGAGGAGGTTGAAGACCGTGCGCACGCCCAACGCACGCCGCACCGAGGCGATCGCCTTCATCGCGGGGTGGTAGCGAGGCGCGAAGAGGAACGCGAAGCCCGTGCGCGCGAGACACGCTCCCACGGCCTGCTCGTCGAGCTCGATCGGCACGCCGAGAGCCTCGAGCACGTCGGCGCTTCCGCAGCGGCTGGAAACCGAGCGGTTGCCGTGCTTGACCACGCGAATCCCGGCCGCTGCCGCGAGAAGAGCGGCGCCGGTCGAGAGGTTGAGGCTTCCCGAGCCGTCTCCTCCGGTGCCCACCGTGTCGGCGATCGGCGGACCCTCGGGGATCGCCGGGCGGAGTGCGACTTGCCGCATGGCGAGCGCGAACCCCCGGATCTCGGCCGCGGTCTCTCCCTTGCTGCGAAGGGCGGCGAGCAGCGCTCCCGAGAATGCGGGCGCCAGCGACTCGTCCGCGAGGCGGAGCATGAGATCGGACGCCTCCGACTCGTCGAGGTGCCGCCCGGAGAGCACCCGCTCGAGCAGCGCGCTCATGGGCGGGGCTCCCGCGCCCCGAGGTCGAAGAAGTTTCGAAGGAGCCGGCCTCCCTCCGGCGTGAGGACGCTCTCCGGATGGAACTGCACTCCTTCGACGGGGAGGGAGCGGTGCCGGACTCCCATGATCTCCCCATCCGACGTGTACGCACTGACGAGCAGCTCGTGCGGGAGCCCCTCCTCGGCGACGGCGAGCGAGTGGTAGCGGCCGGCGACGAACGGGTTCGGCAGCCCTTCGTAGAGAGTTCGGCCGTCGTGGTAGACCGGCGAGGTCTTGCCGTGCATCAGCTTCCTCGCGCGGACCACGCTTCCGCCGAGAAGCGCGCCGATCGCCTGGTGTCCGAGGCAAACGCCGAGAATCGGGACCCGCGGGAGCAAGGCTTCGAGAAGGGGCAACGTTCGACCCGCGGTCTCGGGCCGCCCGGGCCCCGGCGAGACGACCACGTGCGAGGGCGAGAGCTCGACCGCGGCGGCGACGGTGATCTCGTCGTTCCGCCGGACGACGACTTCGGCGCCGAGCACGCGGAACGCCTGCACGAGGTTGTAGGTGAACGAGTCGTAGTTGTCGATCAGAAGGACTCGTGGACTCACGATTCCTCCTTCGCGAGCGCGAACGCCGCCTCCAGCGCGGCACGCTTCGCTTTGACTTCGGCCCACTCCCGCTCGGGATCGCTGTCCGCGACGATGCCCGCCCCCGCTTGGAACGCGTACCCGCTGTCCCGGAAGACGATGGTGCGGATCGTGATCGCCTGATCCATGGCGCCGCCATGGCCGAAGTAACCGACGGTGCCGGCGTACAGTCCGCGGCCGACCGGCTCGATCTCGTCGATCAGCTCCATCGCCCGGACCTTCGGCGCGCCGACGACCGTCCCGGCGGGGAACGCGGCGGCGAAGAGATCGAAGGCGTCGTGCTCCGGCGCCAGCACTCCGGACACGCCGCTGACGATGTGCATGACGTGGCTGTACCTCTCGATCGAGCGGTAGGGGTCGACGTCGACCGTGCCCGGGACGGCCACGCGCCCCAAGTCGTTGCGCGCGAGATCGACGAGCATGACGTGCTCGGCGGCCTCCTTCGGATCGAGCAGCAGCTCGCGCTCCAGCGCCTGGTCCGCCGAGTTGTCGGCGCCCCGGGGGCGCGTCCCCGCGATCGGCCGGAGCAGCGCGCGACGTCCCTCGAGGCGCACGAGCGCTTCGGGCGATGAGCCGACGACCGCGAGGCCGTCGAGATTCCAGAAGTACATGTAGGGGGAAGGGTTCAAGAGTCGGAGGGCGCGGTAGACCTCGAACGGATCCAGCTCGCACTCGCCGGAGAATCGAACCGAGGCGACGAGCTGGAAGACGTCTCCCGCCTCGATGTGCGCCTTCGCCCGCTCGACGGCCCGGAAGAATTCACGCTCGGGCATCGAGGGCGTCGGCGGGGCGTAGCGTGGAGCGGCTGGGCGCGGCGGCAATGCCCCTCTCAGTGCGGCGACGACCTCCCGCCGCAAGCTGCGGGTCTCCGCCTCCGGCCCGTCGTGGAGCAGGGCGACACGGCGGGTGACGTGGTCGAACGCGAGGAGCGAGCGCGGCGCGACATAGGCCATCTCGATGGGGTCGCGCGGCCGGCCGGCGGGAACGGGGAGATTCTCGAGGCGTCGGACGAGGTCGTAGCCGGCGACGCCGACGAGCCCTCCGCGGAACGGCACTCCTGGAATTTCGGGGCCTGGGCGGGGGGCGCGGGCGAGCGCCTGGCGCAGCGTATGGAGCAAGCGCTCGCGGTTCAGCTCCGTGTCGTGCCCGTCGATCCGCAGCTCCAGCCCCTCGCCGAAGCCGATGAACGAGTACCGGCCGAGGCGCTCCCCGCCCGCGACGCTCTCGAGGAGGAATCGCGTGCGAAGGGGCGCCAGCTTGAGGAACGCCGAGACCGGCGTGTCTAGATCGGCGGCGATGTCGAAGGGCTCCTGCATTTTCGCCCCAAAAACAAAAAACCCACTTCCGGCTCCCGGAAGTGGGTTCGTTCAGGTCGATCGAAGTGAGATCGGTTCCCGGCTTACGCCACCTCCGCCTGGATGGGCGCACACCACCACCAACCGCAGCAGCGGCTATGGGCGCTTGCAGTAACGACGACCGGGGACATCGGGTGAAGTGTACGCGAGAACGGACGGCTGTCAACCGGATCCTGGCGGACCCCCCGATCGGAGACCGAGGCGGTCGACCTGGTAATGAACTCTCCGCTGAGAATCCGCTGCTTGTCCGCCGCCGAGATTCCGGAGTCCGACAGCACGCCGTCGGCCGTGAACTGAGCGTGGGTGGAGCTCGAGATGCCGAGCAGCATCGCGACGGCCGCGGCCCGTACGCATCCCCACATCGCTCCGTGAGTGTAACCGAACAGGTTGGCCGCAGTCAGCCGTGTTAGCCTCGGCCGGCATGACGCCCACCGAGCGCCTTTTCTCCCGCACGGGGTTGATCGCGGCGTGGGCGCTCCTGGTGCTCGTCCCGCTCCCCATTCGGGACGTCATGCCTCCCGACGAGCCGCGGTTCGCCCACCAGTCGCAATCGATGAAGGCTTCGGGCGAGTGGATCGTCCCCTACATCGGCGACGCCAAGAACGTCGACAAGCCTCCGGTCCTGTTCTGGTCGGTCGCCCTCGCGTCCCTTCCCTTCGATCGGGTCACCGCGGCGACCTCCCGCGTTCCCTCGGCGCTCGCCGCCCTCGTCGTGCTGCTGCTCACCGCGCGCATGGGACGCAGGCTCTGGGGATCCGACGCGATCGGCTACGGCGGGGCGCTGATCACGCTGACGGGGATCGAGTTCTTCCAAAAGGCCGAGTGGTGCTCGTGCGACATGACGATGGCGGCGTTCGCCTGGACGGCGATGACGCTCTGGAGCGAGGCGATCTTCGGGGAGCCGGCTCCAGGGCGACCGGGGCTTCGCATCGCTCTCGGTTGGGCGGCGATCGGGTTCGGCATCCTCACCAAGGGTCCCGTCGCTCTCCTCTGGGCCATCTTCGGGATCGTCGCCGAAGCCGTCGCGCGTCGGAGCTTTCGCCCGCTGACGCGCATCGCGATCAGCCCGGGCGTGCTCGTGGCGCTCGCCATCGTCGGCGGATGGCTGTACGGGCTCGGCGAGAGGGCAGGATGGGATTTCGTCTACGAAGCGACCATCCACCAGAATTTGCATCGCTACGTCAGCGCGTGGAACTCGACCCATCCCTGGTACTTCTTCCTCTACCAGACGCCCGCGGATCTTCTGCCGTGGATCGTCTTCCTTCCCGCCGTCCTCGTGATGGTCTATCGGCGCCGAACGGTCGCTTCGCGGACCGCGGCGCTGTTCGCGTTGTTCGGCTTGGTCTTCTTCTCGACCTCCTCCGGGAAGCGCGGGGTGTACGTGCTCGAGGCGTTTCCCGCGATCTCGCTTCTCATGGCCGCCGCCGTCGTCGAGGAGGGGCTCGGACGGCTCGGCTTCGCGTCGATGGCCGCGATCGGCCTCGCGCTGGGGATCGGAGCCCCTCTTGCGCTGGCCACGGGGCTTGCGCATCTTCCCACCTCGCTGGCGGCGGCCTCCGGAGCGATCGAAGCGACGGCGGTCGTCATCGGGGGGCTGGCCCTCGCCGCCGGCGCCGGCTTCGGCTGGTCCCTCCTGCGCCGCGGCCGTCGCGAGGCCGCGCTCGCTTCCGCGATCGCCGGAACGGCCGTCGTGCTTCTCCTCGCGGGGACGATCGGAGGTCGCGCATGGTCGCGCGCTCAGAACGCCCGTCCGTTCTGCGCGGCGATGGACGGGGCGGCGCCGCCGGGCGCGCGGCTCGCGGTGGAGGGAACGAAGTTCGAGCAGTTGATGTTCTACACGTCCCGCCACACCCTCGACTTCGACGACGACGCGGGGCTCGTGCGGCTGCTCGAGGGCGGCACGTGCCGCTATGCGATCGTGGTCCGCGAGCGCTACGAGCGGCTGAAGAGCGAACCGCCTCTCGATGGCCTTCCGATTCTCGCGGAGGCGCCGATCAGCGACAGGAAATACGTCCTCGTGGGTCCGAAGTGGCGTTGATCGCTTGACGGCTTGCTCCCCATCGTGGACGATGCGCGGAAGGAGGAGGCCATGAAGATCAAATATCTTGCGCTCATCGGAATAGCCGCACTCGGGGTCTGCGTTGCAGGCTCGGTCATCGCGCAGGAAGCGACGCCGCCTCCGTCTCCGCCTCCGAAGGAAGAGCCTGCGAAGGCACCGGGAGCTCCCCCCGCTTCGCCCGCTCCCGAGGCGGCGCCAGAAACGACCGCCCCCGAGGCGGCGCCCGAGAAGCCCGCTGCGAGCCCGGCACCGGAGGCGGCGCCCGCCCCCGCGAAAGAGGAGGCGCCGAAGGCGGCGGAGGCGCCGAAGCCCGCTGCTGCGCCGGCGGCCAAGGAACTGGGCGCGACCGCGAAGTCGTTCGCACCGCTGGCCGACAGCTACAAGAAGGCCTACGACGACATGCAGGCCTGGATGGCAACGGTCGACGCGCAGACCGGGCCGGTCGACGAGCAGATCAAGAAGCTCCAGGATCAGCTCAAGCAGAACGAGAGCGCCATGACCCAGGCGAAGCTCGCCGGCGACAACAAGAAGCTCAAGTCGCTCCAGTCGGAGAGCAAGACGATGACCAGCGATCTGTCGAAGGCGCAGAAGAGTCTCTCCGCGGCGCGCGCCGATTTCATGAAGCAGGCGCAGCAGCGGACGAAGCAGAACCAGGCCGCGTCGGACGCCGCGCTCGATCAGGTGAAGTCGCAAGCAAAGTAGGCGAGCCGCTCGGCCGGATCGGCGGTGCCATGAGAGACGGCCCATCGGCACCCTACCGCCAGTGGGGGACCAACCTCGAGCCGGACTCCGTCCGCCAGATGGAGAACGCCTGCAAGCTGCCCGTGTCGGTGCGCGGCGCTCTGATGCCGGACGCCCACGTCGGTTACGGGTTGCCGATCGGCGGAGTGCTTGCGACGCGGAACGCCGTCATCCCCTACGCGGTCGGCGTCGATATCGCGTGCCGGATGAAGATGTCCGTGCTCGATCTGCCTCCGAGCGCGCTGACCGACGATCCGGCGAAGCTGGCCCGGGCGATCGAGGCGGAGACCCGGTTCGGCGTGGGCGCGAATTTCAAGAGCCGTCGACGGCACGACGTCATGGACGATGACTGGGCCGTCACGTCGCTGACGCTCAACCTGAAGGACAAGGCGTGGTCGCAGCTCGGGACGAGCGGGAGCGGCAACCACTTCGTCGAGTTCGGCACGTTCGAGATCGAGCGGGATGATCTCGGCTTGCCTGCCGGCCGGTATCTCGCCCTGCTCAGCCACAGCGGCAGCCGGGGCACCGGGGCGGCGGTCGCCGACCACTACAGCAAGCTGGCGATGAGCCGGCATCCCGAGCTTCCCAAGGAGCTGAAGCACCTGGCGTGGCTCGACCTCGACGACGAGGCGGGCCAGGAGTACTGGCGCGCGATGGAGCTGATGGGCCGCTACGCGGCTGCCAATCACGCCTGCATCCATCGCCATGTGAGCGTGCACTTGGGCGCTCGGGTGATCCTCGACTTGGAGAACCACCACAACTTCGCGTGGAGGGAGACGCACGACGGGGAGCCCGTCATCGTTCACCGCAAGGGCGCCACGCCGGCGGGCGTGGGTGTGCTCGGGATCATCCCCGGCTCGATGGCGACGACGACTTACATCGTTCGCGGCAAGGGAAGCGCGGCATCGCTCGGCTCGGCAGCGCACGGCGCGGGACGGGTCATGAGCCGCACCCAGGCGAAGAAGACGTTTTCTTGGGATCAGGTGCGGCAGGTCTTGAGCGCTCGGGGCGTGACGCTGCTCTCCGCCGGCCTCGACGAAGTACCGATGGTCTACAAGAACATCGACGAGGTGATGGCAGCGCAGTCCGACCTCGTCGAGCCGGTCGCACGCTTTCAGCCACGGATCGTCAAAATGGCGCCTGCCGGAGAACGACCGGAGGATTGATCCGAAGGGGACGCTCCCCTAAGCACCCCGCCGATGCCCAGAGCGTTCGCAATGACGAGGACATCGCGTCCGTGCAGCGCCTTCGCGGTGGGTAGCGGCCGTCGGCCTTGTGCACGTTGAGGTGGGCGGCGTCGATGAGAACGCTGGGATGCTTGGTGACATAGGCGGGGGAAGCGATGCGCGCGTCGAAATTCGGGTCCCCTTCCTGCTGCGGCCAAAGCGACCTCGAGGCGCGCGAGGAAGCGCCTCACGCCTGCCTCCACGCCCCGGGCGACATCCCCACCTCGCGCTTGAACGCCCGGGAGAACGCCGCCTCGCTCTCGTAGCCGACCGCGAGCGCGACCTCGAGCACCTTCGCGGTCGTATCGCGGAGCCGTCGCGCCGCGACCTGCATTCGCCAGGACGTCAGGTACTGCATCGGCGGCTGGCCTATGAAGTGTACGAATCGCTCATGGAGCGTCGACCGAGAGAGAGCGGCCTCCCCGGCGAGGCTCTCGAGCGTCCACGGGGCGTCGGGCTTCTCGTGCAGCAGCGCCAGGACGCGGCCGATGGAAGGATCGCGCATACCGGCGAGCCACCCGGTCTGTCCGTCGGGCAGAGCGTCAAGGTAGCGACGCAAGACTTCGACGAAGAGCATCTCGCTCATCCGCTCGAGCACGGCCTCGCCGCCGGCGCGCTTGACGTTCGACTCGTGGACCGCGGCGCGCAGGAACGAGGCCACCCACGAATGGGGTCCGAGGATCTTCCCGGAGACGTGAATCACTCGCGGCAGCGCCGCGAGGAGCGGGTTGAAGGGGCGCGCGTCGAGGCCTAGGAATCCGCAGACGATGGTGGCTCGGTCACCCCCGCCGCCGTCGAGGCGCGCCGTCGTGACCGCGTGCGCGTCATCTCCTCCCAAGCTGATCGCGTAGGGGAGTTGCGGTGGTCGCGGCGAGAAAAAGACCTTGTGGTCGACGAAGGGGGCGCGCATTCCCGGGGCGCTGGAGACGACGTGCGCGTCCCCCTGGGGGAAGAGGATGACGTCGCCCGCGTGCAGCCGAGCCGGCGGGTCTCCGACGACCGCGGCCCAGCATGACCCTTCGACCACGCCGTGAAACTCGATCATGTGCTCGGCCCCCGGCATGATTCCCGGGATGATCTCCGCCGCCGGCGGCGCCTCGGCGACCCACGGAGAGCTGCCGTCGATGTAGTAGAAGACCGCCCCCCGCAGCCGCACGGCTCGCAGCACGTCGGAAAGCGTGTCCTGGCTCATGGCAACCTCCGGAATTTCGATCAAGTGTTTCCGACGCGCGGCCATACGTCAACGCCTTCCGCGAGGCATCCTCTTTCCCGAAAGGAGACACCGCCATGGATTCTCTGCAGACCGTCGCCCCCGATCTTTCGGCCATCAAGGCGAAGCAGCAAATGACCTGGAGCTCCGGAGATTTCGGACAAATCGGCGTCCGGCTGCAGATCGTCGGGGAGACGCTCTGCGAGGCGGTCGACCTCCACGCCGGAGAGCGGGTGCTCGACGTCGCGGCCGGGAACGGCAACGCCTCCCTGGCCGCCGCGCGGCGGTTCGCCCGCGTCACTTCGACCGACTATGTTCCCTCGCTCCTCGAGCAGGGGCGGCGCCGCGCCGAAGCCGACCGTCTCGAGATCGCTTTCGAGGTCGCCGACGCCGAGGCCCTTCCGTTCCCGGACGCCTCGTTCGACGTGGCGCTCTCGACCTTCGGCGTCATGTTCGCGCCCAACCAAGAGCGGTCCGCCGCCCAGCTCACGCGCGTCGTCAAGCCGGGCGGACGGATCGGCCTCGCGAGCTGGACTCCCGAGGGATTCATCGGGAAGCTGTTCGAGGTCACCGGATCCTTCGTGCCGCCTCCCAGGGGCCTCCGCTCGCCGATGGCGTGGGGATCCGAGCCGCGCCTTGTCGGGCTGTTCGGCCCGGCAGCGGCCAACATCCAGACCGTGAGAAGGGTCTGCAACTTCCGCTACGCTTCCGCCGATCACTTCGTCGACTACTTCAGGGCGTATTACGGGCCGACGCTCAAGGCGTTCGCCGCGCTCGACGACGCGGGCCAGCGCGACCTGCGCCAGGCACTCCTCCGTCTGCTCGAGGAGAACAATCGCAGCCTGCGCGGCGGCCTCGTCGTCGCCGCGGAGTATCTGGAGGCGGTGATCACTCGATAGCTTTTTTTGCTACCATCGGGCATTTTCGACGGAGGACAAGATGGCTGGTATCGAAGTCAAGACCACGGATCAGAAGACGGCTCCTGTCTCGGCGGAAGCGCTCGACGCCTTCCGCGGCGGCCTCAGAGGCGCTCTCTGCCTCCCGGGCGATGCCGGCTACGACGAGGCGCGGACGATTTGGAACGCCATGATCGATCGAAAGCCGGCCGCGATCGTGCGCGCGCTCGGCGCTTCCGACGTCATGCAGACGGTCCGCCTCGCGGCGCAGCACAAGCTCCTCCTCGCGGTTCGTGGCGGCGGACACAACATCGCCGGCAACGCGGTCTGCGACGGCGGGCTCATGCTCGACCTCTCGTTGATGAAGTCGGTCCGCGTCGATCCCGCGGCCCGCACCGCACGGGCGGAGCCGGGCGCGCGACTCGCCGACCTCGACAAGGAGACGCAGGCGTTCGGCCTCGCGACCCCGACTGGAATCAATTCGACGACCGGAATCGCCGGGTTGACGCTGGGCGGCGGGTTCGGATGGCTCTCCCGCAAGCTCGGGCTGACGATCGACAACCTGATCTCGGCCGACGTCGTGACGGCGAAGGGCGAGGTCGTCCGCGCCAGCGCAACCGACAACCCCGATCTCTTCTGGGCGATCCGCGGCGGCGGCGGCAACTTCGGCGTCGTGACGTCGTTCGAGCTGAAGCTGCATCCGGTCGGTCCCCAGGTCACCGCGGGCCTGATCGTCCATCCGTTCGCCCAAGCCAAGAGCGTGCTCGCCGAGTACCGCAAGGCGGTCGCGAAGGCGCCGGACGAATTGTGCTGCTGGGTCGTCATGCGCAAGGCGCCGCCGCTCCCGTTCCTGCCGCCCGAGGTCCACGGCACCGAGGTCGTCATCCTCGCCCTTTGCTACTCGGGCGAACCGGCCTCCGCCGAAAAGGCGATCGCGCCCCTCAAGGCGATCGGAAAGCCGATCGCCGACGTCGTTGGGCCCGCGCCCTACGCCGGCTGGCAGATGGCGTTCGATCCCCTCCTCGCCCCAGGCGAGCGCAACTACTGGAAGTCGCACGATTTCGTCGAGCTCAAGGACGGCCTCGTCGACGTTCTCCTCGACGCGGTCACGAAGCTGCCTACGCCTGCGTGCGAGATCTTCATCGGCAACCTCGGAGGGGCGATCAACCGCGTCGCCGCCGACGCGACCGCATACCCGCATCGCAACGCCGAGTTCGTCATGAACGTCCACACGCGCTGGAGCGCCAAGCCGCAGGACGCAGAGTGCATCGCCTGGGCGCGCAAGCTGTTCGATGCGGCCGCGCCTTTCGCCACCGGCGGCGTCTACGTCAACTTCATGCCCGAGGACGAAGGTCAGCGCGTTCGCGCGGGTGCCTATGGCGGAAACTTCGAACGGCTCGCGAAGCTGAAGGCGAAGTACGACCCGTCGAACCTGTTCCGAATGAATCAGAACGTCGCACCCGCCTGATCGATGGAGCCGGCGCCGCTACTTCTGAGGCGGCGCCGGCGCGTTCGCCGCGAGGATCGATTGCAGGACCTGCTGGCCGACCTCAGAGACCGCTCCGGGTGAATGGGCCAGGAACAGGGTGTTGGTCCGGTCGGATTCGCCGATCGATTTCAGGGTATCGAAGTACTGCGTCACCATCACGAGCTGCATGACGTCCTTCGCCGTAGCGCCCTCGACCGCTTTCTGGAATTGCTCGATCGAGGATTGCAGCCCTTCGACGATCGCCTTGCGCTGGTTGGCGATCCCCTGCCCCTGAAGCGCTTTGCTCTCCGCCTCGGCCTCGGCCTTCTTGACGACGAGGATCTTCTCCGCCTCGCCGCGCGCGGCGGCGGCCACCTGCTCGCGCTGCGCGGCGTTGATGTCGTTCATCGCGGACTTGACCTTGGCGTCGGGGACGATGTCGGTGACCAGCACGTTGACGATCTCGTAGCCGAACCCGGCCATGTCGGCGTCCAGCTCTTTCTTGACCGCCATCGCGATGCTGGACTGGTTCGCGAACACGTCGTCGAGGGTCATCCCGGGCACGTGCCCGAGGATCACCTGCTCGACGTAGGATTTGATCTGCGCCGCCGGGTCGGACAGCTTGTAGAAGGCATCGTAGACTTTCTCGGCCCGCACGCGGTTCTGGACCGAGATCGGGATCGTGACGAAGACGTTGTCCTTGGTCTTCGTCTCCATCGTCAGGTTGATCTGCGTGACGCGCAGGCTGAGCGTGCCGGCGACCGCGTCGATGAACGGTACCTTCCAGTTCAAGCCGGCCTCGGCGACCCGAAGGAATTTTCCGAAACGGGTGACGACCACCGCGCGCGCGGTCTGCACGGTGAAGAAGCTCCCCAAGATCGCGGAGAGGACGATCAGGCCGACGATGCCGACGGGGATCCAGAAGAGCGCTGTTCCTGGGGTCATGGCGGCATCGCTTATACCACGGGAGCCTGCCGAGACCGGATTGACACGCTGCCGCCGCTCATGTTTGATCGGGGAGGTCCCATTCGTCGGAGCGGCGCGTGCCCGTCAAGTCGACAGCTCGACCGGCCATCGGCTCGGTGATCCTGGCCCTCCTGGCGGGGGCGTCGCCCGCCCCTGGCGCGGAGCCCGCGCCGATCGACAGCGCCAAGGCGCGCCAGTACTTCGCGGAGGCGAAGGGGGAGGTCGTGCCGGAGGGGCGGCCCGGAGACTTCACGGTCCGATCGGCCGCAGGGAAGTAGGATGCTCGCCGACATGGACAAGCGCGTCTCGCAGGCCACGACCCGCACGCGCCGCAACGTCATTCCCACCGGGGCGACGCCGCTGTTGACCCCCGGTCACGTCCTGCAGAGCCCCGAGACGCAGCTTCGCTACCGCGTCGAGCGGATGCTCGGTCACGGCGGCTACGGCCAGGTCTATCTCTCGAAGAGGCTCGAGCGCTCCTCGGCGATCCCCGACCTGCTCTGCATCAAGATCAGCCAGCACATGGACGGCTGGCTGCGCGAGGCGTACTTCGGCCAGCTCCTCGGTGGGAACCCACGCGCGATTCAGGTGTACGACCGCTTCGCGCTCACGACCGAGAGCGACCGCCCGCTCTACTGCCTCGCGATCGAATACGCGCGCCACGGCGACCTGAGCGCGTATCTCCGCCAGACGGGGAAGGCGTGGGCCGAGCGCACGGCGCGCCGCGAGATCGCTGGAATCCTCGAAGTGCTCGGCAAGCTCCATCGCGGCGAGATGCTCCATCGCGATCTCACGCCGATGAACGTCTTCGTCTGCGACAATACGAGGCTCAAGCTGGGCGACTTTGGCATCGTCCAGTCGGCGACCGATCGCCGCGTCCAGGCGATCCACACCTTCAATCCGCACATGGCGCCGAGCGAGGTCGTCGCCGGGACCGTTCCGAAATGGCAGGCGCGCGACGACGTCTACCAGGTCGGCCAATTGATCGGCATGCTGATCAAGGGAGACGCTGGCACGCGCGTCCGCGCCTCCGAGGTGCGCCACTTCTCGTGCAGCGACGAGCTGAAGGAGATCGTCTATCGCTGCATCGGGGAGCGCCGCAAGCGGTACGAGAACGCGCGCGAGCTGATCGACGCCCTGAACAAGCCGCCGGCGAAGCTCCGGGCCGGCGCGCTCGAGTCGCTGAAGGGCGTCCACCTCGCCTTCACCGGGATCCTCAGCAAGCCCCGCGTCCAAGCGGCCCGCGCCGCCAAGCGGGCTGGCGCGATCATCCACGGGGGCCCATCCGCGAAAACGACGGTTCTCGTTCGCGGCCGCCCGAATCCCCTTCAGGCGGCTGGCAAGGATGCCGGCATCAAGCTCATGGAGATCAAGCGCCTCCGCGCCAAGGGGAAGCGGATCACCATCCTCAACGAGAAGCAGTTCTGGGGATTGGTCCAGAAACGCTGAGAGTCCGCGTTCGGGTGCCTATACTCCCGACGATGCGCCGCGCCTTGACCTTCGTGCTCGCGATCCCCGTGGGCCTGCTCGTGTCCGGCTGCGCGCGCGCACCGGCGAGGAGCCGGGTGCTCGTGCTGGGATTCGATGGCATGGATCCGCGGGCGATCGAGCTGCTCGCCTCCGAGGGGAAGCTTCCCAACTTCACGAGGCTCAAGCGCGAGGGGGCCTACGCGCCGCTGGCCAGTGCGAAGCCGCTCTTGAGCCCGGTCGTGTGGACGACGATTGCGACGGGGAAGACTCCCGATCGCCACGGGATCACTCACTTCACCGCGCTCGAGCCTTCGACCGGAGACGCAGTCGGGCCTTGCTCGCGCCGTGGATGCGCGATTCCGTCCTTACTCCTGAATACTCGCCTTACTCCGGCCACGTAGTTCCCGCGGGCTACACGGCCACCCCCGTACTCCGCGCGAGCATACGACGGCGTCGGAGGGAATCAACCGTCTCGCTCGGTTTCTGCGTAGAATCCTGGCCGCCATGCTCCCCCCCGGCACACGGATCGGACCGTACGAGATCGTCGGCTCGCTCGGTGCGGGGGGGATGGGAGAGGTCTATCGGGCGAAGGACGCGCGGCTCGGGCGCGAGGTCGCGATCAAGGCGC
>CAZEII010000007.1:5503-119674 GCA_964511835.1 uncultured Acidobacteriota bacterium | reverse complement strand
GTTCTCGGCCGATGAGACGTTGGAAGCAGGGGACGTCGTCAGCCTCTCGCCGACCGTTCCGGGATCGGTCGTGCGCAGCGCGGGACCCGACGACGCCCTGGTCGTCGGCTGCGTGCAGGCGGACGAGACGCGGGTGATGCCGGCCGGCCTAGTCGCAGTCGCGACGAGTCACGTCGCTCTCTGCCGCGTGACGGCGGAGTTCGGAGCCGTCGCGATCGGCGATCGATTGGTTCCGTCGTCGACGTTGGGAACGGCGATGAAGCTGGATCCCAAGTCTTCGAGCGCGGCGATCCTGGGCCGCGCGATCGAGCCGCTTCAATCCGGCGCGTCGCTCCTGCGCGTGCTCCTGGGGGCGCGATGAGCAAGACATCGAGTCCGAGTCTGCGGTCCGCGGTGAGCGCTCTCGCCGTCGGCGTTCTCTCAGTCGCTCCTGCGGGCGCTCAGACGAGCGCCAGCTTCAAGCTGACCGAGGCGACGATCAACGACGGCGGGAATCCCAACGGCGCTTCGAGCCTCGCATCGGCCCACTTCCACATCAAGCTCGACGCGATCGGCGACGCGGTCGTCGGGCGGGGACTGTCGAGCGCGTCCTATCACTCGGACGAAGGATTCGTCGGCGACTATCCGCCGCCCGGCCAGGTCACAGGCCTCCGGTTCGGCGGCAAGACGACGCTCGTCTGGGACCCGCTCTGGTCGGCTGTGAAGTACGAGGTGTACCGCGGGCCTAACTCGACGCTATCGGCGGGGACCTACGGCACCTGCTTCGCATCCAATCTGACCGTCGAGACAGCGACCGACGCGTCGACGCCCTCGGTCGGACAGGGGAACTTCTACCTGGTGACCGCGCGCAACCGGCTGCGCGAGGAAGGGCCGAAGGGGTATCGGTCGAACGGGACGGTGGAGGGGAATCCGGCGCCGTGTCCGTGACCCTCGAGGAACTTACGTCCCCCCGAGTCTCTTGATCGCCGCCTTCGCTTCCTTCGCGCGCTCGTCATCGGGGAATCGGCGCGCGAACTCTTCGTAGTCCTTGCGTGCGGCGTCCTTCTGGCCGAGCTGCTCGCGGCAGACGGCGGCACCCCAGCGCGAGCCGCGGGCGGCGTCGTACTTCGCGAGGATCTGGTCGTAGCGGGAAAGGGCCTCCGCGCAGTTGCCGAGCGCGCGCTTGACCTCGCCGTCCAAGAACAACGCGGTGAGGTCGTCGGCGCGGGCCGCTTTGAGATAACGGGCGACGACCGGGGCCGCCGCCTGCGCATCCTTCTTCTTGTTCAGCAACATATAGGCGTTCGAGCGCATCGCGGCGACAGGATCGGCGCCCTCGCCGCCGGCGATCTCCGCGGTGGTGAATTGCCGCGACATCTCGTCCCACTTCTCTTCCTTCACGGCGATGCTGGCCAACAACATCCGCCCTTGGAACTCGCCGCGCTTCTCCGGGAGAGCCAGGAGCGTGTTGGCTTCCGCTTTCGTCTTCTCGATGCTGCCGCCAGCAATCGCGGGCGCATCGAGGTAGAAGTGCGCGAGCCCGAGATGTCCGGCGACGTGGTTCGGGTCCAGGGCGATCGCTTTCTCGAATGCCTTGCGCCCCTGCGATGCGAGCGACATCTGCGAGAGCATGCCGACGTCGTCGACATGGTCGAACGCCGCGTTCCCGATCCAGAACTGGTTGTCGGCGTCCTTCGGCTGAAGCTCGGCGGCGTGCTGGAACCGCTCCAGCGCTTCCTTCCTCTTGGCTTTTTGCTCGTCGCCCTTGGCCTGTTCGGCCTCGGCATTGGCGACGTGCGCAAGGGCGTAGGCCCAGCGCGCCGATTTCGGATCCCGCGTCGCTTGCGGCTCCAGCGCCTTGCGAGCCGCCGTCAGCTCCTCGGGCTTGGGGAACGGGTCGCGCGACAGCGGCGACCGGACGACGAGAGCGTAGGCGGCGTCAGGGGTGAGGTCCGCGGCGGCCGCCGGCGCCCGCCCTGCGAGGGGGATCACAAGGACGAGCGCCGAGGCGAACCGCCGGGGATTCATCGGAGGAGCTTACGAAAGGGCGGGGGACTGGGTTCTCGCCGATTCCAGCCACACGATCAATGCAGGCGACAGCAGCAGCACGAGCTGTCCCACTTCCCGTGCTGGGCCCTGCAATTCCTCAGCATCTGGAACGTGGGATCGCAGGGGTTGTCGACCGCCTTGACCGGCGTGCTGAGCAGGGCAGTGATCCCGAGCCCGATCGAACCGACGAAGGCCAACGTCGCGACGAGACGGACGACTTTCTTCATGGGAGTCTCCTCCATTCCAAAGGGTTTCCGAGCATACGTCAGAAGCCCTGGGAGAATTTTCCTGCGGATTGTTGTTTTTGTGTACACCATACATTTGTATGGTATATTGATCCCACGCACGGGTTCTTGAAGGAGGGCAGGCATGGGACGCACACCCGCCGGCCAGACGCGCGAAAAAGTCTTTCGCTACGTCCGCGACCGCCTCGCCGGGGGGCGGCCCCCGACGGTGCGCGAGGTCATGGAAGCCTTCGGCTTCCGTTCCCCGCAGACGGCACGGGAACACTTGGACGGCCTGGTCGAAGAGGGGCGCTTGAAGAAAGACCCTGGCATCGCCCGGGGGTTCAGGTTGCCCGGCCGGGGCGAGGCGCCGACGGTGATGGTGCCGCTCTTGGGCCGCGTCCCCGCGGGTCCGCTCGATCTGGCGGTCGAAGATCTCGAAGGGCACCTCCCCGTGCAGACGCGCCGCCAACCCGGCGAGCTGTTCAGCCTGCGCGTCCGCGGCGACAGCATGAAAGACGCCGGCATCCTCGAAGGGGACGTCGTGATCGTGCGCCGCCAGCCGACCGCGTCGTCCGGCGACATCGTCGTCGCGATGGTGGGGGACGAAGCGACGATCAAGCGCCTCCACCTGAAGCGCGGCCGCGTCGAGCTTCACCCCGAAAACGACGCCTACCAACCGATCGTTCCTCAGCCCTCCGACGTCAAGGTGTTGGGCAGAGTCGTGGAAGTGCGGAGGTCACTGGAATGAGGGGGCATTCTTTGGAGAGGGTCGAGAGGGAACATTCCCCTTTTTCGTCGCAAAGCGGTATCCGGGGAGCTTTGCAAGAAAAAGGGGAATGTTCCCTCTCTGGTCTCATCGAGATATCCGCCTCGGTCGCGGGGGCTCCGTTGACGCTCGCGTTCCGATGGGTCATCGATGCGCAGCGCCGCGGGGAGCCTGCGGCGTGGATCGGGCGCAGGGATGCGCCGTTCTATCCCCCCGATGCCGCGGACGCTGGCGCCGATCTCACGGCGCTCCCCGTCGTGTGGGCGAAGGATGCGATCACGGCGGCGAAGGCGGCGGATCTTCTCGTTCGCTCGGGGGCGTTCGGCCTCGTCGTGCTCGACCTGGGCGCCGACGCGCGCCTCCCCATGCACGCCACCTCGCGCCTGGCGATGCTGGCGCGGCAGCACGCCGCGGCGATCGTCTGCCTGACCGACAAGGACGCCGCGCGGCCGTCCTTGGGCCCGCTCGTGACGCTGCGCGCGCACACCGCTTCGCGCGTGCGCGGCGATGGGGGCCGCTTCAGCTGCGCGGCCGTCGCGCTGAAGGACAAGCGCGGGGGGAAAACCTGGAGCATCACGGAGGTGTGTCGTGGACCGGACGGCCTGCATTGACCTTCCCGCGTTCCCGCTCCAGCTCCTGCTGCGGAAGCATCCGGACTGGCGCGAGCATCCCGCCGCCGTCGTCGCGGCCGACACGCCCCAGGGGACGATCCTCTGGATCAACGAGGCGGCTCGAGCGGCCGGGATCTCGACCGGCATGCGCTACGCCGCCGGGCTCTCGCTCGCAGCCGGCTTGCGTGCCGGCGTCGTCACACAGAGCGATCTCGACGGCGAGATCGCGCAGCTGACCGAGCTGCTCCGCCGCTTCACGCCGTTCGTCGAGCCCGGCCGGGACGAGCCCGGCGTCTTCTGGCTCGACGCCAAGGGGCTCGAGCGTTTGTTCGGCTCGCTCACCGAGTGGGCATCTTCGCTGCATGCTGAGGTCGTCCGCGCGGGCTTCACCACATCCCTCGTCGTGGGCTTTGATCGCTTTGCCGTATATGTCGTCGCCAAGGGAATAGGGGACACTTCCCTTTTTCGCAGCAAAGCGGTATCCGGGGAGCTTTGCAAGAAAAAGGGGAGTGTCCCCTATTCCGTCGTCTTCGACACACCCGAAATCGAGCGTGCAGCGGCGAGAGAAGTCCGCCTCGACCGGCTCGCGCTTCCCACGCAAGCGCGCGACACGCTCTTGAAGCTGGGCATCACGACCGTCGGTCTATTCGTCGATCTCCCGCTGGACGGCGTGAGCGTCCGCTTTGGTCCCGACGTCCGCCGCCTCCATCGTTTGGCATCGGGAGCGCTGACGGAGCCGCTCGTCCCCGAGCATCCCGTCATCCCCGCGACGCGGCGCCTGATCCTCGACGATCCCGAGCTCGACGCGCTGCGCATCGTCGCGCGCATCGAAGAGGCGCTCGGCCCGATGCTCGACGAGATCGCGGCGAAGGGGCGTGCCCTCGCCGAGCTGCAGATCGCCTTCCGCTTCGAGCGGCTGGGCGAGCACCTCGAATCGATCCAGCCTGCGGCCCCCACCCTCGTCCCCAAGATCCTGCTCGAGCTGATCCGCCTGCGTCTCCAGGCGGTGCGGAAGCTCCCCGACGGCGTGATGGAGATCGTCCTCGTTGCACGCGAGGTGGCGGCCGTCGAAAAGCAGCACCAGCTCTTCGGCGTGAAGAAGCGCCGCGATCTCGAAGCCGGCGCGCGGGCGCTGGCGCGCGTGAAGGCGGCGTTGGGAGACGACGCCGTCGTGCGCGCCGAACCGCGCGACGCGCACCTCCCCGAAGCGCGCTTCGCCTGGGCGCCGGTGACCTCGCTCCCCGAAGCCAAGCCTCGCACCGTCGACGAGCCGCGCCTGATCCGCCGCCTCTTCACGACGCCGGTGCCGCTCCCGCCGCGCGAGCGGCACGAGCCCGACGGCTGGCTGCTGCGCGGTCTGGCGCAGGGGCCGGTCGTGAAGGTGAACGGGCCTTACATCGTGTCGGGTCATTGGTGGAGGCAGCCGATCTTCCGGGATTACCACTTCGCCGAGACGAAGAACGGCCAGAACTTGTGGGTGTTCTTCGATCGGGGGAAGAATCGGTGGTACCTGCAAGGAGAGGTGGGGTGAGAGACTCATGTACGCCCCGCTCTTCTGCAAGTCATCCTTTTCTTTTCTCGAGGGTGCGTCTCAACCCGAAGAAACGATAAACGCCGCAGCGGCCCACGGCCTCGCCTCGATCGCGCTGACCGATCGCGACGGCGTGTACGGGATCGTCGAGGCGCACGTCGCGGCCAAGGAAACCGGCGTCAAGCTGATCGTCGGCTCCGAGATCTCGATCGACGACGGCTCGACGATCGTGCTCCTCGCGATCGACCGAAGCGGCTACGCCAACCTCTGCCGGCTGATCACGCTCGGGCGCCGCCGCTCGGAGAAGGGCACGAGCGTCGTCGGGTGGCGCGAGGTGTACGAGCACGCGCCCGGCCTGATCGCTCTGTGGGGAGGGGAGCGCAGCTTGCTCGTCAAGGAGCCCGATCCGTTCTTCGTCGGCGCCGGCTTGAAGGAGGCGTTCGGCGACCGGCTCTATGCGATGGTGGCCCGCCATCGCCGGATCGAAGAGCCGCGGCAAGAGGCGCGCTTGAGGCGCCGCGCGGCGAAGCTCGCCATCTCGATCGCGGCGGCGCACGAGGTGCTCTACCACACGAAGGCGCGGCAGCCGCTCCAGGACGTCTTCACCGCGCTCCGCTACAAGGTGAAGCTGTCGGAAGCGGGGCGCCTCCTGAAGCCGAACGACGAGCACGCCTTGAAAACGCCGATCGCGTTTGCGCGGCTGTTCGAGGACGACGCCGCGGCGATCGCGCGCACCGAGGATGTCGCCGCGCGCTGCCGGTTCTCGCTCGACCAGCTCCGCTACCGCTACCCCGCCGAGAAGCTCCCCGACGGGACGACGTCATCGGAGTGGCTGCGCACCCTCGCCTTCCGCGGCGCGGCGGAGCGCTACCCCACAGGCATCCCGCTGCCGCTGATCGAGCAGGTCAACAAAGAGCTCGCGCTGATCGAGGACCTCGATTACGGCGGCTACTTCCTGACGATGTGGGAGATCGTCCGCTTCTGCCGCGAGGCCGGCATCCTCTGCCAGGGGCGCGGCTCCGCGGCGAATTCGGCGGTTTGTTACGTGCTCGGGATCACCGCGGTCGATCCGGTGGCGATGGGACTGCTCTTCGAGCGGTTCCTCTCGAAGGAGCGCGCCGAGCCGCCCGACATCGACCTGGACATCGAGCATGACCGGCGCGAAGAGGTCATCCAGCACGTCTACGCGAAGTACGGCCGCACGCACGCCGCGATGGTCGCGAACGTCATCCGTTATCGCGTGCGCTCGGCGGTGCGCGAGGTCGGAAAGGTCCTCGGCGTGCCGGAGACCTCCCTCGACCGCGTATCGAAGATCCTGCCGATGTACGGCGACGTCGATCCGACAGCATTTGCAGCGGCGGGACTCGACCCGGAGCACCCGACGCATCAACATCTCATCCGTCTCGTCTCCGAGCTGCTCGACTTCCCGCGGCATCTTTCGATCCATCCCGGAGGGTTCCTGCTCGGGCACGAGCCGGTCGCGACGATCGTTCCGATCGAGAACGGCTCGATGCCCGACCGCACGGTGATCCAGTGGGACAAGGACATGATCGAGGAGCTGGGGTTGTTCAAGGTCGATCTCCTGGGGCTCGGCGCGCTGAACCAGCTCCACAAGGGGTTCGATCTCCTGCGCGAGCACAAAGGGCTCGATCGGTCGCTCGCGACGATCCCCAAGGAGGACCCGGCGACCTACGAGATGATCTGCGCGGCCGACACCGTGGGCGTCTTCCAGATCGAGAGCCGCGCGCAGATGGCGATGCTGCCGCGCCTGCGCCCACGCAACTACTACGACCTCGTCATCGAGGTGTCGATCGTCCGCCCTGGACCGATCACCGGCGGCATGGTCCATCCCTATTTGAAGCGGCGCGCGGGGGAGGAGAAAGTGGTCTACCCGCATGCCTGTCTCGAGCCGGTGCTCGCGAAGACGCTCGGCGTGCCGCTCTTCCAGGAGCAGGTGATCCGCCTCGCGGTCGTCGCCGCCGACTACGCGCCCGGAGAAGCCGACCAGCTCCGCCGCGACATGGCCGCGTGGCGCAAGACCGGGCGGATCGAGCGCCACCGCGAGCGACTCGTCTCGCGCATGACCGCGAAAGGGATCGAAGAGGAGTTCGCGCTGCGCGTCTTCGAGCAGATTCGCGGCTTCGGCGAGTACGGTTTCCCCGAGAGCCACGCGGCGAGCTTCGCGCTGATCGCCTACGCGACCGCGTGGATGCGCCGCCACCACCTCGACGTGTTCACCTGCTCGCTGTTGAACGCGCAGCCGATGGGTTTCTACTCGGCGTCCACGATCATCGAGGATGCCAAACGCAGGGGCCTCATCGTGTCGCCCGTCGACGTGGCCGTCAGCCAATGGGACTGCACATTGGAAAAGGGGACACTCCCCTTTTTTTCGCAAAGCTCCCCGGATACCG
The DNA here is from genome assembly GCA_964511835.1 of uncultured Acidobacteriota bacterium. Lineage (GTDB taxonomy): Bacteria > Acidobacteriota > Polarisedimenticolia > Polarisedimenticolales > DASRJG01 > DASRJG01. The sequence continues at coordinate 112,100 of CAZEII010000007.1, read as the reverse complement.
CTTTGCGAAAAAATAGGGGAGTGTCCCCTTTTCCATTTTCAGTTCGAATTGGTCTCCGGTACGTCAAGGGGTTGCCCGAAGCAACGGCGCGAAGAATCCTGGAGGCGCGCAAGGAGAAAGCCTTTGCATCCATCGACGACGTCGTCAAGCGCGCGAAGCTCGACGATGGGGCGACGTCGCGGCTCGCGGAAGCGGGAGCGTTCGGCGCGTTCGACAAGAGCCGGCGCGGGGCGCTGTGGGCGGGGAAGAGAAGCGCGGGTGTGCCGCCGTCCGATGGAATGCCTCTCCGCAGCGACGAATCCCCAGCGGCCTTTGCGGATCTCGACGTCTTCGAGTCGATCGGCTGGGACTACGCGACGATGAACCTCTCCGCGCAGGGGCACCCGCTCGAGCCGCTGCGCGCGGCCCTGCGCGCGAAGCGCCTCCCCGATGCGGGGGAGGTGCGCGCGATGCCCGACGGCTGCCGCGTGCGTTATGCCGGTCTCGTCATCTGCCGGCAGCGCCCCGGAACGGCGTCCGGGGTCGTGTTCCTCACGCTCGAGGACGAAACCGGATTCGTCAACGTCGTCATCTGGTCCAAGGTGTACGATCAATTCCGCGTGCTCGTGAAGACGGCGTCGTTCCTCGGTGTCACGGGGAGGCTCCAGGTGCAGGACGGAGTCACGCACCTGATCGCCGACGGCTTCTGGCGGCCGCAAATCGAGAGCCGCCCGGTCGAGGTTGGGAGCCGGGACTTCCACTGAGCGGCGCTATACTGATCGATCCCGCTCGGAGGCTCGCCATGATCGACGTCGATCTCAACGAAGCCGCGATACGCCGCATCGTCCGCGAAGAGATCGAAGCCGCGCTGAAGAAAGACCCGGCTGCGAAGCGGGCCGCGATCATCGCCTCGAAGGGAACGCTCGATTGGGCCTACCCACCGCTGATCCTGGGAAGCGCCGCCGCGGCCGCCGGGATGGAAACCTCGATCTTTTTCACGTTCTACGGCCTCAACGTCATCCACAAGGATTTCGAGTCGAGGCTCAGGGTGTCGCCCGTCGCCAATCCGGGCATGCCGATGCCCATGCCGATCCCCGAGCTCGTCAACGCGCTTCCGGGCATGCAGAGCATGGCGACCATGATGATGAAATCGATGTTCGCGAAGAAGAACGTCGCGCCGATTCACGAGCTGCACGACGCCGTACGCGAATCCGGCGTGCAGATGATCGCCTGTCAGATGACCATGGACGTGTTCGGCTTCACCCAGGACGACTTCATCCCGGGCGTAGAATTCGGCGGCGCCGCCGCTTTCCTCTCTTATGCGCGGCGCGCGCACGTGACGCTGTTCATTTAAAGGGCGCTCCCAATTCGGGACATTCTGCTTTTTCCTACAAAATCAAAACGGGACAGGCTCCGTTTTCCGAACGCTTTCACGCACCATCACGCACCCGCAGGAGAAGGGCCTAACAGAATGTCCCGGAGGAGGCGGGCATGGACGTCAAAGAGGATCGCGTCGTCGATGCGTCGGGGCTGATGTGCCCGATGCCGGTCGTGAAGGCGGCGAAAGAGATGAAGACGCTCCAGCCGGGGCAGGTTCTCAAGATCATCTCGACGGACAAGGGATCGCTCGCGGATATTCCGGCGTGGGCTGACGACACGGGAAACGACCTGGTGAGCTCGCACACCGACGGAGGCAAGTTCGTCTTCCTCGTGCGGAAGGCAGCGGCCTAGCGGCCCTCCGCCGGGAATCGGCGGATCCAACCGGCGAATGCCGCCATGAATTCCACCAACCGATGGCGAGTGACGGCGTCGGTCAGCCGACCGTCGTCGTCGAACGCATCCCGAGAGTAGGGGACGATCACCTCGGGCTTCGGCATCACATACATCTCGACCGACTGCAGCACGACGCGCAATTCCATTTGCATGCGCATCGTGCCGCTGCGCCCCGCGCTCGCCCCCATGATCGCGGCGGGCTTGCGTTCGAGCGGCGAGCGGCCGGGCGGCCGCGAGATCCAGTCAATCGCATTCTTGAGAACGCCCGGAATGCCGTAGTTGTACTCCGGGCTCGCGATCAAGAGGGCGGCGGAATCGCGCACGGCAGCGCGTAGCTCCGCCACGGAAGCAGGCTCGCCCGAGGCCAGCACGTCCGCGTTGAACACGGGGATCGCGGCGAGGCCGAACGGCAGGATCGTGAGACCGGCAGGCGCCGCCTCGGCCGCGGCACGGAGGAGAAAACCGTTGTGCGAGGCCGCGCGCAGACTTCCGACCAGGCCGAGGACGCGCTCCGTCGGCATCAGTGCCTGCCGAGATTGCTCAGCGCCGCCGTGACCTCCGCGGGCGCGGCGACGTCGCGCCCTCCTTCGCCGACGTCCTTCCGTTCGCCGCGGACGAACAGGATTACCTCGATCGTGTCCGATCCCGCGTCGGCCAAGAAAATCGCGCCGTCCGAGCCCCCCTGGTGAGGCTTGTTCCCCATCGTGTAGTAGACGTCGTTGTCCTTCGTCAACGGGCTCTCGACCTTCATGTTCTCGAGGAAATCCGGCAGCTGTGCGCCGAGCAGCGCCTCGAGCCTCCTGTGGATCGTCGGCTCGCTCCAGAGGCGCGCCCGCGACGGGTAGCATCCCGCGTAACGGCTCAGCTCGTCGAGCGCCGCGCTGCCGAATTCGCCGTGAGGAACGCCGGGCGCAGCGCACCCCTCGAGCTTCCGGCCGTCGAGCTTCGCGTGCGCTGCGAAACCCCGAATCTCGCCGAACATCGAATCGACGCATCGCCCGGGCTCGAGCGCGATCTCGAGCGTCGACACGGCCGGGCTCGTGATCTTGGTCGCATAGACCACCGATCCGGTCTCCGTGCGCGTGAACGCGTACGGGTACGTGCGACCGGTGGGAACCGTTGGATCGCTGTAGATGATGCCGTCCTGGCGAATCTCGACCGACCAGAACGGCTCGTTTCCGCTCGCGCGGTACTCGCCGTCGAAGACCGGCACGTCGCACCCTGTGGGCTCCTTCGGATCGCGCGCACGCAACAGCGTCGGCGCGGCGAGCGACGATCCGTCGGAGCTGAGCTCGCCGTTCAACTCCGCGTAGACCCCGCGCGCCGCGTCGGATGCGAGCCCGGCCATAGCGGTCGCCAGCGATCCCGAGGGATCTGCGACCGTCAGGGCGCGTCCCGAGGGGGCTCCGCATTCGCGCAGCAAGCCGCCGCCCACGCCGAGCGTCAGAACGCCGCGCACGAAATCTCTCGAGGACGACGGATCGGCAGGAGGCATCGTCGCAGCCGGCGGGGGGGTGCTCGTTCCGCCGCACCCGGCCAGAAGTGAGGCTAGGGCTCCCATCGCGAGCGGCCGTCGAATGCGCTTCACGGTGACAGATTCCCTCATAATGCCGCCCGATGCCAGAGCGGTCGTTTTCGAACGTGCGCGCCTTCCTCGACCAGCTCAAGAGAGACGGCGATCTTGCGGTCGTCGAGACACCCGTGTCGGCCAATCTCGAGGTCGCGGAGATCCACCGGCGGGTGATCGCCGCGGGCGGGCCCGCGCTGTTGTTCACGAAGGTCGACGGGTCCTCGTTCCCGCTCGCGACGAACCTGTTCGGAACGCGCCGGCGCGCGGAGCTGGCGTTCGGCGAGCGGCCGGAGCGGCTCGTACGACGACTCGCCGCGCTCGCCGAGACGATCATGCCGCCGACTCTGGGCAAGCTCTGGGGCGCGCGCGACCTCGCTCTCGAGGCGCTGTCGCTCGGGACGAAGAGGAGATCGCGAGGGGCGGTGACCGAGGTCGTCACGACCGACGTCCGCCTGGACCGGCTCCCCGTGCTGACCACCTGGCCCGAGGACGGGGGTCCGTTCATCACGCTGCCGCTCGTATTCACGCGACACCCGGAGACGAACGGCTCGAATCTCGCCGTCTACCGTCTGCAGGTGCACGACACGCGCACGACGGGGATGCACTGGCAGATCGGCAAGGGAGGCGGCTTCCACTACGCAATCGCCGAGGGGAGGAGCGAGGCCCTTCCCGTCACGGTCTTCCTGGGCGGGCCGCCAGCGCTCATTCTGGCCGCCGTCGCGCCGCTTCCCGAAAACGTTCCTGAGCTGATGCTGGCGTCGCTGATCGAGGGCGGGCGGCTCGCGCTTTGCCCCGGCCCCGGGGTGCACGATCTGGCCGCGGAGGCGGAATTCGCGCTGATCGGCGCCGTGCCGCCGAAGACGCGCAAACCCGAAGGGCCGTTCGGCGATCACTACGGCTACTACTCTCTTCGTCACGACTACCCGGTTTTCGAGATCTCGCACGTCGCCCATCGAAAGGACGCGATCTTCCCCGCGACCGTCGTGGGCAAGCCCCGCCAAGAAGACTTCTTTATCGGCGATCTGCTCCAGGAGCTGCTTTCCCCCCTGTTCCCGCTGGTGATGCCCGCGGTGAAGAGTCTCTGGTCGTACGGAGAGACCGGCTATCACTCGCTCGCCGCGGCGATCGTGAAACAGCGGTACCGGCGGGAGGGGATGATGTCCGCGTTTCGGATCTTGGGCGAGGGGCAGCTCTCGCTGACGAAGTTCCTGATCGTGCTGGACCGTGATGTCGATCTCAAGGACTTCAAGTCGGTGCTCACGCATCTCCTCGAGAGGACGCAGCCGGAGATCGACCTGTTCGTCTTCTCGAACGTCTCGATGGACACGCTCGATTACACGGGACCGACGGTCAACGAGGGGTCGAAGGGGGTCTGGCTCGGCGTCGGTGACCCGGTGCGCGCTCTTCCTCGCGAGTTTCGCCCCACCGTCGAGCCTCCCGCCGACCTTCGGGATCCCAGAGTTTTCTGTCCGGGGTGTCTCGTCGTGGGCGCGCCGCCCTTCGCGGACGACGCCAACGCCGCGGAGCGGTTCGCCGAGCACCCGGCCTTCAAGGAGTGGCCGCTCGTCGTCGTTACGGATGAGCCGGCGCGAGCCGCGGCCTCGACGATCAACTTTCTCTGGACGACCTTTACGCGCTTCGAGCCCGGAGCGGACATTCACGCGGCCGCCAAGCGGATCGTCCGCAATCACGTCACGCTGACGCCGCCGGTCGTTTTCGACGCCCGACTCGCCCCCGGCTTTCCCAGGGAGCTTTTCGCCGACGAAAGGACGGCGTCGACCGTCGAAAAGCGATGGAAGGAGTACTTCCCTGCAAGCGTTCCGATGGGGGACGCCGAGAAAGGTCACTTGGATTGACCGATGATCGCCGCCGGGCACGCAGTCGCGGCCCGGCACGCGTGGCCCACCGCGAGCGGACTGGGCGGTGCGACGTCCTAGCCGCCGTCGTCCGGCAGGCGCGCCGCGTAGACGCGGAGGTCGTAGACCATCGGAACCGTGCCATCGCGCTGTTGGGCGTCGAACAGCTCGTCCAGCGCCGCGAGCATCGGCTCGCACCGGGGATGGCCCGCCGCCGGCACGTAGGACGACGAGAGCAACCGGGCACGGAGTCCCGCGCGATCGAGAATTTGTACGTTCTCGAAGAATCGCTGCTCGTAAGGTCCTGCGAAGAACGAGGCGAGGTCCTCGTCGGTGACGTTCTCGTGCCGGACCGTCGTGTAATCCGTGCCGAACGTGCGAAGGAGCTTCTCGTACTCGGCGGCAAACGGGGAGTCCTCGAGGCGCCGGACGTTCCAAAAAAGCGCGACGAAGCCGTCCGGCTTGAGGATGCGCCGACACTCCACGCGGAACGCCTTGCGGTCGAACCAATGGAACGCCTGCGCGGCGATCACGGCGTCGAAGCCCTCCGCCGGAAGCGTGGTCGCCTCCGCGGTGCCCGCGACCGCGCGGAACCGCGGATGGGAGCCCAGGCGTGCCGTCATCGCTTGGCGCATCGCCTCGTTGGGCTCGACCGCGCTGACGTGGAACCCGCGGTCGAGGAAGACCGCCGCGGAGATCCCGGTCCCGGCTCCGACGTCGGCGATCGCCGCCGGCGGCGCCAGCCCGAACGTGCCGGCGAGCCAGTCGATCGCGGCTCCGGGGTAGCCCGGACGTGCGCGCACGTAGTCGTCGACGCGGTTCGAGAACCGTTGCTCGGGAATCATCGAGGCCAAGTCTAGTAGCCGTGGATGGCGACGTCGCTGATGAGGATCGCTCGATCGTCCTTGAACGCGAACGTGCCAGACGCCGAGCCCCAGCAGTAACCCGCGGTGACCGAGAGTCTTCCGTCGCCCATCGGCACCGAGTGGAAGAACGCCCGCTGCTCCGGACCGATGCTCCCGGCGATGATCTGCTTCGACGCGTCGGCCGCTTCCTCCGCCGACAGGGGTGACGCATGGTGCGACGCGACGTCGTACTTCCAATTGCACGCCGCGTGCTGCGCCTCGGCGGAGAGCTGCCACGCCACGTACACCGTGGCAGGCGGATGCTGGGGATCGAGCTTTCCGCCGCAGTTCCGGTGCGGAAGGGCAGGGGAGGCCTTCGGCGGATCGGACGGGAGTTCTCGTCCTTCGACGGCCCATTGCAGGAAACTCTCGATCACCGATCCGATGCGAGCGGGCGGCGTCGTCTTCGAGGTCGCCGCGACGGCCAACGCTCCCGTGAGCCCGGTCGCGAGCACGATCGCTACCACGCGGCGGGCGCGCCGCGAGTGCATCCAACCCGCCCACAGGTGGTACGAGCCTCCGAGCGCCGCCGCCGCGAGCGGCCACCAGGACAGCAGGGGCATCACGACCTCCTCATCGCGTTCGCCGCTTACGGCTTGTTCCAGTAGCCGGGGTCCGGTTCGTGGCACGTGCCGTCGAGGTCCATGACGGCGTCCTGAATCTTCGCCTGCGCGTCCGCGACGGCGCGGTTGTAGATGCTCGGCCCGACCTCCTTGAGCACGAACTCGAGCAGCAGTGAAGCCTTCAGATCGCCGATGTCGTCATCGAGCCTCTCGCGAAAGTAGCGCTTGATCGACGCAAGGCACCGCGCTTCTACATTCGACTCGAGCTTGATCGTCACGACGTGCAGGCCAACACGGCCGCCACGTGGCACGCCGTGCCGGCGACGACGAAAAGGTGCCAAACGAAATGGCCGTACCGCAACCTCCGCGCGGCGTAGAACGCGACACCGGCGGTATACGCGAGACCGCCGACGGCAAGCCACACGATCGAAAACGCCGGGAGCACGCTCCCCAGCGGGCGCACCGCGATCAACGCCAGCCATCCCATGAGGACGTACAGCCCCGTCGAGACGATCGGATGCCAAGCCCGACCGGTGGACTTCATCACGATGCCGAGAATGCCGAGCCCCCAGACGATGCCGAACAGGGTCCACCCCCACGCACCCCGGAGGACCCCCAAAGTGAACGGCGAGTACGTCCCAGCGATCAGCAGGTAGATCGAGCCGTGATCGAGAACGCGAAAGACGCGCTTCGCGCGGTTATCTGCCAGCGCGTGGTAGAGGGTCGACGAGACGTACATCACAACGATCGTGGCCGCGAAGATGCAGGCGCCGACCATGAACGCCGCGTCACCCCGTCGAGCTGCCGCGACGATCAGGACGGGCGCCGCCGTCAGGGCCGCGAGGGCGCCGACGCCGTGGCTCACGCTGTTGGCGATCTCCTCGCCCAGGCTCTGGCGTCGCTTCGGGAGGGCGATCCTGGCGCTCATGCGGAACATCGTAGCTGGGCCTGGCGTCTCGCGCTTGGGGTGGTAGCGTTTGCGGATGGACGGCGTCATCGTCAGGTCGGGGGCCGTCGGCGACCTCGCCGCCATCACCGACATTTACAACCATTACGTCAGGACCAGCCCGGCCACGTTCGACCTCGAGCCTGTCTCGCTCGAGAACCGCCGGGAGTGGATGAGCCACTACGGGAGCTCGGGACGGCATCGCCTGCTCGTCGCCGCAGAAGGAAGCACGATCACCGGCTACGCGAACTGCGGCAGGGTGAGAGAGAAGCCGGGGTACCTCACCTCGGTCGAGTTCACGGTCTACGTTCATCCGGATCATCAGGGGCGCGGAATCGGCACGCGACTCTACGCCGGTCTCTTCGACGCGCTGGCCGGCGAGGACGTGCACCGCGCTTATGCGGCGATCGTGATCCCGAACCCGGCGTCGATCGCGCTTCACGAGCGATTCGGGTTCAGGCCGGCCGGGCTGTATCGGGAGATCGGACGAAAGTTCGGGAAGTATTGGGACGTCCAGTGGTTCGAGAGGGCCCTCCCTTGAGCGTCGTCGGCCCGGTGCGCCTGACGGTCGCCGATCTTCCCAAGCTCGTCGCCTACTACACCGAGCGCCTCGGGATGATCGTTCACTCGAACGACGGATCGACCGCGCGGCTCGGCGCACCGGGAGTCGATCTCCTCGAGCTGGTCGAGCACAAGGGCGCACGCCCCGCGCACGGAGCGACCGGACTCTTCCACTTTGCCGTCCTTCTTCCGTCCCGCGAATCCCTCGCGCGCGCGCTCGTCCATCTCGCCGAGACCCGGACTCCGCTCCAGGGAGCGGCCGACCATCTCGTCAGCGAGGCGCTCTACCTCGCCGACCCGGAAGGGAACGGCATCGAGCTGTACCGCGACCGCCCGCGCGAAGAATGGGCTTGGCAGGGAGGCGAACTGCGCATGACGACCGACCCTCTCGATCTCGACGATCTCTTCGAGGCGTCCGAGGGCGATCGGTCGCCCTGGCACGGCCTTCCCGACGGGACGACCATGGGCCATATCCACTTGAGGGTGGCTCACATCTCCCCGGCGGAGCAGTTCTACTGCGAGCTTCTCGGATTCGAGCGCACGACCCGGTACGGACCCACGGCATCGTTCGTCTCGATCGGCGGCTACCACCACCACATCGCGTTCAACACGTGGGGAGGCGTGGGCGCGCCACCTCCTCCGCCGGGTGCGGTGGGGCTCCGGGAGTTCGTCCTTCGCTATCCCGATCTCGATCAGCTCGGCCGCGCGCTGTCCCGCCTGGCCGGAGCTCGAGTGCCGGTCGGGGAGGGTCGGCTCGTTCGCGATCCTTCTGGAAACGCGGTTAGACTTGCGGCCGGCAAAGGAGACTTTCCATGAAGACCAGAACAGGGGTGACGGGGGTTCTCATCGTCGCGCTCGCGTCGGCCGGACCGCTCCTCGCGGCTCCCGATGGCAAGAAGCTGTACGAGTCGAAGTGCGCCATGTGCCACGGCATGGACGGCGTCGCCAAGAAAATGGCCGCCGGGTCGAAGAACTTCAACGACCCGGACTGGAAGAAGACCGCCACCGCCGAGGGGATCGTCAAAGACATCCATGAGGGCAAAGGGAAGATGAAGGGGCTCGGCGACAAGGTCAGCGCCGAGGACGCCAAGGCGATCGCGGACTACGTCCTGACGCTTGGGAAGTAACTTCGGCCTTGCGGGCGGCGCGCCCTCAGAACTCGAATCCGACGACGACAGGAACGAAATCGGCCCGGGGATTGGTCTGGTACGAGACGTAGCTCGCTTCGAGATAAAAGCCGTGTTTGCGTTTGAACGAGAATCCGATCCCTCCGGTCCAGCACCAATCGTAGTAGGAATCGCGGACCGATGAGCCCGGCGTCGGGCCGGACGACGTGAAGGTCAGCTTTCCGTATCCCGCTCCGGCGAAGGCGTAGCCGAACGTATCGGGGCTGCCGACCTTCGCCAGGACGTCGAAATCGAATCCGTAGACACGGCCGCCGCCCGCGCCGTTCGATCCCGCCGTGTCCCCGTAGTAGGCCGCCGCGCGCCCGCCGATGATCTTCTCCACGTAGAGCGACCGGCTCTGAAGGAAATAACCCGGGTCGTTGAAATCGCCGAACTCCCCTTGAGGAAGCGTGGCGCCGACGCCGACACCCGTCCGAGCGCCGGTCCCCCGGCCGCCGCGATTCGACGCCGAGCTGGCCGCGCGCGCCGGCAGCGTCGCGAAGTGGAGGGCGAGAAGCGAGACGCAGAGGATGAGGTGTCGTGAGCGCATGGGCCTCCTCTAGCCGGTGCCGCCGGATCCTTCGGTCTCGGGGCGTCGCGTGACCGACGCGAACAGGTGATCCCGGTTCATCCTCGCGATCGTCTCGAGCGAGATCCCCTTCGGGCACGCGACCTCGCACTCTCCGTGGTTCGTGCACGATCCGAACATCTCGGCGTCCATTCGGGCCACCATGCCGAGCGCGCGCGCGTCGCGCTCCGCCTGTCCCTGTGGGAGCAGGCCCAAGTGGCTGATCTTCGCCGCGACGAACAGTGCGGCCGAGGCGTTGGGGCACGAGGCGACGCAGGCGCCGCAGCCGATGCAGGCGGCGGCATCCATCGCGCGTTCGGCGTCGTCCTTCGGCACCGGGATCGCGTTGCCGTCCGGCGCGCTCCCCGTCGGCACCGAGACGAAGCCGCCCGCCTGGATGATCCGGTCGAAAGCGCTCCGGTCGACGACGAGGTCGCGCACGACCGGAAACGCGGCGGCGCGCCACGGCTCCACCGTGATCGAAGCGCCGTTTTCGAAGGACCGCATGTGGAGCTGGCAGGTCGTCGTCAGCTTTCGAGGCCCGTGCGGCCTGCCGTTGATCACCATCCCGCATGTTCCGCAGATCCCCTCTCGGCAGTCGTGGTCGAACGCGATCGGCTCCTCGCCCTTCTCGATCAGGCGCTCGTTGACGACGTCCAGCATCTCGAGGAACGACATGTCGGGGCTGATGCCCGTAGCGCGGTAGGTGACGAAGCTCCCCGGATCGGTCGCCGAAGCTTGCCGCCAAACGTGAAGGGTGACATTCACGGCTACTTGTAGCTCCGCATCGCGAGGTGGACGTTCTCGAACGCCAGGGGCTCGACGTGGCGCAGCGGATCGTTGTTCGGGCCCCGGTGCTCCCACGCGGCGACGTGACAGAAATCCCGATCGTCGCGAAGGGCTTCGCCGTCTTCGGTCTGGTACTCTTCGCGGAAGTGTCCGCCGCATGACTCGCGCCTCTCGAGCGCATCGCGGCACATCAGCTCGGCCAGCTCGAGAAAATCGGCCACGCGCCCGGCGTGTTCGAGCGACGGGTTGAGCTCGGCGCCGTCCCCGACGACCCGCGCGTTCGTCCAGAATTCCTCGCGGAGTCTCGGGATCTCGGCGAGCGCGACCGTCAGCCCCCTCTCGTTTCTCGCCATGCCGCAGTGCTCCCACATGAGCTTCCCGAGCTCGCGGTGGAACGACGACGTCGTCCGTTTCCCGCCGATGGCGAGGAGCCGTCCGATCCGGCCGGACACCTCGATTTCGGTCCGCTTGACCTCGGCGTGGTCGGCACCGATCTTCTCGAGCTTCGCGCCGGCCAGGTAGGCTCCGATCGTGTACGGAATGACGAAGTAGCCGTCGGCCAACCCTTGCATCAGCGCCGACGCGCCCAAGCGATTCGCCCCGTGATCGGAGAAATTGGCCTCGCCGATGACGTGGAGCCCGGGAAGCGTCGCCATCAGGTTGTAGTCGACCCACAAGCCGCCCATCGTGTAGTGCACGGCAGGGAAGATGCGCATCGGCACCCGATAGGGATTCTCGTCTGTGATCCGCTCGTACATGTCGAACAGGTTCCCGTACCGCTCGCGAATCGCGGCCTCGCCCAGCCGCTTGATGGCGTCGGCGAAATCGAGGTAGACGCCCAGGCCGCCGGGACCTACGCCACGCCCCTCGTCGCACACCTCCTTCGCGGCGCGCGAGGAGATGTCGCGTGGCGAGAGGTTGCCGAAGCTCGGGTATTTCCGCTCGAGATAGTAGTCGCGCTGGTGTTCCGGAATCTCGGAGGCCGTCCGGGTGTCCCCCTTTTGCTTCGGAACCCAGATGCGCCCGTCATTCCGCAGCGACTCGGACATCAGCGTCAGCTTCGCCTGGTGGTCGCCGCTGACGGGGATGCAGGTCGGGTGGATCTGCGTGTAACAAGGATTGCCGAATGCCGCGCCGCGCTTGTAGGCGCGCCAGATCGCGGTCGCGTTGCAGCCGGTGGCGTTCGTCGACAGGTAGAAGACGTTTCCGTAGCCGCCGGTTGCGAGCACGACGGCGTCCCCGAGATGCGATTCGATCTCGCCCGTGACCATGTCGCGCACGACGATCCCGCGGGCGCGGCCGTCGACGACGATCAGGTCCTGCATCTCGTGCCGCGCGTGCATCGTGATCTTGCCCAGGCCTATCTGCCGCTCCATCGCCTGATAGGCGCCGAGGAGGAGTTGCTGGCCGGTCTGGCCTCGGGCGTAGAACGTGCGCGAGACCTGCGCACCGCCGAACGAGCGGTTGGCCAGCACGCCACCGTATTCGCGCGCGAACGGCACGCCCTGCGCGACGCACTGGTCGATGATGTTGACGGACAGCTCGGCGAGCCGATAAACGTTGGCCTCGCGCGCGCGAAAATCGCCCCCTTTGATCGTGTCGTAAAAGAGGCGCCAGACGGAGTCGCCGTCGTTCTGGTAGTTCTTCGCGGCGTTGATTCCACCCTGAGCGGCGATCGAGTGGGCCCGGCGCGGCGAATCCTGATAGCAGAACGCCTTGACGTTATAGCCGAGCTCGGCCATCGACGCGGCGGCCGCTCCCCCGGCCAGCCCCGTGCCGACGACGATCACGGTGTATTTCCGCTTGTTCGCCGGGTTGACCAGCTTCATCTCGAAGCGGTGCCGGGTCCACTTGGTGTCGATCGGCCCGTCCGGGACGTTGGAACGGAGCTCCATGGCGCGCCCTACTTCAGGATGCCGACGACGACCGCCAGCGGAACGGAGATGAATCCGGCGACCACGATCAGCGTGAAGGCGGTCGCCGCACTCTTGCGAAGGCCGTTCCACCTGGGATGCGACACGCCGAGCGACTGCAACATGCTCCACGCGCCATGTTGAAGGTGAAGGCCGAGGGCCAGCATCGCGACGATGTAGGAGACCGCCACCGGCCAGGACGAAAAGCCGACGATGACGTTCCGGTAGACGTTTCCTTCGACGAAGTCTGGATGGACGGTGCCGACGGTGAAATGGAGAAGGTGGTAGACGATGAAGAGCAGGAGGATGGGTCCGCTCCAGCGCATCGTCCGCGAGGCATACGTCGAGGCATCTGGGGTCACGATCTTGTAAGGAACTGGGCGCGCCCTCCAGCTCGTCCGGCTGAGCGACCACGCCGCGCCGATGTGAAGTCCGACGGCGCCGAGGAGCGTCGCACGGGCGACCCAGATCCCGGCGCCGTGAAGCGCCTCTCGCAGGAACCGGCCGTAGTGATTGATCGCCTCGTGATCGGGCAGGAACACTTGCAGGTTCCCGATCATGTGGACGAGGACGAAGCCGAACAGGATGAGCCCGGTGACGGCCATCACGGCCTTGCGGGCGATCGTGGATACCGCTGTGTTCGCCCCGGCCATGCCGTCGGAGAATAGCACCGACGGAAATCGGATCCCTTACTTGGCGGCACCGCCGGAGAGTGCGGCTTTCCTCTTGGCCTCGAACTCGTCTCCGGGGAACCACGCGGGAAGCCCGCCGCCCTGCGCGATCGACCAGCCGACCCGGTACGCGAGCACATCGTCGTCTACCATGCCGTCCAAGTTCCACTCCGGCGTGACGACGTCGCTCGGCTGGTGGTAGCGGGTCTTCCGGTATTCGGCCTCCTTCTCCTTCCCCCAGCCCGCGGGACGGCCGACGTAGGTCTGCCCCGACTTGAAATAAAGGGCGGGGACGCCGACGCGCGCGAAGCTGAGCTGATCGGAGCGGTAGTAGTAACCCTTGTCGGGCTCCGGCTCGTCGACGACTTCGCGGTGCTGCCCGTTGGCAGCGGCCGCGAGCCTCATCTCGAGATCGGATTTCCCCTTCCCGACGATCGCGACGTCGGTCGTGCGGCCGAAGATGTTGCCGCCGTCGATGTTGAGGTTGGCTGCCATCTTCGCGATCGGGATCGTGGGATGCGCGACGAAATACTGAGAGCCGAGCAATCCCTGCTCCTCGCCGCCGACGAACACGGCCATCACGCTCCGTCTCCCGCGCGGCTCGGTCGCCGCGAACGCCTCGGCGATCGCCAGGACCTGCGCGCAGCCGGACGCGTTGTCGAGCGCCCCGTTGTAGATCTTGTCACCCGTCGCGTCGGGCGCGCCGATCCCGAGGTGATCGTGGTGCGCGGTGTAAATCATCGCTTCGCCGCGATACTCCGGGTCGGACCCCTCGAGAACGCCGATCACGTTGGCGGTTTCGGTGTCCTCGAGCTTTACGTCGAAGGAGATCGAGGTGGTGATCCCCAGCGAAACCGGCTTGAAGTCGCGGCTCCGCGCCGCGGCGACGAGGGCGTCGAGACTCTTTCCCGACATCTTCACGAGCCGCCGGGCGGAGGCTTCGGTCATCCAGCTCCGCAGCTTGACGCGCGGCTCGCCCTGGCTCTTGAGCTCGAACGCCGTACCCGACCAGGACGTCTGGACGACGTTCCAGCCGTACCCGGCGGACGGCTCGGTGTGGATGATGATCGCGCCGGCCGCCCCGTGCTTCGCGGCGCTCGCGTACTTGTAGTCCCAGCGTCCGTAGTACAGCCGTTTCTTCCCGCCGAATAGATTGGGGTCCCAATCGGGATCGTTGTTCAAGACGAGCAGGATCTTCCCCGCGACATCCGCGCCCTTGAAGTCGTCCCACTTGAACTCGGGGGCCTCGATCGCATACCCCGCGAACACGACCTCGGCGTTCTCGATCGACACCTTGGCCGCCTGCACCCCGGAATTCCCGATGAAGTCGTCCCACCAGCGGAACGGAACCTGCTTGCCGGACGCGGCGCGGAACGTCCACGATGCCGGATGCTCCATCGTCATGCCGATGATGGGAAACGGCTGCTCCCAGCCCCCTCCGGGGCCGCCGGGCGCGAAGCCGATCTCCTTGAGGCGGTTCGCAATGTAGGTGCGCGCCATCTTGTCGCCGGCGCTTCCCGGACCGCGCCCGCCCATCGCGTCGTCCGACAGCGCCTTGATGTCGCGCATCAAACCGGTAGCGGTGATCTTCGAGGTGGGAGGGTCCACCGCGACGGCGGGGGCGAGAGCCACGGCCACCAAGCTGAATGCGAGCGGAAGCCGGCGCATGACGGACTCCTTCCTACGATTTGGCCTTCACGATGTCGCCGCTGGTGACGAACGCCCCCGCGGACAGATGATGCAGCGTACGGTCGGCGTCGGTCGCGAACCGCCACACGCCCTCGACGAAGGAGGCATCGTCCGCCCAAGCGGCGACGACGTCCGCCACATAGAGATCGTACTTCTCCCGAATCTCGGGCTCGGGAATCACCCTGCATTCGAGCCAAGCTGCGCACCCCTCGAGGAGCGGCGCCCTGACGATCGACGCCGGAGACGTCACGAGCGCGTGCTCGTCGAACTTGTCGGTCTCTTCGCCGGAGACCTGCCCGATCGCGTACACGGCGTCGAGCAGCTTGACGGTCGGAACGTTCACGACGAACTCCCCGGACTCGTCGACGAGCTTCCGCGTCAGCGTGTCGGCCGCGATCACGGCGACCAGCCGGGCGGGATCGTAGTCGATCGCCATCACCCAAGCCGCGGTCATGACGTTGCGCCGGCCGGACGCTTCCGACGTGATCAGCGTCGTCGGACCGTGATTGATCAGCTTGTAAGCGCGGCGCAGCGGAACGGAAACGCGCATTCGCTCTCTCCTACGGGTTGGCGCGCTGCAGGCGATCGAGATTCTGCCGGGCGCCGGCGAAGCCGGGGTCGATGGTCAGGGCCCGCTCCCAGGAACGGCGCGCCTCCTCCATGCGTCCGGCGCGGGCATAGGCGACGCCCAAGCGGTTCAGGGTTTCCTTGTCGGACGGGTCGATCGCGATCGCGCGCTCGAGCGCGGCCAAGGCGCCCGCGGTGTCACCCGAGCGGAGCAGCGCGACGGCGAGCTGCTGCAAGGCCGGCGTGGAGCGCGCGTCGATCGCCAGGGCCTTGCGGCAAAGGCGAATCGACTCGGCGGAGTCGCCGCGCTGGGAGGCGATGACGGCGAGCGCCGTCATCGCGGGGACCGAGGCGGGAGCCAGTTCGAGGGAGCGGCTGAACGCACCTCGTGCCTCGTCGACGCGTCCGGCCTCGAGAAGAACTTGCCCGAGGTTGTACTGAACCGATGCGTTCGCGGGGGCGTCGGCGGACAGCCGCTGATAGGCGGCCGCCGCATCCTGCGGCGAAAGCCGGCCGAGCCCGATCGAGAGCGCGACGGCGTCGAGCTGCAGCTCCGCGTTGTCGGGCACGTGAGCGACGCCATCTTGAAATGCGCGCAACGCATCCTCTTTCCGCCCCTCCCGCGCGTGCCAATTCCCGAGCAGCAAGTACCCGATCGACGCCCTGGGCTCGACGGCGATCGTAGCAGCCCCGAGCGTACCGTCGTCGTGCCAGTCGGCGCAACGCGCGAACGTGCGCGCTCCGGCGGCGACGGCGAGAACGCCGACGAAGGCGGGAAGCACCCGGCGCGGAGCTGTCTCGAGGCGCCTCGACAGGAGCGCCCCGAGGCCGCCGGCGGTCAGCCAGCAGAAACCTGCGACACCGAGATACGCATAGCGCTCGGCCCAGGAATCGCGGCCGAGGGCGGGCAAATAGAGCGCGGGGAGAATCGGCAGAACGGCGACCGCGGCCGCGAAGGCGAGGTCGGGTCGACGCCTCCGCAGGACGAGCGCGCCGGCGATGCCGGCGAGGACGACGATGGCGCCGACGAGAAACCTGGGATCCGCGACGGACGTCGCGAGCGGCACGAGATGCTCGACGAGCAGCGTGAACGGGAAGAGCATCGACTTGACGTAGCGCAGAAGGAGCCAGGGCGCGTTCAGCGCCGCGTCGAACGGAGTCTTCGTCGGGTGGAATCCGCGAGGAACGAATCCCCCGAGGACGGAGCTCCGAACGATCATGAACATGACGAACGCCACGACGTACGGAACGGCGCTTCCCAGGGCGGAAAGCCACCGCCGGCGCACGTCCGTCGAACGGGCGGGTCGCACCCACAGCTCCAGCAATCCGATGAGTGGGATGAGCGCGACCGCCGACTCCTTGCACGCGCAAGCGAGCCCGAAAGCGAAGCCCGCACCCAGCAGCCACCCTCTCGCCGCCCAGCCCTCGCGCGTCCAGGAGATCACACGCATCAGGAGAACGGCGAGACCGAGAGCGGCGTACGTCAGCTCGGGGAGACAGCTCGGCCAGGCCACGACTTCGGTCGTGAGCGGATGCACCGCGAAGAGGATCGCCGAGCCCTCCGCAATCCGGGCCGTGTCCCCGGTCACGCGCCGAACGAGCTGGAGCAGGAGCGTCGCGTTGATCATGTGGAGCGCGACGTTGAGGAGATGAAACGCGAACGGGCGTCCACCTCCGATCCTCCAAGTCACGTTGTAGAGACCGAGCACGACGGGCCGGTAGTAGTTCGTGGCGCCTGCTGGGGGCGCGGGCAGAAGCGGTTTCAGGAGAATCTGCGGCAGCGCACCAGCATCGTGAACCCAGCGGTTCTGTTTGATGATCAGCTCGTCGTCGTACAGGAAGGCTCCGCGCAGCGTGACCCCGTACACGATCATCGCGGCAAGAGCGGGAGCGGCAGTCCAGAAAGCCCGGGGGAGCGTGGCATGGCTCACGGCGGCCCATTCTAGTGGGCGCTCCCAAGGGTGCGAACGCTACACTTCCTTCTCCCATGAGAGATCCCTTTCATCGCGGCGAGAAAGCCGTCCAGGAGAAGGCCGGCGTCCGGGAGCGAGCGATGCGGGTCGGACGGATCGTGGCGACCCGGATCGATTCGGATGCGGCGGAGTTCATCGAGGAGCAGCCGTTCCTCGTCGTCGCGTCGATCGACGATCGTGGAAGACCCTGGGCCTCACCCGTGTCGGGCCCACCCGGACTCGCTCGAGTCCAGGACGACGTCACGCTCCTGCTCACAGGAGGCTTCGACGCGAGCGATCCGATCCACGAGAACCTGCGGCGGCCCGGTCCGATGGCCCTACTCGCGATCGACCTTTCGACCCGATCGCGCTACCGCGTCAACGGCGTTGGGGAGACGATCGGGCTCGGACGATTCCGCTTGCGCGTGCACGAGGCGTTCGGGAACTGCCGGAAGTACATCCAGGTCAGGCACCTCGAGCCAATCGCCCGAAGCCCCGCGGCCCGTCTGTCGGACTCCGAGACCTTGACCCATGACCAGCGCGGCTTCATCGAATCCGCCGACACCTTCTTCATGGCGACCGTCTCCGAAGGCGGCGCGGACGCATCGCACCGCGGGGGTAGGCCGGGGTTCGTCCGCATCGAGAGGGACGGGACTCTCGTCATTCCCGACTACACCGGCAACAACATGTTCCAGTCGCTGGGCAATATCGAGATCACGCCCCTCGCGGGACTGCTCTTCCTCGATTTCGAGTCGGGCCGTGTCGTCCAGCTCACGGGAGCGGCTTCCATCGACTGGGATGAATCGCACGCGACGGCGTCCGCCGGCGCTCTCCGCCTGATCCGTGTCACGCCCGCGCGCGTACTCGAATCCCGCGACGCCCTCGGTGTCCGAGGGGCGCTGGTCGAAAGCTCCCCGTTCAATCCGTAGGGGCGTGTCCCCTACCGCTTGAGAGAGGTGTAGAGCATCTCGACCCAGCGGTCGACGGTCACGAAGTCGGTTGCGAAAGGCTTGTACTGGTCGGGAAGCCCGGCTTTCTTCGCATCTTCCAGCGACAGTCCTTTCGCGACCTCCGACCTGACGATGTCGGTGGTGGCCGCGAGCATCGCGTGGAACTTCTTGAGATCCTCGAGCGTGCCGAGCGGGCCGTGGCCGGGGATGATCTTCGCGTCGGCCGGGATCTTGGCGATCATGTCCGCGACATTCTTGACGTAGCCGGCAGCGTCACCCCCCGACGCGACGTCGATGAACGGGAACATCCCATTGAAGAACTGGTCACCCATGTGAACGACGTTCGAGCCCTTGAAGAAGATGATCGCGTCCCCGTCGGTGTGGCCGTGGGGCAGGTGGAGCACTTGGATCTCCTCGCCGTTGAACCAAATCGTCACGCCGTCATCGAACGTGACGACGGGCAGCGCTTCCTTCGGCGACGCATCGATCGGCTTGCCGTTCCGCTCCTGCGGGACCGACAGGCGCTTCCGGACGTTGCTTTGCGCGATGATCGTCGCCTCTTTTCCGAAGACGCGATTGCCGCCGGTATGATCGCCGTGCCAGTGCGTGTTGACGACGAATGCGAGCTTGCCGTCGGGTGAGATCCCTTTCAAGGCGACTTTGATCTTGTCGGCCAGCGGAAGGAACTGATCGTCGACGATCAGCAGTCCGTCGGGGCCGGAGGAGACGCCGATGTTCCCTCCCGCTCCTTGGAGCATCCAGACGGAGCCGGCGACCTTCGTCGGTTTGATCTCGACCTTGGCGAAGTCGTCCCCCTGGGCGCGCGCGGCCGCCGGGGCGAGTGCGAAGGAGACGATCGCTGCGGGGACGAGCAACGAGTTCTTCATGGGCGTTCTCCGTGGATCAACAAGGTAGCGAGGAGTTCTATCATGGCCGCCGCATGCATGGAATCCCCCTGACGCTTCTCGCGGCCGGCGCCCATCGCGACCCGGTCGCGACGGTGGTGCTGGCGGTCGCGCTGATCCTCGTGGCCGCCAAGCTCGGCGGGGAGGTCGCGAGCCGCCTCGGCCAGCCATCGGTTCTGGGCGAGCTGATCGCCGGCGTGGCGCTGGGAAACCTCGGCCTCGTGGGGGTCCATGGGCTCGACGCGATCAAGCACGACGCGTCGATCGACATGCTCGCGCGGATCGGCGTCCTGATCCTCCTGTTCGAGGTCGGGCTCGAATCGACGGTCCGGCAGATGATGAGCGTGGGCGCCTCGTCGCTCGTCGTTGCAACGCTCGGGGTGGCTGCGCCGTTCCTTCTCGGTTGGGGCGTCTCGGCGTGGCTCTTGCCGCAATCGTCCGTCTATCTCCACGTGTTCATGGGGGCGACGCTGTGCGCAACGAGCGTCGGGATCACCGCGCGCGTCTTCAAGGACTTGGGGCGGCTGCAGAGCAAGGAGGCCCGGGTCATCTTGGGCGCCGCCGTGATCGACGACGTTCTCGGCCTCGTCATTCTCTCTGCCGTCATCGGGATGGTCGTCAGCGCGGATCATGGCGATCCGTTCTCGTGGGGAGAGATCGGCCGGCCGCTCGTCAAGGCGATCGCCTTCATCTGCGGCTCGCTGGCCCTGGGCGCGCTCTTGGTTCCCCGCGTCTTCGCGCTCGCCTCGCGCTTCCGCTCCACCGGCGTCCTTCCGGCGCTCGGATTGGGCCTCTGTTTTTCCCTCGCATGGCTCGCGAACGCGATTCAGCTCGCGCCGATCGTCGGCGCCTTCGTCGCGGGACTGATCATCGAACCCCGCCATACCGCGGAATGCGTACGGCGAGGGGCCCAGCCTCTCGAAGAGTCGATGCGCCCCATCTCGTCGTTCCTCGTGCCGATCTTCTTCGTCCAGATGGGCATGTTGACCGACCTGCGATCATTCGCCGAGCCCGGGATGCTCGGTCTCGCGGGCTGCCTCACGATCGCCGCCGTCGTCGGCAAGCAGGCCTGCTCGCTCGGCGTGATCGGCCAAGGGGTTGATCGAGTGACGGTCGGTCTCGGCATGATCCCGCGCGGCGAAGTCGGCCTCATCTTTGCGAACATCGGCCTCGGGCTCACCGTCGCGAACGAGCGGATCGTCGACCCTGCCATCTTCTCGGCCACCGTCATCATGGTGATCGTGACGACCTTTTTGACGCCGCCGGCGCTCAAGTGGAGTCTCGGACGCCTTCCGAAGGAATCCTGACGTGCACGTCGGCAATCAGGTCGGCTCGGAGGACATCCGCCGCTCCGCTTCCGCCCAAGAGCACCTATCTGACCTCGCAGATCCTCGTTCTGGTGTAACTCTTCGCGATCTCGGTCTTCGTCGCCCGCCGGGAATGGCTGAGCGTTTTTCCCGCGGAATGGCCGGCACCGAGAATGCTCGCCCTCGGTGCCGCCGTGGTGGCCGGGCTCGTCACGCTGATGCGCCCGATGTGGCGTCGGAGAGTCGAAGATGCTCTTCATGCCGCGTTTCAGCTATGGAGCGCTCGGCAAAAAACTGGGTTACCCCATGGAGCCGATGCCGCCCGCGCCCTGACTTGATATCGTTCGGCGGCGATGACGGACTGGCTCGATTACGAGGACGTCTACGAGGGAGGCTCGGGGCGCGTCGCGGGCACCGTCAAGGTGCTCCGCGGCGTCAAGAGCGCCGAGCTCAGCAACAGCCGCGAGATCCTCGTGTATTTGCCTCCGTCCTATCCGACGGCCAACCAGACCTTTCCCACCCTCTACATGCACGACGGCCAGAACCTCTTCGATGCGGCCACGAGCTACGCAGGGGAGTGGCGCGTCGACGAAGCGCTGGAGGCGCTGGCGAAGGAAGGGCTCGAAGCGATCGTCGTCGGGTTGCCCAACGCCGGCGTGGACCGGCTGTCGGAGTACAGCCCGTTCCACGACGCGCGTCTCGGGGGCGGCCGCGCGGCGGACTACCTGAAGTTCATCGTCGACACGGTCAAGCCGCTGGTAGACGACGCGTTCCGCACGACCGGGCAACCCGAAGCGACCGCGACGATCGGCTCTTCGATGGGCGGGCTGATCAGCCTCTACGCGTTCTTCGAGCGTCCCGACGTCTTCGGCGCCGTCGGAGCGGTCTCGCCGTCGATCGGCTTCGCGCAAGGCGCCATGATCGAGTACCTCGAGCGGGCGAAGTTCGTCGGCGGACGGATCTACGTTGACGTCGGTACCAAAGAAGGGCGCCCGAAGAGCGGGTACGTGCAGAAGGTCCGCCATGCGCGCGACATCCTCGTGCGCAAGGGGTACCGCGAGGGCCCCGACCTACGGTACATCGAGGTCAAGGGCGGCCTCCACAACGAGGCCGCCTGGGCCGGCCGCTTCCCGGAGCTCGTTCGATTCCTGCTGGGATAGAAATCCGGGACATTCTGCTTTTTTGTTACAAAACTTCACACGACGAAGCTTTGGTCCCGCTACACACGCGAGGCAATCGCGTCGAGCGCCAGCTTGAGGCCGGTCTCGAAAACGCCGGGAAGCGGGAGCAAGCTGACGACGAAGAACCCCTCCACCGCGAAATCGAAGAAATAGCCGGGGTGCACGGCGACGCCGTGGGTTTCGAGCAGCTCGACCGCCAGCCGCTCCTCTGAGAGGACGCGCGGGAACCTCACGACGGCGCTCCAGCCACCGCCGGGCTCGAGGAGTTCGACTCCCGGGTAGGTGCGCGTCAGCGCACGCGCCTGGGCCAGATTCTCGGTGCATCGCGCGAGGATGGCGTCGCGGACGGGCTCCGCGCGGTGGAGGATCTCCGGCAGCGCTGCCAAGATCGGCGTCCCGACCGAGAGGTAGCTGTCCGCGACGAATTCCAGCGCGTCGACCATCGGTCCCACCTCGGCGTCTGGCCCGCTGGCGACGATCCACGACAACTTGAGCTGCGGCAGCCCGCGGCTCTTCGACAAGCCTCCGAGCGTGAACGTCAGCCCCGATTCACGCGCCGCGTAAGTCTGGGCCAGAGGGCTCGCTGAAAGCGGGTAGTCGAGGAACACTTCGTCGACAATCAAGGGGATCGACAAGGCGCCAGGGCGCTCGACCAATCGCTCGCCGAACACCGGATCGACCCAAGAGCCCGTCGGGTTGTTCGGGTGGACGACGATCGCCGCCCGCGCGCTCGACACCGCGCGGATCTCGAGGAACGCCGGTTGCCAGCCGTTGGCGGGATCGAGCGCGAACCGCGAGACGCGCACGCCGTCGAGCGCCGCCAAGTGCTCGAACAACGGGTAGGACGGCGTCGGAACCAGGACGTACTCGCCCGGCTCGCACAGCACCTTGAACAAGAACGAGTACGACTCGCTCGACGACGCGGTCACAACGATCCGCTCCGGATCGGCATCGACGCCGCGCGCGCCATACTCCCGCGCGATGGCCTCTCTCGCGCTGCGCAACCCCTTGGGATCCGGCCGGTAGTGGAGCCCAGACGGGTCGCGGAGAGGGTCGAGCAAGCCGTGCGGATACGTGAAGCCGCACATCGTCGGATTGCTCACGGTCAGGTCGTACGGCACCTCCCCGCGCGCCGCACGGGCCCGCGCCCACGCCGTCGGTCTCAGATCCTTCGGGACCCGCACAAGGGGACACTCCCCTTTTTCTTCAAAGAATGCAATGCCCGTGTACTCTCGTAGGAGAGGAACCACCGGAGGCCGCCATGGACGCTCGCCGTTGGGCCGTGGTCTTGGTCGCGCTACCGCTGGCGGGCTGCCTCGAGCCCCCCGTATCCGAATCGCTCGAGATTCGAATCCTGCGCGGCGGTGCGTCGATGATTTCGATCGGGACGGTGCTCCGCGATCCCACGGATTACGACAAAGCCCCGCGCGTCCAGCAGCGCCTCGAATCGGAGGCGAGAGCCCTCGAATCGGGCAGCGATGCTTGGAGCGCGCGCCTGCGCGCCGTCGACCCAGAACGCCAGCAGGACATCGTCGACCGCGATCGCGGCAACCTGCGGCGCGTCCGGCGCCGCGCACTCCTCGGGACTCCCGCCGACTTGCGTGAGTTCTTCCGCGACATCGGCGTCGGGGTCACCTACGCCGACGGAAAGGATTGGGGGGAGCTGACCCTCGCCCCATCACGCGCGATGCGCGCCACGGCGGCCCAGCGTCAGAAGATGGACGCCGAGCTCGGGACGTTCAGCGCGAAGATCGCCGCCTACGCCGCCGCGACGAGCAAGCTCTACGACTACCTCGCCTCGCACCCCGACCGCGCGCGCTCCTGCATCGGCGCCATCGTCGACGTCAAAACGGAAGGGGACCCGCCGAGCGGCGAGGAAGACGGACTCATCGATGCCGTCAGCGACGCGATCAGCGCTGTCGGCGCCGTTCTCGATCCGGCGCCCGGCGAGCCCTACACGCTCGACGAGATCTCGCGCCTCGTCTACGACCCCTTCCCCGCCCCGATGCGCATCGCCGTCACGGGCGAGATCCTGGAGCGTGAAGGTTTCCCCGGGGAGCTGGCAGCACCCCTCGAGGTCCCCGTCTTCTCGCTCTGGTCGGCGTTCGAGCGGCTGGAAGGACGCTGGTTCTCGCCGGATCCCGCGCTCGCCTTGTGGCGCGACGACGTCGCCAAAAGCGGGAAGCCGTTCGATCTGGAGGCTTTTCTCGCGATCCCGCGACGCGCCGGCGTCCGCCCGACGGCGAGCGAGGTGCAAGGCGCGATCGAGGGCCAGCTCAGACCTGCGGCCGTGTACCGGGTGAAGTGGAAACCGGCCGAGGACGAGGCGAAGGAGCCATGGGATTGAGCGGCCCAGGGAAGCTCGAGCGTGTCGATCTCACCGAAAAACACTCGCCGCGCCAGCCGCCGAGGATGCCTCCCCTCCGCAAGGGTTGGCATCCCGGGCGACAGCCCTCTCCACCAGCTCCGACTCCGTCTCGAGCTCCGGCCCCCGCCAAGCGTGAGGACGATGCGGAGAAGCGACCCTCGGACGATGACTCCATGGAGGGCTCGCCGGAGAGCTTGGAAAAACCCTGATGGGCGATCGAGGCGCTTCGGCCGAGCTCGAGCTCAGGCATCTGGCCGTCGTCGAAGGCGCGTTGGTCGCCCTCGCGGCTGTGGTCATTTTCGCGCGTCACACCGGCGATCAAGTCGCGTTCGTTCGATCGACGCCCGGCCAGGCTCTCTCGGGATTGCCGCTCGGCGCGCTCGTCGGATCGCTGGCCGGATTCGCCGTGCTGCGATCGCCAGCACGTGGATCGGTGATTCACGGCGTCGCACCGCTGAGGCCCATCGTTCGGGCGTGGTGGTCCATCGTTGCCGCCTCCCTCCTCGCAGGATTCTCCGAGGAGCTGTTGTTCCGCGGCGCGCTCCAACCGTGGATCGGAATCTGGCTCACGTCGCTCTTGTTCGCGGCGGCGCACGGTGGGACCGCTCATCTCAACGAGGGCGTTTCCGCGCGGAAGCTCGCCTATCTGGCGACAACCGCGACGGCCGGGTTCTTACTCGGCCGCCTCTACCAGTCCATGGGGCTCCAGTGTGCGATGTGCGCCCATGCAGCGTGCGACTGGGGAATCCTGAGCGTGCTCGCCCCGGCGATCCGCTCTACGGCTCCTTCGACACCGGCACCACCGCCTTGATCGCTGAAAGCGGCGGTTCGCCCGCGTACATCACGCGCTCGAGGTAGAGGCCCGCGGAGGGCGCGGTCCACGCGGCGGTCGAAAGGCCCTTCACCGGACCCCGAAGCAGCGCCTCGAAGTCCCGCTCCGCAAGCTCTCCCGCGCCGACCTTGACCAGTGCCCCGACGAGGCGCCGGACCATCTTCCACAGGAAGTGCGACGCCGCGATGCGCACCAGGATCAAGGCGCCGTCCGTCGCGATCTCCGCGCGCTCGACGAGAACACGGGTGGATTCTTGATCCTGAGGGCGTTCGCAGAAGCTGCTGAAATCGTGCATCCCGGGCACCTTGCCGGCAACCCGCTCCATCGAGGCGGCATCGAGAGGGCGCTTGATCCACCAGACGCTCCGCTTCGCCAAGGCTGTGCGTCGGCGCGAGACTTGGTAGAGATACGAGCGAAGCACCGC
The DNA here is from genome assembly GCA_964511835.1 of uncultured Acidobacteriota bacterium. GTDB lineage: Bacteria > Acidobacteriota > Polarisedimenticolia > Polarisedimenticolales > DASRJG01 > DASRJG01. Next base: position 86,665 of record CAZEII010000007.1, on the reverse strand, counting down.
GTCGTGACGTGCGTGAAACCGGTCCGGCGCCTGCTTCATCGCCAGGAGGTGGATGTCGTGGGGAAGCGCGTCGTTGACCGCCAGGCGGAAGCGTCGCGGGTCGACCGACTCGCGCAGCCTGAGGTGAGCGACTTGGTGCAGCGCGTGAACGCCGGCGTCGGTGCGGCCGGCACCGCCGAGGTCGACGATCTCGCCTCCCGCCTCGGCGACGGCACGCTTCAGCTCGCCGGCGATCGAGCGGGCGTTTTGCTGCTCCTGCCAGCCGCGGTAGCGGCTTCCTTCGTACTCGAGATCGAGGCGGTAGGTGGGCACGGCTCCGTCACTTCGCCGCGTTCAGGCTCCAATCGTATTCGGCGAAGTCGAGCTTCGTCTTGCCGGCGGCGATCGCGTCGACGGCGGCCTGAGGCCCGTACTTCACGAGGAATCCGAGCGCGCCGCCGGTAACTTTGAAGTCGTCGGCGTACCAATCGAAGATCTTCACCGTCGTGATCTTCGCCCGGCCGCCTTCCGTGGTCACCTCGACCGATCCGGGACGAGCGAGGTACGAGCGGGTCGCATCGTCGAGCTGGACGTCGAGCGTCTCGGCGGCGTAGGGTTCCGCTCGGATCGGTGGGCAGGATTTGGACGCGCAATTGACCGCGAAATGGGTGCGCGGGTCCTTGAACTCGTCCCGCAGCTTCTTCTCGAGATCGTTCAAGCTCAGGGTCTTTCCGTCGAACGCGAACGCGTCCCGGCTGAAGATCTCGAAAGCTCGTGGTCCCTTCGACAACTCCGTGATCGAGTTTCGGGGATGCGAGAGAAGGACGAGCTCCAAGACCTTCGCGTTGTACAGATTGATGTAGAGAGCTTTCTTCTCGTTGGGGGACAAGGGTCTGGTGTCGGTGTTGCGGTAGAGCGAGACGACCTCCGAGATCGTCTTCAGGTCCACGCCCGAGGCGCGCCAGGCGTCGTACTTGACCCCTCGGGGGGTGACGTACGTCGAGAGCAGCCTTCCGAACGCCTTCGTCGCGGCCGCGAAATCGGCCGACGCCACCGAGGGAGCGAGTGCGAGGAGAGCGATCGCCGTCGCGAAGCGCGTGAGAGAGAGCGTCATCCGCACATCAGTCCTCGTCGGCTTCGAGATGGAATCGGTGAAGGAAGCGGTGGATGACCGGAGCGAACATGACGCCCGCGATCACCAGCACCGCCAGGCCGCTGTAGAGCGCGTAGATCCCGGCGAACAGCTTGCCGCCGATCGTCACCGGCTGGAACAGCGGGCCCATGCCGGACAGGAGCATCGAAGCATTGACGAAGGAGTCGATCCACGGCAGCCCCTCGAATCCGTGATAGCCGACCATCCCCACCGCGAGCGATGCGGCCACGAGGCCGCACCCTGCCGCGACGCTCGCGATCAATCGGCGAACGAAGACTTCGGTCGGAAGGAGCGGCTTCATGCGTGAAGCCTACGTCACTTGTGCAGCATCTTGAAAGCATGGTCGACGGATCTCATCACGTGATGCCGGTCTGCCTGGCTAACTCCCGTCCCCGAAGGGACCCCCGCGGCCCATCCGAACGACCGCCGCGAGCGGAAAGAGGAGCCAGGGAAGGTTGGCGGCGACCACCGCGACCGGCGCCGTCGTCGGGCTCTTCCCCCACAGCTCCTCGAACAGAATGATCATAACGATCGCGAGCATCATCCCCGCCCAGACGATGCAGGGGATGCGGATCCAGCTCCGCCCCTTCCAGAACGCGTAGATCGCGGCGAGGTAGAACGGGCCGAATATGAGCGAGTCGATCCAGATCGTCGCTCGATACCAGGGCTCGCGCGCCCATACGACGGGATCGAACCCACGCGCCCACCAGTGGATCGCGTCGACCGCGAAGCGCGGCGGCCACACCGGGTACACGAAGTGCGCCGGATCGGGGATGACGAGCTGCTCGAGGTCGATCATGTACGTGATGAAACAGAAATTGATCGCCCAGAAGCCGATGAAGACTATGTCGACCGGCCGCCTCGCAAGGGGTTGCGCCTGCGCGCTCACGCGTTCCCCGCGAGCTGTTTGAACATGACGTAGTGCGGGCCCGTCATCGGGACGAAGAACTCGTCGCCGACGGAGACGAACCCGAGCTTCTCGTAGAAGCCGCGCGCGGTCGTCCTCGCGTGAAACCACATCACGACGGCGCCAGCGTCGATCGCCGCGCGCATCCCTTCTTCGAGCAACATGCATCCGGCGCCGCGCCCCCGCATCTCGGGCAGCGTCGCCATGCCTCGAAGCCGCCAAGCCGCAAGACCCGGCCGGTCCGGATACATCTCTGGAAAGTAGGTGGCGACGCCGACCAAACGGCCGTCCTCGTACGCCCCGAGGTGGAGCGTCTCGGGATCGTCGTCGTGCGGAAGGATCGCCGTCTCGAACGGCAAGCCTGCGCGAAGAACCGGGTGGCGCACGTCGCGCGCTGCCGCGGCCGTGATGCGGCGGATCTCCATCCTAGAGAGGTCGGTCCTTCGGCAGAATTGCGCTCACGGGCACGAATGATTCGATCGCGTGATTCCCCAATCGCGAGATTCGGCCGGGAATTGCTCGGGATACCCACTGCCGAAGCTGCCGGGAACCCCGCAGCTCCCCGCGGCGACGAACGCGAGGAACAGGACCACCGCCGCGGCGACGAGCGATCGAGCCGAGCAGGAGAACGATGTCATGGCCGCCCCCCTTGCCGCCGGAGCCGGAATCAGCGCTCCAGCTTGGCGTCCAGCGTGATCGGACCCTTCAAGGCCTTCGAGACCGGGCACCCCTCCTTGGCGGCCGTCGCAGCTTTCTGGAACGCCTCCGGATCGGCGCCCGGAATCTTCGCTGTCAGGTCGAGATGAATTCCTGTGATGGCGAACCCGCTCTCTTGCTTTTCGATCGAGACGATCGCGGTCGTCTTGATCCGCTCCGCCTTCATGCCGGCGGCGCCGAGCTGGCCGGATAGAGCCATCGAAAAGCAGCCGGCATGGGCCGCGGCGATCAATTCCTCGGGGTTCGTGCCTTTTCCAGCCTCGAACCGCGAGCTGAACGAGTATTGCGCTTCCTTCAGCGCGCCGGTTTCGGTCGAGACCGTGCCACGGCCGTCTTTGAGGCCGCCGGTCCACACTGCAGACGCGGATCGCTTCATGGGGAACCTCCCTGGGGACTCGCGTCGTGCATGATACCGCCTCATGCGAGGTACGCCGATGGCCCGTTCCGGTCAACGCGAGAATCGCTTCGAGGGCTGGGGCCGGTGGGCGATTCCGCTGACCGCGCTCCTGCTCTTCGGGGCAACGGCCCGTGGGTACGGCATCTTCCGCGATGAGCTCTATTACATTGCTTGCGGAAAGCACTTGGACTGGGGCTACGTCGACCATCCACCTCTCGTCGCGCTGATCGCCTGGGCCGCGCGTCACGTCGCGGGCGATTCGTGGATCGTGCTCCGTATCGTTTCGGCGCTCGCTCTCACCGGAACCGTGCTTCTCGTCGGCGACACCGCGCGCACGATGGGAGGGGGCCGGTGGGCCGGCTTGATGGCGCAGTTGCTCGCGGCTGTCGCGCCGATCTATCTCAGCCTCTTTTCGATCTACTCGATGAACGCGTTCGACGTCCTGATCTGGGCGGGGCTCGCGCGCATCGCGTCGGCGGCTCTGGCCGGAGGCAGCCCTCGCCTCTGGGTCGCGTTCGGCGCGCTGGCCGGAATCGGCCTCGAGAACAAGGTCGACGTCGTCATGCTCGGCGCCGGGCTGGGGCTCGGCATCGTGATCTCGCGGCGCTTCGACATCCTCCGCGAGCGCTGGATCTGGATCGGGGGCGCGGTCGCCGCCCTGCTCTTCGCGCCCCACATCCTCTGGCAGGTGGCCCACGGCTGGCCGACCAGGGAGTTCGTCGCCAACGCACAGCGGCACAAGATCACCGTGCTCGGGCCCGTCGGATTCGTGGCACGGCAGTTTCAGATGGGGGGACCGGTCGGATTTACGTTCGCTCTAGCCGGCATGGGATGGCTCCTCTTCGCGCGCGCCGCGCGGCCGTTCCGCGCGCTCGGTTGGGCGGCTCTCGTCGTGCTCGTCCTCTTCGCCGCATCGGTCTCGAAGGCGTACTACTTCGCTCCGGGTCTGACGCTGCTGTTCCCCGCCGCAGGCGTCGCGCTCGAAGCGTGGACCGCGGGACGATTCCGGCGCCCTGCGCGCGCGGTCGCGCTCATCGCGGCGGCGTCGATCCTGATCGTCGCGCCCGTGATCAAGCCGCTGCTCTCCGAGGATCGCTTCGTCCGTTACGCCGCGGCGCTCGGCGTCGCCCCCGGCTCGGACGAAAACCACCGGCTCGGACGATTGCCGCAATTCTTCGCCGACATGCACGGCTGGGAGGAGATGACGCGAAGCGTGGCGACCGTCTATGCCGAGCTGGCGCCGGACGAGCGAGCCAAAGCTTGCATCTACGGTCAGAACTACGGCGAAGCGGGCGCCATCGATTATTTCGGGCCCGCTCTGGGCCTCCCGCGCGCCATGTCGGGGCACAACAGCTACTGGCTCTGGGGACCGGGCTCGTGTACGGGTGCCGTCGTGCTGATCATCGGCGGCGACCGCGCCGATCACATCCGAAACTTCAAGAGCGTCGAGCCCGGCGGCTCGTTTCGCTGCGCGGACTGCATGCCGTACGAGAGCGACCTCACAATCTGGGTCGCGCGAGATCTCAAGGTGCCGCTGGCCGGCGCTTGGAGCGGGTCGAAGCATTACAACTGAGACGCTCGGTTACCCCATGGCGCGCGAGGCCTCGGCGACGCCGCTCACTCGGCGAGCGCGCGCTCGATCCTGCGATCGGGAACGAGCCAGATCGCCGCGACCAGGACGTACATCGCGAAGGCGATCCACGGGTTGAGGAACGAGATCGGAATCGCCGCCGCGTAGATCGCGAGGGACGCGGCTCCCTTCGCGTCTTTTCCGACCGCCATCGCCAGTTTCGACTCCTTCCCGCGATGGGCCGCCAGCACGCGCTCGAGAAGATAGTAGGCGCAGCCGGCCATGAGAAGGACCGAGCCGTACATCGCCACCGGGAGAGACGCGAAGCGATTCTCGCCCATCCAGTCGGTGACGAACGGAACCAACGACAGCCAGAAGAGCAGATGGAGGTTCGCCCACAAGATGCGGCCGTTGACCTTGCCGGCCGCGTGGAGCATGTGATGGTGGTTGTTCCAGTAGATCCCGATGGTGATGAAGCTCAGGAGATAGCAGGTGAGCACCGGAACGAGCGGCCGCAGGGATTCGAGCTCGACGCCGTGCGGCGTCTTCAGCTCGAGGACCATGATCGTGATGAGGATGGCGATCACGCCGTCGCTGAAGGCCTCGAGGCGTCCCTTGCCCAATCGCTACCTGTGGCCGTCGCGCGCGTCGAGGACGCTGTTGACCTCCCTGCGAATCGCGTCGGTCAGATCGGGTGTCGACGCGAAATCGACGACCGCGAGCTCGCGGGGTGCCATGACGGCGTGAATCTTGAGCGGGATCTCGTGCCCGCCGAATTTCACGGAGAACTCGCGCGAGAACTCGTCGTCCGGCTTCAATCCGGCGATCGAGGAGACGACCACGTCGCGCTCGGATTCGCCGAACCCGGAATCGATCAGCTTCTGGATCCGTCCGAAGACCGGCGCCAGCTCGTCCGCCGCCAGCTTCGAAGAGGCTTCTTTGAGCGCCACCGTCCCGGCGATGCCCGCGAGGGACAAGAACACCGCCGCAATCGCCGCGAGCCGCGATGGGACGCTCCGGGTGCTCATGATCGTTCTCCCTTGGCCGACGCGGAGCGATCATACTCCGCGAGCACGCGGGCTAGAATCCGGCGGCATGCTCCCACCGCTCTTCGATCCGCAGCCGACGATTCTCAGAGGAAGGCGCGTCGTCGTCGAGCCCCTGGATCCGGCCCACGCGGGCGACCTTTTTGCCGCCGGATCCGACGATGCGACTTGGATCTACATGCCGCGACCGGCGCTGCGGTCGCCGGAGGACGCCGGCTCGATGATCCGCCAGGCTTGGGCCGAAGCCGAGGGCGGCGTCGAGATCCCGCTCGCCATCGTCGATGCCGCGTCGGGGGCCGCCGTCGGATCGACGCGTTTTCTCGACATCCAGCGGCGGCACCGTGCGCTCGAGATCGGTTGGACGTGGATCGGCCCGCGCTGGCAGCGCACCGCGATCAACACCGAGTGCAAGCTCCTCCTTCTGTCCTACGCGTTTGACGAGCAAGGAGCGCACCGGGTCACGCTGAAGACCGATGCGCGCAACTTCCGATCGCAGACGGCCATCGAGAGGCTCGGCGCCGCGCGCGAGGGCGTGCTTCGCCGTCACCGTGTCTGCTGGGACGGCTTCGTGCGCGACACGGTCTACTACGGCATCGTCGATGCGGAATGGCCGCGCGTGAAGGCGCGCCTCGAAGAGAGGCTCGCCCGGCAATGAGCGCGCGCACGAGGCGGCTCGCGATCGCCGCGGGCATCGTCCTCGCCGTTGCCGCGGCGTTCGGGCGCGCGGCGTCCTACGACTTCATCGAGCTGGACGATCGCGGCTACGTCGCCGACAACGCGATCGTCCAGAAGGGGCTGACCGGCGAGGGAATCGGCTGGGCGCTCACGAGCTTCGAGCGCGCGAACTGGCATCCGCTGACGTGGATCTCGCTCATGCTGGATCGGTCGATCGGGGGGCCCGGCCCGAGCACCTTCCACGTCGCGAACGTCGTCTACCATGCCGCGGCCGCCGTGCTGCTCTTCTTGCTCCTCGTCCGTCTCACCGCGCAGGAGGGACGGAGCGCCGCCGCGTCGCTCCTCTTCGCGATCCACCCGCTCCGCGTGGAATCGGTCGTGTGGATCGCCGAGCGCAAGGACGTGCTTTCTCAGGCGCTCGGATTCGCCGCTCTCTACGCTTGGGTCCTCTGGGTCGAAAAGCCGTCCCGGGCACGCTACGTCACGGCGCTCGGCCTGTTCGCGGCTGGTCTGATGGCGAAGCCGATGCTCGTCACCCTTCCCGTGCTGATGGTGCTCCTCGATCGATGGCCGCTCGACAGGTTCGATGTCCGGCGGAGCGTGCGGGAAAAGCTGCCGTTTTTTGCGCTCTCCGCGCTGTCGGCGATCGTGACCTTGGTGGCGCAGTCGCGCGCCGGTGCCGTCTCGGGGCTCGAGGTGGTGCCGCTCCCGACGAGGCTGGCCAACGCCTGCGTTTCGACCATCGACTACCTCGTGCTGACCCTCTGGCCGCACGGGCTCGCGAACCCTTATCCGTACGACCTCTCGCGCCTGACCCTCCCGCGCGTGGCGGCTTCCGCGCTCGCAATCGCCGCGCTGACCGCACTCGCCGCGGGCGCGTGGAGGACGAAACCGCACTGGTCCGTCGGCTGGGGCTGGTACCTCGCCACGCTGCTCCCGGTCGTCGGCATCATCCAGGTCGGACCGCAATCGATGGCCGACCGTTACACGTACTTGCCGCTGGTCGGACCGGTCGTCGCCCTCGTCTGGGAGATGGGAGATCGGCTTGCGCGTCCGGCCGCGATCGCCCTCGCGGCCACGGTCGTCGCCGCCTTTTCCGTATTGACAGTGCGGCAGGCCTCGCTCTGGCGCGACACGACGACGCTCTTCGAGCACACGATTTCGGTCACCGGGCCGAGCGCGGTCGCCCACCACGCGCTCGGCCGGAGCCTCTACCGTCAGGGGCGATTCGAAGATTCGGTCGCGGAGCTCCATCGGTCGCTCGAGATCTGGGATCGGTACACGCAGGCGTGGGTGGCGCTCGGCGAGTCGCTCATCAAGCTGGGGCGGACCGGCGAGGCGATCGAGGCGTATCAGCGCGCCGTGAGCTACGGCGAGCGCGATCCCGAGCTACGCGCCAAGCTCTCCGCGGCTCTGACTTCCGAGGGGACGCGGCGGCTCCGCGGCGGCGATCTCGCCGGTGCCGAGGTCGAGCTCCGCCGAGCCGTCCAGGCGTCTCCGGATGACGCCGCGGCGCATGGGGCGCTCGGGGTGGTGCTGGCTCGCGCCGGAAAGCTCGACGAGGCCGAGCACGAGTTCGCCGACGCCGTTCGCCTCGATCCGGAGAACACCGGCTTCGCCGGGAATCTCGAGAGGATCCGAACGATGCGACGCGGGGGCTAGAGCAGAGGGCGTCTCGCGGCGAGATTCTCGAACATCCGCTCCATCAGGGAGCCGACCTCCGCACGGGTGAGCTTCGCGCCAGGAGCGGTGGACTCGATCCGATCGAGACTCGCGCGCGCCAGGACCGCGGGAGACCCGGTGAACGCGACGAAGCCGTCGGGCGCTCCCGCGCGCTGCATCGTCGCGACGTACGCCGCCGCGACGACGAGATCGCGCCGCGCCAGTGCGAACACGCTCCCCCGGGAGACCCCCGCCGGAAGGTACACCCGCCCTTCCGTCGCATCGGAGCTCGCGTCCTTCAGGATGTTGACGAGCTGGAGCGCTTCACCGAAGAACCGAGCGCGCCGCCTCAAGCGCGCGGCGTGGGGCGCGAGGACCGCGGCGTCCAGCAGAAACAGCTCCGTCAACATTTCACCGACGATCCCCGCCACCGCATAGCAGTAGTCGCGCAGCTCGCGCATCGACGCGAGGCGCAGATTGCCGCGAGCGTCGCCGCGGCGCACGAAGCCCGCCATCCCCGCGATCGTGCGGAGCACGTCGCGCCGCAGAACCGCCCGCACGGACGGCGGCATCGACCAGTAGGCGTCCATCACCGTGGGCGTCTCACGCAGCAGCTCGAGATAGCCCGCATGGGAGACGGGAACGTCGGCGAGCCAGCGTGCCGCCGCGGCGGGTTCCCCGCCTTGGGTTTCGAGCAGCCCGGCGAACTCGGCCAGAGCGGCGATTCGCTTGGCGCGCGGCCATTGCGCCGCGTCCTCGAAGGTGTCCGCGACGCGGAAGAGAAGGTAGGCGATGCCGACGTGGCGACGCGTCGGCTCCGGCAGCATCGGGATCGACAACGCGAACGTCCGGCTGGTCTTCTCCAAGAGGTCGTCGAGGTTCGCCATCGCTCTCACCGGGCGTCCACCCGGGTCCCGCCGGTGCTACGCCCCGACAGGCCTCCGCCGATCGCACCGGCCTTGCGTCCGTCGGCGATCCACGACGAGATGCCCTGCCGGGCGAACTTTGCGGCCGCGGCAAGGCGCAGTGCCATCCCTCCGGTCACATCGACCCCCGACGCCCCGGTGACCCGGCGCGCGGTTCGCGCCGCCTCGCTCGCCGACATCCGCGCGATCGTTCTCCCGTGCCCGTTGTGAACGCCGTCGGTTTCGCCGAGCCAGACCGCCCGCGTCACCGGAACGCCTCTTGCCGCAGCCTCCGCCGCCAGAGCCAGGAAAACTTCCTCCGTGGAAACCACGATCGCGCCGCGCCTGCGATCGAGAACGACGTCGCCGTAAACGACCGGCAGCAGCCCGCGCTCGAGCGCTTCGAAAATTGGGTCGGCGAAAACGTCCGTCAGCTGCCCGCTCGCGGCGAGCAGGAAGCTCGACGGCGCGAACGAGTACGGCCGAGCGCCGGCGTCCTCGAGCGCGTCCACCACGATCCTGTGAAGGTCCGCCGCGCGCCGCTGAGTGTGCGCCACGGCCGCGAGGCTTCGGCGCGCATCGGCGCCGTGGGTCAGTCCGCCACGGGCCGCGGCCGCGTGTCCGAACGAGCCGCTGCCGTGACCGACGAGCAAGCGCGGTCCGCCGGAACGTCGGGCCGCCGTCGCGAGCTCCCGCGCCAGCCGCCGGATCCCCGTCAGCCGCGCTACGCCGGGACGTGCCTTGTCCGTGATCAGGCTCCCGCCGAGCTTCAGGAAGACGATCGGCCTTCGCATCAGAAGAGGTGCTCCCGCTCGTCCCGGGGTCCTTCCCCGACGCCGTCGAGGAGCACACGGCTGACGCCGGACAGCCCTTCGAGCGCCGAGACGACCGGCGCTTCGGCCTCTCGCGTGCAGATCACGTGGACGTTTGCGCCTGCATCCATCGTGGCCCAAGCGTCGAGCCCCTCGCGGCGCATCGCACGGAGATGGTCGAGGACCTGCACCGTGCCCGGCTTCCAGTAGAAGATCGGCGGCTTGGAGGACATGGCGATCAAGTGCAGCTCGATCGCCTCCTCCTCTAACCGAGGCCCGAGGGCCTTGAGATCGCGCTCTTCGATCGCCTTTCGAACCACGGCCAAGCGCTCCGGAAGTATCCGCTGGCGCGTCTCGAAGTGCGGGCTCGACGCCGCGAGGCGGTGCCCATCGAGCGACGACACGTCTTTCTCGCCGTGATCGACGATGGCGATCACGTCGCGAAGATCCCAGTGGGAGGCCGGAGCGAGCGCGACGGCGTGGCCTGCGCCCTCGCCGGCCGGCGACCACTCGACGTATCCCCCGAGCACGGAGCGCGCGGCGGAGCCCGAGCCGCTCATGCGTGCGAGATCGGACAGCTCGGGAAGAGTCAGTCTGAGGCCGAGGGCCTTGGTCGAGGCGATCGTCAGCGCCGCGAATCCCGAGGCCGACGAGGCGATCCCGGCCCCCGTCGGAAACGAGTTCCGCGTGGCGACGCGGAACGCGCCGCGTCGGTGCGCCCACCGGCGCACGCGGCCGAGGTGCGCCAGGGCCCGCTCGCGAAAGGAGGCCGAGGGGAGGATCAGCGATCCGTCCTCGCCGACGAGCTCGATGCGGTCTTCCGCATCGGATCCCTCGTCGAACGCAGCGGTCGAGAGGCTGACGCACTCCGTCAGCGTCATCGAGATCGAGGCGTTGATCGGAACGGCCGCTTCGAGGTCCCGCGCCCCCCAATACTTGATGAAGGCGATGTTCGACGGGGCGGTGGCTGTGGACTTGCCGGTCATGCGGCCTTCTCCGTGCGGAGCCCCTCCGCGCCGAGCGGAACGCGATGCGCGGTCCAGCCGGCGGGTGGGGCGAATCGATCGTGCCACGTGACGTCCGGGTGGACGACGAGGATCAGACCCGCGCCCGCCCCCGTGAGGCCGCCAGCTCCCGATATCTTCGCCGCCCCACCCTGAGCCTCGATCGCGCGAATCGCCGAGAGGACCCCCGGCGGCACCACGCCGAGCGCCTCGAGCGCGCTCTCCGCCCGGCGGATGATCGGAACGAAGGCGCCGACGTCCCCCCGGACGAGCGCCTCCCGGCCCTTGCGGGTCGCCTCTTCAATCGTCCCGAATGCCTCACGGACCAGGGCCGGATCCCGATCGAGGAGGCGGCGCACCACAGCGACCATCTCGCCGGTCGTTTCGTTCGGAGCGCCCGAATGAAACAGCCGTATCACGTCGAGATTCTCCGACGACGCGGTGAGCGGATCCCGCGCGAGAGTACCGTCCGGAAGGCGCCGGCACCAGAGCACGCCGCCGCGCAGCACCGCCTGCACGTCGACACCAGAGGCCTTGCCGTGCTGGTGCCGCTCGACCTCCGACGCCAAGCGCGCGATCTCGTCGGGGTCCGCGTCCCCGCCCGCCGCGCGCCGGCACGCCGCGACGACCGCCACAGCGAGCGCCGCTGAGCTCCCGAAGCCGGAGCCCGACGGAATCGTCGAGTCGATGACCAGGTGGACGGAAGCGGGAGGACGTCCGAGATCAGCCAATCCGATCGTCGCCGCGAGGATCGCGAGGTCTCCGGGCGCCCGAACGTGCGGCACGACGCGAGACCAGCTGACCGTTCGCGTGATTCGGAGCGAGGGAACATCGAGCCGCAGCGTGCCGCTTCCCGGCCTTCCCGCGAAAGAGGCGCGGGCCGTCGCCGTCAGCCGGTGGTCGAGCGCCGCGACCAAGGCCGGATGTCCGTAGACCGCAGCGTGCTCTCCGAAAAGGATCGTCTTGCCCGGAGCGGAAACCGCGGCCTCCCCGCTCATGCGCCCCGTTCGCCGCCCGAAGCGCCGCCGCGTCCAAGCCGCTCATGTGCGCGCGCCAGATCGCTCGTCGTGAACGCCGCCATGAGCGATAGCTCACCCGCCAGCACCGCGGCGCCGACGATCTCGGCGAGCCGCATCGCCGCGTGCCCCGGGCGTTCCGGATCGGGGACGACCCCGAGGATCCTCAGAGCCTCGCTTTGCGTGTTCAACGACGTGCCGCCGCCGATCGCTCCGAGGGGAGCGTCGGGGATGAAGATCGAGGCATACGCCGAGCCGTCGGCGCGCGCCTCGATGCAAGTGACCCCGGTCGAGCCGCCGACGACGTGCGCGGGATCCTGGCCGGTCGCCAGGAAGATCGCGGACAGCACGTTCGCGAAATGTGCGTTGTAGCCCATCGAGCCGGCGGCGATGGACCCGAGAAGGTTCTTGCGATATTGGACCTCGGCGAGCGAGGCGGCGTCGGTCTTGAGCGTCTCGCGGAGGATGCCCGCGTCGATCACGACCTCCGCGTGGATCCGCTTGCCGCGCCCCTCGTTGAAATTGACCGAGGCCGCCTTCTTGTCGACGCAATAGTTCCCCGAGAGCGCGACGCAACGCACGCCGGTCTGCGGCTCGATCAGCTCGCGGACGATCCGGTCGCATGCGATCGTCGCCATGTTCATTCCCATCGCGTCCCCGGTGGTGAAGCGGAACCGGAGGAAGATCGACGTCCCGAAGGTGTAGGGGCGCACTTCGGTGAGCTCGAGGAAGCGGCTGGTGCCCGAGGCGACCTCGCGGATGTCGTCCTCGTGATCCCGGACCCACGAGAGAAAAGCGCGGGTCTCGCGATGGCTGCGCGTGCGGAACACCGGGGCGCGCGTCATCCCGACGTCGTCGACGTGCGTCGAGGCGCCGCCGGCGGCCCGGATGGCCGCGCATCCGCGGTTGATGGACGCGAGGAGGGCGCCTTCGGTCGTCGCCATCGGCACCCACACGTCGCCGTCGATGTGCTCGCCGCGCACGCTCAGCGGGCCGACGATCCCCATCGGGATCTGGGCGACCCCGATCATGTTCTCGCAGTTCTGCTTGGCCGCCCGCGTCGCGTCGAAGGAGTGGTGGCCGATCGCCTGGAGCTCGACGCCGCAGATCCGCTCGAGCGCCTCCCGCCGGATCGCCGCGGCTTCGGTAGCGCGGTAGTCGCCGGTAATCTCGTGGAACCGTCTGCGGCCGTCGACCAGCGATCGAATCATGTCTTCGCGCAACGTCGCGGCGTCGGGGGAGACGGCTTTCAGCTTGCTCATCGTTCGGCCTCCAAGCGGATGCGAACCGATTTCAAGTCCGACACGGTGCGGGAGGAAAGGCAGAACATGACGATCTTCAATTCTTGCACGATGCGGTCGATGCGGCGCTCGACGCTCTCGGCGGAATCGATCGCGGCCTCGAGGAATGGCTGGGCCAGCCCGGCGAGATCGGCGCCGAGCGCTATCGCCTTCGCGACGTCGAGTCCGCTGCGAAGCCCTCCGCTGCCGATGATGGTGATCCCGTCGATGCGGCGGAGCTGCCGGATCGATTCGGGAGTCGGGATCCCCCAGCCGGCGAAAAGCTCTCCCATCTCGGGGTCTTGCGCGCGGCTGGCTTCGATTCGCGCCCAGCTCGTCCCGCCGACTCCCGCCGTATCGAGGATCTTGATCCCGGCTCCCGCAAGGCGTCTTCCGGTCGCCTCCGAGATGCCGCTTCCGACCTCCTTCGCGATCACCGGGACGGAAAGCTGGGTGGCGATCTCGGCCATCTTGGGGAGCAGAGCCGCGAATTGGCACTGCCCCTCGGGCTGGATCGCCTCTTGGAGCGGGTTCATGTGGAGGACGAGCGCGTCGGCTCCGATCATCGACACCGCGCGCCGACAGTGCTCGATGCCGTAGCCGTAGTTCAACTGGATGGCGCCGAGGTTCGCCAGGAGCGGGATCGTTGGCGCTACGTCGCGGACCTCGAAGCTTGCGGCTTGCGATGGATCTTCGAGCGCCTTGCGCTGCGATCCGACGCCGAGCGCGACGCCGCGGGATTCCGCGGCGGCCGCCAGGTTCCTGTTGATCCGGGCGGCGATCTCCGTTCCACCGGTCATGCACGAGAGGAGGAGGGGAGCGCGGAGGCTCTTCCCGAGAAACTCCACGGTGAGGTCGATCTCGTCGAAGTCGAGGTCGGGCAGGGCTTCGTGCTCGAAGACCCAACGCTCGAAGGCGCGCGCGGAGAACTGCATCCGCTCTTCCAACGCGAGGCGAATGTGCTCCGCCTTGCGGTCGCGGTCGAGCAGTTCCTTCGACGATGGCATGCTCAGGTCGGGCTCCCCAGTTTTGTATAAAGAATTCGGACGACCATCATGCTGCCCTACGGACCGGGCCCGGGCAAGAGACCGGAACGGTTTTTTTCGAAAATGCCCGCAGGTCCGTCGGAATTCGGCGTCTCGAGGGCTACCCGAGGAACGGGTAACCGAAGTGTCTCGGGGGCACGAAGGTCTCTTTGATCGCCCGCGCGCTGGTCCAGCGGGTCAAATTGAGATAGCTGCCCGCCTTGTCGTTGGTTCCGGAGGCCCGGCTCCCGCCGAAGGGCTGCTGACCGACGACGGCGCCCGTCGGCTTGTCGTTGATGTAGAAGTTTCCCGCCGCGTGCGTCAGCGCGTCCGTCATGCGCACGATGGCATACCGGTCCTGGGCGAAGATCGCTCCGGTGAGGGCGTAGGGAGAGCTCGAATCGCACAGGGCGAGCGTCTCGTCGAGTCGCGCGTCGGGGTAGACGTAGACCGTCAGGATCGGGCCGAAGATCTCCTCCCGCATCAACTTGAAGTCGGGGCGCTTCGTGCGAATCACCGTCGGTTCGATGAAGTACCCCTTCCGATCGTCGCACCCGCCACCCGTCACGAGCGAGGCGTCCCTCGAGCGCCGTGCAAAATCGACGTATCCCTTGATCGTCTTGAAGGCGGCGGCGTCGATGACGGCTCCCATGAAGTTCCGGAAATCGGCGGGGTCGCCGACGGAGATCTCCGCGATTTGGGAGATGAGCCCCTTCTCCACCCGAGGCCAGAGGGACACGGGGATATAGGCGCGCGACGCGGCTGAGCACTTCTGCCCCTGGAATTCGAAGCTTCCGCGCACGAGCCCCGTGACCAACGCGTCTGCGTCCGCCGAGGGGTGGGCGAACACGAAATCCTTCCCCCCCGTTTCGCCCACGAGGCGCGGGTAGCTCTTGTAGTGCGCGATGTTGGCGCCGACGGTCCGCCACATCCCCTGAAACACGGCCGTCGAGCCGGTGAAGTGGATTCCAGCGAGTTCCTGGCTCGCGAGCACCGGATCTCCCACCTCGCCCGCTGAGCCCGGAACGAAGTTGATCACACCCGGGGGCAGGCCCGCCTCCTCGAGCAGCTGCATGATGAACCAAGCGGAATAAACGGCCGACGATGCAGGTTTCCACACGACGGTGTTTCCCATCAAGGCGGGGGCGGTCGGCAGGTTGCCGGCGATCGACGTGAAGTTGAACGGAGTGACCGCAAAGACGAAGCCTTCGAGGGCACGGTACTCCAAGGTGTTCCACATCCCGGGCGACGACGACGGCTGCTTCGCGTAGATCTCGCGCATGTAGTGCACGTTGAAGCGGAAGAAGTCGATCAGCTCACAGGCGGAGTCGATCTCGGCCTGGTGGCACGTCTTGCTTTGCCCCAGCATCGTCGCGGCGTTGAGCGTCATCCGCCACGGCCCGGCGAGAAGGTCCGCGGCCTTGAGGAAGATCGCGGCGCGGGACTCCCAGGGCATCCGAGACCATGCGGTGTGCGCCTCGCGCGCCGCGGCGATCGCGCGCGCAACATCGCGTCCTCCGGCGCGGTGCCAATTCGCAAGCACGTGCTTGTGGTCGTGGGGCTTGACGGCCTTTCCGATGTTGCCGGTCTTCACACGGCGGCCGGCGATCACCGGAACGATGTCGATCGGCCGCTGCGACATCGCCGTCATCGTTTCGGCGAGCTCCTGCCGCTCCGAGCTTCCCGGCGAGTAACCCAGGACGGGCTCGTTCTTCGGAATCGGAACGTCGATGATGCCGTTGGGCATGACCGCCTCGCGGGGACCGCGACCGCACGTTCGCGGCCGGGGAGGCGGCATTCTAGCTGCCGGGTCAGTTGGCCTGCGAGAGGGCGTCCTTGACGTCGGCGCTGTGTTCCGAGGTCTTCTGGTCCATCGTGCTCAAGTTCGGGCGCGACGGCGGAGTCGGATTCCACGAGTCGCCCGAGGCGGACGTCGATTGAGGCTTCGGCTGGAGATCCTCGGGGCGCACGTCTTGACCGGCCTTTCTGGCCCTGTTGTGCTTCTGGATCTCCATCGCCTCGGGGGCGACCGACTTGAAATTGCTCATCGCGAGATAGAACACGACCGCGAGAACCACGAGCAAGATCACGAACCCGAATCCGCCGCCTTGTCGTCTCATGTGGGCAATTTCGGTCGCGGGACCTCGAGGCGCAACCGGTCGCCAAAAACCTAGGAGGGACGCCCCGGACCGCGCCCTGTGGCATCGTTCGCGGGCATGAATCCACGCGGCCGTTACGCCCCCAGCCCGACGGGGAGGACCCACCTCGGGAACGCCTCGACGGCGGTCCTCGCTTGGCTCTCGGTGCGGGCGAAGGGCGGCGCCTACGTGGTGCGCATGGAGGATCTCGATCGTCCCCGAGTCGTCGTCGGCTCGGCCGAAGCGATCCTTCGCGACCTTCGCTGGCTCGGCCTCGACTGGGACGAAGGACCGGACGTCGGGGGTCCGCATGCGCCCTACGCGCAGAGCGAACGGAGAGCGCTTTACGACGCCGCGTTCGCGAAGCTGCTCGCCGCGCGTCGGGTTTATCCCTGCTTCTGCAGCCGCAAGGATGTTCGCTCGGCCGCGAGCGCTCCGCAGGCGCCAGGGGACGAGGCGTTGTATCCCGGGACGTGCCGCGACCTTTCCGACTCCGAGGTGAGGGGCCGCATCGACGCGGGGCGCGCGCACGCGTGGCGATTCCGCGTCGAGCCTGACGAGATCGAGGCGTTCGTCGACCTCGTGCATGGCCCCCACGAGGCCGATCCCGGCTCGATCGGAGATTTCGTCGTGCGCCGCGCGGACGGCGTGCCCGCCTACCAGCTCGCCGTCGTCGTCGACGACATCGCGATGAAGATCACCGAAGTCGTTCGCGGAGACGACCTGCTGCCCTCGACGGTCCGGCAGATTCTCATTTACCGCGCTCTCGATGCGGCACCGCCAGCCTTCGGTCACGTCCCGCTTCTCTTGGGAGACGACGGAGTGCGGCTCTCGAAACGCCACCGGGGCGTCACGCTCCAGGAGCTGTGCGATGCGGGAATGTCGGCCGAGGTGGTGGTTGGGCAGCTCGCGCATCGCCACGGCTTGAGGCCGACGGCGACGCCCGTGCCGGCGCGCGAGCTGGTCGCCGGCTTCGAGCTTTCGGACCGCTAGGGCTTGGAAGGCGCCGGTTCGGGGCGGGCGAGCGGCGGATCGAGGTTCGCGAGCTGCCAGGCCATCAGCGCCATCGCCGTCGCGTTCATCGCAAGGTCGTGCGGGTCGACCTTGTCGAGCGTGTCGGCCATCGTGTGGTGAACGTCGAAGTAATGGGTCCCGTCTTGACGAAGCCCGAGCTGGGGAACCCCGGCATCGGCCAACTTCGAAATGTCCGCGCCGCCGCCGCCCGCCTGCACGTCGTCCGCGGCGATCGGCGCGAGCGGGGCTGCCAGTCTCCGGACGACCTCGACGGCGCCGGGTCCGGCGGTGACCCCGAAGCCTTGAGGTCGTGCCCCTCCGGAGTCGGATTCGATCGCGGCGACGTGCTTCGACAGCTCCGCCGCGTGCGTATTCGCGTAGGCGATGCCTCCGCGCAGCCCGTTCTCTTCATTCGTGAAGAGCACGACCCGTATCGTCCGCTTCGGCTTCAGGGCCAGCGACCGGATCAACCGCGCGGCCTCCATGACGACCGCGCAACCGGCCCCGTCGTCCTGCGCTCCCGTGCCGACGTCCCACGAGTCGAGGTGGCCCCCGATCACGACGATCTCGTCGGGCTTCTCGCTCCCACGGACTTCGCCGACCACGTTCGCCGATTCGGTGTCGGGAAGGTTCTTGCACGACAGTGTGAACGTGACCTTGACCGTCTCGCCGGCGGCGAGAAAGCGGTGAATCAGCTCGGCGTCCTCCGGAGCGATCGCTGCGGCAGGGATGTGCGGCACGCCGTCTTCGTATTCCATCGAGCCCGTGTGCGGGAGCCTGAGATCGGCCGTCGCCAGCGAGCGAATCAGCATACCGACCGCGCCGACCTTCGCGGATGCGGCGGCCCCCTTGTGGCGGAGGCCCGCCGCCGAGCCGTAGCCCCGATCGTCTCCCCCGTTGGGAAAGATCTTCTTGTTGAACAAGACGATCTTTCCCTTGGCCTTGTCGCCCAGCGCCTGAACGTCCTCGAGGCTCGACACCTCGATGACGTCCGCCGCGATCCCCTCGGGCGGCGTACCGTCGCTCATGCCGAGCGCCAGGATCTCCATCGGATGCGGCGCGGGAGCGAGGATCCTTCCACTCGCCTCGCCGCGCACCCAGTGAGGAACCATCGCGCGCTCGGCACCGACGTTGACGAGTCCGTCCCTTTTCATCTCGGCCTGGGTCCATGCGATCGCGGCGTTGAGATTGTCGGATCCGGACAGGCGAGGACCGATGCGGTCGGTGAGCCAGGAGAGCTTCCGGTAGGCCTGCTCGCTCCTGAGGCCCGCATCCACGATACGCGGCACCGGCTCGGCGTTGTCCGCGCCGATCACGGCGACCGCAAGGCACAGAGGCACCATAGCCGCGAAGACGATTCTCATGACGATCGCATGTTAACCTCCGCCGGGGAGATCTGGAGATGAATGTGAGGCCCTTTCGCGGCCTGCGGCCGAGAGCCGACCTCGCCGCGAGGATCCCGTCCCTTCCCTACGACGTCCTGGACTCAGACGAAGCGAGGGCACTGGCCAAGGGCGACCCTTACACGTTCTTGCACGTCGTCAAATCCGAGATCGATCTCGACCCGGCCATCGGTCCTGCCGACGAGCGCGTCTACGCCAAGGCGCGTGAGAATTTTCGGGCCATGCGAGCGGCCGGCTGGCTCGTCCGCGATCCGCGTCCGGCCTTCTACCTTTACCGGCAGTGGATGGGCGATCGCGCGCAAACCGGCGTTGTCGGAGCTGCGTCGGTCGATGACTTTCTGCTGGGGCGCATCAAGAAGCACGAGCACACTCGTCCGGACAAGGAAGACGACCGGACTCGTCATGCGGAGGCGATCGACGCCCATCCGGGGCCGGTGTTTCTGGCGTACCGAGGCCGCGCCGAGATCGACGCCATGGTCGCGGCGGGGACCGGGCGCCGCGCGGACGTGGAGTTTCGAGCGGTGGACGGCATCGGCCACGCGCTCTGGGTCGTCGACGACCCCACGGCGGCGGCGAAGCTCGAATCGGCGCTCGCCGCGATCCCGGTCAGCTATGTCGCCGACGGTCATCATCGCGCCGCGGCGTACGCGCGCCTCGCGACGATGCGGCGAGCGCGCGCGAGAATCGTCTCCGGGAACGAGCCGTTCAACCGGTTTCTCAGTGTTCATTTCCCGGCGGCCGAGCTCGCGATCCTCGACTACAACCGCCTCGTCCGCGACCTCAACGGTCTGGACTCGTCACGCTTGGTCGCCCGGATTGCCGCGGAAGGGTTCGACGTCGAGGAACCGTGGCCGGCGAAGCGTCCGCCGGCGCGAGCTTCGTTCGGGATGTACCTCGGCGGCATGTGGCGTCTCGTCACCGCTCGACCGGGTACCGTCCACCCGGACGATCCGGTGAAGAGCCTGGATGTCTCAGTCCTTCAAGAGCGGATCCTCGGACCGATTCTGGGCGTCGAGGATCCTCGGACCGATCCGCGCATCGCGTTCTCAGGGGGGATCCGAGGGGTCGACGAGCTCTCGCGGCGGGTGGACTCCGGGGAGCACGCCGTAGCGTTCGCCATGTACCCGACGAGCCTCGACGACGTCATGCGGGTCGCCGACGCGGGCGATGTCATGCCCCCCAAGAGCACCTGGTTCGAGCCGAAGCTGCGATCGGGGATGGTCGTGTACGACCTGGGCGAAGCCTGAGTCGCAAGACCGCGGCTCAGCGCAAATTCGTCTTCTTGATCAACTTCTCGCGAAGGATCTGGTTCAGACCCGGCTTCGTCAGCAGCCTCTTGAGCTGCGGTACCTTCAGGCTCGTCACGATCTTTTCGATGGTGACCGGAGAGATCCGCGGATGCCGAGCGATGGTGAAGAAGAGCTCCTCGTCCGTATGGAGCCTCGTGTCGTTGGCGAGCGTCTCGAGCGTCCCCGCCAAGACGTGCTGTGACGAGGCCAGCGCGCAAGCCTCGGCGACGGTCAGGTGCGGGTTGTGCGCCAACGCCTCCAAGACCCCGGGATTGGTATCGGCCCGCAGGTATTCGCGATCCTTAGCGTTTGCCCGCGAGGCCAGCGCGACGCGCTGGGGGAGTGGTATCGCATCGAGAGCCTTTTTGATCTCGGTCGTCGATGCGCCCGGTTTGAGATGGTCGAAAGGCCCTCCTGTCGGAGTCTCCAGGAGGCGCGCGAGCAGAAGCTCCAACGTATCCCGCTGCTCCGCAGTCAGATCCACGTATTCGAGGCCCATTCGCAGGCCGTCGCCCCCCGTGTTGGGTGAGACGCGAATAATGCGGCCCACGAGGTTGACCGCCAGCGATCCGGACGGGGCGCGTAGGGTGAATTCGATGATTTCCGTGGAGGGCGGCTGAAAATCGCCGACCAAGAGGGCCCCGCTCCGGCTAATATTTTGGGCTTCGCAGGTGATAGCCGTCCCGGCGTCTCGGAATTCCGCCGGCACTCCCGTCCTGAACCTGAAGCCCTGGCGGTTTGTACTTTCGGGGTGACCGCTCATGAGAGTTCTCCACCGAGAACGGGTGTTCTTACCGATCTTCGGGACTTGAATATGAGGATCGTCTATCATCGGTGCCACGACGGCTCTTGAGCGGGACCCGGCGTTCCCCATCCTCCCGTAAGGGGGTGGCCTGATTTGGGTGGAGAATTGGGTGAAATGGACGTGAAAATTCCCGTCAACCCAGAAATCCTCAAAGCGCTAGCTAGAATCGGCCAGTTTCGGACCATTTGGGCGGGGGGTACGGCCGTCTCACCAGAGGCGCTGGCTCGACTTCGCCAGGCCGCGCGCGTCCAGTCCGTCGCTGCCTCGTGCCGGATCGCCGGGATACGGGCCACCGAGTCGGAGGTGAGCACCATCCTCGCGGGCCTGACCGCTACCGCCCCGGAACGGGCGGAGCTGGTCGGGTACGCCGCCGCCATCGACCGGTCGTTTCCCGCCTCGAGTCCGATCGTCACCCTCGAAGAGCTGGCAGCGGTGAACGCGGTCGTATTGGGCAAAGCCGGCAATCCTCCCTCCCCGAGCTCTCTGCGCGAGGCCCCTCTTCATCTCGAAGTGTTCGATGCCGAAGGCCGCGCCCAGGGACGAGTGCTACAGACTTTACCGCCACGATTGCTTCAAGACAAGATCGAGGACCTCGTCTCCTGGCTCGAGATCGAGATGCGCGGCGGCGAGCATCACCCTGTGCTCGTCGTGGGGACGTTCTTCATCTACTACACCTCCATCAGCCCATTCGAGCGGGCCAACGGCCGCACGGCGCGGGTGATCCTGCCTCACTTGTTGCGGCGTGCGGGGTACGGCTTCGCCGACTACGCGAGCCTCGAGCGCGTCTTCGAAGAGATGAGGTTCAGCTACTACGACGCGATCGACGGAGCGCAAACCAAGATCTGGACCGACGAGGCGGACCTCACTCCGTGGATATCGTTCTTCCTCGAATCCTTCCAGGCGCTGGCGATGCGACTGCAAGCCAAGATCGACTTGGAGACGCGCGCCCGCGAGCTCCCTCCGTTGCAGCGGGCCATCCTCGACGCCATCCGCGAGAACGGAACCGGGGCCGCGTCGCTCTTGATGGCGGCGACCGGAGCGAATCGGAACACACTCAAGGACAACCTCCGCCGCCTCGTCGACAGGGGTCTCCTGGAGCGCATCGGTAGCAAGCGCGGAACGATCTACCGGCTCTCGATGGTCGAGCCGCCTGAAGCCCAGAACTGATCATCGACTAGCTCAGCGCCCGGTCGACGGCCTCGCGAACTCTCTCAGCCAGGTCGCGCGCCCGAGCGAGCGCGTTCGACTGCCGGCGTGCGAAATCCTCGGCCGCCTTCCGATCGGTCAACGACGGCGTGTTGATGCGCACGTTGAGCGACGCTCCCTCCGCGGCGGCGAGCGCGCACGCCCCCGCAACGCCGGCATCCGACGCCGAGCTTGGATGACCCTTCGCGGCAGCCGTGAGCGCGAGCTCCAACGCCCTGACGGACGACTCGAGAACGTCGAGCGGGACTTGCGCAGCGCCCTGGCTCGCGCGCTCGAGGGCGGCGTCGCGAGCGGCGAGGTCGTCGTCGGTCGCCTTCGGTAGTCGCCGGGCGGCGAGCACGGCATTGAAAGCCTCGGTGTCGCGCTCGACGGCTGCGAGGAACCAGTCTTTCAAGGACTGCGCCTCGATTCCTGCGGACCGCAGCACAGGGCGAGCGCTCTCCATGCCGGGCTTCGGCCAAGCCAGCGCGGCGACCATCGACGAGAGCGCCGCCGAAAGGCCGCCGCACAGCGCTGCGACGCTTCCGCCTCCGGGAGCGGGGGAGCTGCTCGAGACTTCGTCGGCGAAGTCGCACAGACTCATCGCGGCGAGCCCCGACGGCTTTCCGGCGTAGCGATACTCGATCACCTTGAGACCGGGGTCGAACGGCGCGAGCTCGGACAATCCCAGGGAGAGCACCGAGGTGTGGACGCGCTCCTTTTCGGGCACTCCGCTCGTCTTTCCCTGCTTGGAGAGATAGTGGTCGCCGGCCGCGAGCAGTGCGTCGCGCGGAATCAGGCCGACCAGCTCGGATCCCGTGACCCTCAGGCCGAGCTTCTCCGCTTCTTCGCAGACTGCATCGAAGACGGCGTGAACCGGCGTGATCTTGTAATTCGTCAGGTTGATCGAGACTTGCGCCCGACCGAACTCCTCGATGTACCAGCCGACCGCGCGGCACTCCTTGAACCGGCCCGGTGTGACGCTGAGCTTGCCGTCGGGCCCGCGCTTCGAGGATCCGGCCTCCCGAATCGCCTGCGCGATGGCGGTCGCGAGCTTCTTGTCTCGGGTGTTCAGATTGACGTTGTAGGCGATCAGGAATTCGCGCGCGCCGATGACGGTCGCGCCGGATTTCGAGTTGAACCGGGCGGGACCGAAATCCGGAGCGAACGAGGGATCCTTCATCTTCTCGGGCAGGGCCTCGTATTCCCCCTTGCGGATGTCCGCGAGCGAGCGGCGCGACGGGGTTGTCGCTGCGGCCTCGTAGAGGTAGACCGGAATACCGAGCTCCTCGCCGACGCGCCGGCCGAGCCGCTTCGCGACGGCGACGCAGTCGTCCATCGTTGCGCCCTGAACGGGAACGAACGGGCAGACGTCGGTCGCGCCCAAGCGCGGGTGCTCGCCGCGATGCTTCGTCATGTCGATCGTTGCCGCGGCCTTCCGGATGGCGCGGAACGCCGCCTGCTCCACCGCATCGGGGCCGCCGATGAACGTGACGACCGTCCGATTGGTGGCGACTCCCGGATCGACGTCCAACAGCACCGCACCGGGGGTCGCGGTGATCTCGGCTGCGATCGCGTCGATCACGGCGCGATCGCTCCCTTCGCTGAAATTCGGAACGCATTCGATGAGCTTCATGGCCGGAATTGTAACGTCGGACCGGGAAAGACCCGGGCGCAACGGGGAATTAACCGGGGCGTCACACCGTTGTCATGGGCGGAGCGCATTCCTAATCTGCGGAGGACGCCATGACTGACTTGCGACGCATCGAAACCCTGCTGCAAGACGCCATCGCGCTCTTGGAGGACAGCGGGTTCACCCTCGCCGCCGAAGCGCTTCGCGACAACCTCCGCGGAATCCGGAGCGCACCGACCGCCGGGGCCCGCCGGCACAGGATCTTCCAGCTTCGCGACCTGTTCGACGGTACGGGTTCCGCAGCGGACGTCTTCTTCTGCGCCCCGGCCGCAGGCACCCACGGCTGGAGGCTGACGCGGACCGAGGCTCACCGCCGGGACGAACAGCGCTACCGCCAGACCCTGGCGTCGATCCAGGAAATTCTGGCGACCGCGCGCGTCGCGTAGCGACGACCGTGGGGATCCCGGCGATAATCGGCGGCTGGAGGCCGCGCCATGTCGTCGAAAGTCTCACGGCGGGATTTCGTCAGGACGGGAATCGCAGCCGGGCTCTCGGCGGCGGTCGTGCGCGCGAAGCCGGCGCGCGCCGTCGTCATCTCGTCCAAGAATGGAAACGAGTTCAAGAACGGGGGCCTGCGGACCGCGGTTCACGAGACGTTCACGCGGATCGCGCGCGGAGAGGATGCGCTCGATGCGATTCTCGCCGGGGTCAACATTGTCGAGCTCGATCCGTTGGACGACAGCGTGGGGTACGGCGGTCTTCCGAACGCCGATGGCGTGGTTCAGCTCGACGCGTGTGTGATGCATGGGAGGAAGAAACGGGCCGGAGGCGTCGCGGCGCTCGAAGGTGTGCGAACGCCCAGCCTCGTGGCGAAGGCGGTCATGGAGAACACCGATCATCACCTGCTGGTCGGAGCCGGTGCGCAGAGGTTCGCGCGGCAGTTCGGCTTCACGATCGAGGACGACCTGAACACCGAGCACTCGCGGAAGAAGTGGCTCGAGTGGAAGCGCCGTCTCGATCCGGAGCACTATCTCGATCCGGAGAAGAGGCTCTCCGAAGGCGCCCGGGCCCGCCGGGCCATGATCGCGGAAGGGCTCCTCTCCCCGGATCGGGTCTACGGCACGATCCACATGAGCGCGCTCAACGGCAACGGCGAGCTGTGCGGGGCAACGACCACCAGCGGGCTTTCGTTCAAGATCCCGGGCCGCGTGGGGGACTCGCCGATCCTCGGTGCCGGCAACTACGTGGACGGCGACGTCGGCGCGTGCGGCTCGACTGGGCGCGGTGAAGCCAACCTCTACGGGCTGTCGTCGTTCTTCGTCGTCGAGGAGATGCGGCGCGGCGCGCATCCCAAGGATGCGATCGCCGAAGCGCTCCGACGGATCAAGGCGAGGACGATCGAGCAACGGCTGTTGAAGCCCGACGGAACGCCCAACTTCGACGTCAAGTTCTACGCGATGAACATCGCCGGCGAGCACGCCGCGATGGCGATGTTCGGCGGCGGCGAGCCGAAGTACTCGGTCTGCGACGACTCCGGTCCTCGCCACGTCCCGATGGACGCGCTCTTGCCGGGCAAGCCGGAATAGGGGAGTGTCCCCTATTCCGGCTACCAGACTTTGCAGATCTTGTCGGCAGGCTTCGCCAGAGCGGCGCCGGCCGGGCACTGAAACGCCGCCGCGTACTCGGGCATGTTCACGACGACCCCGTTGATCCGGTACTTGCCGGGGGAGTGCGGATTGGTCGCGGCCAGGAGCCTCTGGTTCTCGGGGCGCTCGTTCTCGCAGGCCCATTGCGCGAGCCCGACGAAGAACCGCTGGTCGGGCGTCAGCCCGTCGATCGGAACGAGCTTCTCGCTCTTGGTCGCTTCTTTCCACGCGGCCCAGGCGAGGATCGTTCCGCCGAGATCGGCGATGTCCTCACCGGACGTCAGCTTGCCGTTGATCTTGATGTCGTCCACGACGACGTAGCTCGAATACTGGTCGCGGATACAGTTGGCGCGCTTCTCGAACTCCTCGCCGTCCTTTTTCGTCCACCAATCGCGCAAGTTGCCGTCGCCATCGTACTGCCGCCCCTCGTCGTCGAATCCGTGCGTCAGCTCGTGGCCGATCGTGGAACCCGTGTTCCCGTAGTTCGGCGCGTCGTCGAGCTTCGCGTCGTAGAGCGGCGGCATGAGCACGCCGGCCGGAAAGTTGATGTCGTTCATCGAGGGGTTGTAGTAGGCGTTCACCGTAGGCGGCGTCATGCCCCACTCGCCGCGGTCGACGGGCTTGCCGATCTTCGCCAGCTGCCGGTTGGTCTCGAAGACGATCGACCGCGCGACGTTGCCGAAGAAGTCGCCGCGCGAAACTTGAAGCGTCGAATAGTCGCGCCACTTGTCCGGGTAGCCCACCTTGTTCCGAATCTTCCCCAACTTCTCGATCGCGTGCTTCTTGGTCTCGGCGCTCATCCAGTCGAGCCCCTGAATGCGGTCTTTCATCGCGGCGACAACGAGATTGGTCATCGCGACCGTCTTCGCCTTCGTCTCCGGCGGGAAGGTGCGGTCCGCGAACTCCTTGCCCAGCGCCTCGCCGAGGTCGCGGTCGACCCAGCCGACGCACTTTTTCCAGCGCGGCTGAGGCTCCTTCACGCCGCGCAGGTAGGCGCGATAGAAGGCGAAGTGCTCGTCGACGAACGCCTTCGAGAGGTAATCGGCCCTCATGTTCGTCAGCGACCAGCGGAGGTACGTCTTCATGTCGTCCAGCTTTTCGGCCTTGAGGCGCGCGCCCACCTCGGTGAAGAACGCGGGCTCCGAGACGTTGAGCCATGCGCTCGGTCGACCGCCGACGGCAGCGAAGTAGCCGTCCCAGTCGAACCCCGGAACGAGCTTCTTGAGCTTGGCTGGGGCGGTGTGGTGGTAGATCTTGTAAGGGTCCCTCCGCTCCACGCGTGTGAGCGATGCCCTCGCGAGCTCGGTCTCGATGCGCAGGACCGTCGCCGCGCCGATCTTCGCCCGCTCGTGGGAATCGCCGGTGAGCTCGAGCATCCGCGCGACGTATTCCACGTACTTGGCGCGAGTTTCCTTCGACTTGTCGTCGTCCTTGAAGTAGTAGTCCCGATCCGGGAGCCCCAGCCCCCCAGCGTAGACCGCGAAGATCTGCTGAGTCGACTCCTTCGCGTCTTGCTCGACGCCGTTGCCGAACAAAACGCCATTGCTGATGACCCGGGCGTGAAGCGATCCAAGAATGGGACCAAGCTCGGCGATCGACTTCATCCCCGCGATCCTCGCCAAGTCGGCGGCCAACGGCTGCGCCCCGGCCTTCTCCACCGCATCCACATCCATGCACGCCGCGAAATAGTCGCCGATCTTCTGCTGCGTCGGCGTTCGCGACGGTTCTGGCTTCGCCGCGTCCTCGAGGATCCCCCAAAGGTATCGCTGATTGTCCTGGGCGAGCTTGCCGTACACGCTCCAGCTGGGCTGGTCTCCGGGCAGTGGGTTGTTCTTCATCCAACCCCCGCAGGCGTACTGATAGAGGTCCTGGCACGGATCGGCGCTGCGGTCCATGGCGGCCGGGTCGAGGCTCGGCGTGTAGGGAAGCTGCGAGATCGGCTGGTCGTCCGCCCGGGACGGCGCGAAGACGGCGATCGCGGACAGCGCGAGCGCAGCGAGACGGAAGCGGCGGATGGTCATCGAGGACTCCTTCGGTGGCGATACGACGCCCGTGAATACGTGCGGTCGCCCGGCTTAGTTTAGCCGCCGGACGAGCCGCCCGCAGGCGCCACCGAAGTTGCCTCAGAACTGCTCGCTCTCGGTCGATTCCTCGAGCGCAACCGTGGAAGACGCCCCGCCCGAGATCACCTTCGCCACCTCGTCGAAGTAGCCGGTGCCGACCTCGCGCTGGTGTTTGGTGGCGGTGTAGCCGTCGCGCTCGGCGGCAAACTCGGCCTGCTGGAGGGCCGAATATGCGGTCATCCCCGAGCTCCGGTAAGCCTGGGCTAGCGCGAACATCCCGTGGTTCAAGGCGTGGAATCCTGCGAGCGTGACGAATTGGAACTTGTACCCCATCGCCCCTAGCTCCCGCTGGAACTTGGCGATCGTCGCGTCGTCCAAGTGCTTCTTCCAATTGAACGACGGGGAGCAGTTGTACGCGAGCATCTTGCCGGGGAATTTCGCGTGGATGCCGTCGGCGAATTCCCGTGCCTCGTGAAGATCGGGCGTCGACGTCTCGCACCAGAGGAGATCCGCGTACGGCGCGAAGGCAATTCCTCGGGCGATCGCCATCGGGAGGCCGCATCGGATCCGGTAGAACCCTTCGGAGGTCCGTTCGCCGGTGCAAAAGGGACGGTCCCGGGGATCGACGTCGGACGTCAGCAGCTTGGCCGAGTCGGCATCGGTGCGGGCGATCAGCAAGGTGGGGGTGCCGAGCACGTCGGCCGCCAGGCGTGCCGCGACCAGCGTGCGCAGAAACTGGCTCGTCGGGACGAGCACCTTCCCTCCGAGGTGGCCGCACTTTTTCTCCGACGAGAGCTGGTCCTCGAAGTGAACGCCGGCGGCGCCTGCCTCGATCATCGCCTTCATCAGCTCGAACGCGTTCAGCGGCCCGCCGAAACCGGCCTCCGCGTCGGCGATCAGCGGCGCCATCCAGGGACGCGTCACGCTCCCTTCCATGTGCTCGATCTGATCGGCCCGGAGAAGCGCTTGATTGATTCGCCTGACGAGGCGTGGAACCGAATCCGCGGGGTACAGGCTCTGATCGGGGTATGTCATCGGAGACGAGTTCGCATCCGCGGCCACCTGCCAACCCGAGACGTAGACGGCCTCCAATCCCGCCCGGACCAGCTGCACCGCCTGATTGCCGCTCAATGCGCCCAGAGAGTTGATGTAGTCACGCGTGTGAAGGAGCTCCCACAGCCGAGTCGCGCCGAGGCGGGCGAGCGTGTGCTCCACCCTCACGCTGCCGCGGAGGCGCTCGACGTCGGCGTCGCCGTAAGGCCGCTCGATCCCTCGGAAGCGGTTGACGGGGGCATGCAAATTCGCATCGGGCATGGGGGTCTCCTCGGGCTCAATCGCGAAGAAGGTCGTAGGCCGGGATGGTCAGAAACTCTTCGAACGTCGAGGAAAAGATCAATCCCTCGAACAGCGCGATGGCTTCCTTGAACCGACCGCCGTCGAATCGCTCCGCTCCCAGCTCGGAACGGAGCTCGGCCATTTCGGATTCGAACGTAGCGTGCACGAGCGGCGCGTCGACCTTGCGGCCGTCATCGAGCGCCGCGCGGTGGCGGATCCACTGCCAGACCTGTGTCCGCGAGATCTCGGCGGTCGCGGCGTCTTCCATCAGATGGTAAAGGGGCACGCATCCGACGCCGCGAAGCCAGGCCTCCAGGTATTGGACCCCCACGCGCAGGTTCCAGCGCAGTCCCGCCTCCGTTCTCGTCCCGCGCGGCACGGCCAGAAGGTCGGCCTCTCCCACCGAGACGTCCTCGCGGAGCCTGGTCAGCTGATTCGGCCCGGGCATCGTCGCGTCGAAAACCTGGACGGCGACAGGCACCAACCCAGGGTGGGCGACCCACGTGCCGTCGTGCCCGTCGCGCACCTCGCGCTGCTTGTCCGCCACGACCTTCGCGATCGCGGCATCATTCGCGGCGAGGTCGCCTTTGATCGGGATCTGGGCGGCCATGCCGCCCATCGCATGGGCACCGCGGCGATGGCAGGTCTTGATCAGCAGCTGGGTGTAGGCCCGGAGAAACCCTTGGTCCATCGTGACCTGCGATCGGTCCGGGAGGACCGCGCCCGGATCGTTCCGGTGGACCTTGATGAAGCTGAAGATGTAGTCCCAGCGCCCGCAATTGAGTCCCGCGGCGTGGTCGCGCAGTTCCCAGAGGATTTCATCCATCTCGAAGGCGGCCGGGAGCGTCTCGATGAGGACCGTCGCTTTGATGACTCCCGCCGGTAACCCGAGGGCTCGCTCGGCGTGAACGAAGACGTCGTTCCACAGGCGAGCTTCGAGATGACTTTGCATCTTCGGGAGGTAGAAGTACGGTCCCGATCCTTTCGACAGCAGAGCCTTCGCGTTGTGAAACAGGAAGACACCGAAGTCGAACAATCCGGCCGGAATCGGGCGGGTGTCCACCTGGACGTGGCGCTCTACGAGGTGCCAGCCGCGCGGCCTGACCATCAGCACCGCGGTCTTCCCGCCGAGGCGGTAGCTCTTGCCGGAGCCCGGGTCGTCGTACGCGATCGTTCCGTCGACGGCATCCCGAAGGTTGGCCTGGCCGTCCAGCACATTGGCCCAGGTCGGCGCGTTCGAGTCCTCGAAGTCGGCCATGAAGACGGAGGCGCCGGAGTTCAACGCGTTGATGATCATCTTACGGTCGACCGGGCCGGTGATCTCGACCCTCCGGTCCGCGAGATCCGCGGGGGGCGGGGCGATCTTCCAAGCCCCTTCGCGAATCTCGCGCGTCTCGGGCAAAAAGCGCGGGCGGTCGCCTCGGTCGTAGCGCGCCTGCATCGAGCGACGCGCCTCCAGCAGCTCGCTCACGCGCGGAGCGAAGCGCCGCCCCAGATCGAGGACAAAGGTCAAGCCATCGGGCGTCAGCACGTCGCGGTCGGTCGTCAAAGTTCGCCCCCGAAACGGGATCCCCGTCCGCCTATCGTTCGCCGGAACAAAGGTATTCCCCGACGGCGATTTTTCCAGACCAGGGGAATTACGATGCTCTTGAAGCCGTTAAGGATACGCGCGGCACGGACGCCTGCGCATGCGAAATGCCCCCGAATCGTCCATCATGAATCCGGCGGTCGTCTCCTGAACGTAGGAAGGATTGGGGCGCACGAGGAATCATGCGAAACCATCTGTCTGTGTGTGGGCTTCTCGCCGCGATCGGTCTGGCCGCCTGCGGGGGAAGCGACGCGGCATCCGCCCGCGACGGCGCCAAGACATCTCCCGCATCGGAGAAATCCGAGGTCGCACTGCTCGCGGGCGGGTGCTTCTGGTGCATCGAGGGAGCGTTCGACGACGTGCCCGGCGTCATCGAAGCGGTCTCCGGCTACACCGGCGGGCAGAAGCCGAATCCGACCTACGAGGCCGTCTCATCGGGGGAGACGGGCCACTTCGAATCGGTGTCCGTCCGCTTCGATCCGTCGAAGATCACCTACGCTCAGATTCTGGACATCTTCTGGCGCCAGATCGATCCCACGGATCCCGGCGGGCAGTTCGCGGATCGCGGGTCTCAATACCGCACCGCGATCTTCGTCGACGGCCCGGAGCAGCGGCGGATCGCCGAAGCCTCCAAGGCGGCCCTCGAAGCGACGCACTGGTTCGACAAGCCGATCGCCACCCTGATCCTCCCTGCCGGGCCTTTTTACCGGGCGGAGGAGTACCACCAGGCGTACTGCAGCAAGCATCGCGCCGAGTACCTCGCGTACAAATGGGGCTCGGGGCGCGGGTCGTTCATCGAGCGCACATGGGAAAGCAAGCCGCCGATCGGGCCCGCGGCGGCCAAACCGTCCGCAGCGCCGTCGGCCCGGGCAGCCGGCCCGAAGTCCTACGTGAAGCCGAGCGCCGAAGAGCTGCATCGCCGCCTGACGCCGCTCCAATACGACGTGACCCAGAACGGAGCCACCGAGCCGCCGTTCGACAACGCCTACTGGAACAACCACGAGGCCGGGATCTACGTCGACGTCGTCTCCGGCGAGCCGCTCTTCAGCTCGACCGACAAGTTCGACAGCGGGACCGGTTGGCCGAGCTTCTCGAGGCCGCTGGAGGCCGAAAACGTCGTGAAGGTCACTCACGGCCCCATGGTCCTGATGGGAGCGGAGGTCAAGAGCCGCCTCGCAGGCAGCCACTTGGGCGACGTTTTTCTCGACGGTCCGCCGCCGAGCGGGCTGCGCTATTGCATCGACAGCGCCTCCCTTCGCTTCGTTCCGCTTGGCGAGCTCGAGGCCCAAGGCTTCGGCGAGTACGCGAAGCTGTTCAAGAAGTAAAGGAGCGGAGGCGTTCGCAAAGGCACCGAAGTTCTGCTGCGACTATGCAGCGGCTGTTCTCGATCGCCGTTGTCGCGGGAAGTCTTCATGGGATCTACTCGGCTCGCGGGGCGGTTCCGAACGCTTCCCTGACCTTGGTGGCGGGCTATTGGCTCGTCATCTCAGTGATTGGCTTGCTCCTCCTACCGGCGCTCTATCTCTGAGGCTCATTCACCCGGTCCATGCCCTTGGACGATTCAACGCGTTGGATCTCCCCCGCATTAAGACCCCCATAAATCTTGTCGGGTTTTGGGTCGATGACCTACCAAGTTATTGAATTAAAACACCCTTAACATGACTTACAAATTCGGTTGTCAGGGGCATATGGATTGCTGTTTACCGCGCTCTGGACGAAAGACCAGATTGTCGGGGGGTTCAACCGAGTATCAAAGAGCTCACGACCGAAGCCGGGGATGGTCCCCGGATCCCGCCCCCCCGCGGATTCGGTACGGACTCACAGCTGGGAGGCTGGTAATGAAGAAGGCGCTGTTCATGGTCCTCGCTGGCGCGATGGCAGGGCTGACGATCGCCCCCGCCCGCGCCGCAGATGACGAAAAGCCGACGTTCGATTTCGACGGAATGGTTCGGGCTAGGTACGAGTACCTCAACAACTACCTCGACCTGAAGGACAACTCCGGCTCGAGCCCGGTCAACGACGACCAACTCTCCTTCACACCTTACCGGGTGATGGTCGGCATCACGGGCAACTTCTCAAAGAACGTCAGTGCCCACGTCGATCTCCAGTACACCGGCCACTTCGGCGACGAGTTCGATCCGTCGAAGGACAACCCGTTCTTCATGCCTCCCACACCCATTGGCCAAGCCGATGCGGCCTACCAGTTCGCGACCCAGGGAATTCAGCTCTACCAGGGATACGTGGACATCGCGAAGCTCTGGGGGTCCGATTTCAGCATCCGGCTTGGTCGCCAGGAGCACACCTACGGGACCGAGCTCTTCATGGGCGACAACGATTTCTATTCCGGTCTGTCGTTTGACGGCGTTCGCGGCAGGTGGAATCACGGGCACAACGACTTGAACGTCTTCTACTACAAGATCGCCGAGGAGAACTGCTTCGGCCCGTGCGTTTCCCCCGGCGGCTCGAACGACAGCAACTTCTGGGGCGCGACCTACGACTGGAACTTCACGAATTGGGGCACCGTCGGCGGCTACGTCCTCGTCAACCAGAACCTCGGTCCAGACGGTCCGATCTTCTTCCCTGACTCGAGCGTGTACACCTATGGCGCGCGGTGGAACCGCGGCATGATGAACGGCGACAAGCTCAACATGTTCGACTGGGACATCGAGTACGCGATGCAGAGCGGCGACATCGGCGGGCCCGCCGGCGGCCCCAAGACCGACATCAGCGCGTGGGTTCTCGAGGGCTGGTTCGCCTTCAACTACAAGGCGGGCAACACCCACGGCCGCGTCCACATCGGAACCCTGATCACGTCGGGTGACAAATTCGACACGACCACCAAGAACGAAGACTTCATTCCGCTCTGGGGCGACTTCCACGCGAACAACCGCTTCGGTGATCTCGACGCTGTGGACACGGTCACCGGCGGACCCCACAACATCACCGACTTCAACCTTGGCTACGAGCATTGGTTCGGCGACGCCCACTACGTGATGTTCGCCTACCACATGTTCAAGGAGACGGAGTCCAACACGAGCGTGATCGGCGCGCACAAAGACACGATCGGCGACGAGTTCGACCTGAAGTACGGCTACCACTACTCGAAGAACCTTTCCTTCGAGGTTCTGGTCGGCCAGCTGAAGGTGAACGACGACTACGCCCGCTTCTACGGATTCATCGCTCCGACGGACAAGACGGATCCCATCACGCGAGCGGCGATTCAGGCGAGACTGGCCTGGTAGTTCGACCACAACCCGATCCCCTCCGGCCTCGAAGCCGGAGGGAGTGAAACCCCCGCGCAACCCGCGGGGGTTTCTTTTTTCGCCCAACTCTCAGCTTTGAGCTCGATACCGCGTCAGCCTCAGGCTGTTCCCGACGACCGAGAGCGAGGAGAGCGCCATCGCGACCGAGGCCACGACCGGGGAAAGCAGCCACCCGGTCCAAGGATAGAGGACCCCGGCAGCGAGCGGAACGCCGAGTACGTTGTAGACGAACGCCCAGCCGAGATTCTGACGGATGACGCCGATGGCGTATCGGGCCAGGCCGAGCGCCCCTGCAACGGCGCGCGGGTCGGCCCCCACGAGGGTCAAGTCCGACGCGGCAATGGCGACGTCGCTCCCTGTGCCGACGGCGACCCCGAGGTCGGCGGTAGCCAGCGCCGGGGCGTCGTTGACCCCGTCGCCCACCATGGCTACGCGCCTGCCGCCGACGCGCAGCCGAGCGATCTCCTCGGCCTTTCCCCCCGGGAGCACCTCGGCAACGACCCAATCGATGCCCACCTCTCGGGCGACCGCCTCGGCGGTCTCTCGTCGATCCCCCGTAAGCAGCACGACCTCGCATCCCATCGCCTTCAAGGAGGCCACCGCCTCCTCGGCACCTTCGCGCACCGGATCGGCGATGCCGATCAGCCCGGCGAGCGCCCCGTCGACGGCGATTAGAACGGGTGTTCTCCCTTGTGCGGCCAACTGGCGAGCACGGTCCGCCATGGACGCCGTCACGATGCCCGCATCCTCGAGCCACGCCGCCCGCCCCGCGAGCACCGCCCGTCCGCCGACCTGCGCCTTGATCCCGGACCCAGGAACCGCTTCGAACCGGGAGACGTCCGGGTATTCCAGCCGCCGCCGCCGCGCCTCGTCGACGATCGCGGGCGCGATGGGGTGGGTCGAACGGGATTCCGCCGCCGCGGCCATGCGCAGCAATTCGACCTTGTCGAACCCGGAGGCGGCGAAGAGGTCGGTCATGGCGGTGCGGCCGGCCGTCAACGTTCCGGTCTTGTCGAACACGACGGTGTTGATGCGTCCGGCGGACTCGAGCGCTTCGCCGCCTTTGACGAGCACGCCCATCTCCGCGCCTCGCCCGGTGGCGACCAGAACCGCCGTCGGCGTGGCCAGCCCCATGGCGCAAGGACAAGCGATGATCAGGACCGAGACCGCATTGATCAGCGCCAGCGTGAGACGACTCTCGGAAGGGCCCCAGATCATCCACGCGACGAACGTGAGGACCGAGACGGCGAGCACGACCGGTACGAAGATGGCGCTGATATGGTCGGCGATCCGCTGCACCGGAGCTCGGCCGCCCTGCGCCTCGTCCACCATGCGAACGATTTGCTGCAGCACGGTGTCGCGTCCGATCCGCGTCACGCGCATCCGGAACGCGCCGCCTCCGTTGGTGGTTCCGCCGAACAATTCGTCGCCGAGTGCCTTGGTCACCGGCCGGCTCTCGCCCGTCAGCATCGACTCATCCACGGCCGAGCCGCCGTCGATCAGAACGCCGTCGAGCGGAACCGCCTCCCCGTCGCGCACGGCGAGGACGTCGCCCACGCGCACGAGGCTGATGTCGCTCTCGCGCTCGACGCCGTTCTCGACAACGCGAGCCGTTCGAACCTGGAGCTTCGCCAGCTTCCGAATGGCGCCGGAGGTCCGTGCGCGGGCGCCTGTCTCGAGCAGCTTCCCCAAGAGCACGAGGGCCAAGATGCCGACGGCCGCTTCGAAGTAGACGGGCGGCATCGCTCCAGGACCGGTCGCGTGGGTCGTGACGAGCGCCGGGTCGACGGTCGCGACGACCGAGTACACGTACGCGGCCCCCGTTCCCAGCGCGACCAAGGAGTTCATGTCGGCCGTCCCGTGGCGAAGAGCCGTCCAGGCCCGACGGAAATAGCCGCCGCCGGCGAAGACCATGACGACGCTCGTCAAGGCGAGCTGGATCCAGCGCTCTCCCGGGATCGCGAGAGCGCCGTGGCTCATCCCCAGCGCCAGCACGGGCGCTCCGAGAATCGCGGCCACGAGGAACCGCCCCAAAGTGGCGAGCCGCTCGGTCCGGCGGATTCGATCCCCGGCGTCCGCGACGCCGGGCTCGGACAGGATCAGCCCGTACCCGGCGCGGTGGACCGCCACGGCGATCTGCTGGAGCGTGGTCACGTCGGGATCGAGGACGATCGTCGCCTTCTCGGTGGCAAGGTTGACGAGCGCCCTCTCGACGCCGGGTGTGCGCTTGATCGCCTTCTCGACGGTGGCCACGCATCCTGCGCACGTCATCCCGGTGACGGGCAGGTCGTGCCGCTCGCGCGTCATCGGTGGAAAGGAGCCAGCCAGGCTTCGCGCAGCGCCGCCTGAGCGGGCGTCGCGTTCTCGAGCGGTACGATCGCGGCGGTCTCCGCCGGCGGCTCGCCCAACGTCACCGGAATGTCGACCAGCTCATCCCGCCGAAACACCGTCGCGCGCACCGTTGCGCCCGGTGGGCGCTCCGCCAGGCGCGCTGCCAGGCGGGTCGCGTCGATCCGCACGCCGTCGAGCGCGATCAGCTCGTCGCCCGCGTACAAACCGGCGGCCTCGGCGGGCCCGTCGGAGCGCACGGAGGCGATGATGAGCGAGGATCCGTCGGGGCGCGTCGATGCCCCCAGCCATCCCGGCCGCTCCCCGTCCCTCGACGCGCCGCGGCTCCAGGAAAGCGCGAGCCCCGCATGCCCCAGGGCGCGCTCGTAGTCGAGCTCGGCGGTGCCCGCGACAAATCGATCGAAGAACTTCCTGATCGCGCCCCCGTGATCCCCGACTGCGGCTTCGACGGCTGCGCGATAGCCGTCGGGCTCCGCGAATCCGGCGTCGTCGAGCGTCGCTTGGTGGGCCAGGTGCTTGAGGACGTCGTCCAAGCACTTCGCCCGCGAGGTCAGAGCGCGGATCTCGAGGTCGAGCAGCATCGCGACCAGCGCGCCCTTCTGATAGTACGAGACGCTGACGTTCCCGGAGTTCTCGTCGGGGCGGTAGTGCTTGATCCAGGCGTCGAAGCTGGACTGTTCCAGCGACTGAAGCGCGCGCCCAGGCTGCGATTGCAGGCTCCCGATGTCCTCCGCGATCCGCTCGAGGTAGCGCTCCTTGGAATAGAGTCCCGCCGCCACGACGAAGCGCTTCTCGTAGTACGACGTGACGCCTTCCACGGTCCAGAGCTGCCGCGTGTGGTTCTCTCGGCGGTAGTCGAACGGTCCGAGGGGCTTCGGACGAACGCGCTTGACGTTCCAGACGTGGAAGAACTCGTGCGAGACGAGCTCGAGAAAACGCTCGTACGACGAGGGCGGTCGGAAGCCGAACCGGTCGACGAGAAAGACCGCGCTGTTGCGATGCTCCAGCCCTCCGCGTCCGGCCGCAAGGTGAACGATGAACGTGTATCGCTTGTACGGGACGCCGCCGAAGAATTCGCGCTGGGCGCGCACGATGGCGCGCGTGTCCTCCATCAGGCGCGTTTCGTCCTCATTCCCGTTTCCCCATAGCGCGATCTTGTGCGGCACGCCGTCGACGTCGAACTCGAGCAGCCGATGCGTCCCGCACTCGACGGGCCCGTCGACGAGCTCGTCGTAGTCGCGGGCGCGGAACCGGAAAATGCCGTTCCCTCCGCCGAGAGGCTCGAGGCCCGTCGCGACCTGCCAGCGCTGGGGGACGACGATCTCCAACGTCAACGGCTCCTGCGTGCGGTCGGCGATGAACATGAATACCGCCCCGCCGTTCGCAAAGCCGTGGGTGCCGTCGAGGTGGCAGGTCCGGACCGTGAGATCGTGCGCGAAAACCCGGTAGGTCACCTTGATCCTGCCGCCGAGCGGCGTATCCACGCGCCAAGCGTCTTTCGCGGTCTTCTCCCAGCGGGCGGGGTGCCCGTCGACCGTCGCGGCAAAGTCCTGCACGTGGCGGGCATATTCGCGGATCATGTAGGAGCCCGGAGTCCACGAGGGCATGACGAGGTCGAGGCGAGGCTCGCTCCACCCGTCGACCATGATCGCCACCTCGAAGAGGTGTGAGTGCGGCCGCGACATGGCCAGCGCATAGCCGATGCGGGGACCGGTCAAAAGGAGCCCTCCGGAACGAGCGCCGTCGCCTCGATCTCGACTAGAAGGTCCGGACGCACGAGCGATGCCACTTGGACGAGGGTCGACGCCGGCCGGATGTCGCGGAAGACCTCGCCGTGGGCCCGGCCGACCTCCTCCCAGCGGGCGATGTCCGTGACGAAGATGCGGGTCCGGATAACGTTCTCGAATCCGGCACCGGCCTCGGCCAGCGCCCGGCCGATCTTTTGCAGGGAGTAGGCAGCTTGCGCGTACGGGTCATCCCGGCCGACGACCTGGCCGCGCTCGTCGATCGCCGTCGTCCCGGCGACCTCGATCAAGCTCCCGACGCGAACGGCGCGCGAGTAGCCGACCGTCCGCTCCCACGGCACGCCCGAGGAGATGTTTCGCCGGGTCATCGCGCGACCGCCTTCTTGCGGACGATGGGCCGATGCTTGGACCGGCGGGCGACCTCACGAAAGCCGGCACGGCGAAAAGCGGAGAAGAGACCATGGAACACGAATGCAGCCGGTTCCGCTTTGTCGGTGTCGGTCGGATATCCCTCGACGATCCGGCCGCCCTGACCCGCGACCCAACGCGACGCGCCGTCGAGCAGCGCGACCGTCACCCCGCGCCGTCGCCAGTCCCTCCGCACGAAGAAGCAGGTCACCGACCAGACGCGCTGATCGTCGATCGGCGCCAGGATCTTCGAGCGCGCCAACCGCGAATGATCCTCGCGCGGCGCCAGCGCGCACCAGCCGACGGCCTCGCCCTCTGCATAGGCGAGCAGCCCCGGCGGCGGGCCCTTCTTGACGAGCGCGCGCATCATCCGCTTCGTCGCGTCGCCCTTCTTGGCAAGCCACTCCGACTGGCCCATCCGCCACCAAGTGCACCAGCACCCGGCGCACGCGCCGTTCTTCCCGAACAGTCTCTCGAAATCGCTCCAGCGGTTCGGAGTCAGAGGATGGATTGCAAGCGTCGCCGTCCGTGCCGGAGGCATGGAGGGGAGGTTAGCGGTGTGTCAACGCCGTCGCAAGGCTCATTCGAATGACCGCGACGAGCCGGCGGCACGATCGAGGACCGACGCCGGAAGTAAACGCACGAACCGCATCAGCGCCGCCATCGGTAGCGGGAAGTTGTAGACGCGCCGGCGCGCGCGAATCGCCCGGAGGATGCGGCCGGCCGCATCGTCCGGCTCCAGCAGGAACGGCATCCAGCCGGTGTGCTTGGCGGTCATCGGCGTGCGCACGAAGCCGGGACAGACGGTGGTGATGCGGACGCCCCGGTCGAACACCTCCGCCCGCAGTCCCTCGAGAAATACGTTCAAGGCCGCCTTGCTGGCGCAGTAGGCCTCCGTCGTGGGGAATCCGCGGTAAGCGGCCAGACTCGACACACCGACGATGTGACCGCGGTGATTCGTGAGCATCGCGGGAAGCGCGGCCTCGACCGAGTACACCACTCCCAAGAGATTCGTCCGGATCGTGTCCTCGAAGAGCGCCGCGTCGAACGAGTCGGCGGGGATGTCGTGGCCGACGCCGGCGTTGGCGATGAGCAGATCGATCGGGCCCAGCTCGCGCGCGGTCTGCGCGACGGCAGCGTGGACGGCCATACGCTCGCGAACGTCGCA
Source organism: uncultured Acidobacteriota bacterium (assembly GCA_964511835.1). GTDB lineage: Bacteria > Acidobacteriota > Polarisedimenticolia > Polarisedimenticolales > DASRJG01 > DASRJG01. The sequence goes on along the minus strand of CAZEII010000007.1, from coordinate 47,485 downwards.
GGGGATCGCGAGCGCCGTGCCACCCGACGAGCGGATCTCACCGGCGAGCCCGTCGAGGAGATCCTTCCGCCGGGCGGCGAGGCCGACTTTCGTGCCTTCGCGAGCGAGGCGGCGAGCCAGCTCGAGGCCGATGCCGCTCGACGCCCCCGTGATCAACGCCACCCCGAAGGTCGGAGCCAAGTCGAGAACCTCCCCAACAACGAACCCGTGCTTGGCCGTATGCTACTTCGAGACCTTCGGTCAACTGCGCTCGGTTTGGCCTCTTCGCGCGGCGAGCACAGCAGCGGTGAACAGTCCGCCCGCGGCACCCGCCAACAGCAGCCCGATCAGGCGGACGCCGCTGCCGATCGTGTCCACGAGAAAGAGCGAAGCGAGCGGCGTCATCAAATCGAAGGGCATCGGCGGCGTGGCACGCGTCGCCTTGAGGGCCGCCAGGGTCACCGAGAGGAGCGCTCCCCCGAGGAATACGATGAGCGCCGCCGCGACCCCGCGGGTCGCGAGCAGGCGGGGGGTGATCGGGACGCCCGCGCGACCCTCCTCGACGTGGAGGTCCGGCTCCTGTCCCCCGAACGGGGCAAACCGCCGCAGGAAGAGCAGCCCCGGCAACCCAGCCGCGACGGAGAACCAAAAGTAGGCGACCCATCCGACCGCATCGACGGCGATCCCCGCGATCGGACCCGACAGGATGCGCGGCAGCGCGAACAGGCTCGACATCAGGGAGTACTGGGTTGCCGAGAAACGCTTCTGCGTGAGCCGGAGCAGGAGTACGGAGAAGGCGCCGGTTCCCATCCCCGACGCGAAGGTCTCGAATCCGGTGGCCGAGAGCATCAGGGTGCGGTTCACCGGGCTCATCGCGACGACGACGTACCCGATATTGGACAGCGCTTGGATGATGCCGAAGACCCAGAGTGCGCGGCCGACCCCCAAGCCCGTCGTCAGCACGCCTCCCGCTAGCGCGCCGACGCCCATGCTCGCCCAGGTCAGGAGTCCGAGGATGACCCCTCGATCGACCTGGTTGTACCCCATGTCGTGGAGGAACGGCCGCAGCAAGGCGTTCGCCATGACGTCCGAGAGCTTGTAGCAGATGACGAAGCCCAAGATCTGAAGCGCGAGCGGCCTCGAGAGGAAGCCGACGAACGGCTGCCAGACCGCGTCGCGCAGCGTGCGCGGCGGCTCGACGGTCTCCTCCGGCTTGGGGGCGAGCGACGTCGCGAGGAGGAGGGGGAGGTAGCACAACGCGATCAACGCGAGCACGGTCGGCCACGACCACCAGGATGCGAAGGTGATCGCGAACGCGCCCGCGAGCCGCATCGCCATGAGATAGGCCGCGGTCCTGAATCCCACGGCGACCCCTTGTTCGTCCGGGCGCAGCACGTCGACGGCGTAGGCATCCACCGCGATGTCTTGCGTCCCTGCAGCGAACGCGATCGCCAGCGCCAGCGCCGCGATCACCCACGGCGAATCGGGATGGCCCGCAACGCCGGCGAGCGCCAGGGTGAGCGCGAACAGCGCAGTCTGCGCGATGGCGGCCCACCCGCGCCGCCGGCCGAGGAAGGGAGAGACGAAGCGGTCGAGCAGCGGCGCCCACATCACCTTGAACGACCACGGCGCCTGCGCGAGCGTGATCAGCCCGACGATCTTGATGTCGACGCCGATCGATCGCATCCAGTCGGGGATGGCGACGTACACCAGGCCCAGCGGGAGGCCGGACGAGAACGACATGAGGGCGACGGAGGCGGTCCGCCAGGACCGCAAGGCAAGAGCTATCGAGCGGAGGCCCGAGACCTTTCGGGGCGCGTCGCTCAATCCGCCGCCATGATCTCGACGGAGTTCCCGGCTGGGTCGCTGACGTAGGTGGAGCGCGTCCCGTCACGGTGGGCTGCGAGCGGCCCGAACGATTGCGCCCCGGGACGCGTCACGGCGATGTGCGGCGGGTGCTGCTCCGGGATCACCAGCGCGAGCTGGAGGTTGTCGAAATCGAGCAGGGCCCAGGAGGCGTCCTGGTAAGCGACCTTGCATCGCAGCGTGTTGGTATACCAGGCCACGGCGGACGGAATGTCCCGAACGGAAATCGCGACGTGCTCGATCCGATCCAGGGTGCCGGTCTTGCTTTGTGTGGTCATGACGCGCTCCTCGCGGCGGGCGAGGTCATCGTAGGTTCGGGACCGGCCCGGTTCAAGCGGTTCAGGCTATTCTTATCGGTCCGTGCGCCGTCACGAGGAGGATTTTGGCCATGATCGTCGCTTCCATCCTGATCGCCGCAGCCGCCACGACCCATGCGATGCCGCCATCGCCGGCTCCCGCCGCGGCAACTCCGCAGTCGGTTCCGCTGTTCGACGATTTGGGAACCTATCATCGCGCGATCTCGACGAAGGACGACAAGGCGCAGAAGTACTTCGACCAAGGGCTGCGGCTCCTGTACGGCTTCAATCACGACGAGGCCGAGCGGGCGTTTCGCGAGGCGGCGCGGCTCGATCCGAGCTGCGCGATCTGCTGGTGGGGGGTCGGGCTGACGCTGGGGCCGAACATCAATCTGCCGATGGATCCCGAGCGGAATACGAAGGCCGTCGAGGCGGTCGGCAAGGCGAAGTCGCTCGCGAGCTCGGCCTCGGACGTGGAGAAGGCTCTCATCGATGCCCTGGCGGTGCGCTACTCCGCCGATCCGAAAGCCGATCGCGCCAAGCTCGACCAGGAGTACGCCGACGCGATGCGCGGCGTCCGGACAAAGTTCCCCGTGGACGACGACGTCGCAACCCTCTGTGCGGAAGCGTTGATGGACCTGCGGCCGTGGAAATTCTGGTCGACGGACGGAAGGCCGGCGCCGGGGACCAACGAGATCGTCGCCACGCTCGAGGGCGTCCTGCGCCGCAACCCCTCTCATCCGGGGGCGAACCACTACTACATCCATGTGACTGAGGCCTCGGGAAATCCCGGCCGTGCCACCGATGCCGCGAAGCGCCTCGAGACGCTCGTCCCCGGAGCCGGCCACCTGGTGCACATGCCCGCGCACATCTACATGCGGACCGGGAACTACGCCGGGGCGTCGGACGCCAACGCCAAGGCGGCCGCGGTCGACGAGAAATACATCAAGGATCACCACGTCGAGGGCGTGTATCCCATCATGTATTACACGCACAATCTGCAGTTCCTCGCGGCCTCGGCCGCGATGGAGGGCCGCTCGACGGTCGCCCTCGACGCGGCCAAGAAGACGACCGATCTCGCGCTTCCCGTCGTCAAAGAAATGCCGATGGCGGAGTTCGTCGTTCCCTACCAGATGTTTTTCTCTCTCAGGTTCGAGAAGTGGGACGACGTTCTCAAGCTTCCACAACCCGATGCGTCGCTGCCCACGACCGTCGCGCTGTGGCACTACGGCCGCGGCGTCGCTTTCACCGCGAAAGGAAAGCTCGAATCGGCCAAGGCGGAGCGCAAGGCCCTCGACGAGGCGGCTGCCAAGATTCCCGCCGACACGATCATGGGCCTCAACTCGAGCAAGGATCTCATCGCGGTGGCGATGCCCTCGCTCGACGCGCGGATCGCCGAAGCGCGGGGCGACAACGAGCAGGCGATCGTCTTCTGGATCAAAGCGGTCGCGGCGCAGGACGCGCTGTCCTACGACGAGCCGCCGGCCTGGTACTACCCGGTTCGCGAATCGCTAGGTGGCTCATGGCTTCGCCAAGGCAAGTTCGGCGAAGCCGAGGCGGTCTTCCGTCAGGACTTGAAGAAGAACCCGGAGAATGGTCGATCCCTTTTCGGACTTGGCCAAGCGCTGAAGGCGCAGAACAAGACCGGCGAAGCGTCGCGGGCGGCGGCCCGCTTCAAAAAGGCCTGGGCGCGCGCCGACATCACGCCGACGATAGCGGGTTTGTAAGACGATCGATACGGGGGACGAGCATGGACACGTATTACTGTCCTCACGATTTGGCGAAGTTCGCAGAGATGGGAAAGAACCGTCCGGAACTGTGGGCGAAGTTTCTGGACTGGTACACCGCGGTCTTTGCCGACGGAGCGCTGACCGAGCGGGAAAAGGCGCTGATCGCTCTCGCCGTCGCCCACACCATCCAGTGCCCCTACTGTATCGACGCCTACACGAACACATGTCTGGAGAAGGGCTCCGACGTCGACCAGATGACCGAGGCGGTGCATGTCGCCACGGCGATCCGGGGTGGCTCATCCCTGGTCCATGGGGTTCAGATGCGCAACATCGCCCTGAAGCTCGGCATGTAGGGGAGGGGTCTTGGCCGACCCCGGGGGTGTGCGATACCATCCGACGCTTCCTTTTCCTACCGTGGGAAAGGCCAGGCACTGGGGATTTGAGGTGCGGGGATCACGCAGCACCGGCCGCGCGCCGCACTGGCGACGCTGAGGGGCTGCCCGGATTATGCTCGGGGCAGGAGAGGACATGACGAGGAGTCGCCGTTGGTTCGCGTTGACGATCATCGCGGCGGTCACGGTCGCGGCGGTCACGGTCGCGCCCTCCTGTGGGAGCCTCCGCGAGCGAATGTTCCTCAAGAAGGGCAATGAGCTGTATGTGGGGCAGAAGTTCGAGGAGGCCATCGCCCAGTACGATCAGCTCCTCCAGCTCAATCCCAAGAGCTGGGACGCGAACCACAACGAGGCCATGGCCTACATGGCGCTCTACCACCCGGGCTCGGAGCACCCGAAGGACAAGGCCTTCGCGGAAAAGGGGATCGCCGCGTTCGAACGAGCGCTCGCGTTGACGCCGCCGAGCACTGACGAGCGCGAGAAGACCGAAAAGTACTACCTCAGCTTCCTCTCCTCGACCGGCGACAAGGACAAGGCGATAGCCTATCTCGAAAAGCAGCTCGAGAGTCGTCCTAAGGATCTCTCCCTGATCAACCAGATCGCGACGCTGTACCAGAAGAAGGGTGACTTCACGAAGTCGCTCGAGTACTTCGAGAAGCGCGCGAACATGGATCCGAACAACAAGGAGACTTGGTACACCCTGGGCGTCAACTGCTGGGCAAGGTCGTACCACGGCGGGGTCGCAGTCTCCCAGGAAGAGCGCGAGCAGGTCGTGGAGAAGGGGATCCAGGCCCTGGACAAGGCCCTGGCGATCGACCCCGACTACTTCGACGCCCTCTCCTACATCAATCTCATCTACCGGGAAAAGGCCAAGGCCCTGGCCACCGTCGGCAAGAACGCCGAGGCAGGCCAAGCCATCGCCAAAGCCGACGAATATCAGAAGCGGGCCATCGACGTTCGCAAGGCTCAGCAAGCCAAGGCAAAATCAGGGTAGACGGCACCGGGACCGGCGAGGGACCACTCGATGTTCGATACGATGCTCGAAAGCACCAACGCGAAGCCGGAGGACCACAGCAAGTGGTCCTTCCCGATCGCGATCGGCGCGCATGTCCTCGCCATCCTTTTCATCATCGGTGCGTCCTACCTGATCATCGCGGCGGTTCAAGACCCCGACGTGATGGTGTCGTTCATCGGCGCCGCGCCTCCACCACCACCTCCTCCTCCCCCCCCGCCCCCAGCGGGCTCCACCAAGCCGAAACACGAGGAGATCAAGCCGAAGGTCGAGGAAGTCGTCCAGCCCACGGTCACCCCGGAAGTCGTGCCCAAAGCTCCTGAGGCCCCGGCGGACGAAGGCGTCGAGGGCGGTGTCGTGGGCGGTGTCCCCGGCGGCGTTCCCGGTGGCGTGGTCGGCGGCGTGGTCGGCGGCGTGGTCGGCGGCGTCGAGGGCGGAACGGGCGACGAGCCGATCCTACCCACCGGCGACGTCACGCTCCCGACGATCATCAAGAAGGTGGACCCGGAGTACCCGGACATCGCGCGCCGCGCACGCATCGAGGGCAAGGTCATCTTGCAAGCCGTCATCGACAAGGAAGGGAACGTGAACGAGGTGACGGTCCTTTCCTCGTCGAATCCGATGTTCAACGATTCGGCCATCGTGGCCGTCAAGCAGAGGAAGTACACGCCGGCCCTGCAGAACGGGAAGCCGGTGGCGATCTACTTCACGATTCGCGTCGATTTCAGGCTGCGCTAGACGTCATCCGCACGGAAACGCCTCAAGGAGCCAACACATGAATCCTATTCAGATGTTCATCGATGCGAGCTGGGTCGGGAAGGTCGTCATCGTCATCCTGACGGGCCTCTCGATCTACTCGATCGCGGTGATGATCGACAAGTTCCGCAGCTACAAGGCTGCGCGCGACGAGTCCCTGCAGTTCCTTCCGCAGTTCGTGAAGAACCTCAAGGACAACAACTTCGCCGGCGCGCTCGAGGCCGCCCGGAAGTACAAGAAGTCGCACATCGCGAAGGTCGTCTCCGCCGGCCTCATCGAGTACGACAACGACAAGGCGGAGCTGGCCGACAGCCACGATCTCGTGGGCGCCGTCGGGCGTGCGCTCGACCGCGCCGTGTCGCTCACGTCCGCCGAGATGAAGAAGGGGACCGGCGGCCTCGCGACGATCGGATCATCAGCGCCGTTCATCGGCCTCTTCGGCACGGTCGTCGGCATCATCAACGCCTTCACTGGAATCGCGCTCTCGGGCTCAGGCGGGCTGGCGGCGGTCTCCGCAGGTATCGCCGAGGCGCTGATCACGACGGCGTTCGGCATCCTGGTCGCCGTCCCCGCGGTCATGGCGTTCAACTACTTCACGACCCGGCTCGAGCGCTTCCAGATCGAGATGTCGAACTCCTCAGCCGAGCTGCTGGACTTCTTCCTGAAGAAGCACGAGGCCGCGAGTGCAAAGCGTTAAGGTCGAAAGCGTCAATTCGACGATCAACGTCACGCCGCTGGTCGACGTGGTGCTGGTGCTTCTGATCATCTTCATGGTCGTCACGCCGATGCTTCAGAAGGGGCCGCCCGTGGTCCTTCCCAAGGCGTCCGACCCGCCGAAGAAGCCCGAAGACAAGAGCCAGATCCTGATCGCCGTCGCGAAAGACAAACCGGTCTACATCGAGAAGGAGCCGATGGCGAACGACCAGGCGTTCGCGACCCGCCTAACCGAGGAGTACCAGCGCAACAAGAACGCCTCCATCGTCATCAAGGGGGACGCGCGTCTGCAATACGGGCAGGTGAAGAAGGCGATGCTCAAGGTCAAGGAGGTCGGCTTCGAGCAGGTCGGCCTCATCACTCAGCGGCAAGAATAGTCAGAGGAGCGGAGACGAACCATGGGAATGGCAGTCGGCGGCGGAGGCGGTCTCAACTCCGACATCAACGTCACGCCCCTGATCGACGTCGTGTTGGTGCTCCTGATCATCTTCATGGTGCTCGTGCCTTTGGCGCAGCGCGGCTACGACATCGAGATCCCGAAAGAATCCCAGGAGCCGGTTCAGCCCGACCCGGATCACCCCCCGATCATTCTCGCGATCAACGCTGAATCCTGCGCGATCGAATCCGGGTTGAGCTCTCCCGGTCTCCCCCCCGGGTGCCGTGTCTTTCTGAACAAGGAAGAGGTCGACGTCACGAACCTCGCGACGCGTATCACGGAGACGTTCAAGAACAGGAAGTCCTCCGACAAGATCCTGTTCCTGGCCGCTGAAGAAAAACTCAACTACGAAGCGGTCATCCGGATCATCGATACGGCCCGCAAGGGCGACGACGCCCTGAAGATCGGCATCGTCAGCGACGAGCGACTCGCGCATCCCTTGACGCTTCCCGGCGGCTAGCCGGGTGAAGCCCAGGGAGGGCTGGGGCTCGCGCGCGGGGCTCGTGCTCGCCGCGGCGGGCAACGCCGTCGGGCTCGGAAATTTCCTTCGCTTTCCCGCACAGGCTGCGCAGCACGGCGGCGGGGCGTTTCTCATCCCCTACCTGATCTCGTTCGCCCTGATGGGCGTCCCCCTGCTCTGGATCGAGTGGGCGATCGGCAGGCGCGGCGGGCGGTTCGGGCACCACTCGGCTCCCGGGATGTTCGACCGTCTCGGCCGCAGCTCCGTCTACAAGTACTTCGGCGCAATCGGCCTCTGCTGCTGCCTCAGCGTGGCCGGCTACTACTGCTACATCGAGTCGTGGACGCTGGCGTACGTCTGGCATTCGATCGTGGGGACGTTCAAGACGGTGGCCCCCGATAGGTTCTTCCCCGCGTTCGTGGGCGAGAGCGAGGCGTCGCTGTTCGCGCTGCCGAAGGAAGCCGCGTTCTGGTTCGCCCTGACGCTCGGGCTCAACGTCTGGATCCTCTCGCGGGGGCTGGCCAAGGGGATCGAGCTCGCCAGCAAGGTCGGGATGCCGCTCCTGATCCTCTTCGGCGCGGTGCTCGCTCTCCGCGGCCTGACCCTTCCCGCGGGGTCGCCGGGACTCGTCGAGAGTCCCCTCGCCGGCCTGAATTACGTCTGGGAGCCGAAGCCGGAGGGTCTCCTCGATCCGACGACCTGGCTCGCGGCTGCGGGGCAGATCTTCTTCACCCTATCGGTCGGCATGGGCTCGGTCCACTGCTACGCCGCATACCTCAAAGAGAACGACGACATTGCCTTGAACGCCGCTTCGATGGGCTGGATGAACGAGTTCGTCGAGGTGATTCTGGGCGGCTCGATCCTGATCCCGATCGCGACGGCGTACCTCGGGCTGGCGGCGGTCCAGGCGGCGACGGCGGGCGGCAGCGGCTTCGCCCTCGGGTTCATGGCGTTCCCCAAGCTGTTCCTCAACTGGGGATGGTTCGCTCCCCTAGCCGGTGCGATGTGGTTCGGGCTGCTCTTCTTCGCCGGCATCACCTCTTCGCTCGCGATGGGCCAGCCCGTGATGGCGTTCCTCGAGGACGAGTTCGACTTCGGCCGCGTGAAGGCCGCGCTGACGTTCGGCGGCGTGGCGGCGGCGCTCGGATTCTTCTGCGTTTGGCTCTATCCCGGCGGCGCGTTCGACGAGTTCGACTTCTGGATGGGCACCTTCGCGCTGTTCGTGTTCGCGCTGATCGAGACCCTGCTGTTCGCCTGGGTGCTCGGCATCGACACCGGGTGGGAGGAGATCACGCGCGGCGCCGACATGACCGTGCCCCGCTGGTACCGGCCGGTGATCCGGTACGTCACGCCGGTTCTGCTGCTCGCGATCTTCTTCGCCGCGCTCGTCAAACCGATGGGACCGTGGGGAGACGCCCTTTCATCCCTTCTGGCGGGCCGTGGCTGGCCCCTCGCCTCCGACAGCGTCATCGGCAAGATCTTTCACGTCGGCAGCGCCTACGCCTGGTTCGACTCCGCCGGCCATGGGACGGGCGAGTTGGTCGTCGACTTGACCCGCCTGCTGTTGACCCTCGTGTTCGGCTGCTGCGCGGGTCTCACCTGGCTGGCGTGGCGCCGCCGCTCGAGGCGCGGTCTATGACTCCGTCGGCCTGGATCATGCTGGTCGCGACCTGGGTGATCATCGCTTACTTCACGATCCACTTCTTCCGAAAAGTCTTGGACAAAAAGTAGGGGTACCGAAACGAGGACACTCCCCTGTTTTCTTGCAAAGCGGTATCCGGGGAGCTTTGCAAGAAAAAGGGGAGTGTCCTCGTTTCGGTACCCCTACTCTTTGTGCCTGAAGTATTCGACGACGAGTGGAACGAGCGAGATCGCGACGATCGCCAAGATGACGATCGAGAAGTTATTCTTGACCACAGGGATGTTGCCGAACGCATACCCCGACAGAAGACAGACGCCCACCCATGTGGCGCCGCCGACGACGTTGTAGACGAGGAAGCGCATGTAGGACATCGTGCCGATGCCGGCGACGAACGGAGCGAAGGTGCGGATGATCGGAACGAAGCGCGCGAGGAAGATCGTCTTCCCACCGTGCCGCTCGTAGAACTTCTGCGTGCGGATCAGGTGCTCGTGCTTCAAGAACCGTATGTTGCCCGTGAACGCGCGCGGGCCGATCGCCTTTCCGATCGAGTAGTTCGTGGTGTCGCCCAAGATCGCGGCAGCCGCCAACAGCAGGAACAAGGCGACGGGGTCGAGCGCGCCGACGGCGGCCAGCGCCCCGCACGCGAACAAGAGCGAGTCTCCGGGGAGAAAGGGCGTGACGACGAGACCGGTCTCCAAGAAGACGATCGCGAACAAGAGGCCGTAGGTCGAGCGGCCGTGTGCCTGCACGAATTCCCCGAGATGCCTGTCGAGGTGCAGGAAGATGTCGACGATCGTGTGCAGCACGATGACGCCCTCACAAGACGCGAATCCCGGAGTCTAACAGGGCTTGATTGACAGCCCGAGGGGGCATTGCTAGAACGTGCCGCGGCCGGCTCCGCCCGGGGGCGGACGGGGGTAGACAAGGGTGTCTCCTGGATTCGCCGTCGGTGCCCTCAAGCACCTGCTCGTGGGCAAGCCGATCCCGTCGCACCAGGCTCATCACGAGCGCTACACCAAGGCGTCCGGCCTCGCGATCCTCTCCTCCGACGCCCTGTCGTCTGTCGCTTACGCGACCGAGGAAATCCTCCGCACGCTCCTGATCGCCGGTGCGGCGTCGCTCTGGCTCGTCACGCCGATCGGGTGCGTGATCGTCGGCCTGATGGTCGTCATCGGTTTCTCGTACCGCCAGACCATCCACGCTTATCCGGGCGGCGGCGGCGCCTATCGCGTCGCGCGCGAGAACATCGGCACCATCCCAGGTCTGGTGGCCGCCGCGGCGCTCCTGCTCGACTACGTCCTCACCGTCGCGGTCAGCATCGCGGCGGGGGTCGCCGCCATCACGTCGGCTCTCCCTTCATGGCACGTCAACCGTGTGGAGCTCTCGCTCGGGATTCTCGTGTTGATCGCCATCGGCAATCTGCGCGGCATCCGCGAGTCGGGGCGCATCTTCTCGGCGCCGACGTTCTTCTTCCTCGGCAGCATGGGGATCCTGCTCGCCGTCGGGGCGTACAAGGCGCTCACGGGTCCGATCGAGCCGCTCCCGGCGTCGCCGGATGTCTTCGTGCCGGCGGAGACGGCTTCTCTTTCGATTTTCCTGGTGCTTCGCGCCTTCGCGAACGGGTGCACGGCGCTGACCGGGATCGAGGCGATCTCCGACGGCGTCCCCGCGTTCAAGCCGCCCGAAGCCACGAACGCCGCCACGACGCTTCTCATCATGATCGCCTGCGCAGTAACGCTGTTCGGCGGCGTGACCCTCCTGGCGGACGCGTTTCACGTCGTTCCGCGAACCGACGAGACCGTCATCTCGCAGCTCAACCGGGCGATACTCGGAGGACGCGGCCCGTTGTACTACATGGTCCAGGCGGCCACGACCCTCATCTTGGCGCTCGCCGCGAACACCGCGTTCTCGGACTTTCCCCGCTTGGCATCGATCATCGCCCGCGACAAGTTCCTGCCTCGCCAGCTCGCCAACCAAGGGGACCGCCTGGCGTTCTCGAACGGCATCGTCATGCTGAGCGTTCTCGCTGGCGTTCTCCTGTTCGTGTTCGGGGGAGACACGCACGCGCTGATTCCTCTCTACATGCTGGGCGTCTTCGTGTCGTTCACGCTGTCGCAAGCGGGGATGGTCCTGAAGTGGCGCCGCGAGCGAAAGCGGGGCTGGCGGCTCGGCGCGTTCATTAATGGGCTGGGGGCCGTGCTCACGCTCGTCGTCCTGTTCGTCGTCGCGATCACGAAGTTCCGCGAGGGAGCCTGGATCATCATCGTCCTGATCCCCGTGCTTGTCGCGCACTTCCTGGCGATCAACCGCCACTACCACCGGGTCGCGCAGCAGCTGTCGCTCAAGGGGCTCGATGTCCCCGAGAAGCGGCACAACACGGTGATCGTTCCCATCGGCGGCGTTCACCGCGCCGTCGTGCAGGCGCTGGAGTACGCGCGAACGCTCTCCGACGACGTACGGGCGATCTACGTCGACGTCGATCCGCATGCGACGCAGGAGATCCGTGAGACGTGGCCGCGATGGGGGAAGGGGATCCGTCTGGAGATCCTTGCGTCGCCCTTCCGCTCGGTCATGGAGCCGCTCCTCGAGTACATCGAGCTGACCAACGACGAGCGCCCGGGCGATTTCGTCACCGTTCTGCTCCCCGAGTTCGTCCCCGCGCGATGGTGGCACCACCTTCTCCACAACCAGCGCGCTCTCCTCATCAAGGGCGCGCTCCTGTTCCGTCCGCACATCGTCGTCACCAGCGTCCCGTACCATCTCCACGACTAGGGGACACTCAGAACGCCCGTTCTGAGTGTCCCCTTTTTTCGGTATGCTCCCGCAGTGATTCCGTTGTCCAAGATCCCGCATCGCGTGGCGGTGCCGGCGCTGATCGGGCTCTTTCTCGTCTGCGGATTCGTCTCCCTGTCTCTCGACTCGGCGACCTTCGATGAGACCGCGCACATCGGCGCGGGGGTGTCGTATCTCGAGACGGGAGACTTCCGGCTGAACCCCGAGCACCCACCCCTTGTGAAGCTGATCGCCGCGGCGCCGCTCGCCCTTCTGGATCGCGGCGGGGGGGACTACGCGACGCCGCTCTGGCAGGGGATACCGGTCTCGGAGACCGACGCGCGGCGCTCGCACGCCTACGAATGGCGATTTGGATTCGGCCTCCTGAACGGCCCGCCGGAGGCCGCCGTGCGCCGCGATCCCGCCGCGCGATTGGTCCCCGCCCGCTGCACGATCCTTCTCCTGGGAGCACTGCTTTTGCTCGTCGTCTACGCCTGGGCGCGCGCCCTGTTCGGCGCGCCCGCGGGCCTGCTCGCTCTTGCGCTCGCAGTGACGTGCCCGACGCTGCTCGCCCACGCGCGGCTCGTGACGACCGATCTGCCGGCCGCGGTCGGGTTCACCGGAACGAGCTGGCTCCTCTGGAGGTGGCTCAGCGCTCCCTCGTGGCGCAGGGCGGCGCTGACCGGAGCGGCGCTCGGGGCAGCGCTCCTCCTGAAGTTCTCTTGCGCGCTCCTCGTGCCGTTGATCGTGTTGATCACCGCCGTCGGCGTCGCGACGAAGCGCATCGACGTCAAGCGCGCCATGACAGGGCTCGTAGTGATCGCAGCGATCGCTTACCTCGCGCTGTGGGCCGGCTACGGCTTCCGTTTCGCCGCCTCACGCGATCCGGGGTACGTCCTCGAGTGGAAGGACCTCTACAGCGACGTGCCCCCGTCGGCCGCGGTCGTCTTCGCGCACGATCACCGGCTCGTTCCCGAGGCCTATCTTTACGGCTTTGCCTTCGCGAAGTCGTGGTCGAAGGGGCGCATCGTCTACCTCGACGGCGTTCAGTCCATCGCCGGCTGGTACCGGTATTTCCCCGAGGCTTTCTTCTTCAAGACGCCGCTCGCGTTCATGGCGCTCGCCCTATGGGTCTTGGCCGCAGGACTCGTTCGCACGCTCGGGCGCAGCTTCGACGGTTGGTGCCTGGGGTTGCCGCCGCTGGTCTTCACCGCGCTGGCGATCGAGAGCCGTTTCAACATCGGGCACCGCCACGTCGTGCCCGTCTACCCCTTCCTTTGCGTGGCGATCGCCCCTGCGGCCACGTGGCTCGAGGCGCATGGGCCGAAGGCCGCCGCCGCAGTGATTCTGACGGCTTCCTGCTTGGTGTCCTTCGGGCTCGCGACGCCGCGGTACCTGTCCTACTTCAACCTGGCGGCCGGCGGCCCACGCAGCGCGAGCAAGCACTTCGTCGATTCCAACCTCGACTGGGGCCAGGACCTGCGGCGCCTGAAAGGCTGGATGGACTCCCATGGCGTTCGCGACGTGGATCTCGCCTACTTCGGCACCGCCGACCCGCGCGCGTACGGGATCAACTATCGCAAGGTGGCGCTGTTCATCGACTTCTATCCCGACACGCCTGTCGTGCGCCCGGAGCGCGGCCGTTACCTCGCTGCCAGCGTCACCCTGATGACCGGGCTCTACCTCGACGCCGACCGCGCGTTCTCGGAGGAGGCCGTGAGGCGCGGCTTCGTCGACCGTGCGAAGATCGAAGAGTATCTCGTCGACAGCGGACGACGCGCCGAGCAAGGGCTCGCTCTCATCCACACCGCCGACTGGATGCAGGCGCGGGGCTTCATCACCGCCGAGAAGCGCCGGGAAGCCGAGGACGCGATTCCCGCCACCTGGCTCAAACGCTTACACGACACCGCCGTTCCCATCGGTTGGGCCGGGGACTCCATCGCGATCTACCACGTGGAATAGGGGACACTCCCCTTTTTCTTATCAAAGCGGTATCCGGGGAGCTTTGTAAGAAAAAGGGGAGTGTCCCCTATTGCTTGGCGGCAGCGACGAAGACACGAACCTTGGCGTGGTCCTTGAAGCCGTTCGAGCCGCGCGTGCCGGAATTCACGTCGACGGCGTACGGCCGCACCTGGGAGATCGCGGCGGCGACGTTGTCGGGCGTGAGCCCGCCGGCGAGGATCACCGGCTTCGGACAAGCGGCCACGATCCGGGCGCTGATCGACCAGTCGTGCGTCTTCCCCGTGCCGCCGATCAAACCGCGGGCCTTGGTGTCGAGAAGCACGGCGTCCGCAACGCGGGCGGCGGCCAGCGCCGCATCGATCGACTCCTCGCCCGCGACGTGGACGCATTTCACGACCGAAACATAGGGAATGGATTCTCTGAGCGCCGGAATCGCGACCGACGGGAACTCGCCGTGAAGCTGCGCCACGGTCGCTCCGGTCTCGCGCAGCAGAGCGGTGACCTCCGCGAGGCCGGTCCGGTGGGTGACTAGGACGCGGGCGACGAACGGAGGGAGCGAGGCGAAGATCTCGCGCGCCGCCGAAGGCCCGACGGCATCCGGCGCGGCGTAATTCAGGCCGACGAGGCAGCCGATCGCGTCGGCTCCCGCGGCGACGGCCGCGGCGGCGTCCTCGGCGCGCCGCATTCCGCAGATTTTCACGCGCATACGCGACTACGCTCGCACAACCCGGAACCACGTACAATGGCCGGCGATGAAGGACGATCTCGTCCAAGCTCAATGCCCTTACTGCGGCGAGTGGCAGGACCTGATCCTCGACCCCGGCTCGACCGGGCATATGGTTCAGGACTGCGAGGTCTGCTGCGAGCCGTGGGAGATGACAGTGGTGCGAAACCGCTCCGGAGCGGTCTCCGTTCACCTCGAACGGATGGACTAGCCTGCGCAAGCTTCTCGCGGTGCTGCTCTGCGGCGCGTGGGCGCTCACGCTGGCGCGGGCCGAGGATTGTCCCTACGCCGAGTATCGGTATCTTGCGCCGGCCCGGCAGCTTCAGATCACGACGGGATTCATGGAGCGAGCGCCGGAGACCGCGTCGCGGCCGGCGCAGCTCGAAAAGCAGGGAATCATCATCCTCGAATCGGCGGCGGGTCACACGTTCGACAAGAAGGAGAAGATCGGACCCCACCAGATCGAGACGACGATCCGCGTCGCGCCGCCGGTCGGCCACGGGGAGGGGGGAGCGTCGTCGTTCGTCGACCTGAAAATCATCTTGGACGGCGAGACCTTGGTCGACTGCCCTCTCTCGAACGCCTACCTGAGCCTCGACAGAATCTCGATCGATCCGGCGCGGCGATTCGTCACCTTGACCGCCCGCTATGGGATCCTCCATTTCGACGGCTTCGAGTCCCGAAAGGTCGTCGACGAGGACTGGCTGACGGCGCGGGCGAAAGAGGTGGAATCGCTGATTATCAAGGGCCCGAGCGGTCTCCACTAGGCCGGCCGCCCCTCCCGTCGACAACGACCCGGCATCCCTGGTATAACCCTTCGGCTTTCCGTCCATCGGCGTATTCGCCAGCGGGGTCGTCATGAGCGGAAGGCGTGGGCGCTGAAGCGTCCGCCCCAGCGGCGGGCGGCCAACCCCTCCAAAACTCGATCCCGTCCGCCGCGCGGGCGGGGCTTTGTGGCTTCACGCGAGCCGAGGAGAGAGGTGGACATGTTCACGAACAAGTGGCTCCGAGGTTTGATCGCCCTCCTTCCCATCGCGGTC
This sequence comes from uncultured Acidobacteriota bacterium, assembly GCA_964511835.1. Taxonomy (GTDB): domain Bacteria; phylum Acidobacteriota; class Polarisedimenticolia; order Polarisedimenticolales; family DASRJG01; genus DASRJG01. The sequence goes on along the minus strand of CAZEII010000007.1, from coordinate 31,704 downwards.
CTCGCGATGGCGGTCCTGGCTCCGGCCCCGGCGCTCGCGAGCGAAGGGGGCGAGGCGAACCTGCGGCTCCCCGACCTCGGCACCGTCAATTTCTTCGGCGGTACCAACGGCCGCACGATCCTGATGGTGGGGCTCGTCGTTTCGGCGCTGGGCTTGGGCTTCGGGCTGATGATCTACACGTCGCTCAAGAACATGCCCGTGCACCAGTTGATGCTCGACGTCTCCGAGCTGATCTACGAGACCTGCAAGACGTACCTCATCCAGCAAGGAAAGTTCCTGATGGTCCTCGAGCTGTTCATCGGGGCGATCATCTTCATCTACTTCTTCTTCCTGCAGCACTTCTCGTTCAGCCGCACCCTCATCATCCTCGCATTCTCACTGATCGGAATCGCCGGGAGCTACGGCGTCGCCTGGTTCGGCATCCGCATCAACACGTTCGCCAACTCGCGGACGGCGTTCGCGTCGCTCCGCGGCAAGCCGTTCCCGTGCTACGCGATTCCGCTGAAGGCCGGCATGAGCATCGGCATGGCGCTGATCTCGGTCGAGCTGTTCATCATGCTGTGCATTCTCCTGTTCGTTCCCGGTGAGTACGCTGGCCCTTGCTTCATCGGCTTCGCCATCGGCGAATCGCTCGGCGCCTCGGCCCTCCGCATCGCCGGCGGCATCTTCACGAAGATCGCCGACATCGGCGCCGACCTCATGAAGGTCGTCTTCAAGATCAAGGAAGACGACGCCCGCAATCCCGGCGTGATCGCCGATTGCACCGGGGACAACGCGGGCGACTCCGTCGGTCCCTCGGCGGACGGGTTCGAGACCTACGGCGTCACCGGGGTCGCGTTGATCTCGTTCATCCTGCTCGCTGTCAAAGAACCCACCGTGCAGGTGCAGCTCCTCGTCTGGATCTTCACGATGCGCGTGATGATGATCGTCGCCTCGGGCCTGTCTTACTTCGCCAACGAGGCGTGGGCGCGGGCGCAATACGCGCAGGCCGACAAGATGAACTACGAGACGCCCCTGACGCGTCTCGTTTGGCTGACCTCGATCGTCTCCGTGATCCTCACCTACATCGTCTCGTATCTGATGATCCCGAACCTGGGCGACGGCACGCTCTGGTGGAAGCTCTCCACGGTCATTACGTGCGGCACGCTCGCCGGCGCGATCATCCCGGAGCTGGTCAAAGTGTTCACCTCCGTCGAGTCGGGGCACGTCCGCGAGGTTCTGATCTCGTCCAAGGAAGGCGGCGCCTCGCTCAACATCCTCTCGGGCTTCGTCGCCGGGAACTTCAGCTCGTACTGGCTCGGCATGACCATCCTGACGCTCATGGGAATCGCCTACGCGATCGGCTCGATGGGTCTCGGGAGCCTGATGATCGCGCCCGCCGTCTTCGCGTTCGGCCTCGTCGCGTTCGGTTTTCTCGGGATGGGCCCCGTGACGATCGCCGTCGATTCCTACGGCCCGGTGACCGACAACGCCCAGTCGGTCTACGAGCTCTCGCTGATCGAGCAGGTCCCGAACGTCAAGGACCACCTGAAGAAGACCTACGGATTCGACGCCAACCTCGAAAAAGCGAAGCATCTCCTGGAGGAAAACGACGGCGCCGGCAACACCTTCAAGGCGACGGCGAAGCCGGTGCTCATCGGCACCGCGGTCGTCGGCGCCACGACGATGATCTTCTCGATCATCGTCGCGCTGACCCACGGGCTCACGGAGAACCTCGAGAAACTCTCGCTCCTCTACCCGCCGTTCGTCCTGGGCCTCCTCGCCGGCGGTTCGATGATCTACTGGTTCACCGGCGCCTCGACGCAGGCGGTCACGACCGGCGCTTACCGGGCGGTCGAGTTCATCAAGCGGAACATCAAGCTCGAAGGTACGACCAAAGCCTCGGTCACCGACTCGAAGAAGGTCGTCGAGATCTGCACCCAGTACGCGCAGAAGGGGATGTTCAATATCTTCCTCTGCATCTTCTTCGCGACCTTGGCCTTCGCGTTCGTCGAGCCGTACTTCTTCATCGGCTATCTGATCTCGATCGCGATGTTCGGCCTCTTCCAGGCGATCTTCATGGCAAACGCCGGCGGCGCCTGGGACAACGCGAAGAAGATCGTCGAGGTCGAGCTGAAGGAGAAGGGAACGCCGCTCCATGACGCGACCGTCGTCGGCGACACCGTCGGCGATCCGTTCAAGGACACCTCGTCCGTGGCCATGAATCCGGTCATCAAGTTCACGACGCTCTTCGGCCTTCTCGCGGTCGAGCTGGCGGTGAGCATGGCGCGCCAGCAGGGCGGCACGATCACCCACGTGCTCGCGGCTGCGTTCTTCGCGGTTTCGGTTTTCTTCGTCTGGCGGTCGTTCTACGGGATGAGGATTCCGCAGGAAACGCCTTAGTTAGCCGGGGCCCGGCCTCGAGCGGTCCCCGGCCGGGTGTAGGCTGGAAGCATGCTTTCCGCTGCCGATCGCGTCGCTCGCGTCCGCAGCCTTCTGGCGGCCTTCAACAGACAGGACGCCGCGGCGGTCGTCGCGCATCAATCCGCTGAGGTCGTCCGGGGCCGCGGCGACGGGACCTCGCTGCAGGGACGGGAGGCGGTCGCCTCTTATCTCGCGACCGTATTCGCCGTGTACCCCGACGCGACGGTCACGCCGACTCACATCTTGGCGATCGATCCCAAGTGGGCCCTCGCGGAGTGGGTCATGCACGCCACTCTGCCGAATGGACGGACCGTGCACGCGGTGGGCGCCGATCTGTTCGGTTTCAATGCCGCGGGGGAGATCGAATCGGATGAAGCCCGGATCGACACGGCTGCGCTCCAGGTCGAGATCAGCTCTCCGCCGCGGACGCCGCCGTCCGCGGCAACGATCGATGAGCTCGCCCATCGCTACACCGCCGCATGGTGCAGCGGCGAGCCGTCCCGCGTGGCCGACTGTTATGCGTCCGGTGGTTCGCTGACGATCAACACCGGTGCGCCGGCGGTGGGTCGGAGCGCGATCGGAGCGGTCGCGCGAGAATTCATGTCGACGTTCCCGGACATGCGGGTTCTCTTGGACGGCCTGCTCGTCCAGGGGGATCGCGCCGTCTACAGGTGGACTCTCGTCGGAACGAACACCGGACCGGGCGGCACCGGCCAGCGGGTTCGCATCAGCGGATTCGAGGTCTGGCGGATCGACGAGCGCGGGCTCATCGCCGCCTCGCAAGGGTATTTCGACAGCGAGGCCTACGAGCGGCAGCTCGCCCACGGCCTCGAAGACGCTGATTAGAGGTGACGACCGCCCGGTTCGAGCCGCTGCGCTTCGAACGGCTCGCATCGCAGGAGATGCGGCGCCGCGCCGAAGAGTTCCACGCCCGCATGGCGACGCGTCGCTCGGTGCGCGACTTCTCGGACGAGCCCGTTCCGTGGGAGCTCGTTCGGGACGCGCTTCGCACGGCGGCGTCCGCGCCCTCCGGTGCGAACCGGCAGCCCTGGCGCTTCGTGGTCGTCTCGGACCGGCAGGTCAAGCGCGACATCCGGGAGGCGGCCGAGAGCGAGGAGAAGGAGAGCTACGCGCGACGCATGCCCTCGGACTGGCTGGAGGCTCTGGCCCCTCTCGGCACCGATTGGCACAAACCGTTCCTCGAGACGGCTCCGTTCCTCATCGCCGTGTTCCGGATGGACTGGGAGCCGTCTCCGCCGGCCGGAGGCGTGGACGACGGCACGATCGCCAAGCGGAAGAACTACTACGTGACCGAGTCGGTCGGTATCGCGTGCGGGTTTCTCCTCGCCTCCCTTCACCTCTCCGGACTCGCGACGCTGACCCACACCCCGTCGCCGATGAAATTCCTCAATCGCATCCTGGGCAGGCCGGATCACGAGAAGCCGTTCCTGCTCATCCCCGTCGGCTATCCTTCGCACGACGCGGTCGTCCCTAGGATCGCCAAGAAGCCGGAGGACGAGGTGATCGTCCGCGTGTGAGCGGTGGCCTACGACGAGCGCTTCGCGACCTTGGCGATCACCAATCCGGCCAAGAGCCATGTCAGGGTGAAATCGACGAGATTCACGGCGGTATACGCGCCCGAGAATCCCCACCAGTTCCAGTTCGGCAGATCGACGATCACGCTGGCGGTGAGACCGGCCACCGCCAAGAAGAGCACGCGCCGCCGGTAGCTCATTCCGCTCGTCTGCAAGAGAAGCCAGGTGAGAAGCCCGGCGGCCGCCATCAATGAAAGCAGCTGGATCGCGATCGCTTTGCTAAACGACCCGAAGCCGCCGCTGCGCACCGCCGCGAAGACGATCGGCCCCCTCTGGAACTTCTCCGTCGCGGCCGCCTGGAGCGTCTTGAACTGCTCGTCGGTGAGACCGTCCGCCTTCGGCGCGCTGGGGAGGAGGTAGACCCCCGATTCCAGAGGTTTCGCCGTCATGGCGGCGACGACCTCCGCCTCGTTCGGGAACGCGTGGACGGACGCCTCGTGCCAACCCAGAAGCTCCCACGACGTGGTGCTCCAGAGGAACGCCGTCAGTCCGCCGAGGATCGTCCCGAGCAAGAGTGATCTCATGGCCGTCGCTCCCTTCTTCGTCGGTCGCACGCAGAGATACCGCTTGCCCGGATTGTTTTCTCTCGCTACTGTGACAACAAATGTCGCACAAGTGCCAGAACGCGTTGACGAGCCGGCACGGCCGCCGGCTCGCTGCGATGGCAGGCGTATCCGCGGAGCTTCCGCACGGGCACGTGATCGCCGAGCACTCGCATCCGGAGGATCAGCTCCTCTTTGCCTCGAGAGGCGTCATGACGGTGCGGACGAAGCTCGGCGTCTGGGTCGTCCCCCCACGGCGGGCGGTGTGGATCCCTGCCGACACCCCGCACTCGGTGAGCGTATCCGGCCAGGTGTCGATGCGTACGCTCTACGTGCTTCCGAAGCTCGCGCTCAGGCTGCCGCGGCGATGCTTCGTGATGAACGTCTCGCCTCTCTTGAGGGAGTTGATCCTCCACGCGTGCACGCTTCCGAGGTTGCGTGTGGAATCGCCGGCCGAGCGGCGCCTCGTCGACGTCATCGTCGATCAGCTGAAGGCGGTCGAGTCCGTTCCGCTTCAGCTTCCGCAGCCGTCCGACGCCCGTGCCCAGCGGGTGGCGGGGACGCTCGTCGCGAACCCCGCGGACGAGCGCACCCTCGAGGCGCTCTGCGCCGAATCCGGCGCCAGCAAGCGGACGATCCAGCGCGTATTTCTCGAACAGACCTCGATGACCTTCGGCAAGTGGCGCCAGCAGCTCAGGCTGCTCCACGCGATGGAGGTCCTCGCCGCAGGGGAGAAAGTCACGGTCGCCGCGCTCGAATCGGGATTCAACAGCACGAGCGCTTTCATCTCGATGTTCCGGAAGCACGTGGGCACGACGCCGGCCAAGTTCCTCGGATAGCGGCACCGCAGCAGGACCACATTTGCTCCTCGCGGTGATTTTTTCCCCACGGCCCGACCTGTGATCGAACTCGCCGCACGGGTGAACGCTTCGATCCTCGAGCGGCACGCGAATCGCAGGGACTCCGGCCGGTCCCCCAGAACAACGGCAGGAGGTCCGCATGCGATTGCAGCCTCGACTCAGCGTCTTTGCACTCGGCGCGGTGGTGAACTCGCTGTCCATCGTCGCGCTCGACCTCCCGGCATCGGCGGAGCCAATCTTTCCAGGCTCGCCTCCGAAGGACTACCAAGTCGAATACCTCGCCTCCGACGGCGCCATCCCGACGGAGCACTTGGACTCGGAGCTCAAGAACGGATGGGGCCTCGCCGCGAGCGCGGAGGGGCCATGGTGGATCGCGCTGAACGAGGCGAACGCCTCGCAGGTCTTCGGACCGAACGGCGCGCCGCAGGCGCTCCACGTCGGCATTCCCGGTCCGCCGACCGGGATCGTGCACTCCGACGGTGACGGATTCGTCGTCACCGACGGTTCAAAGTCGGGCCCGGCGCGGTTCCTGTTCGCGACGGAGAACGGGAAGATCGCCGGCTGGAATCCGGAGGTCGGGCCCTCGTCGCCGGAAGGGGAGGCGTTCGTCGGCGTCGATCGATCCGCGTCTGGCGCGATCTACAAAGGGCTTGCGCTCGCCCGCACGGTCGCGGGGGATCGTCTCTACGCAACGGACTTTCACAACGGCAAAGTCGACGTGTTCGACGACAAGTTCGCGCCGATCGCGACCTTCGGTCGATTCAGGAATCCGAGGATCCCGGACGGATTCGCTCCGTTCGGCATCCAGGTGCTCGCCGGGCGGATCTTCGTGAGCTACGCGAAGCAGGATTCCAGCGCGTCGGACGAGCTTCACGGCCGGGGACTCGGCATGGTCGCCGTTTACGACATCGAGGGCCTGCTCATCGCCGAGGTGGCCGAACACGGATCGTTGAACGCTCCATGGGGGTTGGCGATGGCGCCCCCGGGATTCGGGGAGTTCAGCGGCAGGCTCCTGGTCGGCAACTTCGGCGACGGGATGATCGCCGCTTACACGATGACGGATGACATGATGCGATTCACGCCGGCCGGCGTCCTCCGCGACTCGGAGCACCGGCCGATCGCGATCGACGGCTTGTGGGGGATCGCGTTCGGCAACAACGCCTCGGCCGGTCCGGCGACCGACCTCTTCTTTGCCGCGGGACCATCGGACGAAACGCACGGATCATTTGGCCGCATCCGAGCTCTGCCGGCTCCCTGAGCCGTAGTCCGCGGGCCGGCGTCGGTGGGGACTCACCGGTTCGCGTCGAAGCCCCCTTCCGGCGCATTCCCCGAGCCGGAAGGGGGCGGTGTAGTCTTGGGCCATGAATCTGGCCGGCGCCTCCATCGCGCAACTCCTGATTCCCGTCGACGACTTCGAGGACGGGCTTGCGTTCTATCGCGACGTGCTCGGACTCCCATTCCTCTTCTCAGCGCCGCCCCAAATGGCGTTCTTCAATTGCGGAGGCGTCCGGCTTCTCGTTGGCGTCTTGCCGGCGGGCCAGACGGCCCAGCGCGGCTCGGCGATTTACTTCAACGTCGATGACATCCACGCCGTGCACGCCTCCCTGAAGGACAAGGGCGTGACGTTCGGTGCAGCACCGCACGTCATTCACCGCACCCCCGACTCCGAGCTTTGGCTGGCCGAGTTCAAAGATCCTTACGGAAACCAGCTCGCGCTGATGAGTGAGACGAAGATCGGTGATCGGCACCGAACGGCTTGAGCTGGTCCCGGCGACCCCGGCGCTGAGCCGCGCCGCCCTGGCCGGTCCGGCTGCACTCGCTCGGGCTCTCGGTGCCGTCGTCCCGCCGACGTGGCCACCCGAGTACCTCGACGCCGCCGCGATCCAGTACACGCTCGACCGGCTCGCCGATGGCCCCGAGAACGACGGGTGGTGGATGTATTTCATCGTTCTCAAGGGCGACGCCGGCGGCAGGACGCTGATCGGAAGCGGGGGATACAAGGGCCCACCGTCCGCAGATGGAACGGTCGAGGTCGGCTACGGAATCGTCAGCGACCACCGAAGGCGGGGATATGCCGTCGAAGCGACGCACGGGCTCCTCGGGAAAGCGTTTGCCCAGCCCAGCGTGAGACGGGTGATCGCGGAGACGTTGCCGGAGCTGACTCCATCGATCGGCGTGCTGCACAAATGTGGCTTTCGGCCGATCGGCGAGGGGTCCGAGCCCGGGGTGATTCGCTTTGAGCTGACGCGCGACCCATATTCTTCTTGACCCCGGGGGAGCGAGGACGCGATGCCGGCTCACATCGACAAGATCATTGCCGACATGACGTCGTTCTACGACTTCAAGGACAAGACCGTCGTCCACGTCGGCGCGGGCGGAGGGCAGCTGATCGGATACGCGCCGGTCTGCCGCCAGGTGGTCGCCGTGGACAACGACCCCGCGGCGGTGGCTCGCCTCGAATCGAAGATCGACGAGCTCGCTCTCCGCGGGAGGGTCTCCATCGTCCCGAGCGATTTCTACGACGTCGAGTTCACCGGCGACGTCGCGCTCCTGGAATTCTGCCTCCACGAGATGCGCGACCCGTGCGTGGCGCTCGATCAGGCGCGCGCGATCGCACCCGAGGTCGTCGTCATCGAGCACCTTCCCGACTCGCGCTGGATCTGGCTCGCCGACGAGGACGAGGACGCGACGAGGGCATGGGAAGCCGTCGAGGCGGCGGGACGGAAGAAGCGGGATTCCTACGAAACGAACGTGACGATCGACGACTACGCTCAGCTCGAAGCGAAGTTCGCAGAGCAGGGCGAGGAGAGCCTGCGGCGCATCGCGGAGCTTCGCGGGAAGGGCGGAATCGTCATCCCGATGCGGTACGGGATCGCGCTGCTCTGAGAGCGCCGGGCGTTCAACTTCCCAGCTTCTGCAGCATGTCCCGGGCAGCGGCCTTCATCTTCGGGTCGATGTCCGACCGAGCCAGGAACTTCGTGAGCGCGGCCCTGGCCCCCTCGTTGTTGTGCTCGGCGACGCAGACGTGCGCTTCCAGAAAATGCGCGGCAGGGTAGTCGGCGTTCACCTTGAGGAGCCGGTCGAGATCGCGCCTGGAATCGGGAAGCCTCTGAGTGAGGAGCTCCAGCTTGGCGCGGTTGAAGAGGGCGTCGGAATGGTCAGGCGCCGCCTCGAGAGCTTTGCTGAAGGCGGTTATCGCCTCGGGGCGCCGGTTGGTTTTGTCGAGCAGAATTCCGAGCTTGTTCCACGCGTCGGCCATGTTGGGATCGGCGGCTACGGCCGCGCGAAGCTCCTTCTCGGCGGCGGCGTTGTCGCCCTTCGAAGCGAGGTCCGATCCCTTCGCAAAGTGCCCCTCGGCGCCGGCCGCGGCGCCGGCCGCGCCCGCCTGCGCGTCGCCTGAGGCGGCGCGCAGAGCCGCGAGCAGCGTCGATGCCGCGCGATTTTCGGCGTTCTTCTTCAGCGCCTGCTGCAAGAGCGGCATCGTCTCTTTCGGGTGGCCCTCCTCGATGGTGGCCACGGCCTGCTGGTAGAGATTGTGCGAGGCGGCGAGCGCCTTGAGGTCGCGATGCTCGCCCTTGGCGTTTCTCGCCGCCTTCGCCTCCGCATCGTCGACGCCGATCGTTCGCAAGGCTTCGTCGATGGAGGCGCGCCAAACGTCCTCGGCCTCCTTGGAATTCTGGGCGTAGAGGTCGAGGGTCTCCGAAGGATCCCGCCTGACGTTGAACCGCTCGGGCGTCGGCGCATCGATGAACTTCTCGATCGGCGAGCGCAGCGCGTGGAGCGGCACCCAGCCGTAGGCCCGCTGCCCCAGGAGCGATTCGGAGTAGACGATCTCACGCTCCGGCGCGTCCATGCCGGCCAGGCGCGCGGCGCAGCTCTCGCCCTGCGACGTCCCCATCGGGAGGATCCCCATCAGCTCGAGCGCGGTGGGCGCGATGTCGACACTGGAGACGAGCCCCTCGTATTTCGTCCCTGCGGGGATCCGGGCAGGATATCGGACGATCAGGGGCACTTTGAGCGTGCTGTCGTAGAGGAACAGCCCGTGGGTCAGCTCGTCGTGCTCGCCGAGGCTTTCGCCGTGGTCCGCGGTGGCGACGATCAGCGTGCGGTCGATCAATCCCTGCGTGCGAAGCAAATCGACGAGCCGCTTGATCTGGGCGTCCATCCACGCGATCTCGCCGTCGTAGGGCTGCTTCGGGAACTTCTTGAGCATGCCCGGTGGCGGCGTGTACGGCGCGTGAGGATCGTCGAGCTCGACCCACAAGAAGAAAGGACGGCTCTTAAGCCGCTCCACCGCCGCGAGGGCGTCGTCGATGACGAAGGCCGCCGTCCGGGAAGCCCGCTGCGACTCGGCGTAGCTCTCGAACCCGCGGTCGAACCACATCGTGGAACCGAGCATGTGCGATCCGATCGCGGCTGCCGTCCCGTAACCCTGCCGCTTCAGATGCTCGGCGAGGGTCAGGACGGTGCCGCCCAGCCGCGTGGTCGCATCGTCCCGCACGCCGTGCCGCGGCGGATAGAGCCCCGTCAGGATCGAAGCGGTCGACGGGAGGGTCATCGGCGCTACCGCGATCGCCGAGGTGCACTTCACCCCTTCGCTCGCGAGCTGATCGAGCGCCGGCGTCACCGCCCGGGGGTTCTCGTAGCAGCCGATGTGGTCGGGGCGCGTCGAGTCCATCGTGATGAGCACGAAGTTCGGCATCCCGGTACCGGCCGGCGTCGAGCCGGACGGCGGCAATCCGGTCGCCACCTGCGCGGGCGTCCGCGCCGCGCCGGCACCGGGCAGCCCGCCCGGAGCCGGGATTCCCGGCTGCACCTGCGCTGGCTGCCCTTGCGCCCCGGGCTTCGGGGATTCGCTCTTCGAGCAGGAGGTGGCCGCAGCGGCCGCCGCCGCGATCAAGAGGACGAGCGAACGCGGAAACGTCATTTGACCTTGCTCTCCAAGATGCCCTTCAGGTCCATGATCGTATTCTGATCCGAGACGATGACGCTGATCTTGTCCGACAACTTGTCGACGTAGAGGTAGCGGATGTAGTTCGGGTTCTGCCGCAGCGCCTCGTTGATCGTCTCGATCGCCTTCGCCCGCCCTTGCGCCTCGATCACCTTCCGCTCGGCCTCGCGCTGCTCCTTCTCGAGCACGTATTTCATCTGCTCGGCCGACTGCTGCGCGATCTGCTTCGCCTCGATCGCCTTGCCGAACTGGTCGGTGAATCGCACGTCGCGCAGCACGACCTCGTCGACGATGAATCCGTCCTTCTCGAGCAGCGCCTTGATCTTGACGTTGATCTCGTCTTGAATCGACGCGCGCTTCGACGAGTAGACGTCCATCACCGGGTACTCCGAGATCACGAGACGGATCACCGAGCGCACGGCCGGCCGGATGATTTTTTCCTCGTAGTCGGGTCCGATCTTCTGATGGATGGTGATCAGACGCAGCGGATCGAGGTGGTGCCAGACCGTCAGATCGATCCCGACCTGCAGCCCCTCCTGGGTCGGCGACCAGAGCGAGTCGTCCATGTTCGCCTTGCGCCCCTCGCCCTGCGTGCTCGACATCGTGTATTCGAGGCGCCTCAGGTCGTACATCTCGGTCTGGCTGATCACCGGCCACACGAACGTCACGCCCTGCTGGGAGAGGCGGAAACCCTTCGTGATGGTGTTGAAGATCACGAGCGCGTGGCCGACCGGCACGACGCGCACGGAGGTCACCAGCACGACGAGGAGCGCCAGGAGCAGCACGGCGCTCCCGGCGACGCGCGCGGGCATCCCCGACCGGATGCGACGCCCCTCGGCGTCGCGCACGTCGAGCGCGCGCCGGATCTGGCGGGCGAGGATGACGATGACCGGAATCGCGATGACGAGGAACAGCACGAAGCCGAGCATGACGACCTCCCGGCGGGGAGCGCCCCGACGCCGCTACTGTATACGGAAGGCAACGGGGAACGCTTCCGACGAGGTGGACGTGAGACTCGGCCGGCCGTACTCTTCCGCGATGAACGGTTCTTACCCTCGACTTCTCACGGAACGAGATCTGGAGGCGCTTCCCGACGACGGTCTCCGGCACGAGCTGGAGGCCGGATTCCTCGTCGCGGAGCCGCAGCCCTTTCCGCTCCATGCGCAGATCCAGACGAGGTTGGTCGCGATTCTCGATGAGTTCGTCCGGCCGCGAGGGCTGGGTGAGGTACTTTCCAACGCTGGTTTTCTTCTCGCTCGCGATCCCGATACCGTTCGCGGGCCGGACGTCTCGTTCGTGGCCCGAGACCGATGGGTGACGCAGGCAAGACCGAACCGCTTTTTCCCCGGCGCACCGGATCTCGCCATCGAGATCCTGTCGCCATCAAACCGTGCGGGCGAGATGCGAGCGAAGGCCGCGGACTACCTGAGCGCGGGTTCGCAGCTCGTCTGGATCGTCAACCCCGATCAACAGTCCGTCACGGCCTACCGGTCGTTGCTCGCGCCGCAGCGACTGTTTGACGGCGACGAGCTCAGCGGCGAAGGCGTCTTGCCAGGGTTCACGATCGGGATCGACTCGATATTCAAAGGATCTTTGGGCCACTCGCTATAATCCCTCTTTATGAAACCCGTCGAAATCAACGACTTCCTGCAGGCGGACGTCATCGGCCAGCACGACACCCTCAGGTTCGTGTCGGTCGCCATCTTCAAGCACCTGCAAGGGGAGCGGTACGGCAACCTCCTGATGATCGGGAACTCCGGCACCGGCAAGACGACGATCATGCGATCGATGGAGCGCCTGTACGAGACTCACGAAGACATCCACGTCAACCGTGTCGTCTGCATCATGAACGCCAACCAGTTCGCCAGCGAAGAGGGGATCGTCGATCCAAACCGCCTGCTCATCCGGCTGGAGGAGCGCGCGCGAGAGATTCTCGGCGAAGATGCGACGGCCGAGCAGATCGGCGACTACATGGAGCGGGCGACGGTGTGCATCGACGAGATCGACAAGATCTCCGCGGTCGTCGGCGGCAAGCCCTACGTCACGGGGATCAACATCCAGCAGGGTTTGCTGACCCTGATCGAAGGCGAGCGGATCCTCTACCCGGTGACGATCTACAAGAACAAGCAGCTCGAGAAGGCCGCGATTCACGTCAACACCGGAAAGATGCTGTTCCTGTGCGCGGGCGCGTTCGAGCAGCTCTACGACCAGGTGTACCGGCGGGTGACCTCGCCAACCTCGCGCGTGAAGCTGCCCACGGAGACCGTCTACGAGAACGGCGAGGTGCAGATCAAGGAGTACTTCACGCTGCGCCACTGGTTCAAGCAGGAAGACCTGTTCGACTACGGCATGCAGCCGCAGTTCCTGTCGCGCTTCGACAACTCGATCATCCTCGAGGACCTGAACGCCGGGACGCTCTCGCGCATCTTCACCGAGCCCCGCGATTCCGTCCTCAGGGCGTCGCAAAACTTCTTCAAGAACTACGGGATCGACGTCGAGGTCACCGAGGGCGCAGTGCGCAAGATCGCCGACGAGGCGGCGAAATCCAGCCGCATCGGGGCGCGCGCTCTCAAGGCCGTCTGGGGAAAGATCATCAAGCCGTATGAGTTCGATCCGTTCGGGCAAGCGGACGTCAAGAAGGAAGGCGACCGGCATCGATTGACCATCGACGAGGCTGTCGTCTCGCGTGCTCTCAAGCCGCCCGTTTAGGAGGCACTCCCGATTCGGGACATTCTGCTTTTCTCAAAGACGGGACAGGTCCCGTTTTTCTGCAAGTCGGACATCGCCGTCGACGGCGTCCCACTCGCTGAGCGACCCGGAGGGCCCGATGGTATTCGACGTCCGAACCCGGTCCGGCCAGGTGCTGCCGAACCTCGGCATGGGCACGTGGCGGATGGGGGAGAACGACGCCGCACGCCCGGCCGAGCTCTCTGCTCTGAAGCTCGGCCTCGACCTGGGATTGCGACTGATCGACACCGCAGAGATGTACGGAAGCGGCGGCGCCGAAAGAATCGTCGCCGAGGCGATCGAGGGACGGCGCGGCGACATCGTCATCGTATCGAAGGTGCTCCCCCAGAACGCGAGCTACGGCGGGACGATCGCCGCGTGCGAGCGCAGCCTGAAGCGCCTCCGCGTCGACGCCATCGACCTCTACCTGCTGCACTGGCCGGGCGAGCATCCGTTCGCGGAGACGCTCAGGGCCTTCAGGAGGCTCGAGGAGCAGGGAAAGATTCGACACTACGGCGTGTCGAATTTCGACCTCGACGAGATGACGCGCGCCGAAGGCCTCGACGGCGGAGCGCGCATCGGCGTGAATCAGGTGCTCTACAACGTCGAGCGGCGCGGCATCGAGCGGACGCTCATCCCCTGGTGCGCGTCGCGCAACATCGCCATCATGGCGTACTCGCCGCTGGAGCAAGGGAGGCTGCGCCCCGATGACCGCTTGCGACGCGTGGCGGCGCGGCACGGCGCAAGCCCCGCGCAGATCGCCCTCGCCTGGACGCTTCGCTTCGACAACGTCGTCTCGATACCGAAGGCGACTCGCCGCGCGCACGTCCTCGACAACGCCCGCGCCGCGGACATCGTGTTGACCGAGGAGGACTTGGCCGATGTCGACCGAGCGTTCCCCGCGCCCAAGCGCGACGTACCCTTGGAGACGCTGTGAGCGTGCGCCGCATGAATGCGGTGCTCACCACGCTCGCCGCCCGATATCCGGTCGGTTCCTTCGCCGAGACCGACGGCCCCGACCCGTTTCGAGTCCTGATCAGCTGCATCCTCTCGCTGCGGACCCGGGACGATGTCACCGCGCGGGCGACCGAGCGCCTCTTCGCGCGGGCCAAGACTCCGAAGGCGATGCTCGCGCTCCGGCAGCGGACGATCGCGAAGGCGATCTATCCCGTCAGCTTCTACAACACGAAGTCGAGATCGATCCGCGCAATCTGCAGGATCCTCCTCGAGCGCCACCGCGGCCGCGTGCCCGACACGATCGATGGCCTCCTCGAGCTTCCGGGCGTCGGCCGTAAGACGGCCAACCTCACCGTCATGCACGGCTACGGGAAGCCGGGGATCTGCGTCGACACGCACGTCCACCGGATCTCGAATCGACTCGGCTGGGTGAAGACCAAGACCCCGAACGAGACGGAAGCGGCGCTCCGCGTCGTGCTACCGCGACGTTGGTGGATCCCCTCGAACGAGACCCTCGTCCACCACGGCCAGCAGGTCTGCAAGCCGATCTCCCCCATCTGCTCGATCTGCCCGGTGACGAGACTGTGTCCGAGGATCGGCGTCACCCGCTGCCGCTAGGAAGACGGAAACGGGGCCTGTCCCCGTTTCCTCATTCCAGAGGAAACGTCCAGTCCAGGCCGATGATGCGATCGTTCTCGAAGACGATGCGCACCGTGCTGTTGGGAAGCGAGCGGTCCTCTTCCTGGAGCGAGTAGACGACCTGATTCTCGTCCTCGTAGATCGGGCCGCCGAGCTCGCGGAGCACGGTGCCGCGGTCGACGCCGATGTGGATGGGCGAATCCGCCGGGAGCATGTCCTTCGTGGTGGTCACGCTGAGAAGCGCGACGGCGCTCGTCGCGGCGGACTCATAGAGGCGGACGCGGAGCTGCGGCCAATCCAGCGTGACGACGCGGTCGGTCTCGCCGGCGAGCGTCGGGCTCGGCCGGAAGTCGGTTCCAATCGACGCGGGCCTGCCGAACTTCTTTTCGATCCTCGCGCGCTCGATCCCGACGATCGAGTTGGGCGCGGTCAAGAGCAGCTTGGCGGCGACCATGAGCTCGAACATCACAGCACCTCCGGAACGGCGAACGTCCGTCCCTCCTTAAAACGTTCGGCCGAAAGCGGAGCCACGTCAAGCGAGGTGACTCGCCGGTCGAGCAGGATCTCGGCCAGCACCTGGCCCAGGGCCGGGGCGTGCATGACACCGTGGCCGGAGGAACCGTTGGCGAGATAAAAGTTCGCGACTCCGGGCGCTTTCCCGACGACGGCGTGCTTGTCGGGGGACATCTCGTAAAGGCCGGCCCAAGATGCCGCCGCATCGATCGCGACGCCGCGCAGCGGTGGCACCCGCGCGTCCTTTTTCCGCGCCACCTCCGCGAGCCAGTCGGGCTCGACCCTCGTGTCGAAGGGGTCGTCCGGGCGCCCGGGCGTCGGCCACGAGAGGATCACTCGTCCGTCGCGCTCGCGGAAGTGGAACCCGTCGCCGCAGTAGAGCGTCATCGGCGCGTCGGGCGGAATCGCCCGCGTCGGCGCCGTGGACGCCATCTGTCGTCGAAGCGGCCGGACCGGGAGCTCGTAACCCGCGAGCCGCGCGAGCGCGCCCGCCCACGCGCCCGCCGCGTTGACGACCGCCTCGCACGCGACGTCGCCACCCGACGCGTGTACGCGGACGATCGCTCCCGACGGATCGCGGTCGAACCCGGTCACGATCTCGCTCCACGCGAAGCTCGCGCCGAGACGAGTCGCAGCCTCGACGTAACCGACGAGAATGGCGCGCGGCTTGATGTACCCGTCCGACGGGCAAAAGGCGCCCCCATGGATCCCGTCGAGCACGACCGCCGGCTGGAGGCGCGCGATCTCGTCGACGCCGATCTCGGTCGCCTCCGAAAGTCCTTCCTCATGCTGAATGCGGCGCGCGTCTCTCAGGAGCGCGAGCGCGCGATCGTCCTCCGCGATCCAAAGGTAGCCGACAGGCGCGTAGCCGGGATCGGCGCCAATTTCGTCACGAAAGCGCCGGAGCTTCGAGCGCGAGAGCAGCGAGAGGCGGACGTTGATCGCCGTCGCGAACTGGGCGCGGAATCCTCCCGTGGCCGCACCCGTGCTCCCCATCGCCGGACCTGGCGCGCGATCGAGGACGAGCACGTCCCGGGCGCCGCGAGAGGCCAGATGCCAGGCGACCGAGGCCCCGATGACGCCGGCACCGACGACGACCACGGAAGCCGTTCTCACGACGTGAACACGTGCTCCGGGTGCCGGAACGCTTTGAACTCGAGGGCGTTCCCGCTCGGGTCCAGGAGGAACATCGTCGCCTGCTCGGCGGGCTGCCCCTCGAAGCGGAGGCGCGGCGAGAGGACGAAGGGGACGCGTGCTCCGCGCAGGCGGTCGGCCAGCGCATGAAACGCGTCCCACGACAACACCGCCCCGAAGTGAGGCATCGGGACCGCGATCCCGTCGACGACCCCTCTGTCCTCCGTCGGCGTCGGAGCGCCGGTCGTGTGCGCGGAGATCTGGTTTCCGAAGAAGTCGAAATCGACCCACGTGGGCGCGCCGCGTCCCTCGCGACAGCCGAGAAGCTCGCCGTAGAAGCGGCGCGTCGATGCCAGGTCGCGCACGAAGAACGAATAATGGAACGGGCTCGCCACGCTACCCCTCGATCCCCCAGGTCAAGAGCATCCAGGCCACGTCGAACGAGATCTCGCGCAGCGCATCGTAACGCCCCGACGACCCACCGTGCCCGGCGGCAAAGTTCACCTTCAGCAGCACCCGCGAGGCGCCGTCGTTCAGCTCGCGCAGCCGTGCCACGTACTTGGCCGGCTCCCAGTACATGACCTGGCTGTCGTTGATCGACGTCTTGACGAGCATCTTCGGGTACGGCTTGCGGCCGAGGTTGGTGTAGGGGCAGTAGGAGAGCAACCTTGCGAACGGCTCCGGGTCGGCCGGATTGCCCCACTCTTCGAATTCGGCGACCGTCAGCGGCAACGACGCGTCGAGCATCGTGTTGATGACGTCGACGAACGGCACCTTGAGAATCGCGCCGCCGGCGACGCCCGGCTCGAGATTCAGCACCGCACCGACGAGCAAGCCCCCGGCGCTTCCCCCTTCCACGATCAGGCGCTCCCGGGTGGCGTAGCGCTCGTTCACCATGTGATGGGCCACGGCGATGAAGTCCGTGAACGAGTTCCGTTTGTGCTCCATCCTCCCGGCGTCGTGCCAAGGCTTTCCCAGCTCACCACCGCCGCGCACGTGCGCCAGCGCGCACACGGCGCCGCGATCGAGCAGCGAGAGTCGGTTCGACGAGAACAGCGGCGCGAGCGGATATCCGTAGGCGCCGTAGCCGACGAGGTGCATCGGCGCCGTCCCGTCGCGCGGCGTGTCCTTCCGGTGCGCGAAGGAGACCGGTACCCGGGTTCCGTCCGAGGCCACGGCGTGCGTGCGGCCCACGACGTACAGCGTCGGGTCGTAGCCACCGAGGACGTCGAGGCGCTTCAACAGCGTCTTCTCGCGAGTCGTCATGTCGTAGTCGTAGATCGACGGCGGAGTCACCATCGATTGATAGCGGAAGCGGAAGCTCGGGGTGTGATACTCGGCGTTGATGTCGGGGACGGTGGAATACGCGGCCTCGCCGAAGGCCACGGCGTGCGCTTCGCCCTGGTCGAGCGCGTGCACGATGAATCGCTCGAGCCCGTCCTCGCGCTCGTACGCCACGACGTGGCCGGCGAACAGTTCGAATCCGGCCAGATTGACCCGATCGCGGTGCGGCAGCATCTCGGTCCATGCCGGCTTGTCGATCGCGGAGACCGGGCAACGCGCGAGGCGAAAGTTGCGACCGCGATCGTTGATGCGGATCCAGAAGGCGTCCCCGCCGTGGTCGACCTCGTACTCCAGCTCCGGAGCGCGGGGAAGAAAGACCCGGAGGACGCCGTCGGGGTCGTCGGCGGCGAGGAAGTGCACCTCGCTCGCCGTGTGGCTGTCCGCCTCGAGGAACAGGTAGCCGAGGCTGCGCGAGCGGCGGATCGCCAGGGAGAACCGCTCGTCGGGCTCTTCGTGGAGCATCACGGCGCGGTCCTCGCCGCGTCTCCGGCGCCAAAGGCGATGCGGCCGCTTGGCGTCGTCGTCGGTGACGTAGAAATACGTCTGGCCGTCGGCCGCCCAGGCGACGGAGCTGACCCTGTCGATCGACACCGCGAGGTCTTCGGCGCGGCCGAGGTCCTTGATGCGCAGCGTGTACTCGCGGAAGCCGACGGTATCGACGCTGTACGCGAGGAAACCGCCGTCGTCGCTGACCGCGAACGCGTCGACCGCGAAGTAGCTGTGGTCGCGCGCGAGCAGGTTGAGGTCGAGAACGACTTCTTCGGCGGAGGTCAGCGCCCCGAGCTTGCGCGCCAGAATCGGGTACTGCTTGCCTTCTTCGGTGCGGGCGTAGTACCAGAACCGGCCCTTGCGGTACGGCACCGATAGATCGGTCTCCTTGATGCGGGCGAGCATCTCCTTGTAGAGGCGCTCTTGGAGGTCGCCCGTGCCTGCCAGCGCATCCTCGGCGTAGGCATTCTCCGCAGTGAGATGTGCGGTGACGCGCGGGTCGCTCTTGTCCCGCATCCAGAAGTAGTCGTCCCGAAGCGTTTCGCCGTGCAACGTGACCGGGTGTGGCGTTCTCGGCGCAACCGGCGGCTTCATTGCGGACATGATACGAAAAAGGGGACACTCCCCTTTTTCAAAAAGGGGAGTGTCCCCTTTTCTGGGTCGACCTCGAGGCCGAAGCGTTCCGGAAATCCCGAGGCGGCTGGCGACATCGCGGGCCCAAGCTTCCTCACCCAAGGGACAGTTTCGCCGCGCCGAGAGGCGAATTCGCGCCGTCTCAGTCGCTGTCACGGGCGCGTTCACCCACTCGATCCACGGTTCGGGCAGGGGAACCGGTGAAGGCGACAGCACGATGTGTGAACGGGAGGGAGAAACACGGTCGGCCGCGCTCGACCAAGTCCATTTATCAGCAGAGCCAGCCAGCCTAGCGCGCACCGGATTTCGCTCGACGTAACGTAGGACCGTGAGCAAGTACTTATCGGTCTGGACAAGGAAAGCCTTGTAACGACCTTGCCACACTCGACCGGTCGTGAGTCGCCGGACTCGGTATCTCTGCCCGTGTGTCGTAAGGAGCCAGTGCATCCACCGGCCGATGTCCCCGTCGGCTGCCGGTCGCAGGACCAGGTGCACATGATTCGGCATGAGGCACCAAGCTAGAATCTCGATCCGAACGTGTTCTTGGGCTGCCGCCATGAGGCGCACGAATTCTTCGTACTCCGCGTCCGAGCGGAACATCGTGACCCGGCCATTGCTTCGAGTCACCACATGAGCGCAGAAGCCGGCGGGGATTGGACGAGCAAAACGCGGCATGATCCGGCGCCACGAAGGAGGGACCCGTCCCGTCCAAGCTATCTTTTTTGGACCCACTCAGCGTGCCGCCACGGGGCGCTAGACGTTTCGTCTCGACAACTCCGCGCGCAACAGGTGCTGAGAAAAGGGGACACTCCCCTTTTTCAAAAAGGGGAGTGTCCCCTTTTTCTAGATCGGGTTTCCGTCGGCGTCGAGGTATTTGACGTCACCCCAGCCGAGCTCCTTGATGCCGGCCTCGATTTTTGCGCGGTCGCCAACGACGACCCAGACCAACTTGTCGGGCGCGAGGTTCTTCTTCGCGCTGGCATCGAGGTCCGCCGCCTTGAGCGCCCGCACCTTCGCCGGGAACGTCGCGAAGTAGTCGTCGGGCAGCCCGAAGCGAACGATCTCGCCCATCGAGCCGGCCAGCGCGCCCTGCGTCTCCCAGTCACCGGGGAGCGTGCGGGTCATGCCGTCCTGCGCTTGCGACAGCTCGAGCGCGGTCACCGGCTTGGCCCCGACGATCCCTTTGAGCTCCTTCATGACCTCGACCAGAGATTCCTTCGTCTTGTCGGTCTGCACCGGCGCGTACGCGATGAACGGCCTCTGGCCGCGCGCGTCGGGCACGAACGTGAACGCGCCGTACGACCAATGCTTGTCCTCGCGCAGGTTCATGTTGATCCGCGCGATGAACGCCCCGCCCAGCACCTGGGTCATCGTCTTGAACGGGATCTCGTCGGGATTCGCGGTCGGGGCGACGAGCTGCCCCGCCAGGATCACCGACTGCGCGGCCCCCGGCTTGTCGAGGATGTACATCGTCGTCGCCGACTTGCCGCCGACGTTGCCGAGCTTCTTCGCCGGCGCCGTCCCCTTCGGCCAATCCTTGAAGAGGGCCTCGAGCTTCGGCCTGATCTCCGCCATCGTCGTATCGCCGACGATCACCATCGTCGCGCTCCCCGGCTTGAACCAGGTTTGGTGGAACTTGACGAGGTCGTCCCGGGTGATCTTCGCGACCCCGTCCTCGTACCCCGATCCCGAGAACGGCAAACCGTACGGGTGTCCGGCGCCGTAGAGCAGCTTCGGGAAGACCCGCAAGGCCATCCCCACCGGCTGCGCCTTCTCGCGCTGGATGCCGGCGATCTGTTGCTTCTGCAGCCGCGCGAAATCCGCGGGCGGGAACGACGGATTGAGAACGACGTCCGCGTAGAGCGCCAGGGACGCGTCCAGGTTGGGCTTGATCGCCGAGAGCGTGACGTACGACGAGTCGAGATCCGAGCCCGCTCCGATCCGCGCGCCCAGCTTCTGCTCTTCGTCCGAGATCTGGAGCGAAGACCGTGTCTTCGTTCCTTCGTCGACCATCGCCATGGCCAGCGCCGAGGTGCCCGGAATCCCTCCCTGGTCCGCCGTATACCCGGCGTCGATCATCAAGTGGAAGTCCACCACCGGGATCGCATGGCGCTCCGCCAGCTCGATCTTCATGCCGTTCGAGAGCGTGGCCTTCTCGACTTTCGGCCACACCACCGCCGGCGCGGCGCCGCCCTCGGGCACCTTCTTGCGATCGACGCTCGAGGCATCCGCCTTCAGGGCGGTCGGGTACGGATCGATCTGCAGGATGTACACGCCGTCGCCGAGCCACTTCTGCGCGGTCGCCTTGACCGTCGCCGGCGTCGAGGTGCGAACGCCGTCCAGCTCGTCCTTGTAAGCGTCGGGGCGGCCGCCGTACACCATGCTCGCCGCCAGGACGTCGGACTTGCCTCCGAAGCCGCCGATCCGCTCGACGCCGCGTATGAAGCCGGCGAACGTGTTGGTCTTGGCCCGCTCGATCTCCTCGTCCGTGGGGCCGTTGGCGAGGAACTTGGCCAGCTCCTCGTCCATCGCGCGCTCGACCTTCGCCGGATCGACGTCCTTCTTGACGTCGACCTCGATCGTGAACAGGCTCGCGATCTCGTGCGTGTCGAGATAGACGCGGACGCGCGTCGCGGTCTGGTCGTCGTAAACGAGACGCTTGTAGAGGCGCGAGTTCTTCCCCGACGAGAGCACTTGCGCCGCGACGTCGAGGAGCACCCGGTCCTTCGTCGCATCGCCGGGAACGTTCCAAATCTTGTAGATGCGCGTCTGCGGCACGCGGTCTTGTGCCGATTGCCGCGACGTGCCCGTGCGCTTGGCGACGTATTGGTCGAACCGAGCGACCGGGGGACCCGGCGGAATGTCGCCGAAGTACTTCTTCACTCGGGCCAGCGCGTCCTGCGCGTCGACGTCACCGGCGATGACGAGCACGGCGTTGTTCGGCCCATAGTAGGTCTTGAACCACTCCCTGACGTCGTCGAGCTTGGCGGCGTCCAGATCTTCCATCGAGCCGATGACCGTCCACGAATAAGGATGCGCGGCGGGGAAGCAGGCCTTTGCGGTCAGCTCCTCGGAGATCGAGTAGGGCTCGTTGTCCCCCTGGCGTTTCTCGTTCTGGACTACTCCGCGCTGCTCGTCGAGCCTCCCCTGGTCGATCGCGCCGAGCAGGTGTCCCATGCGGTCCGATTCGAGGAAGAGGATCGTGTCGAGTGCCGATTTCGGCACGTTCTGGAAGTAGTTCGTCCGGTCGTTGTTGGTCGTGCCGTTCAGATCGGTCGCGCCCAACGGCTCCACCGCCTTGAAGTAGTCGTCGTTGTAGTTCTCGCTCCCGTTGAACATCAGGTGCTCGAACAGATGCGCGAAGCCGGTCCGACCCGGCTTCTCGTTCTTCGAGCCGACGTGGTACCAGATGTTGACCGCCACGATCGGGGCCTTGTGGTCCTCGTGGACGACCAGCGTCAGACCGTTGTCGAGCGTGAATTTCTGGAAGGGGATATCGGGGGTCGGGAGCTCGGCGGCTGCCGCCGGGAGCGCCACGGCGAGGGCGAGAGCGGTCAAACCTCTTCTGATCACGGGATGTTCTCCTTCGTTCTTTTTCGGGTTTCCGGTAATTCACTCATTTTACGAGAGCCGCGCCGGACGGTTTCAGGCATAGAATACGCTCCCTATGACCGAAACCAACATCACCGAAACCCATGTTCTCGCCCAGTCGTTCGGCCCGCTCGAGGTGCAGGTGCTCGAAGCGATCTGGCGCACGACTCACCCCGCGACCGTGCGCGATCTGCAATCGTCGTTCCCCGGATGCGCTTACACGACGCTGATGACGACGCTCGACCGGCTCCACAAGAAAGGCGTTCTCCTGCGTGAAAAAGTGGGCCGGGCGTTCGCGTACGAGCCGCGCTACCAGCGCGCCGAAATCGAGAGGCGGCTGGCGGCGAAGAGCATCGAGCGCCTCCTGAGCGCAGCGAACGGCCGTCGCGCCATCGAACCTCTCTTGTCCTGTTTCATCGACGCCGTGACCGACCGCGACAGAGTGCTGCTCGACGATCTCGAGAGGCTGCTCAAGGAGAAGCGGGCGCGGCTCGCGCGCGAAGGCGTCTGATGCGTTTCTTCGAAATGGGGGTGGTGTTCGCCGTCGTCGGCTTCGTGGTGGCGAACTCGGCGCTGACGCTTCTGACCGTCGCGCTGTGGCGCTTCGTCCGATCGTCGCGGCCCGGCAGCCGCTCGCTCTTCCTTCTGCGCATGCTGCCGTCCCTCGGATCGATCGGCGTGGTTCTCGGCGTCGTGCTCCCTTCCTATCTGTTCTTCGAGCCGCGCCGGACGGCGGAGCACGCGGGATCCGCGTTCATCGTCTTTCTCGCCGTCGCTTGCGCATTGTTCGTCGCCGCCGCCTGTCGAACCGTGGCCAGCTGGCGGGAGACATGGGTCGTGGAGCGAGCGTGGCGGCGCGCGGCGGGGCATGCTGCGAGCCTCGGGGTGGCCGTGCCGGCGTACCGCGTGCCGTCCGACATGCCGTTTGCGGCGCTCGTCGGGATCGTTCGCCCGCGCCTGTTCGTCTCCGATCGATTTCTCGACGACCTCTCGGAGGGTGAGCGGCGCGCTCTTTTCGAGCACGAAGCCGGCCACCTGAGCTCCCTCGACAACCTCAAGCGCACCGTGATGCGGTTGGCCCCTGACTGGCTCCCGTTCACCGGCACGGGCTCCGAGATCGAGTGGGCCTGGGCGGTCGCCGCCGAGGAAGAGGCGGATGACCACGCCGCGGGACACGACCGGGCGGCTGCGCTCGATCTCGCGGGCGCCTTGCTCAAGGCGGTGCGGGCTACTCCCGTGCGGATAGCGTCGGCTAGCAACTTTTGTGAAGACACCGCGATCACGAGGCGCGTCGAGCGCCTCCTCGAAGATTCGCCGCGGAGCGACGCCAGGCCAACTGCCGCGTCGCGGTCTTTGGCCTTGAAGATCGCTTTACTCGGCGCGATGCTCGTTGCAGCGGCGCCGGCTCTCAAGGCCGCCTATTTCGCGACTGAGGCCACGATTCGCCTGCTCCAATAGACAACTCCACCCCCGTCGTGCAGTAGAACTATTGTCGTATTACGAGCTCTGGTAGTACCTGAACTCCACCCGTACTGTTTGCGGCCGCTTTTCCAACGGGGTGGATTCAATGCGCCAACTCGGAAGTTACCTGCTCTTCGGGGTATTGCTGTCGACACGTCTCGTCCGCGCTGCGGACGCCGACAAACCCGTCACCTCCACCGGTGCCGAAGAGAACATCCAGGTCACCGCGACCCGGTACGCGGAGGATCCCTCGGATCTGCCGACGGTGGTCACGGTCCTCGACGGCGAGATGCTCCGCGAGCGGGGAATCACGGATCTTCGCTCCGCGCTGGGGGTCGTCGCGGGGGTCGATATCGCGCCCGGCGGCGACGGCGGTCCGGCGTCCGCGGTTCCCGAGATGTGGGGGCTCCGCGAATTCGACGCGTTCCTGCTCGTCGTCGACGACGTCCCGTGGGGCGGCGCGTTCAACCCCGATCTGCCGACGCTCTCATTGAAGGACGTGGCGCGAATCGAGATCCAGCGTGGCGCAGCACCGGTCATGTACGGGGCCACGTCGTTCATCGGCGTCATCCACGTCATCCACAACTCGGCCGGCGCAGGGCACGGCGAGGCGGGCTTCATCGGCGGCGATCACCAGAGTCTGGGAGCGTCGTCGGCGGTCGACGTCTCTCCGTCCAAATCGATGTCGTCGCGTATCGCCGTCGACGTCATGAAGCAGGGGTATCCCGACGATCGCACCGATTGGCAGCGGGCTCACCTGCTCTGGCGCAACCGCATCCCGGCTGGGAAGGGAAACGTCCGCTTCGACGTCGATCTCATGTGGCTCGATCAGTCCCCGTCGAGCCCGTCGCCGCGCGTCGGCACCGAGCTGTCGCCGATCGTTCCCGAGGACGCCAACGTCAACCCGCTGGGATCGCACATCGACCCGCGCCGGCCGACGATCACCGCCGGATTCGACCATCCGGAATCGTTCGGCTCATGGTCGTTGACGTGCTCCTATGCCTATTCCTCCGAAAACATCTTGCACGGGTTCCTCGTGGCCGATCCCGTGTTCCCGACGACCCCGGCGCACGGTTTCCGGCAGTACATCGCACAGGACGAGGTCTATTTCGACGGCCACATGACGTTCACACAGGTGCCGCACACGGAGATCGTGGCGGGTTTGGACAGCCTCTACGGGCGCGGCCGCACGCACGGCGGGGATTTCGACTACGACGTCGCCCCGGACGGGTCAGTCGTTCCCGACGGCGGGTCGCTCCCCAGCGCCGCGGACATCAGCATCGCGGATTCGCGGTCGTTCTCCGGTCTGTACGGCTACGCGGCCTGGACGCCCAACTGGCGGTGGCGCGTCGACGGGGGCCTCCGGGTCAATTTCACGGTCGAGAACCGGGACGTCTTCGCGCTCGATCTCGGGAGCGGCGCTGCGGACGGCGGGAGCGATCACCGTTCCGAGACGAAGCTCTCGGGCGCGCTTGGCGGCGTATTCACCGCGTGGAAGAAGGAGAACGACGACGTCCGCATCTTCGCGGGGTACCGGAACACTTTCAAGCCGGCGGCCATCGACTTCGGTCTCGACGCGGCTCCGGAGATCCTGGACCCGGAGACCGGGCAGAGCTACGAGGTGGGCGCACGGACGGCGTTCTACGACCGCAAGCTCGAAATTGAGCTCGAGGTCTTCCGCATGAACTTGAAGGGGATTGTGGTCGGTCAGGCGACGGGAGGGCTCCCCGGCCTCGTGAATGGCGGCGACCAGCGTCTCCAGGGAGCCGAGCTCGAGGTGCGCGGTCGTCTGGCAAACGGTCTCTGGGGAAGGTTCGCCTGGAGCTACCACGACTCGACATTCGTCGACTTCCAGCAGGACTTCGGCGCCGGCCCGGTCTCGCTCAACGGGAACCGTCTCGAGATGGTTCCGCAGGACATGGGCGCTCTCGGCGTGATCTGGTCGCCGAAATCCGGATTCACGGCGCACGGCGAGATCCGCTACACCGGCTCGCGCTTCCTCGACCGCAGGAACACGGCACTCGCGTCCAGCTTCACGTCGTACTCCGCGGGGATCGGCTGGCAGCTCAAGAAGTGGGCGATCCGGCTGGACGGTGAAAACCTCGGGGACGCGCGCGATCCGGTCTCGGAATCCGAGCTGGGCGACGGGCAGTACTACCGGCTCCCCGCGCGGCGGATCTGGCTGGCCATGAACTGGCGCTTCTGACCGTCGGGACGGTTGTGACGGTGAGCGTGGCGTTGTAGTTGCCGGCGGCCTGGTAGGTGTGCGACGGATTCCTCAGACTCGACGTCGCGGCGACCGTGAGTGGCGCCTTTCCGGAGGTCGGCGTGGCCGAAGGCGAGGCGGTCGCGGCTAGTTGGC
>CAZEII010000007.1:0-5403 GCA_964511835.1 uncultured Acidobacteriota bacterium | reverse complement strand
GGCGCCTTTCCGGAGGTCGGCGTGGCCGAAGGCGAGGCGGTCGCGGCTAGTTGGCGCCGGCGGTGATGGCCACGGTCGCCGAACCGGTCGCGCCGCCGTTGTCGGTCACCGTGAGCGTCGCCGTGAAGTTTCCGGTGGCTGGGTAGACGTGCGTCGGGTTGCGCTGCGTCGACGATCCTCCGTCGCCGAACATCCACGAATAGGCGACGATCGTCCCGTCCGGGTCGGTGCCTCCGCCGGTGAAGCTGACGCTGAGCGGGACCGTCCCAGAGCTCGGCGTGGCCAACGCGGTTGCAGTGGGCGGCAGATTCGGCGGAGCGCTCACCGCGACGACAACGGACGCCGACGTTTTGGCCCCACCGTTGTCCGTGACCGCGACGGTCGCCGTGAAATTGCCGACCGAGGAGAACATGTGCGTCGGGTTCGGCTCGGTGGACGTCCCCCCGTCGCCGAAGGTCCAGGCGTAGGCGATGACCGTTCCGTCGGGATCCCCGGCGGCAGAGGCGAAGGCCACGGCCAGAGGTGCGGGCCCGGTCGACGGTGTGGCTTGTGGGCGGACGGTCGGCGGCTCGTTGGCGTGATTCAAGATGTCTTTACAGGCGAGCAACGTCGAGAGCGCAACGGATACGCACAGAAGCGCCAGGATCCGCCGCCGGGACTCGGCGTTTCTCGAGATGGGTCCCGTCACCCTCGCTCCTCGGCTGCGTCCCCGAGACGCACCTCATCTAGAAGCAACCACAGTGCCATTCGGATCCTCGCGAAGCCGTCGGCGCAACGATCCCCCCCTGCACCGCCTCGAGCCGAGCGGGATCACGTCCCTTGACCGACCCCGGTCAAATCCGTAACGAGGGATCGAGTGCCGTGTAGAACGCGATCGCGGTCGCCACGTGTAGAACGACGTGCAGACCAAGCACGGAACGGCCTAGACGAGCGCCACCGCCGCTCTCGCTCGATG
This sequence comes from uncultured Acidobacteriota bacterium, assembly GCA_964511835.1. Taxonomy (GTDB): domain Bacteria; phylum Acidobacteriota; class Polarisedimenticolia; order Polarisedimenticolales; family DASRJG01; genus DASRJG01. Next base: position 4,448 of record CAZEII010000007.1, on the reverse strand, counting down.
CGAGATCCTGGGACGCATGGTAGGCTTGCCGGCCCGTCTCGTTGATCACAAGAAAGGGATTCTTCATGAAGCGTTCGTTCCTTGCCCTTGTATCCGCGCTCCTCTTCGCCACCACCCTGCGCCTGCTGGCTGCGGACCCGGCCGCACTCCCGGGCGAGCTGACGTTCACCGCCCACAACGCGGTGTACAACGCCGAGGCGCGATTCGCCTCCTGGCGCGTCGCCAAGGTCGAACTCCCCGATGGCGACATCACGAAGGGGACGGTCGTGCTGGAAGTCGACATCGCCAGCGTGACCGAAAAGAGCGACAAGCTCTCGGCACATCTGAAGACGCCCGATTTCTTCGACGCCGCAAAGTTCACGAAGGCGACCGTCACGATCTCCGGAGCGAAGCCGGCGGGCGAGAAGAAGTACAACGCCACGGCGACGATCGACCTGCACGGCATGAAGGGGACTTGCCCGGTCGCTTTCGAGGTGGTCTCCAGCAAGCCGCTGACGATCAAGGGGACGGCGACGCTCGATCGCACGGCGTTCGGGGTCGGCCAGCCCTACGACGCGAAGGACAAGTACTCGCCGCTGAACGAGGTTGCAATCTCCCTCAACGCGAAGCTGACGGAGTAACCGCGGCCGATCCGGGCTCGGGCCTAAGGTCGAGCCGCACGGAAAACTCCAGAGTGTCGTTGGCGGGGGAGGGCCCGTCCGGCCCCTTCAGCCCGAAGGCCTCGCCGAGCCGCACGCGAAAAGTCGCGCGGACGTCGAGGCGCGGCGCCCCGTCGTCGTCGGTCCCCGCTTCGGCCTGAGCGTTGACGGACAGGGGGACCGACGCCCCCAGCATCTCGAGCCGGCCGGTCGCCGTGAAAGGCGCCGGGACGCCGGGAACAAGCGGAGCGTCCGCCGCGTCGACCGGATCGATGACGAACCGCGCGCCGGGAAACGTACCCGTTTTGAGGATCGTCGTCTTGAGCTCTTTGTCGAGAGTCTTGTCGCCCATCGTCACGGATGCGGTCGCCGCGTCGAGCGTGCCCGAAGCGCCGCGCAGGCGCGAGCGGTCGCCGAGCGTGATCGTCCCCGAAACGGTGCGCACCTCGCCGTTGTAGCCGTCGAGGGGCGGCAGGAACCGGAATTCGAGGCGAGGTGGATCGTCCGGGCGCGCTTCGGCGATCACGAGGCGGCGGGGGAGCGGAACCGGCGTCTCGGCCGTCGAGCCCTTCGTCGACGGCGCCGGTGGAAGGGCGAGCCCGAGGGCGTCCCACGTTCTCTTGGGAGCGTCGTCCGACACAGGATCGAAGGCGTCGCCTGCATTCGAGCTGACGGCAAGCTGCGCGACGCGGTCCTCGAGCTCTTTCCCGGCGCGGGCGAAGACCTCGTCCATGCGCGCGAACTCTCCCGAGAACGGCTCGTCGAAGTTGCGGAACACCGGCTCGACGCAGTTGAACCCCGAGTAGATCGCCGTCGATACGAACAGCTTGCCGGCGGCGTCCCGGTACGGGTGGAAGTCCATGTAGAACGCCCGGTCCGAGGGCCCTGCGACGACCTTGTCTTCGAACCGGAATCGCTTGAATCCGGAGAGAATCGCCTTCCGCGCCCGCTCGGCGAAGGCCTGCTCATCGTGGCGTCCGGGGATCGTTCCCGAGAGCGCGGTGATCTTGATCGGCGCGATGACGACCGCGCGGCCGCGGCGCCACACGGCCATGTTCTCGCTCGGGGTGTCGGCGTTCGTCAGCGGGCCGGACTTGACCGTCCGGAGGAACTGCCCGATCCGGTCGAGGTCGGAGTACCGGCCCCGAAAGATCGACCGGCCGCTCCCGTCTTGATAGACGATCAGCGGCGTCGCGTGAACCTCCGCGGGGGCGCCGGCGCGCGGGTCGCGCACCTCGAGCGCGACGCCGCGCGCGGCGGCGAGCTCGTGCAGCCGGGGGAGCGAGGTCGCGGCGAAATCCTTTGCGGCTAGGGAGCCGTCCTGCTGGAACACGACGAGGCGCGCGGCGGCGGCGAGAGCGGCGAGCGCGATCATGCGGGTTTGCGTCCTTCCGCCCAGGCGATCCCCAGCCCAAAAAAGGCGCCGGGCTCCTGCTCCCAGGCCAGAAGGGAGGCGAGAGCGCGGTCGAACGCCTTCTCCTCGATCGACCCGGTCGCGAGAACCGCCTCCCGGGCACCCACCAAGATCCCATGCATATTGGCGACGACGGAAGGAAACGCGGGGTCGCCCGCGCAGGCGCCGAAGAAGATCCAGGTTGCGCGAGAAGGCTGCGCGCCGGCTTCGTGGAGCATGCGGGGCAGTTTGCGCCCGATCAGCGGATCGCACCCGTTCCGCCGGTAGCTCTCCTGATAGGCCGCCCAGGCGTCCATGACCCCTTCGGGCGGGGGCCACAGGCGCAACAGATCGTGATCGTCATCCTCGACGACGATCCGGCCGCCCGGGCGCGCGGCGCGCACCATCGCGCGCACCACGCTCGCCGGCTCGGAAAGGTGCTCGAGGAGGAAGCGCGTGTGGACCAGGTCGAACGATCCCCACTCGTCGTTCGCGAGAGGCGGAGCGTTGGCGTCTCCCTGCCGGAAGTCGACGAGCGTCGATTCGCCGTCGGCCGCGGCGAGCCGCCGCGCCGCATCGAGCTGCTTCCGGGAGTATTCGATCCCGACGACGCGCCCCGAAGGCCCGGCCGCGCGCGCGATCATCCGGTTGAGCTGACCGAGGCCCGAGCCCAGATCGAGCACGCTCTCGCCCGGGCGGATGGCAGCCTCGCGAAGCGAGCCCGCGTTCGCGATGTCGTTCATCAAGGATAGCCGGCGCTGCTCCTCGGGCGAGGTGCCGTGGATGTAGCTCACATCAGGGGAACACGCCCAGCTCGAGATAGGCCAATCCGACCTTCTCGATGGCGCAGATGAACGCCGCGGTGCGGAAGTCGGTCACCTTCTTGTGCTTGTTGAGGATGGCCGAGATCTCCTGGTAGCCGGTGCTCATCGTCTCTTCGAGCCCCGACTTCACGAGATCCTCTTCGTCGAGCCCCTTGAGGAGCCCCGTGCGAACCTTCTCCGGGAACTTGGCGTGCATCAAATCTTCCGTCGCGGAGACGATCTGCGTGCGCTGGAACGCGTCGGCGCGCTTCTGGAGGAGGCCATAACGCATGTGCGAGATGTTCTTCGCCCATTCGAAATACGACACGGTCACGCCGCCGGCGTTCAGGTAGATGTCGGAGAGGATGAGGATGCCCTTCTTCAGGAGCAGCTCCTCGGCGTCGGTCGTGGTGGGGCCGTTCGCGGCCTCGGCGACAATCCGCGCCTGCACCTTGTGGGCGTTGTCGCGCGTGATCTGATTCTCGAGGGCGGCCGGAACGATGATGTCCACGGGGAGCGAGAGCACGTCGACCCCGTGCTTGAGAGTCTTCGTCGCCCCGGGGAACCCCGTGACCGTCTGCTTGTCCTCGAACCAGTGGGAGAGCTTGGGGATGTCGAGCCCTTTCGGGTTGTAGACGCCACCGTCGTACTCGCCGATCGCGACGACCTTGCAACCGTCCTCCTCGTGGAGGATCTTCGCGACGTGGTAGCCGACGTTGCCGAACCCCTGGACGGCGACGGACTTGCCTTCGAGCGTCCCCTCGAGCCCCGACTTCTTCAACGCCTCGGGATCGCGGAACGCCTCCCGCAGGCCGAAGACGACCCCGCGCCCGGTGGCCTCGCGACGGCCCCGGATGCCGCCCTGGGAGAGAGGCTTTCCGGTGACGCAGGCCCAGTTGTCGATGCCGCCGGGGTGAAACGCGTCGTACGTGTCCGCGATCCAGGCCATCTCTCGCTCGCCGGTTCCGTAGTCCGGGGCGGGAACGTTGACGCCGGGGCCGATGAAGTTCTTGGCGATCAGCTCGGCGGTGTAGCGGCGGGTGATCTTCTGGAGCTGGTCCGGCGTGTAGTCGCGCGGGCGGAGCTTGATGCCCCCCTTCGATCCGCCGAACGGCACGTTGCCGATCGCGCACTTGTAGGTCATGAGCGCGGCGAGCGCCATGATCTCGTGCTGATCGACCATGCGGCTGTAACGGATTCCGCCCTTCAGGGGCTTGCGGTGATGGCTGTGCTCGGCGCGCCAGGCTTCGAAAATGACGTACCGGTCCTCGATCTTGACCGGAAACTGCATGTAATAGACGTTGTTGCAAAGCTTGATCTGCTGCAGCAGTCCCGCGGGCAGCTTGACGTGCGCCGCCGCCTTTTCGAATTGTCGCGAGACGATGTTGTTGAGGTTGAGATCTTCCGGGGCCGTCTTCGTCCTGGTGGCCAAAGCGCATTCCTCCGAGGATAAGAGGCCGGATTCTAGTCGCGTCGTAGGCGGTCTTCAACCACGGTGGCCGCAAGGTTGTTGGTTGTTGCGCTCGTGGCATCCGTGGCTTCGATCGCAAAGTTGAATTGTCATGAATGGAGGATTGACGCCGAGTTAGACGGCCTGCACCGGCTGGAATTCAG
>CAZEII010000006.1:7195-121455 GCA_964511835.1 uncultured Acidobacteriota bacterium | reverse complement strand
TCGCGGAGGGCGAGGGCGGCTCCGACGGCGCCGAGCGGCCCGACGAACGTGAAGGTCACGGGGAGCCATCGGAGGATCGGCGCGTGGAGCCGGTACAGGTAGAAGTTCGTGTTGTTCGGGATCTCGTACCACTGGCTGAGGGCCGCGAGCTTGCCGAGGAGCAGGCGGGCCACGCTCGCGGCGCCTTCGTGGGTCTGTATCGTCGCCGCGATCGTGGGCACCAGGTGTCCTCCGGTCGCCCCCATGATCGGCGCGGTGAAGCGGCTGATCATGAAGCCGATTTCGGGGCGGACGTCGGCGGCGTTCGAGCAGATGAAGGTGACGGCGGCGACGCTCGTGATCGAGAGGGGCGACGCGCCGACCGTGAGGTTGCGGGCGACGAGAGGCGCGAGCGGGATCGCGAGGCCTGCTGCTAGGGCGAGGGCGCTCCGGAGGAGCGTTCGTCTGTCGGACTTCGCTTCCTCGACGAGCAGGGCGACGGCGCCCGCGAGCATGAGGACGAGCGGCGACTGAAGCAGGATCCCGGTGCCGATCAGGGCGCCGTCGAGGAGCCAGATCGAGCGTTGGCGCCGCTCGAGCGCTATCGAGGTGACGAGCCCGATCGCGAGGGACACGAAGCCGAGCGGGGCGGTTCGCAAGAGGATCATCTCGTAGTACAGCGCGGGCGAGCAGGCGACGGCGAGCGCGCCGGCGACGGCCGAGACGAGGTCACCGAAGCAGCGCCTGGCGAGGAGCACGACTAGGACGTTCGAGCCGACGCCGAGCATGAGCTGGAAGACGAAGACCCAGCGGACGCTCGGGCCGAGCACCCCGTAGATCAGGCCGACCGCGTAGGCGTAGAGCGGCTCCTGGTGATAGCGGGTCCCGCCGTACCATCGGTCCCAGAGCTCGCGCTCGAAGGCCTCGCGTTCGCCGTTGGTCGCGGCCGAGGTGAACCGCGACGCGAGCGGATCTTCGGGATGGCTGCTCAGATAGGTCGAGGCGACCGACGCGTGCCAGGAATGGAATGGATGGAGCGGGAGGGAGGTCAAGAGATCGCCGGCGGCGATCGTGCGCGCCCACTGGTCAAAGAATTCCATGTCCCACTGCGGCCAGCGGTGCTCTTCGACGCACGGCCCTCGGCTCAGCTGGACGAAGTAGACGATGCGCACGGCAATCGACGCCGCGACGACCGTTCCCAGCACCAGTCGCCTGCGCGCGGCTAGCCAATTCTCGACGTCGCTGTGCATCCGCTGTTCGGGGGGGAAACGGGGCCTGTCCCCTTTTTCCTAGATTACCGTGACGCTCTTGAGGAGGCCCAACACGAAACCGGGAGCGATGCCGAGGTAGACGACGGCGAGCGCGGAGACGGTGAGGACCACCGCGAGCGCGGGGGGGAGCGGCGAGGGAGCCTCGATCTCGCCATCCGCCGGCTTGAACCACATCGTGAGGATGACGGAGAGGTAGTAGTAGGCGGCGATCACGGCGTTGAGCGACCCGATGACCGCGAGCAGCCACTGCTTCGATTCGACCGCGGCGCGGAAGATCATGTACTTGCCGAGGAAGCCGCCGGTCGGCGGGATGCCGGCGAGGGAGAGAAGGAAGATCGTCATCAGCGCGGCGAGGAAGGGGCGGCGCGCGCCCAGACCCGCCCAGGACGTGATGAACTCGTACCCCGATTCCTGCGCGGCGTCTCCCCCGCCGACCGCCGCCGCAACGCCGAAGGCACCGACGGTCATGAAGGCGTACGTCGTCAGGTAGAACATGATCGCCTTGATGCCCGGCTCCGGGAGAGAGGCGAGGGCGATCAACAGATACCCGGCATGCGCGATCGACGAGAAGGCGAGCAGGCGCTTGATGTTGGTCTGCGCGAGCGCGACCAGGTTGGCGATCGTCATGGTGGCGATCGCGAGCCACTTCGCGATCGGAAGCCAGAGCGCCGAGTTGTCCCCGAAGGCGCCGGCGAGCAGACGGACCAAGGCGGCGAAGGCGACGGTCTTCGTCGCCGCGGCCATGAAAGCCGTGACGTTGGTCGGCGCGCCGGTGTAGACGTCCGGAACCCACTGGTGGAAAGGGACGATCGCGATCTTGAACGCCAGGCCGATGATCACGAGTCCGAGACCCATGACGACCATCGCGTTGGGATGCTGGTCGATCGAGCGTCCGATGTCGCTCAGATCGACCGAGCCGACCGCGCCGTACAGCAGCGCGATTCCGTAGACGAAAAAGCCCGAAGAGAACGCGCCGAGCAAGAAGTACTTGAGCGCGGCCTCGATCGAGCGGACGCGCGCCCGCGTCAGCCCGCAGAGGACGTAGAGCGTCAAGGAGAAGATCTCGAGACCGATCAGGAGGAGGACCAAGTTGGACGTTTCCAGCATCAGCACCATGCCCGCGAGGGCGAACAGCATCAGCGCGTAGAACTCCCCCGGCTCGGTCCCCTCCCGCTCGAGGAAGCGCGCGGAGAACGCGAGCGTCAGGAATCCGACGGCGAGGACGAGGACGCTCAGATAGATGCCGAACCGGTTGACGTGGACCATCTTGTAGGCGGTGAAGAGCCTCGGATCATCGGGCGGTATCGCCCCCCACTGGCGGATGCACGCGATCGCCGCGAAGATCACCCCGATCAGCGACGCGCTCCAGGGCGACAGCAACGCGGCGAATCCGCGCCCGGTCTCGCGGAAGTAGGGCGTCATGAGGAGAACGAGCAGGCCCCAAAGCGCGAGGATGGCCGGAGGGAGGATGAGGAGGATCGACAGCTCCGACATCAATGCACCGATGCCAGATAGACGAGGATCGCCACGACCCCCATCAAAAAGACGAGCGCGTAGTTCCTCACGTAGCCCGTCTGGAACAGCTTCAAGAGCTGCCCGGCGATGTCGGCGACGATCGCCGTCAGGTTGACGAGACCGTCGACGACGAACCGGTCGAAGTTGGCGAAGAAGCGGGAGACCGCATAGAACGGCTTGAGAACCGCGGCCTCGTACAGCTCGTCGACCCAGTAGAGGTTCCGCCACATGACGTAGATCGGCCGGAAGGTGCGCGCGAGCGACGCCGCCGCCCCTTCGCGCTGCCGGTAAATCGACCACGCCGCGCCGATTCCGACGAGAGCGATCGCGAGCGCGCCGCCCATCAGGGCGATTTCCAGGCTCGAGCTGCCGTGCGCGGCTTCGACCGCTTCGGCGTGACCGCCGGCGATCGCTGGGCCGAGCCAGCGCGCGAAGGCGTTGACGTCGCGGCCGAAGAAAGTCGTCCCGAGAACCGCGGGGATGCCGATCCACCCGCCGACGACCGAGAGGACGGCGAGGATCATCAACGGAATGGTCATGGCCTTCGGCGATTCGTGGGCGTGGTGATAGGTGCGCGGGTCGCCCCGAAAGTTGCCGTAGAAGACGAGGAACGTCAGGCGGAACATGTAGAACGCGGTCAGCCCGGCCGAGAGCGCGAGGACGCCCCACACGCCGATGCGTCCGGCCGACCAGGCGCCCCAGAGGATCTCGTCCTTCGAGAAGAAGCCGGCGAGCGGAAAGATCCCGGCGATCGCGAGCGTCGCCGTCAGGAACGTCGCGAAGGTGACCGGCATCTTGGACCTCAAGTTGCCCATCTTCGTAATGTCCTGCTCGCCTTGCTGGCCGTGGATGACGCTGCCCGCGCCGAGGAACAAGAGCGCCTTGAAGAACGCGTGGGTCATCAGGTGGAAGATCGCGGCGCTCCACGCGCCGACGCCGGCGGCGGCGAACATGTAGCCGAGCTGGCTGACGGTCGAATACGCGAGCACCTTCTTGATGTCAGTCGCGGTGATTCCCATCGTCGCCGCGAAGATCGCGGTCGCGGCTCCGACGATCGCGATGATCGCCATCGCCTCAGGCGCGTGCGCGTAGAGACCCGAGAGCCGCACCACCATGTAGACGCCGGCCGTGACCATCGTCGCGGCGTGGATCAGCGCGGAGACAGGGGTCGGGCCCGCCATCGCGTCGGGAAGCCAGACGTACAGGGGGATTTGAGCCGACTTGCCGCACGCCCCGATGAACAACAGGATCCCGACCGCGACGATCATCGCGTGGCCGCCGTCCCCCGCGGCGGCGACCGCTTGCGCCACGCCGCGGTAGTCGAGCGTGCCGAACGTCGTGATCAGGTAGAGCATGCCGATGACGAACGCGAAATCCCCGATCCGGTTGACGAGGAACGCCTTTCGCCCGGCGTCCGCGCACGACAGCCCCGTGCGCGCGTCGAACGGCCGATCGTAGAAGAAGCCGATCAACAGATACGAGCAGAGCCCGACGCCCTCCCACCCGACGAACGTCACGAGGAGGTTCGAGCCCAGGACCAGCGTCAGCATCATCGCCATGAAGAGGTTCATGTAGACGAAGAAGCGGGCGAACCCTTCTTCGTGCTTCATGTACCCCACGCTGTAGACGTGGATCAGGAACCCGACGCCGGTGACGATCAGGATCATGATCGCGGAGAGAGGGTCGAGCGCGAACCCCCACGGTATGTTCGCTTCGGCGCCTCCGGCGCCGAGCGCGCCGATGGGTATCCAGGTGCCGAGGCTCACCTCGAAGAAGCGCGCCTCTTCGGGGAGGCTTCCCAGCTCGAGCACCGCTCCGGCCGAGACGACCAGCGCGGCCGCGATCACGCCGCAGGCGACGAGACCGACCGCGACGCGGCTCATCTTCTTTCCGAAGAGGCCGTTGATCGCGACGCCCACGAGCGGCAGGACCGGAATCGCCCAGATCAGCTTCAGCATCGCGCCGTCACCACTTCAGCAGGCTGATCTCGTCCACGTCGGTCGTGCCGCGGAGACGAAAGAGCGCGATCACGATGGCGAGGCCGGCCGCGGCCTCGGCGGCCGCGAGCGTCATGACGAAGAAGACGTAGATCTGCGCCTCGGGGCCGCCCCGCAGGCGGGCGAAGGTGATGAACGCCAGGTTCCCCGCGTTCAGCATGAGCTCGATGCACATCAGGATCGAGATCGCGCCGCGGCGCGTGAGAACGCCGACGACCCCCAGCGCGAAGAGCACCGCGGAGAGCACGAGGACGAGGCGCGGGTCGATCATGCGACCTTCTTCTTGGCGAGGAGCACCGCGCCGATCATCGCCACGACGAGGAGAAGGGAGATCGCCTCGAACGGGTAGTAGAAGCGGGTGAACAGCTCCCGGCCGAGCGAGGCCGCCGTGCCGTACCCGTCGGCTTTCGCCGGAAAGCTCGACGGAGCCGTCGTGAAGAGCGCGCGGCCGACGACGATCGCAAAGAGGAGCGAGGCCGCAGGCGCCAGCAGGCGCTGGAACCGCCCCGCCGGGTGCGGCTTCACCTCCTCGCGCAGGTTCAAGAGCATGATCACGAAGAGAATGAGGACCATGATCGCGCCCGCGTACACGATGACCTGCAAGAGGCCGATGAACTGGGAGTCGAGCACCATGAAGAGGCCGGCGATCGCGACCAAGTTGAACGCGAGCGCGACCGCGCACGTGACAGGATTCCTGTGCGTGATGACCACGAGGGCCGCCGCGATGGTCAGGAGCGCAAGCACGTAGAAGGCGATCAGCTCCATCGGCGCCTCAGTGTCCCACGACGCCGTAGGCGACGAGAATCGCCGTGAACGCGAGATGGGCGAGCGAGATCGGCAGCAATCCCTTCCATCCGAGGTTCATGAGCTGGTCGTACCGCAAGCGCGGCACCGTCCAGCGCACCCAGACAAAGAGGAACTGGAAGAAGGCCAGCTTCGCGATGAAGGCCCCGATCTGAAGGCTCCAGAGCAGCCAGCCCGGCTCGGGCTGCCACGGAACCGGAATCCCGAGCTGCCAGCCGCCCAAGAACAGCGTGATGCCGAGCGCGGAGGTCGTCATCATGTTGACGTACTCGGCCATGAAGAAAGCGGCGAACCGCATCCCCGAGTATTCGGTGTGATACCCGGCCACCAGCTCCCCCTCGGCTTCGGGCAGATCGAACGGGGTCCGGTTGGTTTCGGCGTAACCGGCGACCGTGAAGAGGATGAACCCCAGGAGCTGCCAGCCGCCGAGGAAGACGTTCCAATGGAGGATGCTCCCCGCCTGCTGCGCGACGATCTCCGACGGGCGAAGCGTTCCCGAGACCAGGACCACCGACGTCACCGCGAGCGCCATCGGCAGCTCGTACGAGATCATCTGCGCCGACGAGCGCAAGCCTCCGATCAGAGAGAATTTGCTGTTCGACGACCAGCCGGCGAGCACGATCGCGTAGACGCCGAGCCCCGTCGCCGCGAACGCCCAGAGCAGGCCGCCGTCGAGGTCGAGGATGACGAGCGGAATCGTCTTTCCGAACAGCTCCACCGTCGGACCGAACGGGATCACCGCGAACGCGCAGAGCGCGGGGATGACGGCGAGGGCGGGAGCCAGGAGGTAGAACAGAGTGTTCGCCTCGGCCGGGATGATGTCTTCCTTCTGGATGAACTTCAGCCCGTCGGCGAACGGCTGGAACAGCCCGAGGGGCCCGACCCGGTTCGGTCCCCAGCGGAACTGGATGATCGCGGACAGCCGGCGCTCGACCCACGTCATGATCGACACCGCCAGCATCAGAGCGCTGAACACGATGACGATCTTCGCGAAGTCGATCAGGGCGTCCATCAGCATGGCTCTAGGCGCCTGCCGGAACGGGCGCAGGCGTCCCCAGGAGGTCCATCGCCTCGGGGCTGACGCCGGACATGTCCTTCACGCTGTAGGCGACCGCGCGCAGGACGTCGTCGGAGGAGGTCCACTCCGGAAGCGCGAACCCCGCCGCGGCGGCGACGTCCGCCGCGATCCTCCAGCCGGGGCGGGCCTCGTGGAGCGGAAGATGGCAGCGGCGCACCCGCTGCGCCCGCCCCTCGAAGTTGACGTAGGTACCGTCGGCCTCCGACCACGATGCCGACGGGAGGGAGATCGCCGCCCCTTCGGCCGCGCCCGAGAGGAAGGGGCCGGAGAAGATCACCTCGACGAAGCTCCGGGATGCGGCAGGGAGCGCGAACGTGTCCGTCGGGTCGAGCGTGTCGCCCAGGACGAGCAGCGTCGTCACCTGCCCCGCCGCGAGGGCATTCACGACGGCGTCTTCGGTGGCCGCGGCGCCCAGGATCCAGCGGGCACCCTTCGCGTTCGCTCCCTTGTCGGCGCGCACGAGGATCGCATCGTCGCTACCGCGGACGATCGACCGGACTCCCCAGGTCGCGCCGCCCAGACCGGAGAGCAGCTCGTGCCAGGCGAAGAGGTCCTCGCACAGCGTTCGCGGCGAGGCGACGACCGCGAGCTTCCCCGCTCGGGCCGCCGCGGCGAGCTTGCCGGCCGCGGCCTCGACCGCGGCGTCGTAGCTCGATTCGGCCGAGCCGATGCGCGCGGACTCGAGGCGCACCGCGCCCTGCTCCTTCGCGTACGACATACGGCCTTCGTCGCAGATCCAGTGGCCGTTGACCTCGAGATTGACCCGCGGGACGATCCGCTTCACGCGATCGTCGAGCTGCCCCTGGGTCGTCATCATCGTCTGCTGCTGCCCGACCCCGACCACGACGTTGCAGCCGCGGGCACAGCCGGCGCAGATCGTCGGCGTGTTCTTGAGGTACCAGACCCTCGTCTGGAACCGGAACTCCTTCAAGGTGAGCGCCCCGACCGGGCAAATGTCGACGACGTTTCCGGAGTAAGCGTTGTCGAGGCGCTTTCCGGGGAAGATCCCGATCTGGCTGCGCTCGCCGCGCTCGAAGAACCCCAGCTCTCCCGTTCCCGTCACCTCATGGCAGAACCGGATGCAGCGGCTGCACTGGATGCACCGCTCCTGATCGAGCATGACGTGGCGGCCGATGTCGACCGCCTTCGAGAGCGCGAGGCGCGGCTCGGTGTAGCGGCTCTTCCCTCCGCCGTATTCGACCGCGTATTCCTGGAGGCGGCACTCCCCCGCTTGATCGCAGATCGGGCAGTCGAGCGGGTGGTTGATGAGGAAGAACTCCATCATCGCGCGCTGCGCTTGCTTGACCTTGTCGCTGCGCGTGTGAACCACCATCCCGTCGGCGACCGGCGTGTAGCAGCCGATCACCAGCTTGGGCTGCTTCTCCACGTCGACGAGGCACATGCGGCAGTTCCCCGCGATCGACAGCCCCGGGTGGTAGCAGTAGTGAGGGATTTCCCGGCCGACCTTGAGCGCCGCCTGGAGGATCGTCGTTCCCGCCTCGACCTCGATCGGATCGCCGTCGATCGTGATCTTCGCCATCAGCGGACTCCCTGGAGCTGAAGCGTCCCGGCGAGACACTCCTTGTGATCGATGTGGTGCTGGAACTCGTCGCGGAACTTGGTGACGAAGGAGATCGCGGGCATCGCCGCGGCGTCGCCCAACGCACAGATCGTGTTGCCGATGATGTTGTTCGACACGGAGACGAGGAGGTCGAGGTCCTGCTGCATCCCCTTCCCGCCTTCGATGCGGTTCAACACGCGCTCGAGCCAGCCGCACCCTTCGCGGCAGGGGGTGCACTGGCCGCACGATTCGTGATGGTAGAAGTGCGCGATGCGCGCCATCGCCGCGACCATGCAGGTCGACGAGTCCATCACCATGACCCCCGCCGATCCGAGCATCGTTCCCTTCGCCGCGAGCGAATCGAAGTCGAGATCGACTTCGCACTCGTCCGCCCGCAGAACCGGGACCGACGACCCGCCGGGGATCACCGCCCTCAGCGGCCGGTCTTCGCGCAGCATGCCCCCTCCGAGCTCGTAGATCAGCTCGTGCATCGGCAAGCCCATCGGCGCCTCGTAGACGCCCGGGCGCTTGACGTGGCCCGAGAGGCAGTAGAGCTTCGGCCCCGTGTTCTTCGGCGCCTTGCCGATCGTGAGATACCAATCGGCCCCCCGCTCGACGATGAACGGGACGTTCGCGACCGTCTCGACGTTGTTGATCGTCGTCGGGCACTTCCAGACGCCGGAAGCGGCGGGAAACGGAGGCTTCAAGCGTGGATAGCCGCGGTCCCCTTCGAGGGACGACATCAGCGCCGTCTCCTCGCCGCAGATGTACGCGCCCGCGCCGCGGTGGACGACGACGTCGCAGCTCCAGCCGCTCCCCCGGATGTTCGCGCCGGCGTAGCTCTTCTCGTACGCCTCCGCGATCGCGCGCTCGAGCACGCTCGCGGCGTGGACGAACTCGCCGCGGATGTAGATGTAGACCGTCTTCGCCCGCATCGCGTAGGCGCCCAAGAGCGACCCCTCGAGCACGAGGTGCGGGTCCTTCTCCATGAGAAGCCGGTCCTTGAAGGTCCCCGGCTCCGATTCGTCGGCGTTGATCAAGAAGTAATGAGGCCGCTTCGGATCGACCTCCTTCGGCATGAACGACCACTTGAGGCCGCACGGAAATCCCGCGCCGCCGCGCCCGCGCAAGCCGGATTTCTTCACCTCCTCGGTGACGGCGTCCGGCGTCATCGCCGAGAGCGCCTTGCGAAACGCGAAATAGCCGCCCGCGGCCTCGTACCCCGAGATCGACTGAGCGTTCTCGTTGTCGACGTTCTTCGTGAGGATCCGCTCCATCATCGTCGATGCTCTACGCCAGGCCGTCGAGAAGGCGGTCGACCGATTCGATCGTCAGGTTCTCGTGATAGACGTCGTTGAGCTGGAACATCGGAGCGGTCCCGCACGAGCCGAGGCATTCGACCCGCACCAGGGAGAACTTCCCGTCGGGGGTGGTTTCGCCGGGCTTGATGCCCAGCTTCTTCTCGAGGTGATTCAACAGATCGTCCGAGCCACGAAGCATGCACGACAGCGTCGTGCACACTTGGATGTGGTGCCGGCCCGACGGCTTCTGCTTGTACATCGTGTAGAAGGTGACGCAGCCGTGCACATGGCTCGCCGCGACGCCGAGCCGGCTCGCGACCCATTCCTCGGCCCGAAAATCGACGTGCCCCCTCGCCTTCTGCACCTCCCACAGCACGGGCAGCAGCGCCGCCTTCGGCTGCGGGTATTTCCCGACGATTTGATCGACCGTGCTTTCGAATTCCGGCCCGTACATCCCACAGACCTCAACGAGGTGGATCGATGAAATCGAAAAGGGGACACTCCCCTTTTTCTTGCAAAGCTCCCCGGATACCGCTTTGCAAGAAAATAGGGGAGTGTCCCCTTTTCGATTTCATCGATCCACCTCGCCCATGACGGGGTCGATGCTGCCGATGCAGGCGACGACGTCGGCCACCAACTCGCCTTCCACCTGGTGCTTCAAGCTTGAAAGATTGTTGAAAGCTGACGAACGGATGCGGCAGCGGTAGGGGGACTTGCCGCCCTCGGAGACGATGTAGAAGCCCAGCTCGCCTTTCGGGACCTCCGTGGCGACGTAGATCTCGCCGGGGGGACAGGCGAACCCCTCCGTGACGATCATGAACTGGTGAATGAGCTCTTCCATGCTGGAGAGGACGCGCTTCTTTTCAGGGAGGAAGATCTTCGGATCGTCCACGTTGACCGGCCCGCCCGGCATGGCCTCCAAGACCTGGGCGAGGATCTTCACCGATTGACGCATTTCCTCGATGCGGACCAGGTATCGGTCGTAGACATCTCCCTCGCTGCCGACGGGGACCTCGAACTCGTAGTTCTGATAGCCGAGGTAGGGCGCGGCCTTGCGGACGTCGTAGTCGACGCCCGAGGCGCGCAGCACCGGCCCGGTCACCCCGTAGGAGAGCGCCTCCTTCGCCGTCAGCCGCCCGATCCCTTGCGTGCGCTTGAGCCAGATCGTGTTCTTCGTCAGCAGCCCTTCGTAGTCGTCGATCCGGGCGGGCATCGCGTCGGCGAACTCGCCGACTCGCGCGAGCCACGCCGGCGTCGCGTCGTGCGCGACGCCGCCGACCCTCGTGTACGACGTCGTCAGCCTCGCGCCCGTGAGATCCTCGATGAGATCGTAGTGCCACTCGCGATCCTTGAACGTGTGGAAGAACATCGTCGCCGCGCCGAGGTCGAGCGCCGAGGTGCCGAGCCACACCAGGTGCGATCCGATCCGCGCCAGCTCGCAGCAGATGACGCGCAGAGCCGCGCAGCGCGGCGGGACGTCGATCCCGAGCAGCTTTTCCACGGCGAGCGCGAACCCGACGTTCGCGGCCAGCGGGCTCAGATAGTCCATGCGGTCGGTGTACGGGATGAATTGAAGGTACGTGCGATTCTCGGCGATCTTCTCCATCCCGCGATGCAGGTAGCCGACGTCCGGCCGGCAGCCGACGACCGTCTCGCCGTCCAGGTCGAGGACGATGCGCAACACGCCGTGGGTCGCCGGGTGAGACGGCCCCATGTTGATCGTCAGCGTGTCGGGGCGCTCGGTCGCGATCTCGATGACAACCTCCGGTCGTGCCACTCACCCGCGGAAGAGCGGCAGCTCCTTGCGCAGCGGGTAATCGGTGTAATCCTCGGGCATCAGGATGCGGCGCAGATCCGGGTGCCCCTCGAAGACGACCCCGAACATGTCGAACGCTTCGCGCTCGTTCCAGTCGGCGGAGTGCCAGAGCGAAGTCAACGAAGCGATCGGACCGCGATCGCCGACGGAGGCCTTCAGTCTCAGCCGATCGTTCCGAGCGAGGCTGAAGAGATGAGCGACGATCTCCATCGGCTGCTCGCGGTGCGGCCAATGGACCGCGGTGACGTCCAGGAGAACGTCGAAGTCCATGGCGGGATCGTCGCGAAGCCAGCGCGCGATCTCGAGCCAGCGCTTGGCATCGACGACCGCCCAATGCTGGTCGCGAAAGGCGCCGGTCGAGACGACCGCGTCTGGGAATCGCGCCCTCAGCGCCGCGGCGGCTTGCTCCCCGTCGGCCACGCCCGTCACTCCCACTCGAGCGCGCCGCGCCACCAAACGTAGAGGTATCCCGCGACGAGGATCGCGAGAAAGGCCGCCATCTCGCCGAGGACGAACCCCTTGTTGGCGGCGAAGCTCTTGAAGCTGACCGCCCATGGGATCAGGAAGGCGGCCTCGATGTCGAACAGGATGAACAGCATCGCGACGAGGAAGAACTTGACGGAGAACCGGTGCTTGTCGACGGCGTCGAACGGGCGCGCGCCGCACTCGTACGGGGTCGTGTCGGGGTGAACCTTCGACCAGCCGCGCCCCAGGAAACGCGGCGCGAGCCAGCTCGCCACCAGCATGCTGCCGATCATGAGCGCCGCTACGGCGATCGTCAGGACGACCGTGATCAGGCTGCCTTCCATCGGATCTCTCCGGCTGCTCGCGGGGCCGGTACTCTAACACACCAACCGATGGAAAAAGGCCCTAGCGGGGCGCGAATACGGGGATCATCCCGCGCGGATCGCGCCCCTCCCGCGTCGGCTCGAGCTCCTCGGCGCGCCGAAATGCTTGCGCGGCGTCTTGGGGCCGGCCCACGGCCAGGTACAGCTCGCCGAGGCTCTCGTAGACGATCGTCAAACGTGGCGCGCACGCGGACGCCTTCTTGAGGTAGGCCTCGGCCTCGGTCCACTGGGAGGTGGCCATGTAGGTCCGACCGAGGTTGGCCATGGCGTAGCACTGCCGCGGATCGGTCGCGAGAACGTGCTGGAAGACGTTCTCCGCCTGCTTGTAAAGCCCCGCTCCCAGCGTGGCGCGACCGACGAGATTGACCGCGTCGAGGTCGTCGGGGCGCACCGACGCGAGCCGCTGCGCGTAGGGAAGGGCCTGCGTGTACGTGAAGCGCTTCCGGATCGGATCGGGCTCGGCGGTCGCGAGGCGGAGGAAGCTCTCCGCCAACAGCCTCAGGATGACCGGATCGTCCGGCGCCGACTGCTCCGCCTGCCGCAGCAGCGGAATCGCATCGACGTAGTCCCCCATCTCGAAGCGCATCTTCCCCGAATACATCAAGAGCCAGGGCTCGACGTGGATGCGCTGCGCCGCCTCGAGATCCGAGGCGGCGTCGCTCCAGCGGCGCAGGGCGCCGTACGCGTAGCCGCGCAGCGACAGGAGCGAGTAGTGCGTGCGCGCATCCTGCGATCGCGCCAACCCCTCCGTCGCCGCGCGCACCGCGAAGCGCCATTTGCCGTTCGCGTTCAAGGCGAGGGTCCACCCGAGCCAGTACTCCGCCCGCTCGCGGTCGAGGGTCACGGCGCGGCTGAACTCCCGCTCGGCATCCTGAGGGTGGCCCATCTTCATTTGGCAGTGACCGAGGAGGAAATGACCGTAGGGGTACCCGGGTGATCGATCGAGGACCGCCTGGATCTCGGCCGAGGCTTCGAGATACCTCCCGGCCTTGAAATCGGTGAGCGCCTCCTCCGTGTCGGCCCGCGCGGAACGCGTCGCGACCCCGGCGATGAGGGAGAGCGAGAGCGCGGCGCGCAGAGGGCGGGCGATCACGGCAGCATACCCTGCCCCTGGAATTGAACGGAGACCGTCACCCGGCGAGGCGGCGCGTCGTCGAAGGGCGCCGGCGCGTAGCGCCATCGCTTCACCGCGGTCAGAGCCGCCGCTTCAAAACCGACCCCCGGCCGCGTGCACGACTCGACGGCGGCTCGCACCACGCTGCCGTCGGCGAGAACGGTGATGCGGAGGGTCACGGTCCCTTCAGCGCGGAGCGACTTCGCGGCCGAGGGGTAGACCGGCGGCACGCGCTGGATCAGGATCGGTGAGCTGTCGGGCCCGGCCGGTGGCGCGCCTCCGGGCGGCGGGCCGAGGTCGCTCGACGAGGGCGGCGTGTCCGGATACGGGACGATCGCCTCGAATTCCGCTGAGATCGTCGGATCGAGCTCCGGGGCGGGCTCGGGAACCGGATCGATCGTCAGCGTCCGCACGCGGGACGCGGCTGCGGCGCCGGCGTGCTCGGGGTGCGTCTCCGGCTGGGCGCTCACCGGATTCGGCGCGGAGGGCGCCGTCGCGGTCGGAGGCGCCGGGGCCACCGGCCGCCAGACGATGGGAAGGCCGGGGTTTTGGGAGGACTCGATCGGCGCGGGCGGGATCGAGGCCGCCGGCAGCAGCAGGATCCCTGCGTGAAGCGCCGCCGCGACCACGAGCGCCGCGACGCCGACCCAACGCATCGACGCGCCTCCGACGTGGCGCAAGCGGCGCCCCTCGGCCGCAACCTTGTCTTCGAGGCGCAGGAGCGGCCGGAGGCGGTTCACTGTCCGATCCCCCGGCCGTCGGTTTGGACGGCGATCCGCGGGGGCCGTGGGAGCGCTGCGATCGTTCCGTACGCGGAGACCATCGCCTCATAACTTGCGTCCGGAGAGACGACGAGCAACACCGAGGGCAGGGCGCTCCCTTCGGAGCGCGCAGCGAGCGCCCGCCCGAGATCGACGGCGGCGACCGGCGTGCCGTCGACGAGGAGGTCCTGGTCGGCCTCGACGTCGACGCGGACCGCCGATGCCTCGTCGAACACGCCGTCGCGATCCGGACTGGCAAATCGCCACCCCGGTCCCTTCGGCGCGGCGCTCATTCCGGCGACCGCAACGCACGCGAAGACGAGGAGCGACAGGTTGGCCAACGGGACCGCCGGGAACTGGGGGCGATTCGGCCGCTCGGGGGCGAGGCGCATCACGCCCCCTCGGTCTCGTCCGGACGCGAGCCCAGGACGATGTTGTGGACCCCGGCCTTCCGCAGCGTCTCGAGGATCTCGTCGACGACCGCGAACCGGACGCCCGCGTCGACGCGGAGCAGGAACGTGCGCTCGGGATCGATGTCGACGATCCGCGACGCCTCGAAGTACAGATCCCCGGGGGAGAGGTCGTGGACCTCGCCGTTCTGGGAAGAGAATCGCCAGGCGAGCACCTCGCCCGACGAGGCGGTCACGCGCCGAAGCACGATGAGGGACGCGACTCCGGGAGCGACCCGGTGGACGCAGGCGGCCCGCGGCAAGGCGAGCTCGCTTCCGGCGGGAGCGAAGCTCGTGGCGACTTGAAGAGCGAAGACGAGTTGCAGCGTGACGGTGGCGAGAGCGGCGACGGGAACGGTCGGCGAGAGGGGGCGCGGCTTCGGCAGGCGCATGGCGCGGCTCTACGCCTTCGTCCCCATTCGCTCCATCTCGGAGAAGGTCTCGACGACGACGTTTCCCGCCATCTCGAGCGCGCGGCTCTGCGCCGCGATCCGGCCGGCGAAGAAGTTGTGGAACGGGAGGGCGATCGCGGCGACGACCAGACCCCATGCGGTGGTGTAGAGCGCCTGCGCGATCCCTCCGGCGACGCGGGCCGAATCGGACAGGCCGCCGACGTGGATGACGTCGAAGGCGAGGATCATCCCCCACACGGTGCCGAGGAACCCCAGGATGGGCGCGAGATTGGCGATCGTCGCCAGGAGGCCGAGCTTCCCCTCGAGGCGGGCAAGCTCGTACAGCGCGGTCGCCTCCATGGCGGATTCCACCTCGTCGCGCGGCGCCCCGACCTTGAGGATCCCCGCTTGGAGCACCGACGAGACCGGCCCCTTGCGCCGCTCGCACAGCTCGCCCGCCTCCTTGACGCGGCCGTTCAGCAGCTCCTGCCGGATCTGGCCGAAGAAATCGCGGACGTCGAGCTGGAGCGCGCGGTACTGGACGAGCTTATAAAAGACGACGGCCACCGCGACGATGCTGCACACCGTGATCGGGTGCATCATCGGTCCACCCGCCGAATAGATGCGTCCTACGTCTCCCAACATCCAAAAGAGGATAACCCAAGGCCAGCGCGGCCGCCGGAATCGGGGCTACTCGTAACGGAGGGATTCGATCGGGTCCAGACGCGAGGCTTTGGCGGCGGGGTAGATGCCGAAGAAGAGGCCGACGGCCGACGAGAATCCGAAGGCAAGCGCGAGGGCCCAGAGCGGGACGAAAAACCCGGGCCAGTTGGGGATCAGCTTGGCGGCGATGGCGCCCGTGGCGATCCCCATGCCGATGCCGATGATGCCGCCGACGAGCGCGAGCGTGATGGCCTCGATGACGAACTGCGCCAGGATGTGGCTCCGGCGCGCGCCGACCGCCTTGCGCACGCCGATTTCCCGCGTCCTCTCGGTCACCGACACGAGCATGATGTTCATGATGCCGATCCCGCCGACGAGAAGCGCGATCGAGACGACTCCCGCGACGACGTAGGTCACGCCGTTCGCGAACTTGCTGAAGCTCTTCAAGAGCTCCTTCTGCGTCCCGATGTGGAAGTCGTTGGGCTGCTCGGGGCGCAGCCTGTGGCGGACGCGGAGAGCGTCTTCGATCTCCTGCTCGGAGCGGTCCACCATGTCGGCGGTCTTCGCTCGCACGAGGAGCGCCGTGCTCTTTTCGGCGGTCTCTCCGTAGATCGAGATCGCCGTTCCGTACGGGATCATGACGAACTTGTCCAGATCCTGGCCGAGGATCTGCCCCTTCGGCTCCATGACCCCGATGATGTGAAACGTCCGCCCCTGGAGGAGCACGTCCTGGCCCAGGGGATTCTCCGGCATCGAGAGGTCCTTGATGACCCCGTGGCCGATGACGAGCGAGTTGGTGCGAGAGGTCTCGTCGAGCGCGGAGAAGAAGCGGCCTTCCTGGACGTAGTAATTGCGGACGTCCTGGAAGACCGGCTGCACGCCCACGATCGGGTACGTCGACGCCTGGTCCTTGAACTTGATCTCGCCGAAGTTCTGAACGAGGGGGGTGACGACCGAGACGGTCGGGCAGACGCGCATCAACGCCTTGCCGTCCTCCCACGTCAGCTCGATCTTCGAGAGCTTCTCCCCTTCCTTGCCGGGCGGCCGCTGCGGCTCGACGAAGAGGGTGTTCGAGCCGAGGTTCTGGACCTCGTTGGTGATGACCTGGCTGAACCCCTGCACGATGGAGACGACCGCGATGACCGCGGCGGTGCCGATGACGATGCCCAGGGTCGTGAGCATCGATCTCATCTTGTTGGCCCAGATCGCCTTCAGGGCCATCCAGAAGTTCTCGAGGAACAAGGGATCAGGCCCCGACGGCGCTGTTGCGCACGTCGCTGATGATCTTCCCGTCCTTCAGGCGGACGACTCTCGCCGCGTGCTGCGCGAGATCGTCCTCGTGGGTGACGAGGATGATGGTGTTGCCGTTCCGGTGGAGCTCGTCCATCAGCGCGAGGATCTCTTCGCCGGTCTTCGAATCCAGGTTTCCCGTCGGCTCGTCGGCCAGGAGGATCGACGGGTCGTTGACGAGGGCGCGGGCGATCGCGACGCGCTGCCTCTGCCCGCCCGACATCTCGTTCGGCCGGTGATGCTTCCGCGACCCCAGCCCGACCGCGTCGAGAGCCTTCTCCGCCCGGGCCTTCCTGTCACGCCGCCCCAGCCCCGAGTACACGAGGGGGAGCTCGACGTTCTGGACCGCGTCGGCACGCGGGAGCAGGTTGAACGTCTGGAAGATGAACCCGATCTCCTTGTTCCGGATCTGCGCCAGCTCGTCGTCGTTCATCGACGAGATCTCGCGCCCCTTCAGGACGTAGGAGCCGGTGGTCGGCGTGTCGAGGCAGCCGATCAGGTTCATCAGCGTGGACTTCCCCGAGCCGGACGGTCCCATGATCGCGACGTAGTCCCCCATCTCGATCGTGAGCGACACTCCATCCAGGGCGTGCACGATGGTCTCGGCGCCCATCTCGTAGGTCTTCGTGACGTCGCGGATGTCGATGAGCGCGCTCAATCGACGTTCACCGAGACTTCTTTCTTGCCGTCATCTTTGGGCTCCTTCTCGGACTTCTGCCGGACCAGGTCGCCGTTCTTGAGGTCTCGCATCGAGCGATAGGGGCCGGTGACGACCATCTCGCCCTCCTTCAGCCCCTCGACGATCGCCACCGAGGTCTCGTCGGAGATGCCGGACTTCACCGCCCGAAGCTTCGCCTTGCCCGACTCGACGACGAAGACGCACTGCTTCGTCTCCCCGACCTTGCCACCGTCCTTCTTCGCGGCCTCCTTCTTCGCGTCGTCGGCCTTGGGATCGTCCTTCTTGGGATCGTCCTTCTTCACGCCGTCCTTCTTCGCCGGCCCACCTGCGAGCGCCTCCGCGAGCTCGGTCGCGGGCCGGAGCATCACCGCCTGGATCGGCACGGCGATGACCCCCGGCGCGTTGTCGGTTTCGATTCGCGCTTTCGCCGTCATCCCCGGGCGGAGCTGGCGGTCGACGGTGTCGAGCGCGATCTTCACCTCGAAGACCTGGGTTTGCTGGCCGGCGCGCTGCACGGCGCTGCCGGCGATCTCCACGACCTTCCCGGTGTACGGCTTCGCCTCGCCGACGGCGTCGATCACCACGCGGGCCGTCTGAGCGAGCTTGACCTGCGTGACGCGCGTCTCGTCGACGTCGACGGTCGCCAGGATCTCGCCCATGTCGGAGACGACCATGATCACCGTACCGGGGTTGTTCATGGTGCCGGTGAGAGTGATTTCCCCCTTCTCGGCGTTCAGCTTCGTGACCGTTCCGTCCATCGGGGAGACGATGGTGGTCTTCGAGAGATCGTCCTTGGCCCGCGCGAGCGCGGCCTCGGCCTGGTCGACCTGTTCTTTGAGGCTGCGGAGCTCGATCGTGCGGGTATCGACGTCCAGCTCGGACTGCTCGAGCGTCTCGAGCGAGACCAAGCCGCTGTCCTTCCGAAGCTCCTCGTTCCGGCGGCGCTTGCGCTCGGCGTTCTTGAGCGCGACCTCCGCGTTCTCGATGGAGACGCGCTGCATTCTCAGAGCCGATTCCAGCCGGTCGACCTCGGTCTTGTAGCGCACGGGATCGATCTGGACGAGCAGGGTCCCTCTCTTGACGACGTCCCCTTCCTTGACGGGAAGCTCCTTGATCTCGCCGATGACGGAGGACTGGATGTTGACCTTTGTCTTCGCCTCGACCCGGCCGGTCGCCGACACGAACGAGGCGAGGTCCTTCGTGGCCGCCTTGGCCATGTAGACCTCCTCCCCCTTCGGCTTCGGATGCGAGAGGATCGACGCGCCGACGATCGCGCCGACGACCAGCACGACCCCCCCCGCGACGAGCCCTTTCTGCGCGTTGGTCACGATCCCCCCGTTAGCCTCCGAACGCCGATCCGAGAGCCGCCCCGAAGACCTTGAGTAGGACCCACAAGAGCCAGAACGTGAAAACGGAGATCGCGGCGGTGTTCTTGGAAAGCTTCGTTGTGCGCGCGAGCATGATCGAGCCGAGGACGATCCCCCAGATCTCGAAGAGGTCCACGCTCGTCAGGAACGCCATCGTCGCCTTCGACGTCGTCTGCGAGTCGAGGAACGCCCCGACGCTGGACTTGACGAGACGCTCGGCGTCGTTCAAGTCGATCGATTCCCGCGGATAGGAGATCGCCAGCGCCAGGACAAACTTGATGAGCTGCGGAACCTGGGCGTAGGCGTACCCGGCGACGATCGGCAGGTACGTCTTCGCGGCTCCGAAGGCCTTCGCGGTGCCGAAGTAGAAGAGCGGAACCAAGAACAGCGGGACGAGGACGAACGCGGGCCCCAGGAATCGCACCCATCCGGTCTTCACCGCGTTGAACTGCTTCTCGATTCTCTCGCGAATCTGCTTCTGCTGCGCCTCGCGAATGTTCCCGCGCGCCTCGATCCTCTTCATCGTGTCCTTGATCGCGGTGTCGGTGTCGAGCTTGGGACTGATGAACATGCCGCCGACGATCGTCAGGGCGCAGAAGATGAGCACGGGAAGCAGCCAGTCCCACCCGGGCTTGCGCGCGATCGACTCGAACGTCTTCCCCGGAGAGAGCAGGACGCCGATCATGCGGGCGAACCCCCCGGGCTCGGGGCCCGAGGGAAGCGAAGATGGCGCGGTCGAGCTTTCCGTCATGCGTTACCTCCCGGCGTCGTCGGCGAGCTTCAACCCCTTCGATTCGAGCAGCGTGCCCTTCGCGCGCTCGAGATCGGAGAGCGACTTGTTGTAATCGAGGAGAGCCTGGATCAGGGAGAGCTGCGCGTTCCTGAGGTCCGTCTGGAACGTGAAGACCTCGAACGAAGTCGACATCCCGTTGTCGAATTTCTTCTGCTCGGCGTCGAGCTTCTTCTGCTGCAGCTCGACGTTCTTCTTGGCGGCGGTGACCCGCTCGAAGCCCGACTCGACCGCGCGGACCGCGGTGCGGACGTCGACGCGGATCAGGTCCTCGGTGTTCTGGAGGGAGATCTCTTGCTTCTCCCGGTTGATCTTGCTGATCGCGTAGTTGGCCTTCGCGGCGCGATTTGCGATCGGGACGGAATAGTTGAGCCCCACCGTCCAGAGGTAATTGTGGAACTTCGGGATCTCGGAGTAGGAATCGCTCAAGCCGCCCGTCTGGACGACGTCGTCGGCGGTGCCGGGAATCCCATCGGGGCCCGGCAGGATGTCGATCAGGTTGTTGCCGCTCGGGGTGACCGATGCCGAGAGATCGAGCTGGTGGCGCGCCGCATTGCGGGCCGCCTTCTCGCTGAGCGCGGCGTTCTCGAGCGCGTTGTGGGCCTCGATGATCTCGGGGCGCGACTGCAGCGACGTGGCGATCGCCGCGTCCAGATCGACGGAGCGCCCCTCTCGCACCGGGTCCTCGGTTGGGATGATGGTGTGAAGCCACATCGGATCGTCCTTCGGGACCGCGAGCTGGTGCCGCAGGGTGTCCTCGGCATTGAGGACCACTTCCTTGCTGCGGATCACCAGCTCGACGTTCGAGGCGACGTTGGCCTCGGCCTGCGTGATCTCGATCGGGGCGAGCGTGCCGACCTCCACCTTTTTTTTGTTGAGGTCGTAGAGGTCTTGGGAGAGCTTGAGAGTCTGGTCCGCGACCCGCTGAGCCTCGCGCGCCGCCCGCAGGTTCCAATAGGCATCCTCGGTGGCGCGCAGCGACGCCGTCGCCTGACGGATGAGCTCCTCGCGGCTGATGTCGAGGTTCCGCCTCGCGATGATGAGATCGGCCGTCGTCGCCTCTTTGCCCAGCCCCTTGAGAAGCGGCAGCTTGAACGTTAGCGCCAATCCGCTCGTGTAGCTCGGGTTGTAGGTGTTGAACTGGCTGTTCGAGTCGACGCGGGTGCTGGTCAATCCCGCGCTCCACGACGCGCCGAAGTTGAGGAGGCCGGAGAAGCCCGCGTTCAATTGGTCCTGCTTGATCCGGCTGCCGATGAAGACCTGGCTCGGCTCGGACTTGTTCTCGCTGTGCGAATAGCCCGCATCGAACAGAGGATCGAATCGCGCCTTTTGGAAAAGGACGTCCTGGAAGGAGATCTCCGGGTCGAGCTTGAAGATCTCGAGATCCAGGTTGTGCTCGAGAGCGCGGGCGAGGCTGTCGCCCAAGCTCAGCCGAACGGCGTCGGCGGGCTCGTCCTCCGCGGCGCGGAGGGTCAGGGGCGCAAGCAGCGCGAAGGTACCCGCCAGCGACACCAACATCTTGAGTCTCGGCTTCACGTCATTCCTCCGTTCGGAAGAGCCCGCGCTCCTCAGACCTGCCCCCGCTCTCGCTGACGACGTCGTCGCTCGCGTATTACGCTCGACCCCCGCAGGCGGTTTCAGCGTGCGGCGCAGGAGGATACAACGACGCCGCGATGGGCGGCCAAACCGGCCGCCGCGGTCAGCGGTGGGCCAAGTGGCAGGCCACCCGGCGCCCTTCTCCGATCGGAAGGAGCGGCGGCTCCTCCCGGGAGCAGATCTCCTCGGCGATCGGGCAGCGAGGATGAAACGTGCATCCGGACGGAGGCGTGACGGGGGACGGCGGCTCCCCGGGCAGCACCCTCGCTCGGGGGGCCTGCGGGTCGCGGCGTGGCGCCGCCTCGAGGAGCGCCTTGGTGTAGGGGTGGAGCGGCCGGGCGTACAACTCCGCCGCGGGCGCCTCTTCGACGATCTTCCCCAGATACATCACCGCAACGCGGTGGGCGACGTGACGGACGAGACGCAGGTCGTGGGCGATCAGGAGGTAGGCCAGTCCACGCCGCTCCTGCAGCTCGACCAGGAGATTGACGATCTGAGCCTGGATCGAAGGGTCGAGCGCCGAGACCGGCTCGTCCGCGACGACGAACTCCGGCTGGCAGGCGATGGCCCGCGCGATCCCGATGCGCTGGCGCTGCCCTCCGGAGAACTCGTGCGGGTACTTGTCGAGGGCGCCGCGGTCGAGCCCGACCTCTTCGAGCAGGCTCGCCGCCCGCTCGCGCCGCTCGGCGCGCGAGCGTCCGATGCGGTGGATCGCCAGAGGCTCGGCGACGAGCGTTCCGACTCGCATCCGAGGATTGAGCGCACCCTGCGAATCCTGGAAGACGATCTGAAAGCGGCGGCGCATGCGCCGGAGCGGACCCGGAGCCAGCGCTAAGAGGTCCGTTCCGTCGAACGTCAGCGTGCCGGAGCCGGGCTCGATCAAGCGGATGAGGAGGCGGCCGGTCGTGGACTTTCCCGAGCCGGACTCGCCGACGAGGCCGAGCGTCTCGCCCGTGTTCACCGTGAGGTCGACGCCGTCGACCGCGCGCACGCCGGGCAGGCGGCTCGACAGCCAGCCCGCCCGTTGGGGAAAGGTCTTGACGAGGCCGCGCGCCTCGACCAGAGCCTTTCCGCTCATCGCCCGGCCTCGGCGTGGAGATGGCAGGCCACGCGGCGACCTCCGGGAAGCGTCAGATCGCGAGGAACGATCGCGGCGCAGGGGGCGAAGACGTCCGGGCAGCGGGGGTGGAACCGGCATCCGCTCGGGGGTGCGACCGGATCGGGGGCGCTCCCGGGAAGGGCGCGGAGACGCTTTCCGCGGCCGTCGCCTCGATCGTCGGGAATCGCGC
Organism: uncultured Acidobacteriota bacterium; assembly: GCA_964511835.1. Classification (GTDB taxonomy): domain Bacteria; phylum Acidobacteriota; class Polarisedimenticolia; order Polarisedimenticolales; family DASRJG01; genus DASRJG01. The sequence continues at coordinate 98,895 of CAZEII010000006.1, read as the reverse complement.
GGAGAAGCGCCCGGGTGTACGGGTGCTTCGGATCGTCAAAGAGGTCGCGGGTCGTCGCTTCCTCGACCAGCCGGCCGGCGTACATGACGCCCACGCGATCGGCGACCTCGGCGACCACCCCGAAATCGTGGGTGATCAGGAGGACGGTCAGGTTGTACTCGACCTTGAGCTTGCGAAGCAGCTCCAGAATCTGCGCCTGGATCGTCACGTCGAGAGCGCTGGTCGGCTCGTCCGCGATCAGGAGCGCGGGGGCGCAGCTCAGGGCGATCGCCAGCATCGCGCGCTGCTTCATGCCGCCCGAGAGCTCGTGGGCGTAGGACGCCGCCTGGCGTTCGGGATCGGGAAGCGAGACCGCCGCCAGGAGCCGTACAGCCTCGCGCCAGGCGTCCTGCCGGGAGAGCTTCTTGTGGATGCGCAGCGACTCGCCGACCTGAGTGCCGATCTTCAGCACCGGGTTGAGCGCCGCCGCCGGCTCCTGAAACGCGATGCCGATCGCGGCGCCGCGCACGCCGCGCATCTCTTTTTCGGAGAGCGCCGTCAGGTCGCGCCCCTGGAAGACGATTCGTCCGCCGACGATGCGTCCGGGCTCGACGAGGCGCAGGATCGAATACGCGGTCGCGGTCTTGCCGCACCCCGACTCGCCGACGAGCGCGTAGGTCTCGCCCGCTTGAAGGGCGAGATCGAGGCCGTCCACGGCGCGGACATCGCCGCGAGGGGAGTCGTACCGGACGTCGAGACGCTCGATGGAGAGGAGGGGTGGCATCGGAGGCGGATTCTACGCCCGCCGATGCGAGCCTCAGAACGCGAGGGACGCCTGGTGCCGGCCGAACACCGCGCGCATCCGGTCCGCGATCTCGCCGAGCGTGGATTCCGATTCCACGGCCGCGAGGATGGCGGGCATCACGTTGGCGCCGCTCCTCGCCGCCTGCTCGACGTCGGTGAGCGCGGCGTCCGCGCGCCGCGCGTTGCGCCGCTGGCGGAGCGCGGCGAGACGCTCGCGGCGAGCCCTTTCCGCCGATGGGTCGATCTTCAGGACGAGAGGCTTCGCGGCGCCGCTCTCGACGAAGGCGTTGACGCCGACGACCACGGCGTCGCCGGATTCCACGCGCTTCTGCCACCGGTAGGCCGCCTCGTGGATCTCCCGCTGCTGGAATCCCCGCTCGATCGCGCGCACCGCGCCGCCCAGGGCGTCGATCCTGGCGATGTAGTCACGGGCGCCGGCCTCGATCGCGTCGGTGAGCGACTCGACGAAATACGAACCCGCCAGCGGATCGACGGTGTCGGCGACGCCGGTCTCGTGCGCGATCACCTGCTGCGTCCGGAGCGCCAAGAGCGCGGCCTCCTCGGTCGGAAGGCCGAGCGCTTCGTCCATCGAATTCGTGTGGAGCGATTGGGTCCCGCCGAGCACCGCGGCGAGCGCTTCGAGCGTCGTGCGGACGACGTTGACGGCCGGTTGCTGCGCGGTCAGCGTCGAGCCGGCCGTCTGAGCGTGGAAGCGCAGCTTGCCGAGCTCGGGGTCAGAGACCCCGAACCGATCGCGCACGATGCGCGCCCACAGGCGGCGGGCGGCGCGGAACTTGGCGGCCTCCTCGAAGAAGTTCGCATGCCCGTTGAAGAAGAACGAGAGGCGCCCCCCGAACGATGGGAAGGGGAGCCCCCGCGCGATCGCGGCGTCGCAGTAGGCGATCGCGTTCGCGAGGGTGAAGGCGATCTCTTGCACCGCCGTCGCCCCCGCCTCGCGCATGTGGTAGCCGGAGATCGAGATCGTGTTCCAGCTCGGCGTGTGCTCCGCGCACCACGCGAACAGGTCGGTGGTGATCCGCAGGGACGGCTCGGGGGGATAGATGTAGGTCCCGCGCGCGATGTACTCCTTCAGGAGATCGTTCTGGACCGTCCCCGAGAGCGACGACGCCGGAACGCCCTGCCGCTTCGCCACCGCGACGTAGAGCGCGAGGAGGATGGGTGCCGTGGCGTTGATCGTCATCGAGGTCGAGACGCGGTCGAGCGGGATGCCGGCGAGAAGTTCGTCCATGTCGTCGAGCGACGAGATCGCGACGCCGACCTTCCCGACCTCGCCCGCCGCTGCGGGGTGGTCGGAGTCGTATCCCATCTGCGTCGGCAGATCGAATGCGACGGACAGGCCCGACTGTCCTTGCTCCAGGAGGTAGCGGAACCGGGCGTTCGTCTCGGCCGCCGTTCCGAACCCGGAGTATTGCCGCATCGTCCACAGCCGACTGCGATACATCGTCGACTGCACGCCGCGGGTGAACGGGTACGCGCCGGGCTCTCCGAGGTCGCGGGCGTCGTCCGCGCCGGCCCGATCGGCCGCGGTGTAGACGCGCTTGATGGGAATCCCGGAGCTCGTCGCGAAGGTCTCGCGCCGCTCGCTTCCGCCCTTCGTGACGGAGTCTTCGCTCACGTCTGGCAGTATAGATCCGGCATGTTCAGGACCGTCGAGCGCACGCCCGTGGGCATTCGCCTTCTCGATCAGCGCAAGCTGCCGCTCGAGGCCGTGTACGTCGAATGCACGACCGTCGAAGAGGCCGCGGAGGCCATCCGCGCCATGGTCGTTCGAGGGGCGCCCGCGATCGGCGTGACGGCGGCGTTCGGCGTCGCGCTCGCCGCATCGCAGGCGGCGGCGGACGATCCTCCGGCTATCGATCGACGCATCTCCGAGGCGTGCCGGCGCCTCGGCGCCGCGCGGCCGACCGCCGTCAACCTCGTCTGGGCGGTCGATCGGATGAGCCGCGCGGCCGCGGAGGCTCGCGCGGCGGGCGCGAGCGGCATCGCGCTCGCAGCGCGGCTGGAGCGTGAGGCCCAAGCCATCCACGACGAGGACCTGGCCGCCTGCCGTGCGATCGGCCGGATCGGGAGCGAGCTCGTCCCCGCCGGCGCGAGCATCCTCACGCACTGCAATGCGGGCGGCCTCGCCACCGCGGGCTACGGAACCGCGCTGGGAGTCATTCGAGGCGCCGTCGAGGCGGGAAAGCGCGTCCGGGTTCTGGCCGGAGAGACCCGGCCGTTCCTCCAGGGGGCGAGGCTCACGGCGTGGGAGCTGACCCAGGACGGCATCGCGACGCTCGTGATCGCCGACGGCTCCGCGGGCAGCCTGATGCGCCGAGGCGAGGTCGATCTCGTCGTCGTGGGCGCCGATCGGATCGCGAGGAACGGCGACGTCGCGAACAAGATCGGCACGTACTCGCTCGCGGTGCTCGCGAAGGAGCACGGCATCCCCTTCTACGTCGCCGCGCCGGTGTCGACGGTCGATCTCGCGTGCGCCGACGGCGACGCGATCCCGATCGAGGAGCGCGACCCGCGGGAAGTGACGGAGCTCTTCGGGACGCGGACCGCTCCCCTTGGCGTCGGCGCGCTCAACCCCGCCTTCGACGTCACGCCGGCCCGCTTCGTCGCCGCGATCGTGACCGAGCGCGGCATCGCTCGCCCTCCGTATCCGGAGACGCTCGCCGCGCTGAAGCCCCAGGGGTGAGCAACGCCGGGCGCCTCTACACGGCCGCGTTCCTCCGTGCCCTCTCGACGGGGATGACCGGCATCCTGCTCGGCGTCTATCTCCCGCGCTCCGGATGCTCGCCGACGACGACCGGGCTGATCGTCGCGGCAGGGCTTGCGGGCGTTGCGTTGGCGATGCTCGTCGCCACCCTCCGCGGGGATGTCTTCGGGCGGAGGCGGGCATTGACCGTCATCGCCGCGCTCGGCGCCGCGGGGATCGCCGTCGTCGCGGCCACTTCGGTTCCCGCGCTGCTCGCGTCCGCCGCCTTCCTCGGCATGGTCAATGGGATGGGCCGGGACCGGGGCGCCGCGCTCGTGCTCGAGCAGGCGATCCTCCCCGCGACCATCGATGACGCGCGGCGCACGCGCGCATTCGCCTGGTACAACGTCGTGCAGGACGCGGGGCACGCTTCGGGAAGCTTGTGCGCGGCACTCCCTGCCCTTCTCCGAATGGCGTTGGGGATGGGCGAGCTCGAGTCGCTCCGCGCGGCGCTCGCGCTCGCCGCCACGCTCGTCCTGGCGACCGCCGTTCTCTACAGAGGGTTGAGCGCGGAGGTCGAGCCCCCACCCGCCTCGAAGCGCGCCCCCCTCTCGCCGGAGACGCGGCGCGTCCTCTGGAGGATCAGCTCTCTCTTCACCTTGGACAGCCTCGGCGGCGGCTTCTTGACCGCGACCCTCCTCTCCGTGTTCTTCTTCACCCGGTTCGGCGTCGACGAGGCGGCCCTCGGCCCTCTCTTCTTCGGCGCGCGCGTGCTGAATGCCCTGTCGCATCTGGGCGCGGCGTGGCTCGCGAAGCGGATCGGGCTCGTCGCGACGATGGTCTTCACGCACATCCCGTCGAGTCTGCTGCTCCTGACGGTTCCCTTCGCGCCGACGTTTCCGATCGCGGCGGTGCTGTTCCTCCTGCGCGAGGGACTCGTCGAGATGGACGTCCCGACCCGCCAGTCCTACGTCATGGCGGTGGTGGCCCCTTCGGAGCGCACCTTCGCGGCCGGGGTGACGCAGCTCGTCCGGACGGGAGCCTGGGCGGTTGCGCCCGCGTTCGCCGGGGCGATGATGGAGGGAGTCTCGATGGCGACGCCGCTCATCGCGGGCGCGGCGACGAAAATCCTCTACGACGTGCTTCTCTGGATGGCGTTTCGGAAGCTCAAGCCTCCCGAAGAGCGCGCCTGATCCACGCTACCATGCTCGGATGGCCAGGATTCTCGCGATCGAGAGCTCATGCGACGAGACCGCGGCCGCGGTCGTCGAGGACCGTTGCCACGTCCTCTCGTCGGTGATCGCCTCGCAGGACGACGTCCACGCGAAGTACGGCGGCGTGGTCCCCGAGCTGGCCTCGCGGCGCCACCTCGAGTGCATCGGGCCGGTCGTGATGGAGGCGCTCGAGCGGGCGTCCACGCGGCTCGCGGACGTCGATGCGATCGCGGTGACGCGCGGCCCCGGTCTCATCGGATCGCTGCTCGTCGGCCTGTGCGCGGCGAAGGCGATGTCCTGGCAGCTCTCGATTCCGTTGCTCGCGATCAATCATCTCGAGGGGCACGTGCGATCGCCGTTCATCGAGAACCCGGGCATCGAGTTTCCGGCGATGGCGCTCGTGGTCTCGGGCGGCCACACGTCTCTTTACCTTTGCCCGTCCGAAGGCGTCTACCGCGCGCTGGCGCGAACCCGGGACGACGCCGCGGGCGAGGCCTTCGACAAGGTCGCGAAGTTCCTGGGCCTCCCGTACCCGGGCGGACCGGTGATCGACCGGATCTCCGAGGGCGCCGATGAGGACGCGATCGCGTTCACGCGCGCCGTCATGAAAAACCAATCGCTGGATTTCTCGTTCAGCGGCTTGAAGACCGCCGTGCGCATCCGCGCGACCGCGGACGGCCTGGCGCACGGCGACCGCGCGACCGCGGAAGGCTCGAAGGCGGTCCGCGATCTCGTCGCCTCGTTCCAGCGCACGGTCGTCGACACGCTGGTCGACACGACCCTCCGGGCCTGCCGCCGGGAAGGCGTGAGCACGGTGCTCGTCGCCGGCGGGGTCGCGAACAACCGGAGGCTGCGCCGCGCGTTCGAGGAGGCCGCGGCGGCAGCGGGGCTCCGCGTGTTCATGCCCTCGCCGCGCTACACGACCGACAATGCCGCGATGATCGCCGCCGCGTCGTTTCTCCAGTTCGAGCGCGGGGCGTTCGCCCCGCTCGACGTCAACGCGGACGCGAACCTGAAGCTCGGGGCGTAGATCAACGAGACGGCCGCCGGGCCTTCCCGCCCTTCTCGTCGGGGCGGGTGGCGCGCTGCCCCGTGCGCGCATCCGCCGCGCGCTGCAGGAGGAACTCGATCTGGCCGTTGACGCTGCGGAACTCCTCCGCCGCCCAACGATTCAGCTCCTCCCACAGCTCGGGGCTGATGCGCAGCAGGAGGCTCTTGCGCTCGCCCGCCACCTCAGGCTCAGTGGTAGAGCGTGCCCGCGTTGATGACGGGCGCGGCGGCGCTCTCACTGCACAGGACGACGAGGAGGTTCGAGACCATCGCCGCCTTCCGGTCCTCGTCGAGCGAGACGAGCTGCTTCTCCGAGAGCTTCTGGAGCGCGAGCTGCACCATGCTCACGGCGCCTTCCACGATCTGGAATCGGGCGGCGACGACGGCCGTCGCCTGCTGGCGGCGGAGCATCGCCTCGGCGATCTCCGGCGCGTAGGCCAGGTGGCTGATGCGGGCCTCGATCACACGAATCCCCGCCCGCGCGAATCGCTCCGACAGCTCGCGCTCCAGCTCGCCGTTGACGTGGTCGGTGCCACCGCGCAGCGTCATCGTCTCCTCGGCGCCGTCCTCGAACGTGTCGTACGGATACCGGCCCGCGAGATGCCGGACCGCCGCCTCGCTCTGCACGACGACGTACTGCTCGTAGTTGTCGACGTCGAAGCTCGCCCGGTAGGTGTCTTCGACCTGCCAGACGACCACCGCGGCGATCTGGATGGGGTTTCCCCCCTTGTCGTTGACCTTGAGCTTCTCGCCGTTCAAGTTGCGGGCGCGCAGGGTCACGCGCTTCTTGGCGTAAAACGGGTTCGCCCACCAGAAGCCGTTTGACTTGACCGTCCCCTGGTAGGAGCCGAACAGGACGAGGACACGGGCGTCGTTCGGGTTGACGATGAAGAGGCCCGCGCCGAGAAGGCCTGACGCGAGGAGCAGGCCGGCAGCGAGCCAGGCGTAAGGCGCGGAATGTTCCATCGCCGCTCGGTGGACCGACCACACGGCGCCCGCCCCGGCGATGAGGGCGGCGACCAGCATGACGTAACCCGAAAGGACCGATCGAACCGATTCGCGATTCATGGCGTGCTCCTTTGGCTGATTGCAATATGATATCATAGAGCTATACGCCGTGCCGCACGGCGGGTTCCCGGCTCCTTCGGGAGGGCTTCGCGCGTTGACTTCCGGCTCGCTCCGGCTACCCTGGGCGCCGTGCGGACGATCGACCTCGCCGGAAAGACGGCGCTCGTCGCGGGAGTGGCCAACCAACGCTCCTTGGCCTGGGCGATCGCGGAAGCCCTCTCGGATTCCGGGGCGAGGCTCCTGCTGACCTACCAGGGCGAGCGGCTCCAGAAGAACGTCTCGGAGCTGGCCGCGACGCGGGCAGGCTCGGAGATCTTTCCGTGCGACGTCACCAACGACAACCAAATCCACGCCCTCTTCCGGGACGTCGCTGATGTCACCGGCGGAAAGCTGGACGTCCTGGTGCATTCGATCGCGTTCGCCCGCCGCGAGGATCTGGAGGGAGAATTCCGGAATACCAGCCGCGACGGGTGGCACACGGCGCTCGACATCAGCGCGTACTCGCTCGTGGCCCTGACGAATCGGGCGACGCCGCTGATGCAGGCCGCGGGCGGCGGGTCGGTCGTCTCGCTGACCTTCCAGGCGAGCCAGCGCGTCTTCCCCAGCTACAACGTCATGGGAAGCGCCAAGGCCGCGCTCGAGCATGCCACGAGGCAGCTCGCCTACGAGCTGGGGCCGATGAACATCCGCGTCAACACGATCTCGGCAGGGCCGGTCGCGACGCTGTCCGCGCGCGGTATCTCCGGCTTCTCACAAATGTCGAAGCACCACGAGAAGATGGCGCCCTTGAAGCGCAACATCGAAGCGCGGGAGGTCGGCGACGCCGCGCTGTTCCTGTGCTCACCGATGGGGTCGGGCATCACCGGTACGACGCTTTACGTCGACGCCGGCTACCACATCATGGGCGTCTGATTCTGCAGAGCCGATGAACGCCAGACGCCCCGTCGTCGTCTTGCTGACGAGCCACTGGATCAGCGTCGTCGGAACCGTTCTCGTCACGACCGCGGGCCTCCTTTGGCTCTTCGCTCTTCCCCTGCACGTGCGCGGCCACGCGGACAATCCGTACATCGGGATCGTTCTCTTCCTGATCCTGCCGATGGCGTTCTTCGCCGGGTTGGCCCTCATCCCCGTAGGGGCGGTTCTCGCCAAGCGCCGCGTCGCCTCCGGGCTCGCCGGATCGCCGCCGGACCGCGCGGCGGCCGCCAAGCGGCTGGTCTTGTTCCTGGGCATCACCACGGTGGCTAACGTCGTGATCGGCTCGCAGCTGTCCTACCGCGCGGTCGAGCACATGGAAACCGTTCAGTTCTGCGGGCAGAGCTGCCACGTGATGACGCCTCAATTCAGCGCCCACGCCGTGGCGCCTCACTCGAGGGTCGCCTGCGTGCATTGCCATGTGGCCTCCGGAGCCGTGGGATGGCTTCACAGCAAGATCAACGGATCGAAGCAGATGCTCGAGGTGATGGCGGGAACGTACGATCGTCCGATTCCTCCCGGCATCGCCACGGGACGCCTGGTGCCGGCTGGAGACATGTGCGAGTCCTGCCACGCCCGGCTCACGGGCCCGCCCGTTCGGCTCCGCGTGACCCGGAAGCACGCCGACGACGAGAACAACACCATGTCGTGGACCGTGCTGTCCATGAAGTTGGGGGTCGGCCGCCTCGGCGGGATTCACGCGGCGCACTTGGGCCCGAACGTCACGGTCCGCTACGCCTCATCCGATCCGGCCCGGCAGACGATTCCCTGGGTGGAGGTGACCCGTAGACCCGAGGGAACGGTGACGACCTTTATCGGAAAGGACGTTCGCCCCGACGCCGTTTCGGCGCTCCCGAAGTTCGCGATGCAGTGCACGGACTGTCACAACCGTGCGGCGCACACGTTCGAGCTTCCCGGACCTGCGATCGATCGAGCGATGGGCTCGGGCGAGATCTCGTCCGAGCTGCCGTTCGTCAAGAAGAAGGCGATCGAGCTCCTGAAGGCCGACTACGCGAGCGGCGACGATGCGCGCGCTCGAATCGTTTCCGACCTTCGAGGCTTCTACGCCAAGGAGTATCCGGACGTCGCCGCGTCGAGACCACAGGAGATCGACCGCGCCGCGGCGGCGCTCTCCGCGATCTGGTCTCGCAACATCTTCCCTGACATGAAGGTCACCTGGGGCACGTACCCCAACAACCTCGGGCACATGGAATTTCCCGGCTGCTTCCGCTGCCACGATGGCGAGCACGCGACCGCCGACGCCGAGGCCTCGATCGAGCAGGATTGCTCGACGTGCCACGAGGCGATCGCGGTGGAGGAGCCGAACCCCGAGATCCTCAAGACGCTCGGCTTGAACTGACGTCAGGCTCGGTGGGGCGAAGGCTCGGCCGTCACTTCGCCGGCACGATCGTCAGAATGTACTCGGCGATCGCCACGGCTTCTTCGTCGCTCAGGTTCTTGATGGCCTTCATCTTGCCCTTGCCGTCGCGCGCGTCGGCCATGATCGTCTTGACCGTGGCGAGCTTCTTGAACTCCGGGTCGCCGAACGCTTTGGAGCCCGCTCCCAGCTTCTTGGGAACTCCGTCGATTCCGTGGCATGACGCGCACTTGGCGTTGTACAGCGCCTTGCCCTCGGACGACGCGGCCGCGGGAACGACCGCGAGGACGACGGCTATCGAGACGGAGAGCGTCGTCTTCATACCGAGATCCTCCCTTCCGAGAATGCGGGACATCAGACCCCGGATCCGAGGGACATCGTAACCCGCATCCTCCTTGCGCAGGAGCACGTTGTTATACTGGCCGGCTTCGAGGACGCTGTCTCGCCATGAAGTCTCTGAATATCCGCAATTTCTCGATCATCGCGCACATCGATCACGGGAAGACCACTCTCTCCGACCGCCTCCTCCAGCGAACCGGGGCGGTCTCGGCGCGTGACATGGGCGAGCAGATGCTCGACGCCATGGACCTCGAGCGCGAGCGCGGGATCACGATCAAGGCGCACGCGGTGACGCTGGGATACAAGGCCAAGGACGGTCGCGATTACATCCTGAATCTGATCGACACCCCCGGCCACGTCGATTTCAGCTACGAGGTCAGCCGGTCGCTCGCCGCCTGCGAGGGCGCTTTACTCGTGGTCGACGCGAGCCAGGGGGTCGAGGCCCAGACGCTCGCGAACACCTACCTCGCGGTCGACCATCACCTCGAGGTCATCCCGGTCCTCAACAAGATCGACCTCCCCGGCGCCGAGCCCGAGCGGGTGAAGGAGCAGATCGAGAACATCATCGGGATCGACACGGCGCACACGATCTCGGCCTCGGCGAAGGAGGGAATCGGGATCGACGAGATCCTCGAGGCGATCGTCGCGCTGGTGCCGCCACCGGCGGGAAGCTACGAGGCGCCCCTCAAGGCCCTGATCTTCGATTCCTGGTACGACTCGTACCGCGGGGTCGTCATGCTCGTCCGGGTCGTCGACGGGACACTCGCCAAACGACAACGCATCCGGCTGATGATCACGGGCGGAACGTACGAGATCGAGGATCTCGGGGTGTTTTCCCCCAAGGCCGAGCCGCGCGAAACCCTCTCGGTCGGCGAGGTCGGCTTCGTCATCGCGAACATCAAGAAGATCAGCGACTGCCAGATCGGCGACACTCTCACCGACGAGAAGGTCCCGACCACCCAGCCGTTCCCCGGCTTCCGCGAGATCAAGCCGATGGTCTTTGCCGGCCTCTATCCGACCGACGCCGCGCAGTACGAGGATCTTCGCGACGCGGTCGAGAAGCTGCGCCTCAACGATTCCTCGTTCAACTACGAGCCGGAATCCTCGGGCGCTCTGGGGTTCGGCTTCCGCTGCGGCTTTCTCGGTCTCCTCCACATGGAGATCGTGCAGGAGCGCCTCGAGCGCGAGTTCGACCTCGATCTGATCACGACGGCGCCGGGGGTGTCGTACCGCGTCACGACGACCCAAGGGGAGGTCATCGAGGTCCACAACCCGTCGAAGCTACCTCCCGCCGGCTCGATCGAGACGATCGAGGAGCCGATCATCACGGCGATGATCATCACGCCGCCCGAGTACCTCGGGAACATCATGAAGCTGTGCGACGAGAGGCGCGGCGTTCAGAACAAGATCAGCTACCTCTCGAAGACGCGCGTGCTGCTCGAATACGACATGCCGCTGAACGAGGTCGTGCTCGACTTTTTCGACAAGCTGAAATCCGGATCGCGGGGCTACGCCTCGCTCGATTACCACCTGGCCGGGTACCGCCCGGATAAGCTCGTGAAGATGGACCTCCTCGTCAACGGTGAGTCGGTCGACGCGCTCTCGGTGATCTGCCACCGCGACAAAGCGGAGGTCAAGGGGAGGGCGCTCGCGGCCAAGATGAAGGAGCTGATCCCGCGGCAGCTGTTCGAGGTGGTCATCCAAGCGGCGATCGGCGGGAAGATCCTCTGCCGCGAGACCGTCAAGGCGATGGGGAAAAACGTGCTTGCGAAGTGCTACGGCGGCGACATCACCCGCAAGCGCAAGCTCCTCGAGAAACAGAAGGAGGGGAAGAAGCGCATGAAGCGCGTCGGACGAGTCGACATCCCCCAGGACGCATTTCTCGCGATTCTGAAAGTCGATTAGCCGGGCTTCGCCCTCCGGGTGGCGCCTTCGACGCGGCGGGCGTATTGTCCGCCGCGCGGCAGGGGGCCGGAGGGACGGATGATCGCCTCATCCCGTGGCTTGCGCTGGGCCTCGGGCGTCTTGGCCCTGATTCTCCTCGCCGGTCTCGGAACGGCCAGCTATCTGGTGGCCCACCATGAGAACCAGGTGTACGGGGACGCCACGCTGACGCTCGCGAATTGCCCGCAGACCGAGACCTTCAACTGCGACCTCGTCAATTCCAGCCGGTGGTCCGAGGTCGCGGGCGTCCCGATCGCGGCGCTCGCCGTTCCAACCTATCTGCTTCTTCTCGGTCTGGTCGCCGCGTCGCGGCGCGCCCCAGAGACGCTCGCGTGGGTCTTCGGCATCGGCCTCCTGGCCGTCGCCTACTCCGTCGTCTTGTTCGTCATCTCGAAGACGCAGATCGGATTCATCTGCCTCTGGTGCGTGAGGCTGTACTTGGTGAACCTCTCGATCCCGATCCTCGCTGCCGTCGCGGCCGGACGCTCCCCCTCGGCGCTCGTCGCTGCCACCGTCCGCGACCTCCGCTCTTGGCCGAGCCCGATGCGGAAAGCCGCCGCAGCGTTCGTCGCGTTGCTCGCGCTCACCGTCGCAGGCGACCGGATCCTCCGCTCGCACGTCCGGGCGGTCGCCGCAGAGGAGCGAGAGCGGATCGAGCGGGAAGGAGGACCGACGGTTCCCGCGGTTCCGCCCGAGGCGGCGCAGCCCGCAGCGGACGGCCATCGTTCCGCGTTAGCCGCCTGGTTCGTCCCAAACGCCGTGGCGGCCGAGACGCCGGCCGCGTCCGCCGCGCCGGCGCCCGCGGCCTACAAGCTGGCCGGACCGCTGAGGCGGATCCAAGCCGCTCCCGATGGTCTCAAGAGCTCACCATTCGATCTGCAGTCGAAGCTCGGCGCCGGAAGGCCCGTGGCGCTGATCCTCTGGGCCCCGGCGTTCGCCTGGTCCCAGCGAAGCCTGGTCGAGATGACGGCGTTCTTGCGCAAAGAAGCCCCGCAACTCGACCTCTACGCCGTCTCGGGCCGGCGCGAGGATCAGCGCGACGAGGAGATTCAGGAGGCGTTCGCGCTTCTCGACCTCCCCGCCGGCCTCCCGCTCTTGGTGGACGACGGCTTCACGGTCTCGAAGGGGCTGACCGCGCTCGACGTGCCCAACGTCGCGCTGTTCTCGTCGAAGGGACAACTCGTCATCGCGAAGATCAAGCACCCGGAGCAGCTCCTGATCACGGCGAGCGGCAACCGGCCGGCCGCCGAGGTCATCCGCGAGGTCGCGAAGGGCGCCGAGGTCCCTCAGGTCAAGAACATGTTCCCGTACTACCCGTCCCAGCGGTGGGTCGATCACTGCGCGCCCCACTTCAACGCCAAGGTGTTCGGCACCGGGGCGCCGTTCACGTTCACGGGCCGCTCGCCCAGCGGGAAGCCGACCCTCGTGATGTTCTGGTCGTCGACCTGCAAGCACTGCCAAGTGGACGTGCCGCAGCTGGTGAAATGGGTCGCGGCCCACTCGGGAGCGGTCGACGTCATCGGCGTCACGATCATCAAGAAGGATCAGCCCGGCCAGCCTTCCCACCGCGCGATCACGGAGGCCTACATCAAGTCGCTGGGCATCCCATGGACCGTGGTGGAGGACGCCGACGGCATCGTCACCGATCGCTACGAGAGCATCTCGACGCCGACCACGCTGTTCGTCTCGCCGTCCGGCACCGTCGGCGACGTCTGGTACTACGCGCACCAGGAGGGGTTCGACGACGCGATGGCGCGCTCTCTGGCAAAGCTCAAAGGGGGCACCGGAGAATGTCGAGCGGCGGAGCCGGAGCCTTCCCCCACGCTCGCGGCGAGCGTGCTCGGCCCCGACGGCAAGCGCGTCGAGCTGGCCGCTCTCTTCGACCGCCCCGCGCTCGTCCACTTCTGGGCAACCTGGTGCAAGCCTTGCGTGCAGGAGCTCCCGTCGCTCCTGACGTTTCGAGACGCTCTCGAAAAGGACGGCGCGGCACGCGTCGTCCTGGTGTCGGTGGAATCCGAAGCCGACGGCAAGCGGATCGAGCAGTTTGGAAAATCTCTCGGCGTCGACTTGAAATCGTATCGCGCGCCGAAGGGAGGCCTGGCGGCGGCGCTCGATCTCGCCTACCGGCTGCCGAGGACTTTCGTGTTGGGTAAGGGCGGCGCCGTCCTCGACCTCAAACAAGGGAGCCAGAACTGGTCCGATCCCGCTCTGAGGTCCGGCATTCGGGCCCGGCTCGCCGCATCGGGGGACGCCGCGCGCTAGACTCTCGGGCGTGGTCGCCCGCACTGTCCCGCAATACGACACGTTCGCCTTCACGCACCGCAGCCTCGATGGCCGGAGCGTCCGGCTGGGATACGCGCTGACGGCTCGGTCCGGCGCGCGGGTCGATTTCGAGGAGACGTTCGAGCTTCCGGAATCTCTGGGGCCGCTCGTCGGCGCCGGCCGTCCCGCCGTGGCGCGCGCGCTGCTCGGCCTTCACCTGGCGGCCGGCACGTCGTACTGGAAGACCTGCCTCCCCGGGGAGATCGTCGTGGACGGAACGCCGCTCACGGACGACGACGCAGGATTCTGGAGCCGGGTCTACACGCTGGGATTGGCGGAGTTCTTTTACCGGAATCAGATCGATCCCGCCGGGCGGGCTTCTTTTCGGGCGGTGAGCGGGACCGCGTCATCGCCCGCGGACGGTCCGGTGCGACCCGGTTCTCCCCTGCTCCTCTGGGGAGGCGGCAAGGATTCCGTGGTGTCGCACGAGGTCCTGGCGGCCTCGGGCGAGCGGCACGAGCTTCTTTCCATCGGCCGCCCCGATTGGCGGTGGATTCGGCGCTCCGCGGAGACCTCCGGCGCCGTTCTCCACGGGGTCGCACGGCGCCTCGACCCCAAGCTCTTCGCGATGAATGAGGCGGGTGCGCTGAACGGCCACGTGCCCGTCAGCGCGGTTCTCGCCTTAGCCGGCACGCTCGTCGCGGCGCTCACCGATCGCGGGCCGGTCGTCGCCTCGAACGAGTCGAGCGCCTCGTTCGGAAATGCATCGTGGCGCGGTCTCCCCGTCAACCATCAGTGGAGCAAGTCCCTGGAGTTCGAGCGCCTGTTCCAGCGCTGGCTCCGGGGTAATCTCGCCGGCGCCGCCGAATACTTCAGCCTTCTCCGGCCGCTGACCGAGCTGCGGATCGTCAAGGCGTTTTCCACACACCCCGGCTACTTCGAGGCCGTCACCTCCTGCAACGCGAACTTCGGACAGTCGGGACCGGCGGCGCGGCGCTTCTGCCTCACGTGCGCCAAGTGCGTCTTCATCGGCTTGATGACGCGGCCGTGGGTCGACGACAAATCGTTCCACACCCTTTTCGGCGGAGACCCGTTGGCGGACCCGTCGAACGTTACGATCGTCGAGGAGCTGCTGGGCCTCCGGGGAACGAAGCCGTTCGAGTGCGTCGGGACTCCCGAGGAGACGATCGCGGCGCTGCACCTCGCGAGGCGCAACGGCCGAACGATCCCCCACGGCATCATGACGGCGTTCGCGAGCCGCGTCGCCGATACGGTCTCCGATCTCGACGCGATCGCCTCGTCGGCGCTGGCGCGCTCCACGGATCATCTGCTCCCTCCCGCGAGGATCGCCCAGCTCGATGCCTATCTCGATCGGCACTGACACGAGCGTCGCCGTCTTCGGCTACGGTGCCGAAGGCCGGTCGGTCGTTCGATGGCTGCAGCGGACCGGTTGCCGGAGCGTTCGCGTGGTCTCGTCCGAGCCGCCGGGAGATCTTGCTTCGGGATTGTCCTGGAGCTCCGAGAGCGAGGCGACCGCCTTGTCCGGTGTGGACGTGCTCGTGAAGTCTCCGGGCATTCCGCCGAGACATCCTCTGCTCGCCGCCGCCGCCGAACGCGGCCTCGCGACGACCTCGGCGACCGTGCTCTTCGTGGAGCGCGCACGCGCAGCCGGCTTGGCGCTGGTCGGCGTCACCGGAAGCAAGGGCAAGTCGACGACCGCGACGCTGACCGCGAGGACGCTCGAGGCCGCGTCGATCCCATGCGTCCTCGTCGGCAACATCGGCCGGCCGGCGCTCGACGTCCTGGAGGACGTCGTCTCCAACCGACCGGTGATCGTCTTCGAGATGTCGAGCTACCAGACTCACGACCTGACGCTGGGTCCGTCGGTGGCGGTGATCACGCGGCTGTTTCCCGAGCACCTCGATTGGCACCAGGCCGTCGAGGCGTACTTCGCGGCGAAGCTCCGCATCGCCGCGACGCAGCGCATCGACGACGTGACGATCTGGAACGGGGCGGACCCCGAGCTCGCGAGACGCGCTCCCTTCGGCCCTGCCCGGCACCTCGCCTATGGCGTAGGGGAGCTCCGCTTCTCGGACGTGCGCATGAAGCTTCGCGGCACCCACAATCGTCAGAACGCATCGGCGGCGCTCGCCGCCGCAGAGATCTTCGGGGCGAGGCCCGCGCACCTGGAGACCGTTCTCGCCTCGTTCGACGGGTTGGCCCACAGGCTCGAGGACCTGGGGTTCCACGGCGGCGTCCGGTGGGTCAACGATTCGATCGCGACGGCGCCGGAGGCCGCCGTCGCCGCTCTCGAAGCGTACGGAGGCGAGGTGGCCACGTACATCGGCGGCGGAACCGACCGGGGCTTCGACTTCGGGGGGCTCGCGAAGGATCTCGTCGCGCGGGCGATCCCGCACGTGATCCTGCTTCCGCCCGGCGGCCCGTCGATCCAAAAGGCGATCGCCGCGATCGACGCCCGAGCCGGGGCCGCCACGCGGGTGGAGCCGGATCTCGCTCACGCCGTGGCCGCGGCCGCCAAGATCACGCCGAGGGGATCGACCGTTCTGTTCTCCCCCGCATCGCCGAGCTACGGCGTTTACAGGAATTTCGAGGAACGGGGTAATCTCTTCCGCGATCTCGTGCAGGCGCTCTGAAGCGCGCCGTCAGGAGGAACCGCCATGAGCCGAAGCCACGTCGTCTGTTCCCTCTGCGCCTTCGTCCTCGGTGCGACGACCGTGCTCGTCGCGAAGTCCAAGGTGACGTTCGATCCCAAGGCCTTCTACGAGGGAGCCGACGCCAAGACGGCGGCGGCCAAGCTGCTTGCCGAGGGAGAGCGGTATGCGGGCGACGACACCTTCGAGCGCATCGGCATCGGCCGCGTCGCGTATCAGACGGGGGACAAGAAGAAGGGCGAGTCGATGTTCGAGGGCGTCCTGCAGGGGAAGCACGGCAAGAACGACCTCTACCGGATCGCCACGGCTTACGCGACGGGGAAGAATTGGGAGAAGGCGAAGCCGCTCTTCGAGCAGGCGATCCGTATGGACGCCGGGGACGACAGCGGCATCATGAAGGCCGGGTGCTGGTTCAACTTGAACGGGGACCGGAAGCGGGCGGAGGAGCTGTTCAAGATGGCGTTCGACCACAACCCCGATCACCCCTGGCACTACATTCTGGCGGCCGGATCGTATCTGGGAGTGGAGCCGTTCTGAGGCGCGCCTCACTTGCCCCACGAGAAACCGATCAGCATACAGACTTGCTCGTAGTCCGCGTGCACGCTCGTCGTCTCGATCGTCACGTGCGAGCCGCGGACGATGCGCCCGTCGAGCCCGATGTTGAAGCTGTCGCCGACCTTGAAGAACACACCGGCATTGCCGTACCAGCCGAACGATTGATCGCTGTGGTTGTCGCTGCTGAACGCTCCGAAATCCGTGTTGTCGGCGGCGGTGATCAGCAGCGCCCCGGCGCCCAGGAACGGTCGCACGACTCCATGCTTCACCGGGTGCCAGAGGAATCCCGCGGAGAACTCGAAGAACCGGTTGTCGATCCCGCCCGTTTGCCCGAAGTACGTCTGCCCGGGCTTCGTCGTCCCGCTCTCGCCGGCGACCTGCACGCTCATCGCAACGTGAATCGGGGACGAGCTGGGGGCGAAATCGATCTCGACCCCGAAGGCCGAGGGGGAGTCGATCGGCTTCCAGGGATCGTCGGTCAGGTATCGCTGCCCGATGAGGAACTGGAGGTTCCCCGACATGCCTTCGTCCTCGTGCTGCGCCGGCGCCTGTGCCGTGTCCTGTGCGCGAGTGGAGCTCGCCGCGAGGAGAGCGGCCGCCATGAGGAATGCCGTCGTTCCGTGCTTCATGTCGATCTCCCGATTCAGGCCCCGGGGACGTTCTCGAGCGGCCGGACGAGCTGACCGCCGAGGAATCGCGCGAAGCTCTGGACCTGCCCCAGCCCCTGCAGCATGCGAAAGCGCGAGCGCTTGCGCCACGCGCCGTCGCCGATGACGTCCCCCGCGAGCAGCGAGATGACGGCCGGGCGGATGCCGAATTTTTCGCCGGGGACGTGGTCTTCCGTCACGGGCGTCAGGAACACTTCGATGAAGTGCCGGTCGTAGTAGGCGCGGATCATCATGAAAAAGTACTTCTGAAGCCGGCGGTTCAGGACGGCGCACCGCGCGGTGTCCTTGGCGTCGACCCGGCCGCGACTCTTCAACGCGCTCGCGATGTCGAGCGCTGCCCGCTCCGCCGTGCTCATCCCGATCAGGATTCCCGACGAGAAAATCGGATCCAGGAATCCGGCCGCATCGCCGATCAGGGCGAATCCGTCGCCGTGGGTGCGCGAGATCTTGAACGAAAAGTTCTGCACCGCCTGGGCCGGGAACAGCCGTCGCGCGGCCGCGAGCTGGCGCGCGGCCTCCGGGGTCGCCTGGATCGACGCGTCGAACTGGGCATCGATGCCCCCGGCGATCCCGCCGTAGCGCGCCACGTCGAGCACCGCTCCCACCGACGTCGTCCCATCCGCGAACGGGATCAGCCAGAACCATCCGGAATGGGTCACGATGATGATGATGTTGCCGGCACCGCGGTCGGGAATCCTCTCAACGCCCTCGAAGTGCCCGACGATCGCCAGCTTCCGGTGGTCGGGGTACACCGTCTTCCATCCCATCCGGGTGGCCAGGAACGCGTGCTGGCCGGTGGCGTCGAGGACGCACTTCGCGCGGATCGTCCCCTCCTCGCCGCCGGGCGCGCGCACGCGAACGCCGGTGAGCCGCTCGCCTTCCCAGACCGGGGCGATCGCCTGCCATTGCTCGCGTACGTCGACGCCGCAGTCGGCGGCCCGCCGGAGGATCGCGGCGTCGAACTCGTCGCGGCGGACGTTGTAGGCGTGAGGGATGACCGGCTTGGCGGAGTCCTCGAACCAAAACGTGGTCCTCTCTTGGCCGTCGTGAGAGCAGAAGGTCGCGCCCGGCTTGACCAGCGTGCGCGGAAGATCCCGGATGGCCTCGTGCACGCCGAGGCGGTCGAACATCGGCAGCGAATGCGGCAGCAGCGACTCGCCGACGTGGAACCGCGGGTGGCGCTCGGATTCGAGCAGGATCGACGGAATCCCCTGCTGGGAGAGCACGATGCCCGCGGTGCTTCCGGTCGGGCCTCCGCCCAAAATGAGGACGTCGGTGTCTTGCGGAATCGTCATCGAGCCTTCCCGCGCCCCTGCGGCACGGCGTCAGTCTAGCAGTGGACGCCGCTCGTCCGTTGCGGCCGGGCCGCGTCCCTTACAATGCGGGCGGCATGGACGCGGAGATCGCTTTTCCCCCGCATCATCCCGAGGTCGGCCGCGCGCGCCGCCTCCTCGGGGACTACCACGTCACCGGCCTCTTCTGGTACCGATTCCACAAGTGGGCCGTCTCGACGCTTCCGGCCTGGACGTTGTGGCCGATCACCTGGGCGTTCACCCCGTTTTTCTTCTGCACCATCTTCAAGATTCGCCGCGCGATCGCCTCGAACCTCGAGGCGGTGCTCGGCCCCTGCGGTTTCCTCGAGAGGCAGCGGCGGATTTTCGCGACGATGTGGTCCTTCGCCTGGTGCCTCACGGAGCGCTACGAAAGGCTGACGACCGACCGACTCTTCGACGTCTCGATCGAGAACATCGAGCGTTGGAACGACGTGGCGTGGTCCGAGCTGGGGTTCGTGATGGTGACGGCGCATCTGGGGATGTACGAGGTCAGCTCGATGCTGCCGACCCCGAACGGCCCGCGCCACGTCCACCTGGTGCGCGAGCCCGAGGTCGAACCACGCGCGCAGCAGTTCATCCGCGAGTGCGTCCGCGCCGTCGAGGGCGAGCATTTCACGATGCACTTTCAGACCGACGACCCGCTCCAGGGGATGATCTTTCTCGACGCGTTGCGTCGGGGAGAGATCGTCGCGGTCCAGGGAGACCGTCCGCGGACGGGGAGCAAGACCGTGGACGCGACGCTCTTCGGCAGGCCGATCGCCCTGCCCTCAGGCCCCGCCGCCCTGGCGCGCACGGCGGGCGTGCCGATGTTACCGGTGTTCGCGATTCGCACAGGGCGGCGCCGTTGCCGGGTCGTGTTCGGCCCGCCGGTGACGGTGGCGAGGACTGCGGATCGCAATGCCGATTTGCAGGAAGCCGTGGGCCGGGTCGCCGCGGAGATCGAGCGGGCGGTGCGCGTCACGCCGCATCAATGGTTCGTCTTCCGCGAGTTGTGGCCGAAGGGGGAGAGCGTCAGTCGCTGACGTAGGTCCCCATCCTTCCGCTCAGCGCGAGCTCCCCGTCGACGACGATCTCCGCCGCGTACGTCGTCAGCGGCGGCGCCGCCGCCTCGATCCGGACCGACGCCATCATGTCGCAGCCCGCCGGAATCGTCGTGCGATGGAGGACGACGTCCTTGACCGAGACGAGATAGCCAATCCGGGCCCGGCCCGGCCCGGATTCCCGGCTGCGACGGAGCGCCTCCCACACAGCCGCGGTCTGCGCCGCTGCTTCGAGCGCGACGAAGGCGGGCGTCGCTCCACCCGCCACCCAAGCGCAATCGGGCGGGATCCTGCAGAGGCACGACGCGCCGTCGTCCGCTTCGCCGAGGATCTGCTCCACGAAGCGCATCGGCGGCCGGTGCGGGATCAGCGTGTCGAGCGGCGGCGAGCCTCGGGCGGCGCGCGATGCGATCGCCGTTCGCCCCATGGCGGGCTCGTGCGGCGCGCCGAACGACAAGGCCCCGTTGGCCACGAGCCCTCCGCCGCGCTTGAGCTCGAATCGAACGCTCCCGGGACCACGAGACACCGCCGTGATCTCCAGCGTCTCCCCCGGCCGCACCAGCTCTCGAAATCGCGCGAACGGTATCGAGGCGACGTTCGAGGAGGCTCCCGCCGGCGCGAGCGCGCGCGCGACGAGAGCCAGCTCGCCGATTCCCGGGAGGATCGGTCGGCCCGGGAAATGCCCTTCGAAGAGCCGCCCGTCCGCGGGGATCTCGATCGTGGCGTTCAACGGGCTTTCGCCACGACCGCCGCGACGACGAACGACGGGTAGACGTCGCGAAGGGCGGCGATGTCCGGGACGACGCGGACGTCGTGGAATCCGTTGGCCTCGAGCGCCATCGCCCATTGTTCCGGCGTGAGGAAGCCGCCGTTCGGCCGCCAGTCCGGGTTGAGCACCGGCGTTCGAAACGCTTCGAGCAGATTGAAGATGAACTCGACGTAGATGGGCTGACTCGGAAACGGACGTACGCATTCGGAGATCACGACCGAGCCCGAAGGCGCGAGCGCTCGGCGGATCTCCCCGAGCGTGAAGGCCAGATCGTTCGCCACGTGAAGCGTGTTGACGCCGTGCACGAGGGCGCACGAGCCCGGCGTGACGCCCGCTTCCGCGAACGGCTTGTTCATGTCGAGCCGCGCGAAGACGAATGAAGTCTCGGGGAACGCGGCGGGAAGAGTCTTTTGCCCTCTCCGCAGGAACGGGATCGAGATCTCCGTGAAACGGTACGGTGTGACCGAGGCCGCGCGCCCATCCTCGCGCAGGCGCGCGAGCAGTGCCTCGGCTCCGCTCCCGAGCCCGCCTCCCAGCTCGAGAATCGCGCCGCCGGGCCGGGGCAGCGCTTCCTCGCACGCGATTGCTCCGATCGTGTTGCTGATCGCGTAGAGAACGTTGGCGTTCGAGAAATACTCGGACCACGCGCCGATCCGGTCGGGCCCGAAGAGCACGCGCTCGCCGGTGGTCGCACCGCGCAGCAGCTCGGGGTAATGGTCCGCCGCGAGCCGGGCGATCGCATACGAGGGAAGCGCGGACGGATCGTGGGCGCGCTGGTCTTCGCGGACCGCTTCGGCATCGACGTCCGGGAGAGCGGCCGCCAGACCGTAGCGCTTGGCGCCGTCCTTCGAGTGCACCGTGAGCACGCCGCGCGTGGCCAACTCGCGGAGGATCCAGTCGAGCGGCACGCGCGCCGAGGCGGCATCGAGACCGGCGGACGCGATCGCCTCGGCGGCCGTCGAAGGCGTTCGCAAGGCCGCGTCCAAACCGGAGCGCCGGACGACGTCGAGCGTCAGGCGGAAGACGTACTCTTCGTAGAGGTCGCAGGAGCGAACGAACGCCTCGTTGAACAGCGGAAGGAGCGGGGGCGGAAGGAGCTCCGCACGTCGGTCGCCAATCGGCGAGTCGATGGGCATCGCCTACGCCGTGCTTCCGGCGTCCACGAGGAACGCCTGCCCGGTGATCGCGCGCGCGCGGTCGGAGAGCAGGAAGGCGATCATCGCGGCGACGTCCTCCGGGCTCGTCCCCGACGGGAGCGCCTCGATCGCCCGCAGGTCCTTCAATCTCTCGGGAGGTGTGTCCGCGATCATCTCCGTCATCACGAGCCCCGGGACGACGGCGTTGACGCGGATGTTCCGCTTCCCCAGCTCGCGCGCCAAGGATTTCGTCATGCCGATCAGCCCGGCCTTCGCAGCCCCGTAGGCCGCCTGCCCCGCGACGCCGCGCACCGCCGTGAGAGAGGAAACGTTGACGATGCTCCCCGCTCGTCGCGCGATCATCTTGGGAAGCACCGCGCGGCAACAGCGAAAGGCGCCTCCCAGGTCGGCGTCGATCACCGCGTCCCAGTCGGCATCGGGAATGGTCGCGAGAAGCTGGTCGCGCCGGATCGCGGCGTTGTTGACGAGCCCTTCGATGCCGCCGAGCGCTTCCTCGATCTCGGGCACGATCGCGCCCGGTCGGGGCCGGTCGGCCAGATCGAAGCGCCAGGCCTTGGCCAGCCCGCCGGACTCCGCGACGAGCGCGGTGGCCGGGGCTTCGCCCTCGCGATAGGTGAACGCCACCCGCCTCCCTTCGGCGACGAGCATGCGGACGACGGCACGGCCGATGCCGCGGCTCCCTCCCGTGACCAGAACGCAGCCCTGGCTCACGACAGCCATTCCAGGCGCGCGCGCGTCACCGCCCCGGCGATTCTCAACGAGTCGACGATCGGGCGGTAATGGCTCGTCGCACGCCCGTCGGGCTCATCCAGGCGGATCGGCACCCCCACGATCCGGAATCCCTGGCGAACCGCGCGCACGAGAGCGGCGCTCTCGGCCTCGAAGCGAGGCTCGGGGAAGCCGATCGCGTCGATGAGGCGGCGGGAGTACAGCCGGAATCCGGTCTGACAGTCGGGGAGCTCGGCGCCCGCCACGTGGGAGATCAGCCACGACGACGTTTCGTTCGAGGCCCGCCTCACCCGGCTCATTGCACGGTACAGATGATGGCGCGTGCCGAGCACGAGATCGGCCCCGTCCCGCCACGGCGCCAGCAGCTTCGGCAGCTCCTCGGGCGGGTGTTGGCCATCGGCGTCGATCGAGACAACGGCGTCGTAGCCCCGTCGAAACAGATGGTCGAACGCCGTCCTCAGCGCGCGCCCCTTGCCGAAGTTGACGTCATGCGTCAAGACCGCGACGCCGCAGGCGCGCGCCGCCTCTCCCGTCCCGTCCTGCGAACCGTCGTCGACGACCACGACCTCCGCTCCCAACGCCAGCGTGCGCCGCACGACCCTCGCGATGGGGCCGGCGGCCTCGAAGGCGGGGATCGCCACCGCGAACCGACCGCTCACGGCCGCTCCAACAGGGTCCACGCCGCGGCCCCTCCCGCGGCGAGCGCGATGACCAACGTGGCTCGCGGCGGGGGAAGGGGGCTGCCGTCGTGGAGTGTGACGGCGAGCTCGGAATCCCTCCGCACGAGGCAGGCTGGGCGCCCGAACGCCGCGCCGCCTGCCGCGAGGACCGCCGAGGCGAGCTGGCCTCCGCCGTATTCCCCCACGACGGCCTTCGGCGCGACGACCGGCGGGAGCGGTGCGCCCCAGGCCTTGGAAAGAACCGCGGCTTCGAGTCGATCCCCACGCCGGGCGCCGGAGGCCCCCGAGACGATGCGATCGATCGATCCTAGGCTGCGCTTCGCGCGTTCGAGCGACCGCCGAAGCGCGCGAGCGAGTGCGTCGTGCCCGCTCCCCCAATCGCTGACGGTCGCCGTCGGATCGAAGGCGGCGCCGGTCACGGCGACGCGCGCCAGGACGGTAGCGCCCCGCGCGGCGGCCACGTCCTCGCGTTCGATCACCAACGCGGCCGCGCCTTCTCCGGCGAGCACGCCGTCCCGGGTCGCATCGAACGGACGCGCCGCTTCGTCGCGGCCTTCGCGCGCTCGCGCCGTGGCTCGGAAACGGTCGAGCAGAGCGTGCAAGAGCGCGGTCATCTCGTCCGCCGTCCCCGCGATGGCTAGGTCGGCGCGTCCCTCAGCAACTTCTTGAGCTCCGCGCGCCAGGGCGAGGAGCGGACCCGCTTCCCGCTCGGTGATGGTCACGTTGGCGCCGAGCGCGCCCAGCGCGATCGCGACCCGAGCCGCGGCGGCGTTCGCCACGCATTCGGAAAAGTAGAACGGCTGGGCGGATTCGGGCCCTTCCTCGAGGATCTGCCGCACCAACTTCTCCGTGAACAGGAGCGCACCGAAGACGGTCGCCAGCACGACGGCGACGCGCCGTCCTTCGAGAGAGCCCAAACCCGCGTCCTCGCACGCCATGCGGGACGCCGCGACCGCGAAGCGCGAAGGAACCGACAGCCGGCGTGCTTCGGCCGGGGGAAGCCAACGTCCGAGGTCGAGCTTGGGGACCAGCGCGGCGAGGCGCGAGGAATCGGCGGCGTGATAGCCCGAGGAGCGGTCGATCTCGGACGCCAGGGGTCGCCCGGCGACGAGAGCCTCGGACAGGCCCGCCCGGCCGATTCCGTGGGGACCGACGACGCCGAGGCCGGTGATCACCGCGGCCCTCATCGCGCGGGCTCCGCTCGCGTGAACACGAGCACGGCGTTCGCCCCACCGAAGGCGAGGCTCGTGGAGATCGCGCAGTCCGCTCGACGGAGCGTGCGCGGCCGGCCGAGCACGAGGTCGAGCGGGAGCTCCGGATCGAGCGCGCCCGTATCGGGCATCGGATGGACCTCGCGCCGCGCCAGGCAGAGCGCGGTGGCCACCGCCTCGACCGCTCCTGCCGAGCCGAGGAGATGGCCGATGAGCGATTTGGTCGAGGTGACGGGAATCGATCGGGCTCGATCGCCGAAGACGGCCGCGAGCGCTCTCGCCTCGGAGGCGTCGTTGAGCGGCGTGCCGGTGCCGTGGGCGTTGACGAAATCAACGTCGTCCGGACGGACTCGAGCATCGTCGAGCGCGAGCCGAATCGCGTCGGAGGCTCCGGTCCCTTCCGGATGCGGCGCGGTCATGTGGTGCGCATCGCAGGTCGCCGCCTCACCGGCCAGCGTCACGATCGGCCGCCCGCCGCGCTCCGCCGCGTGGGCGGCGGTCTCCAGAACGAGCACGCCGGCCCCCTCGCCCAGCGAGAGCCCCATCCGGTCTTTGCGAAACGGCCGCGACGGCGTTTCGTCGACCGAGCGGAGCGCGTTGAATCCCGCATAGGTCAACTGGCAAAGCGCGTCGGATCCTCCGGCGAGCGCGACGTCCACGTCGCCGCGCCGCAGCGCGCGCAACGCGGCCCCGATGGCCATCGCCGCCGACGCGCAAGCCGACGAGATGGACTCGACTTGCCCCCCGATGCCGGTCGCCCTCGCGACCGCGTCGCCCGGGCCGTTGAACTGCTGCGAGGCGACCAGCCCGCGCCGTGCGTGACGGGGTCCGCGCTGGATGTGCGACTCGAAGAACCACTCCCCTTCGAGCATGCCTCCGGCCGAGCTCCCGAAGAAAACCCCGGTGCGCCCTCGGCAGCGGTCGAGGGGGAGCTCGGCAGCTGAGACGGCCTCCGCGGCTGCGGCGACGGCAAAACGATCTGCCAGAGAGAGCCGACGCCCGCCGGAGGCGCTCTCCGCGCCCAGCGGGACTTCGGCCGCGACGTGGGTACGGTGACGGGTTGCGTCGAATCGCGTGAAAGGGCCGATGGCGGTTTCGCCGCGCCTGAGACCTTCCCAGAAGTGGTTGACCCCCCAGCCGTACGGTGTGACGGCACCCAAGCCCGTGACGACGACGTCTCCCGGCCGGGGGACGGCTTGCTCAGCCGGCGGCATGGGGGTCGGGAGCGGCCCCAAGACGCCCCTCGACATACGCCGCGAGTGCGGCGACCGACGCGAACGCCTCGCGCCCGACCTCGTGACTTTGGATCCGGAGCGCGAATTCCTTTTCCAGCGCGACGACCAGCTCGAGCGCATCGACCGAGTCGAGGCCCAGCCCTTCCCCGAACAGCGGCATGTCGTCCTCGATGTTCTCGGGGGTCAGACCTTCCAAGTGGAGCTTGTCGACCAGGAGGTGCTTGATCCTCTGCGCGGTCGTGGCGGCGTTCGTCATAATGTCCACTCGGAAGAGCCCATGAAAAGGCGAGGAGTTTAACACACGCGCCATGGCGGAAGACCCCATTCTGGAGTCGTTCGATCGGCTCGTCCGGAGCGACGCGAGCGCGCCTCTCGTCGCCTCGCGCCGCGAGATCGCGCGCCGCGGCGAGGTCGATGCCTTGGCTGCGGCCGCCGCCGAAGCGCTCGCTGTTTTTCGTGCCCCGGAGGGCGCCTACGCGCTCATCGCGTGCGTCAACGGCGCTGGATTTCTCGCCGCGGCGTTGGGCGCCCGGCGCGCCGGCTTGGTCCCCGTTCTCGTGGACTGGACGTCCCCCGTGGCCGAGCGGGCCCGTATCGCCGACGCGCTATGTGCCGCGGCGACGATGGAGTGCGACGAGCCGTTTCCGCACGGCGCCGCCTCGCTGCGAATCGCGAGCCGCGCCGGCCGCGCGGCGACCGCGCCCTCGGGATGCGGCTTCGTCAAGGTCACCTCGGGCTCGAGCGGAACTCCGTCGGGCGTCGCGATCGCCTCCGAGGCGCTCGCCGCGGACGACGATCAGCTGGGGACGGCGATGGGGATTCGCGCGACCGATCGCTTCGTCGCGGCGATCCCGTGGTCGCACTCGTACGGCCTCTCCAGCCTCGTGATGCCGGCGCTCCGTCGGGGCTCGCTGCTCGTCCTTCCCGATGATGCCGGGCCGTGGGCCCCGTTGCTCGCCGCCCGTCAGCTCGAAGCAACGGTGTTTCCGACCGTGCCGGTCTACCTCCAGACGATCGCTGCGCTCGCGGAGCCGCCCGGATGGCCGAAAACGCTCAGCACGGTGATCTCGGCGGGCGCGCCGCTGCAGCCGGAGACCGCGGCGCGCTTCCGCGAGCGATTCTCTCGGTCCGCCCACGTCTTCTACGGCGCCTCGGAGACCGGCGGCATCACCTACGACCGCGAGGGCGAAGCCGCGTTGCGGGGGACGGTCGGCAGGGCGATCGACGGCGTCAGCGTCGAGATCGACGAGGAAGGCGCGGTGACCGTGCGCTCGAAGGCGGCGGGGTTGCGCCGCGTCCCCGACGAGGACGGCCGTCTGGCGGGCGGCGTGTTCCGAAGCGCCGATCTCGCGCGATGGACGCCGGGGGGCGAGCTCGTGCTCACCGGCCGCTCCGACGATCTGATCAACGTCGGCGGAAAGAAAGTGCATCCCACGGAAATCGAGGTGGTGCTGCGCGCCATGCCCGGCGTGCGCGAGGCCTTCGTGCTCGGCGTTCGCGGGAAGGACGACGACCGCACGTACGTTCGGGCGTTCATCGCGTGCGACCCGGAGTCGTTGAGCTACGCCGCGGTCGCCGCCTGGTGCCGCGGGCGGCTGGCGGGCCACAAGGTCCCAAGGAGCATCGTTCGTCTTCCCGAGATTCCGCGAACGGCGCGCGGAAAGATCGATCGAGCCGCCCTGCTCGACTGGAAACCGGCGGACGGCTCATGAAGCTCTCGCCCTTCCTCCGCGCATCGGTCGCGCTTCACGCGGCGGCGGTCCCGGCTCTGGCTTTCGCTCCGGAGCGCTGGCCGTGGATCGCCGGCGTGCTGATCGCGAACCACTACGCGACGATCGCCGGGGGCCTGCTGCCGCGCAGCGCGCTGCTCGGCCCGAACTTGCGCCGCTCCGCGGCGGCGGAGACGAAGGGGTCCGTCGTCCTCACCTTCGACGACGGTCCCGATCCCGTGGCCACGCCGAGGGTCCTCGAGATGCTCGACGCCCGTGGAGCGCGTGCCACGTTCTTCTGCATCGGGACCCATGCCGCTCGCCACCGAGCGCTCGCCGCCGAGATCGCCCGGCGAGGGCACCGGCTCGAGAATCACTCCTGGTCGCATCGCAACGGCTTCTTCTTCCACACCCCTGCCGAGCTCGATCGCGAGATCGGACGCTGCCAAGAGGAGCTCACGCGCGCCTCGGGACGGCCGCCTGCATTCTTCCGCGCTCCCGCCGGAATCCGCTCGCCGCTGCTCGAGAACGCTCTCGCCCGTGCGGGGCTGCGCCTCGCGTCGTGGACGAGGCGCGGATTCGACACCGCATCGATCGACCCCGTCGCGGTCGCGGCGCGTCTCACGCGGGGGCTCAGGGCGGGCGACGTCATTCTCCTGCATGACGGCGCCTGCCGCCCGCGGCCGGAGAGCGAGCGCGTCGTCCTCGAGGCGCTCCCTCGCGTGCTCGATGCGATCGAATCGGCCGGCCTTTCGGTGATGCCGTTGACCGACGGAGCGGCCGCGCGCGCTTGACAGCCCGAAGCCGCCTCTTTACCGTCGAGTGTCCTCATGGGCATCCGGAGGTCCGGTTCATGACGCGTCGGTTGCTGGCGGCCGTCGTCTCGGCGGCGCTCGCCGTGGGATTCGTAGAAGCTCGCGGCACGGTCTTGACTTCCGATCTCTCGATCACGAAGACCGACCGGCATCCGACGTACACACCCGGGATCGCGTTCACCTACACGATCGTCGTCGCGAACGCCGGGCCCGACGATACGGTCGGAGCCGTCGTGACCGACGCGGTGACCACGCTGCCTCAGGTCCTGAGCGCGTCCTGGTCTTGCGCCGCCGTCGGTGGCGCGACCTGCACCGCGGGCCCGACGACGGGCAACATCTCCGACACCGTCGACATTCCGGTCGGCGGCACGTTGACCTACTCGCTGACGGTGGTGCCCCGCACCACGGCCACCGGCGACCTGATCAATGCCGCGACGATCACGCCCCCTGCGGGAACCATCGACCCGGGCCCCGGCCCCGACACCGCGACCGACACCGATACGATGGCGGCGATCTTCTACGTCGCGACGACGGGCGCGGACACGGCGACGTGCGGCCCCGTCGCCGCTCCATGCAAGACGATTCAGGCCGCGATCGACCTCGCGAAGGCTGGCGACACGATTCTCGTCCAGTCCGGGACCTACAACGAGTGCATCGTGCTCGTTCCCGGGGTCGGCGTCGGCGGCGTGCTCGTCGAAGCGAACGCCTTCCTCACCGGGAGCACGAACGCTACGACGATTCTGGACGGCGCGACCAAGTGCGACGCGGCCAGCACCACGCCCGGCCCGGTCGTGACGATGTCCGACGGGAGCTCCCTGCGCGGCTTCACGATCCGGAACGGAGGCGGCTCTGGCGTCGTCGGACTCGGGGCGGTGACCATCTCGGACAATGTGATCACGACGAACGCCACGGCCTCGACCGGCGGCGGAATCCAGCTGACGACCGGGGCGAACCTGACCGATCCTCAAGCGATCTCGCTGATCACCACGAACACCATCAAGAGCAACACTTCGGCCCGAGACGGTGCGGGGATCTTCGTCGCTGCCCTGGCAACCGGTATCCCCTCCGTCGTCGAGATCACCGGGAACACGATCAAGACCAACACGGCCGGCGACGGAACGGCGGGCGTTCTCGGCGCGGGATTGACGGTGTTCACGGACACCGCGAGCGCGACGGACAGCTCGAGCGTCCTCGTCACCGGCAACACGATCGAGTCGAACATCGCTAAGAACGCGTCCGGGAACGCCTCGCTCGCGTACGGCGGCGGGATCTTCGTGGCGACGGGGAAAGGGAACGGGCTCGGGGCCGAGACGGTGACGATTGGCGGATCGGCGGCAGCTGCCAACGGCGTGAGGAACAACGTGTCCGAGGGGTTGGGCGGCGGCATGTCGATCAACGTGCAGCCGTCCCCCGGCGCGACGCACAAGGCCATCGTCGACGAGAACAACGTCAACGCGAACACCGGGGGCTTCGGCGGTGGCGGGCTTCACCTGTTCGCGCGCGCCCTCGACCTGACGTCGGGCCCGACGCCGAGCCTCACGCTCCTGACGACCGGGAACTCGATCACCGGCAACCACGCTCAAGGCGGCTTGACCGACCCGCTGTCGGTCGGGGGGGGCGGCATTCGCGCGGAGCTTCAGAGCGGACGAACGGCCGGGGCGGTCGCATTCGAGATATCCGGCAACACGCTCGAGCTCAACGACGCCACGACCCACGGCGGCGGCGCGAGCTTGCTCGCTTCAGCCGACGACGACCCCTCGAGCAACGGCGCGGTGGTCGCCACCGAGGCCTTCCTCTGGTTCCACAACAACCTCGTCGCGAAGAACCTGGCGCGCGATGCGACCGCCGGCACGCCCTCCGGAGGAGGGATTCACGCCCGCGTCCTCGCGCGCGGCGCCCAGGCCAAATCGCGGGTCACGCAGAGCTTTCTCACCGTCGTCGAGAACGAGACCGAGCTGGGCTCCGGGGGGATCGAGTGGGAGGACGTCCTGCTGACCGACACCCTCGGCGGGCTCGGGTCCGCGTCTCTCACGATGGACGATTCGATCGTTGCGGCCAACGAGGGATACGGCGTCGGCACGACGGTTCCCCTCGACCCCGCGACGGTGGTCGTGGTCTCCTACACCGACGCGTTCGGGAACGTCTCCGGGAACTACCAGTCGACGCTGGCCGATCCGACCGGGACCAGCGGGAACGTCTCGGTCGATCCGGCGCTCGACACGCTGTTTCTCCCGAGGCTCTGCGGACCGACCGTCGATCAGGGAGATCCCGCGATCAGCCCCGCCAACGAGCCGCTCCCCAACGGCAATCGCGTCAACCTCGGGCATCTCGGCAACACCACGTCCGCCACGCGCACCTTACCCGACCTCAACGGCGACGGCACGGTCGACGGTCTCGATGTCATGGGCGTCGCCGTCGCGTTTGGCGCCTTGAGCACCGATCCTCGCTATTTCACCGCGGCCGATCGCAACTTCGACGACATCGTGGACGGGAACGACCTCGCGTTCGTCTCGGCGTTCTATGCGCAGACCTGCCCCTGATTTGGCGTCACGGAGACACCGATGAACCCGCCCCGAATCCTGCTCCGCATCGCCCCGACGATCGGGTTCATCGTCGCGTTGGCGATGGCCGTCGGCTGCGGCAGCAGCAACAGCAACGGCACCACGTCGTCCGGACCGGTGGCGGCATTCACTCCCGATACGTCGACCCCGGGTCCGACGACGGTCGCTCTCCTGTCGGGGTCTTCGAGCGGCGCCGCCGTCAACATCCGCGTGACCGTCACCGGCGTGCCGGTCTTCTTCGGCGCGGCATTCCGGATCAAGTACGACCCGACGGCGCTGCTCTTCAATTCGATGGATACGACCGGATCGTTCCTTCGGACCGGGGTGACGGACGCCGACGTGTTCTTCATGGAAGATCACGTCACCATTCCGGGCGAGGTCGTCCTCGTGGCCACTCGGGTCAATCCTTCGGTCGCCGGTCCGGTCGCGGTCGGAGCGACTTCGGATCTTCTGGTGGTCAACTTCGTCGCCCGAAAAGCGATCGCCGCGGCGGCGGCGGAGGGGCGGCTGGATTTCGAAGATCCGAAGCAGGTCTGCGACGGTACGGTCGCCCCACCCGGCTGCGGCGCGGTCACTGTCACCTGGTCGGGCGGCGGCTTCTCCGCTCAGTAGGTGAAATCGATGGACGCTCTCGCCGTCCTATTGCGGTGGCTGCACATCATCCCCGCGGTGATCGCCGGCGGCGCGACGATCTTCACGCGCATCGCCCTCCTCCCCGCGATGGCCACGCTGCCGGAGGCGGAGCGGGCACGGGTGAAGGAGACGATCGACCGCCGCTGGCGCATCGTCGTCATGACCTGCATCGCACTCCTGCTCGTCAGCGGGCTCGCGAACTTCTTCCTCTATCAAGCGCCGGCGCACAGGGGTCAGCCGCTCTACCAGGCGCTGTTCGACATCAAGTTCCTGGCGGCCCTCGTGGTGTTTTTTTTGGCCTCGGCGCTCTCCGGGCGCACCGCGGCGCTGGCGCCGATACGTGCGAACACCAGGTTTTGGGTCGGCGTGGCCGCGGCGCTCGTCACGGCAATCCTTCTGATCTCAGGCGTGCTGCGGAGCATCCCGCACGCTACTTGACCTGCGTCTTCGGATAGAGATCGTCCCACCAGGCCGGCTGCCCCTTGAGCCAGCGGTCGAACCACGCGAGGATCGATCGCGACCAGATGACGCGCTTCGCGTGATCGAGGATCTGGTGGTCCTGCCCTTCGACCGTCAAGAGCTCCACCGGCGCCCCCAGGAGCTTCAGCGCCGTGTAAAAGCTCTCGCTCTCCCCCGGGGGCACATTCGTGTCCGCGGTTCCGTGAGTCAAGAGCAGCGGCGTCTTCACCCGGTCGGCGTGGAACAGCGGGCTGTGCTCGACATAGAGCTCCTTGCGGTTCCACGGGAAGGATTCTGCCGAGGCGAGGCCGCTGTAGGAGTAGCCCCAATTCCCCTCCCCCCAGTATTCGGAGAGATTCGCGATCCCCGCGTGCGCGACCCCCGCGGCGAACAGGTCGGTCCTCGTCAGCAGGTACATCGTCATGAAACCGCCATAGCTCGCGCCGATGCAGCCAACCCGCTTCGCATCGACGGCGGGGTAGGAGGCGAGGAACGCGCGGGTCCCGTCCAGGATTTCCTCGGATGCGATCGGGCCCCAATCGTTGACGTGAGCTGCCGAGTGCTTCTGGCCGTACCCGGTCGTTCCCGAGGGCTCGGGAACATAGACGACGTAGCCGTGAGCGGCCCACCATTCTTTTGGGTAGCGGCCGCCAAAATCCCGTGTGAGCGGGTGCGTCCCCCCGTAATAGTTGACGATCGCCGGGTAGCGCCCGGTGGCTTTCGGGTCGAATCCCGGCGGCAGGTAGACGCGGCCGTCGAGCGTCTTCCCATCCTTCATGGTGAACCCGGCCGCTGCGACAGTCCCCTTGCGCACGTGCGCGAAGGAGCCGTCCGCTGGCGCGTCGAGGCGGTGCGCCGGGCCGCCGCCCAGGTCGATCGCCGTCAAGACCTCGGGCGACCACGGCCCGCTGACGGCAGCCGCCGCTGCCGCGGCGTTCTCCGCGAACGAGAGCTCTTGAACGACCTCGCCGCCGGCGTCGAGCTTTGTGAACCGCTTCGACGCGAAATCGTAGCGGTAGAGCGTGACCCGGTCTCCCTCGATCGCCTTCACGTAGATCGCGTCGTCCAACCGGCTCCAAACCGCGGATTGAATCGACGGATCGAACTCTTTGGACAGAGCGTCTACGAGACCGGTCGCGGTATCCAAGACATAGAGTTCCCCTTCGCTCTCATTGGCGATTGTCCCCTCCGGAAGGTCGAGCCCCTGCTCGCCGAACTCCGTCGGACCGGCGAGAAGAAGGATTCGACGGCCGTCCGGCGCGTACTGGGCGTCATTGCTCCACCAGGAATCGTGAATCTTCCGGCCGTACAGCGTCGTAAGGTCAAGCTCCCAAATCTCCCGGCGGGAGTACGGCCGCCTCGAGACGTCTTCGATTTCGCGAGCCACGAGCAGCCGCTTCCCGTCGGGGGAGAAGCTCGCCGCATTGGTCGCCAAGCTCCCGGCCGTCAGGCGGCGCGTCGCCCCGCCCGGCACCGCCACTTGATAGAGAAAGCTCTTGTCCCGAAACCCGGCGCGGCGATCGAGCAGGTTCTCGCGAAGCTTGACGCCGCGCTTGTCGGCCTCCGGCTTCGACGTCACGGCGTAGACGATCGATGCGCCGTCGGGCGCCCACCGGTAGCTGCCGAAATTCTCGATCCGCTCGAGGATGGGGATGACCGCGCCCGTGTCGAGGTCGGCCACCCAGAGCGATACCGATTCTTTTCCGGCCTCGCGACTGTCGCGCGCCGTGTAGGAGAGCCGCCGCCCCGATGGGCACCACGCCGCCTGAGCCGGTGCGGATCCGCCGCGCCACGTTCGAACGAGCGCCCCGTCCTTCGCGGAACGGATCTCCATCCAGCCCTCGACGTCGTCCGAGCCCGGAACGACCCGAGACAACCCGGCCGCGACGAGCGCCCCATCGGGAGAGATCGCTGCCGAAGTGATTTGCGGAGCGTCGAGAACGTCGGAGAGGGTGGCGTCGCGAGCGGGGTCGATCGAATCCGCGACGACCGGAAGCTGAGCCGGCTTCGGCTTCCCGACCGATAGCGTGGCCCCCGCAGTCCATGGGGCTCCGCGCTCGGGCTCGTACACCGTTTCGATCAGGACGAGGTGCGTCCCCTGCTCGAGCTTGACCGATCCCTTCGCCTCGGCTCCGCTTCCGTCCTTCGCAAGCCCGCCGGTGACGATGGGTTCCCCATCGATCCAAGCTCGTCTCGGGTGATTGCCGAGGATCTCGACGTCAAAAGCGTGGTAACGATCGATCGCCACATAGCTCGCGAGCCATGCGGTGGCGGGGCCCTTTCCCTCGTTCGTCGCCGCCGTCGAAAGCTGCGCGCGGCCGTCTTTCCCGATTCCTGCCGCCGTCCAACGAAGGGGGTTCCCCGATGGCCAGGAGACCGTGCCGTCTTCCGCTGGCCAAATCGACCGCGGCGCCGGTCCCCTTTCGGCTTTCAGGAGATCCGCAACCCCATATCGGCCCTTGTCCTCTTCTCGAAACAACGGAAGCGGGTCGGGGACCGGTCCCAGGACGAGCCAGTGGGAGACGGTATGAATGAACGGCTGCTCCTTGGCCGGAGGCTGCGGGGTCGCCTTGGTCGCCGAGAGCGTCGGCGTCTGGTAGCTGAGAAGCGTGGAGAAAGCGAAAAGCGTCTGAAGAAAAGCGGTCGGCCGCATGGGATTCCCTCGGAGAGACCCGATCCGACCGACGATATCACCGTGTCACGTTGAACAAATTGGGCACGCGAGAGGGGGGACTCTCGCGTGCCCGGCAGAGAGGAGGGTTGTCGGGCGGTGCAGATTCGCTCACCGTTCCAACACGTGTAGATACGTGCGACCCCTCGGCTTCGTTTACCCCTATTTGACGATTTGCTGCGATTTCTCCGCAGGCGGAAACTAAGGGCGTGACCGACCGATGACTTCGAGGTGCGAATGAGCGTTCCATTGAGATCTCTGGGATTTCTGGCCCTCGCCTTGGCGATCGCGACGGTCGCCACGCCTGCGCGGGCCGGCGACGTGGCTTCGGACATGAAAAAGGCCGGCCAGTCTGTCGCCAAGGCCGCCGAGAAGTTCGGGCACCAAGTTGCCGAGAGTGGGAAGGAGGTCGGCGAGTCGGTGTCGGACGCCGCCCAGAAGGGCGCGAAGACCGCCTGGTACACGAGCCAGCATTGGGCGACGAAGGAGTCGAAGCGCGTGGCGGACGCGACCGTTCGGTGGTGGGACGACGTCATCAAAGGGAAGGAAGACAAGCGCGACCGGCTGCGCAAGGAGAACGAGTCTCTCATGGCCAAGGATGCGAGAAAGCACGGCAATCCGCGATGATGAAGCCTTTGGCCGCGTTGGCATTCACACTGATCATCGGCTGTTCGGAGCGCTCCGAGGCCGAACACTCCCCCGCCGCGGACGAGTTGATCAGGAATGCGAGATCCCCAGCCGAGCGCGCGGAGTTGACGCGCGTTCGTGACGAGGTCGACGCCGCGGCGCGTGCTCACATCAAGGAGCTCGACGCGGAGATCGCCGAGCTCGAGCGCGAAAACGCGCGGTTTAAGGAATAGGGGAACGAAGAAAACGGGGCTTGTCCCCTTTTCTTCGTTCCCCTATTCCTTGATAAGAGCGATGAATCGCTCGGCGGATTGGGCGAGGGGGACACCCGGGCGATGGGCAAGGACATAGCTCACAGCGCCCACGCCGCGGAGCGCTCTGTGTCTCACGCCGCCCGCCCCTCGCTCGCGTGCGAATGCGATCGAGGGCACGGGGGCGACCCCGAGGCCCACGGCGACGAATCTTCGAACGAGCGACAGGTTGCCGACCTCGACCGCTGGGCGGAACGGAACGCCGGCCGCGACGAACGCGTCCTCGAGATGCCTGCGGAATCCGGACCCCGGCTGGAGCGTGACGAGCCGCTGCTCGCGCAACCGCTCGACAGCGATCGGCGCAGAGGCACGAATTCCGGCCGGAACGAGTAGCTCGACGGGACTGGTCAGGAGGGGCTCGAAGGAGACTCCCGGGGAGCCCTCGCCCGAGCCGCCGACCATGAGGGCGAGATCGATCTCCCCGGCGCGCAGCGCTTCTACCAGCCGAGGGGCCGGCCCTTCCAACACCCGGATCGCAAGCGCCGGACGCTCGCGCAACAACCGTTCGACCGCGTGAGGAACCACCGCCCTTCCGAGGGCGTCACCCGACCCGATCCGGAGCTCCTGGTGCCCCGCGATCGGGACGCCGGCCGCGCGGTCGAGCTCGGCGAGCCCTTGGAGCGCCGCCTCGGCCATAGGAAGAAGTCGCGCACCCTCCGGTGTGAGCGTCATGCCTCGCGCGTGGCGGCGGAAAAGCTTGGTCTCCCAGGCGCTCTCCAGCGCCGCGAGCCGCGCGCTGATGCTGGGCTGGGTCCGCGAGAGGCGTTCGGCGGCTCGCACGAGGCTGCCGAGACGCGCGACGGCGACGAACGTCTCGAGAGCGGCGAGATCGGCCACCGGGACATGATATCAATTCTGTCGATATCAATCATACGTGAAATCGTCTTGATCGATCCATCGCCGCGCCGTACCGTGGGCCTCCGGAGGCTCGCCGATGATTCATCGCCTCGAGATCGCGACCCGCCCGCCCCTCTCCGACGCCCGCGGGGCTTCGATCGCTCGGACCGTCCGGGGCTTTCTCGGCATTCCCCTGACGCGCGTTCGCACCCGGGACGTGCATCGCATCGACGCCGACCTCACGGCGGAGGACGCGCGCCGCGTCCTCCACGAGTTCGTCGACCCGATCTCGCAGCACGGAGCCTTGGGGAGGCTGGACGACGGAGCGTTCGACGTCGCCGTGACCGTCGCCTACAAGCCGGGCGTCACCGATCCGGTGGGCAAGTCCGCGAAGGTCTGCATCGAGGACACGCTGGGCCGCCGGCTCGCCGACGCCGCCGCCGTCTTCACATCGACGATGTACCTCTTGGACGGCGTCGATGCCGCGGGGGCGGAGCGGATCGCGACGGAGTTGCTCGCCAACCCCGTCATCCAGACGATCCGCGTTGAGAGATACGACGAGTGGCGAGCGGCCCCGGTCGACCTCGCCGTTCCGAGGATCGCCGCGCACGCCCCGCCGCCCGTTCGCACCGTCGACCTCTCGGGGTCCGACGAGGCCCTCGTTTCTCTCTCCCAAGAGCGGCTGTGGGCGCTGACGCTCCCCGAGATGGTGGCGGTCCGCGATCACTTCCGTCAGGCGGCAAGGGATCCGCGGCGCGCCGCGGCCGGGCTGGGCGCCTCTCCGACGGACGTCGAGATGGAATGTCTCGCGCAAACCTGGAGCGAGCACTGCAAGCACAAGATCTTCAACGCGACCGTGACCTATCGTGAGCCCGGCAAGGCGCCCGAGACGATCCGCTCGCTCTTCAAGACTTACATCCGTGGCGCCACAGAAGCGGTCGATCGAGCCGCGCGCGATCGCGAGGGGCGCTCATGGCTCGTCTCGGTGTTCCACGACAACGCCGGCGCGGTCGCGTTCCACGAGCGCGACCACCTCGTCTACAAGGTCGAGACCCACAACTCGCCGTCCGCGCTCGACCCCTACGGCGGGGCGATGACGGGAATCGTCGGCGTCAACCGCGACCCGTTCGGCACCGGGCGCGGCGCCGAGCTGCTCGCCAACGTGTGGGGCTACTGCTTCGCCTCGCCGCGATACGACGGCCCGCGGCCGGCGGGGCTCC
The DNA here is from genome assembly GCA_964511835.1 of uncultured Acidobacteriota bacterium. Taxonomy (GTDB): domain Bacteria; phylum Acidobacteriota; class Polarisedimenticolia; order Polarisedimenticolales; family DASRJG01; genus DASRJG01. The sequence goes on along the minus strand of CAZEII010000006.1, from coordinate 61,288 downwards.
TCCACCCGCGGCGCGTCCGCGACGGCGTTCATCAAGGGGTCATCGACGGCGGCAATCAGAGCGGCGTCCCGTACGGTCGCGGCTGGGAGATCTTCGACGCGCGGTTCCTGGGAAAGCCCCTCGTCTTCTGCGGGACCGTGGGAAGGTTGCCGGTGACGATCGCCGGGACTCCCGGCGAAGAGAAGACCGTGACGCCCGGCGACCGGATCGTCATGGTCGGGGGGCGCATCGGGGCCGACGGCATCCATGGCGCGACCTTCTCCTCCGGGGCGCTCGACGAATCCGCTCCCATTCAGGCGGTTCAGATCGGCGACCCGATCACGCAGAAGCGGATGTTCGACTTCCTGATCGAGGCGCGCGACCGCGGCCTCTATGCGTCGATCACCGACAACGGGGCCGGCGGACTCTCGTCCTCGGTCGGCGAGATGGCGAAGGCTTCGGGCGGCGCCCGGATCGATCTCGCGAAGGCGCCGCAGAAGTACGCCGGGCTTGCCGCCTGGGAGATCTTCCTCTCGGAGGCGCAGGAACGGATGACGCTCGCGGTCCCGGCCAAGGATGTCTCCGCTTTCTTGGCGCTGGCCGCCCGCCGCGAAGTCGAGGCGACGGTCCTCGGGACGTTCACGGACACCGGCATGCTCGAGGTCTCCTACGACGGGAGAGTGGTCGGCATGATCGACATGAAATTCCTTCACGAGGGAGATCCGGACCTCGATCTGACCGCCGTTTGGGAGCCGAAGACGTTCGCGGAGCCGCCGGCGACCGTGCCCGACGACCTCGGCGCGACGATGCTCGCGATGCTGTCCCGCCTCAACCTCTGCTCGAACGAGGCCGTGGCCCGCCACTACGACCATGAGGTCAAGGGACTGACGGTCGTCAAGCCGTGGGTCGGCGCCAAGGCGGACGTTCCCGCCGAAGCGACGGTCTTCCTGATCCGACACGGCGGGACCAGGGGCTACGTCCTTTCGGAAGGGGTGAACCCCTTTTATTCCGACATCGACACCTTTGCGATGGCGCAGGTCGTTCTCGACGAGGCGGTGCGCAGGCAGCTCTGCGCGGGCGCCCGGCTCGATCGCATCGCCGCGCTCGACAACTTCTGCTGGCCCGATCCGGTGGCCTCGCCCGCGACCCCCGACGGGGCCTACAAGATGGCGCAGCTCGTTCGGGCCTGCCGCGGCCTCCACGACATCGCGCGGGCCTACGGCACGCCGCTCGTCTCCGGCAAGGATTCGATGAAGAACGACTCGACGATGGGCGGGGTCAAGATCAGCGTGCCGCCGACGCTGCTCGTCTCCGCGATCGGCCAGATCGACGACGTTCACGGAGCGGTCACGCTCGACTTCAAGCTCGAAGGGGACGCCGTCTACCTGCTCGGTGCGACGAACGACGAGACCGGCGGGAGCGAGTACTTCCGTCATCGGGGCGAGGTCGATGGCCGCACGCCCTCTCCGGGCGCACCGGCGCCGTACGTCGGAAATCGCGGCCCGACGGTCGATGCGACCTCGGCCCTGCCGCTCTATCGCGCGCTCGAAGCGGCGATGCGCCGCCGCCTCGTGCGCTCGGCCGTGACGCCGGCCAAGGGGGGCCTCGCGCTGGCGATCGCGCGGAGCGCCATGGCTGGAGAGCTCGGCGCAGATCTCGATCTCGATCGTGTTCCCGATCTCGCCGCGCTGCCCCCCGACGTGGCTCTGTTCTCCGAATCGGCGGGGCGATTCGTCGTCACCGTGGCGGCCTCGGACACCGCCGCCTTCGAGGAGATCTTCGCGGGTCTCCTCTGCCGCCGCGTCGGGACCGTCACCGCAGCGACGTCGCTCTGCATGAAGCTGGGCGGACGACTGGGCCTCGACGTTTCGATCGACGCGATGAAGGCGGCGTACAAGAGGACTCTCGCCGATGGCTGAGCCGCGCGTCTTGATCATCACCGGCCTCGGCTTGAACTGCGAAGCCGAGATGGAAGCCGCGTTCTCGATGGCGGGAGCGGTACCCGAGAGGGTCCACCTCCTCGACATGCTGGATGGGGCGGCACCGCGCAAGCTGGCCGACTACCCGATCCTCGCCTTCATCGGCGGTTTCGCATTCGGCGACCACCTGGGCGCCGGATCGGTCTTCGCGAACAAGATCCGCTGGCGCCTCTACGACGACCTGCTGGCTTTCATCGCGAAGGGCGGGATCGCCCTGGGCGTTTGCAACGGCTTTCAGACGATGGTCCGCTTGGGCCTGCTCCCGGGCCTCGACGGCGACTTCCGGACGCCAAGGGCAACGTTGGCACCCAACGAGCGGCCCGGCTACCGCGATGCGTGGGTCACGCTCGGCTTCGATCCCGCCTCTCCTTGCGTCTGGACCCGCGGACTCTCGACGATGGCTCTCCCTTCCCGCCATGGCGAGGGCCGGTTCCTCGCGCAGCCGGAAGTCGCGGCGCGAATCGAGCGCGAGCACCTCGTGGTCGTTCGGTACCTCGGACCCGAGGGAGAGCCGACGCAGAAGTGGCCTTCGAATCCGAACGGCTCACCGAACGCCGTCGCCGGAATCTGCGATCCGTCGGGGCGGCTGTTCGGCCTGATGCCCCACCCCGACGCCTACCTCTACCCGTTCCAGCACCCTCAATGGACGAAGCGAAGGCTCACCGGCCCGTCGTCCGAGGCGGGTGATGGGCTGACGATCTTTCGGAACGGCGTCGCCGCCGTCCGATAGGAGCGAGGAAGAAAGGGGGACAGGCCCCCTTTCTTCCTCGCTCCTACCGACCGATGTCGTAGTCGCGAACGACTTTGGCACGCCACGCGCAAAGTGCGGCAGCGAGGATGGTCGCGATGCCCCCCGAGGCGACCGAGACGGTCGCGCCGATTGCTGCGGACGCGAATGCGGCGGCGACGAGGCCCGCCTCCAGCTCGCCGAGCTGCGGCCCGCCCATGAAGAAGATCATGTTGACGCTCGTCATGCGCCCGCGCATCGCATCCGGCGTGATCATCTGCCGGACGATCTGCCGCACGACCGTCGAGATGAGGTCCGCGACTCCCGTCGCAGCCAACGCGAGAAACGTCAACGGGTAGCTCCGCGAGAGCCCGAAGACGATGGTCGCGCCGCCGTAGGCGGCGACGGCCCAAAGAAAGACGCGGCCCTGCCTCTTCGGGATCGGGCGCAACGACATATAGATCGAGCCCGCGACCGCGCCCAACGCCGGCGCCGATCGGAGCCAGCCGAACCCTACGGCGCCCACCTTCAAGATCTGGTCGGCGAAGATAGGCAGGAGCGAGTTCGCTCCGGAAAAAAAAGTCGCGACGAAATCGAGGGACATCGTCCAGACCATGATCGGCGTCGAAAAGACGAATCGCAGTCCCCCCAGCAGAGAGTCCCACGCCGATTCCGCTCGGGGACCGGTTGCCTCGATCCTCCCCGACGCGCGCATGGCCAAGAGCGTCGCCACGACGGCGAGAAACGAGCCGGCGTTCAGCAGGTAGATCCTCGCGAGCCCGCCCGTGCCTTCGCCCGCGGCGGCGATCAGCAAGCCCGCCAGTGCGGGTCCGCCGATCATCCCGGCGTGGAACATCGTGAGATTCATCGCGAGCGCGCCGGGGAGATCTTGGAGCGGCACGAGCCGCGGGACCAGCGCCTGGCGCGCCGGGTTGTCGAACGAGCCCGCCGCCGACGTCATACCGGTCAGGACGTAAAGGCTGAGAAGGGTCTCGTGGTGCGTCAGGGTGAGCAACCCCAACACCAGTGCCACCGTGGTCATCGTGAGCTGGGTCGTGAGCATGACGCGCTTGCGGTCGTACCGGTCCGCCACCACCCCCCCGAGCAGCGACAGCGACGCGATGGGAATGACGCGGGACAGGCCGACCATGCCGAGAGCCAGCGGGGATCGCGTCAGCAGGTAGACGTGCCAGTCGATTGCCGCTACCTGCATCTGGGACCCCGTCAGCGAGATGAGCTGGGCCGTCCACAACCAGCGAAAGTCGCGGTGCCGCAACGAAAGATAGGGACGCACCGCCCCACTCTAGCAATCGGGCCGCAACCTTCCTAAGCTCCGAGCGTTCTTAGGAACGACCCATGACCGTGACGGAATTTCAGGCGGCAGTCTTGGAGCACAAAGACAGGGTCCACAACTACGCCCGCGGCATCCTGCACGATCCGGAGGATGCCAAGGACGTGGCGCAGGAGTGCCTCGTCCGGCTCTGGCACCACCGTGAGCGGGTGACCCCGGGGCCGGGCTGCCGGAGCTGGCTCCTGCGATCGGCTCACAACCTGTGCGTCGACAGGCTGCGCAGGCGCGCGACGCGGCAGGAGGTCTCCCGCGACGAGGATCTCCACGATCCGGCCGACGGCAGGCCGGGACCCGAGCGATTGGCGACGGCGATCGAGGTGGGCGGCCGCCTGGAACGCGCTCTTCTCGAACTCGATACTCGCGACCGGGCGATCGTCCTGCTCCGCGAGGTGGAGGGTCTGCAGTACGAGGAGATCGCGGAAACGCTCGGAATCAAGCTGGGAACGCTCAAGGCCACCTTGCACCGATCTCGAGAGAAGCTGCGCCACGCCCTCGTGCGCGCGGAGGTGACACCATGACCTGCGAGGACGCTCGCCTTCGGATCCACGAAGCGCATGACGGCGGCGACGCGCTGCCCGAGGACGTCGGCGCGCACGTCGCTCAGTGCCGCGATTGTCGCGAGCTGGATGCCGACCTGACGGCGCTCACGCGCGCGCTCCGCGCGATGCCGGCCGCTCCCCTCCCCCCGGAGACGCTGGACGCCGTGTGGGGCGAGACGATCGACGCAAAGCCTGTAGCCGCCCGGCGGGCCTTCCGGCCCTGGCAGCTCGCCGCGGCCGCCGTCGTGGTCACCACGATCTCGACCGCGACCTTCTACTTCATCTATGCCCCTTCGCGGCCAGCGGGCCCCACGCCGGTCGAGCTCGCTCGCGCCTCCGCCCAGGCCGATATGGTGCTCGGCTACACGGCGCGGGCGCTCGCGGCCACGCGCGAAGTGACGGCCGACCGCCTCCTCGCATCGAAGGTGTCGCCGGCGGTGCGGGGCGCCGCGGCACCGCACTCTTCAAGGAGACCGCAATGAACCCGCTGCGAACGCCCGCTCTCGCTCTTCTCGTCCTCGGCGCATCCGTGACCCTGACTGCCTCGGCCGAGACTCCGAAGGTGTCGGGCGGCTATGTCGATGCCACGATGTTCAAGGAGATGGTCGACGAGTCCCAGGACGTCGTGGAGGTCAATCTCGAAGGCCCCATCCTCCAGGCTCTCGCAAAGAGCAAGAGCGAGGACAGCGGCGACCACGAGGCGGACGAGCTCTTCGCGAAGCTCAAGTCGATTCATGCCGTCATCGGCACCGTGAAAGGGAGCTCCGCGGCGGCGATGGCGCTCGTTCAGAAGACCGACAAGGCGTTGACCGCCGCCGGATGGCAGCGCATCGCGCGGATCACAGACTCCACCTCGTCGGTCTCCGTCTTGACCCATACCGTGAACGACAAGATCGACGGCCTCGTCGCGCTGATCTTCGACACCGAGGACAAGGAGCTGGTGTTCGCCAATCTCGAGGGGCAGATCGACATCACGAAGCTCGGCGAGATCGGCCGCCGCCTCGACGTCCCGGGGCTGGACCAGGTTCCGGGGGCCCACTAGCGATAATTCGGGACATTCTGCTTTTGCTTACAAAGTCAAAAAGGGGACAGGCCCCGTTTCCCGAGCCGGTTGCTCGATCGAGAGGGTCGTGAGGGAAACGGGGCCTGTCCCCTTTTTGATTTTGTAAGCAAAAGCAGAATGTCCCGAATTACTACCGCACACCCAGCGACAACACGTACGACGTGATCTGCCAGCGCTGAGGCTCGGGAAGACGCGACCACACCGGCATCCCCTCGCGGACGCTGCCATTGGTGATCACCCAGAACAGAGCGCCGGGCGGGGCGCCCTGAACCTCTGGCACGCGGAGTGCCGGGCCTTTGCTCCCGTCAACACCGCCGGCGCCGTGGCAGCTCGCGCAGTGCCGGTCGTAGAGCTTCTTCCCGCCGGCGATCGCCTCGGCATCGGCCTCGAATGGATTGACTTGGAGCCTGGCGGAGTCCGGAGCCCTCGCCAGCTGAGAGTAGACCGGCACGTGGCGACTCTTTCGAGCGAGGGCAGCGGAGCTCGCGAGTGCGAGCGTCGCGACGAGCGCGATGACGACTCTCATCGCCGGCCTACGCGAGAGAACTCGTACGACACGCCGAACCGCACAAGGATTCGATGGCTGTCGTCGTTCAGCCCCCATCCGGGGGAGAGGCGCAGCGAGACGCTGGACGGAAGATTCCAGGCGATGAGCGGTGCGACGTAGTGCGAAGTGTCGCCGAGCCCGAACTGTTCCGTGTCCCCGAGCCCGCCGTACATCTCGATTCCGGCGGTGAAGTTTTCGCGACAGAACGTGCAGGGGGTGGGAGTCGCCGCGAGCGCCAGTGGTCGGTAGAAGCCGAAAGCGTAGCCGAACTCCCACGGCTCGCCGGCGAGGTTCTTCACCGCGATGAAGTTCTCCGAGATGTTCCAACCCTTGATGGTGCTCGAGAGGATGAGCTTCAGCTCGACCTCGCGCTCGCTCTCGTCGTGGAGCTCGGCGTTCGGCGGGGCGTGATCCGCTTCGACGTCGTGGCCGACGACCTCCTTCATGATCTTGTCGGCGCCGTTCAAGTCTTCGTACTCGGCATAAAGAATAGGATTGACCGCGTGCTCCCGCTCGGTTGGCCGAAAGCGGTTCTCCCAGCGGAAACCAGTGAACACCGTGCTGTCGCTCGCCGTGTGCTGCCCGGCCAGGTAGAGCTCGGTCGTCCACCAGGCCGTCGCTCCGTACTCGATCTCGGCGTAGGCGGCGAGGAAATCGTTCCCCGCCCGCTGCGTGGCGTTGACGGTGTTCAGGGCGACCTCCAGGGCTCCGGGCTCTTCGAGGTAGTGGTCATAGGCGACGAAGTAGGGCGACTCTTGGGCTTCGGTCCTGACGGCGACGATCACAAGCGCGACCGGGACGGCGAGGAGAAGCCTACCCACGGCTCCTCACCCCCGTCGCACGACAGACGCCGTTGCGGGCGCATCCCTCGCACAGGTTTCCCCGGCGGCGGCGCCGGGGCAGCGGCGCCCGCGCCTTGGGGCGCCGATGCCGATCGAGCAGCTCCTGCATGCGGGCGACCGTGTCGGGGCTGACGGCGTGCTCCATCATGCAGGCGTCGACCGCGGCGGTCTCGGGCTCGACGCCCAGGACGTCGACCAGGAGGGCGCGAATCGTCTCGTACCGCCGGATGACGCATTCCGCAACGCCGCTGCCGTCGGGGGTCAGAGCGACGAAGCCGTAGCGCTCGTGCTCGACCAGGTGCATCCGCTCCAGCTTCTTGAGGACGGACGAGACGGTGCCGGGGCTGACATCGAGCTTCTTCGCCAGGTCGCTGACCCGCGAGATGCCGTGTTCCCCGCGCGATTCGTGCAAGACCTTGAGATACATCTCATGGGTGGATGAGATCGGATTGTCCCGGTGCATGGCGATGTCCCTCGTGGCCGCGTTCGGCGAGGGACACTCTACCCGGAAGAGTTCTACGCGTCAAACTTTCTTTTGATCTAGAAAGACTCTTTGGGCCGTCAGGCTTTGGCGACCCCGGCGGCGTACGGCACCGGGATCCCGTCCTGCGACCGGCGCTTCGCAAACGCCGCCTGGAGCCGCTTCGTGATCACGCCCGGCTTGCCGTTCCCGACCCCGCGGCCGTCGACCGAGATCACCGGCATGATCTCGGCTCCGGTGCCGGTCAGGAACACCTCGTCCGCGTTGTAGAGATCGTGGAGGCCGTAATTCCCCTCCTCCGTCGGCATCGGGAGCGCCTGGCCGATCTCGAGGACGGTCGCGCGGGTGATGCCCGGGAGCGCGCCGTTCATCAAGTCCGGCGTCTTCAGGATGCCGTCGGCGACGAAGAAGATGTTGTCCGCGGTGCACTCGGCGACGCGACCTTGGTGGTTGAGCATCACCGCCTCGAGGGCGCCGGCCCGACGCGCATCGATCTTCGCCATGATGTTGTTCAGGTAGTTCAGGGACTTGATCCGCGGATCGAGGCACTGGATGGGGATCCGCCGGACCGACGAGGTCACGATCGCGGCGCCGCTCTCGTAGAGCGCCTTGGGGTAGAGCTTGATCTCGGCGCAGATGATGACGATCGTCGGCTGCTTGCAGTTACCGGGATCGATGCCGAGGTCTCCCGGGCCGCGCGAGATCACCAGGCGGATATAGGCGTCTTTTTGTTCGTTGACGGCCACCGTGTCGAGGACGGCCTGGGTCATCTGCTCCGGCGTGAGCGGAATGTCCAGGGCGATCGTTTTCGCCGAGCGGTACAGACGGTCGATGTGCTCCTTGAGCCGGAACACCACCCCGTCGTAGGCCCGGATCCCCTCGAACACGCCGTCGCCGTAGAGGAACCCGTGATCGAACACGGACACCTTGGCGTCGTTCTTGTCGTACAGAGTGCCGTCCACGTAGATCTTCACGAGAACCTCCCAGAGAGAGCCGCCGGTTGAGCCAACGTCAGAAAATAGTTGTGGAGCCGTGTGTCCCGGGTGAGCTCCGGGTGGAACGTCAGCGCGAGGACGCGACCGTCGCGCACGAGAACGGGCTCGCCAGCATGCGTTGCGAGCGTCTCGACGTTCGGGCCCACCGCCCGGATGCGCGGGGCCCGGATGAAGACCGCCTCGATCGTCCCGCCCAGCTTCGGTGCCTCGAGGGAGGTCTCGAACGAATCGACCTGCCGGCCGAACGCATTGCGCTCGACGGTGGCGTCGAGCAGACCGAGGCTCTCCTGCGCGGGAGAGGCGACGCGCTTCGCGAGCAGGATCGCCCCCGCGCAGGTGCCCATGAGCGCCCCGCCGTCGTCGTGGAAGCGCTTCAACGCGGGGAACCAGGGCTCGTCGGCCATGAGGTTGAGGAGCGTCGTGCTCTCGCCGCCCGGGATGACGAGACCGTCGAGGCCGGCAAGCTGCGCGACGCGGCGCACCTCGACGACGGCGCAGCCGAGCTTCGCCAGCACCTTGGCGTGGGCCTCGAAATCGCCCTGCAGCGCGAGAACACCGATGAGCGGCACGGTCCCCTCCTTCACCAGCCGCGCGTCTGGAGCAGCTCCGATTCGGGGAGCTTCGAAGTTTCGATCCCGTGCATCGCCGAGCCAAGGCCGCGCGAGACCTCCGCGACGACCTTCGGATCGTGGAAGTGCGTCGTCGCCCGCACGATCGCCTTGGCGCGCACCGCAGGATCCTCGGACTTGAAGATGCCGGAGCCGACGAAGACCGCCTCGGCGCCGAGCTGCATCATCAGGGCCGCGTCGGCCGGCGTGGCGATGCCGCCGGCCGCGAAGTTCGGCACGGGCAGCTTTCCGGTCGCCGCAACCATCCGGACCAGCTCGTACGGCGCCCCGAGGTTCTTCGCCTCGGTCATCATCTCCTCGGGGCCGAGCTGGGTCAGCCGTCGGATGCCCGACACGACGGCGCGCATGTGCCGGACCGCCTCGACGATGTTTCCGGTACCGGCCTCCCCCTTCGTGCGGATCATCGCGGCCCCCTCGCCGATGCGGCGCAGGGCCTCGCCGAGATTCCGGCACCCGCAGACGAACGGCACGGTGAAGGCGAACTTGTCGACGTGGAACTCCTCGTCGGCCGGCGTCAACACCTCGCTCTCGTCGACATAGTCGACCCCGAGCGCCTGAAGCACTTGCGCTTCGGCGAAGTGCCCGATGCGGCATTTCGCCATGACGGGAATCGACACGGTCTTCATGATCTTCTCGATCATCCCCGGATCGGACATGCGAGCGACCCCTCCGTCCTTCCGGATGTCGGAGGGGACGCGTTCGAGCGCCATCACGGCGCAGGCACCGGCGTCCTCGGCGATTCGGGCCTGGCGATCGTCGGTGACGTCCATGATGACGCCGCCCTTCAACATCTCCGCGAGACCCGTCTTGAGCCTCGGCGTTCCCTTGTCGGTGTCTCCCATCGCTGCCTCCCGAGATCGATCCGTCAGAGGATCGGCACGGCCGCGAGATCGCGCTCGCGCGCGGCGCGCCGCTCCTTCGGCCATCTCTTGCGCAACAGCTCACCCAGCACGGCGATGCCGCTGCGAATCTGTTCTTCCGATGCCGACGCGAACGTCAGCCTCAACGTGTTGCGCCCGCCACCGCTGACGTGGAACAACGACCCGCGACCGATCAGCACCCCCCGCTCGTGCGCCGCGGCGAACAACTCGTCGCCGTCGACCGCTTCGGGGAGGACGACCCAACTGAACAAGCCGCCGGTCGGCCGCGTGAACGACACGCCGTCGGGGAAGTGGATCCGGATCGCCTCGTCCATCGCTCGCGCGCGAGCCTGATACGCGCTGCGGACGCGGGTGAGGTGGTCGTCCTGGGCACCCCCCGCGATGAACGTGTGAAGCGCAGCCTGCACGAGCGGGCTCGTCCCGCAATCCTCGATCTGCTTGAGCGCCAAGAGACGCTCGAACACCGGCTCCGGCGCCGCGACCCAGCCGACGCGAAGTCCGGGAAGGAGCTTCTTCGAGAAGGTGCTGAGGTAGATGACGTGCTGCCCGGAATCCAGGGCATGGAGCGTCGGCAGATCGCGTCCGGTGAAACGCAGATCCCCGCCCCAATCGTCCTCGACGATCACGCACCGGTGCTTCGCCGCGACGGCCAGCACGTCGCGGCGGCGCGCCTCGCCCATCACGCGCGCGGTCGGGTTGTGGAACGTCGGCTGGACGTAGAGCAGGCGCGGCCGGTGCCGCGTCAACGCCAGCTCCAGGAGATCCGGGCGCAGTCCTTGATCGTCGAGCGGCACGCCGACGACCCGCGCGCCGAGCGCCGCCAGCGCGCTGATCGCGCCGGTGTACGTCGGGTCCTCGACGATCACGGCGTCTCCCGGATCGACGAACGCGCGAAACGACAGCTCCAGGGCTTGCTGCGAGCCGTTGGTGATCAGAATCGACGACGGGTCGCACGGCGACCCTTTCCGGCTCATGTCGGCGGCGATCGTTTCCCGCAGCGGTCCGTACCCGGCCGTCGGACCGTAGGAGAGGACTTCGCTGCCACGCTCGCGAACTGTTTTTTCCATCGCGCGCGCGAACTCTTCGACCGGCATCAGCTCGCCCGCGGGATACCCACCGGCCAGCGAGATCCCTTCGTGGGATGTCGCAATACGGTAAATCGTCAGGAGATTCCCGACGCCGGGACCTTGCACGGCACGCGCGAACGCTCCGAGCCAGGAATCCTCACGCTGCGCGCCGACATCTCCGCGACCTTTGTAGCCGCTCATCGTGTCGATGAGGAACGTCCCCCGCCCGGTCTGCCCGGTCGCGATGCCGGAGGCGACGAGATGATCGTAGGCGGCGATCACGGTGTTCCGATTGACGCCGAGCTGTTTGGCGAGATCGCGCGTCGGCGGGAGCCGCTGGCCTGCGCTCAAGCGGCCGTCGTGGAGCGCCGCCTGGATTCCGGCCGCGATCTGCCGGTAGACCGGCGTCGCTGCCGCTGGATCGATCTCGAGCCCTTGAATCGTCATGGTCCGCCGTACCCTCTTGGCCTATCTAGGCTGAGAATTGTACGGCTAAAAAAGCTGGATGCAACTAGGCCTTGCTAGGCCAATCGCACCTTTCTCGCTAGCTGCAGGGCGTCGTCGATCCCGCGAAGAAACGCTGGAAGACCGTCCCGCTTCGTGGCCGCTATCGCGACGGCGCCGGAGTGGGCGGCGAGGATTTCGCCCCGCCGCGACGGATCGACGAGGTCGGCCTTGTTGAAGACCAAGAGGCGAGGAATGTCGGCGTCTCCCAACTCGGCGAGGATCTGCCGAACCGCCTTGATCTGAGCCTCGTGACGCGGATGCGCCATGTCGACGAGGTGGACGAGGAGGTCGGAGTCCGCGATCTCCTCGAGCGTCGCCCGGAACGCGGCCAGGAGGTCCTTCGGGAGATCGCGGATGAACCCGACCGTGTCGTTGATGACGATCTCCCGATCGCGTGGGAGCCTGAGCCTTCGCGAGGACGGGTCGAGGGTCGCGAACATCCGCTGCTCGACGAACACCTCGCTCTTGGTCAGCACGTTCAAGAGCGTGCTCTTCCCAGCGTTCGTGTACCCGACGATCGACACGACGGGAACGTCCCGTTCGCTGCGGCGCGCTCGGCGCTGCTCCCGGCGCGTCCGCTCCCCCAAGAGCATTCTTTCGAGCGACTTGATCCGATCGCGCACGCGGCGCCGGTCGACCTCGAGCTTTTGCTCGCCGGGGCCGCGGCCGCCGATGCCCCCTTCCAGGCGCGAGAGCCCGGAATCCCCGCGGCTGACGAGACGCGGCAGCAGGTACTTGAGCTGTGCCAGCTCGACCTGGGTTTTCCCTTCGTGGGTCCGCGCGCGCCGCGCGAAGATGTCGAGGATCAGCTGCGAGCGGTCGATGACCTTGATCGCGGTGGACTCTGCGATGGCGCGCGCCTGCGCCGGCGAGAGGTTCTGGTCGACGACGATGTAGTCGGCTTGGAGGCGCGACGCTCGGATGATCAAATCCTCGAGGCGTCCGGCCCCCATCAGGGTGCGCGGGTCGAAATGCTGCCGCCGCTGGACGATTCGATCGACGACGCCCAACCCGGACGAGGCGGCCAGCTCTTCCAGCTCGTCGATCGATTCTTCGCCGGCGAGGCGGCTGCCGGTCGTGACGTGAACGAGGATGGCCCGGCCCGCTTTGCCGGCGACCTTCGTTCGCTTTCTCGTCCGCTCGAACTCGGCCTCGAGGGCGCCGATCAGGGCGAGGAAATCGTCGTTCACCAGGCTAGCCGGGCGCGGGGGGAACAGGCGGTAGCGCTCGCCGTCGGCGACGACGTCTTCGATCTCGCGCCGCGGCGCGGCCGCCCGCGCCCCCAATCCCCGCGGAACGACGACGCCCGGAGGGACGCGCGCCGCGGGTTCTTTCGCGGGAGCGCGCTCGCGCTCTTCGGCGGGGAGCAGGTGCGCCACGCGAACACGGCCGGGAGCGCCGTCCGGCTCCACCGCGACGACCGCCAGCGCGTCCAGCCGGTGCAGGGCCAACGGGGACAGGTCGGCCGAAGCGAGCGGCTCGTCGGCGCTCTTGGTCGCGATCCAGCGCAGCGTGCAGAAGCGGTCGCGACCGGAGGGAGCCGAAGGCTGCCGCGGGACATCGACGCGGCGCGCGTCGCCGATCGCGACCGCTTCGACCCTCCCCGCGCGATCGACCAGGACGCCGAGACGGCGATTCAGAGCATGGCCGGCTTCTGCCATCTCGCGAGCCAATTCGTGGGAGACGATGTCGTGGGCCGGGACCCGGCGGCGGTACAAGCGCTCGACGCGATGCTTTTCCGCTTGGGAAAGGCCCAGGACGTTACCGTGCAGCTCGGAAATCGGGCGTCACCTCGAGGACGAATCGGAAGTGTACGTTTTACGGCGTTTTCGCCCTGGGCGCCAGGATCGCGCCGATCACGTCGTCTCCGGAAGGCGCGCGCGCCAATCTCGGGTAGCGCTCACCCCCCTTGACCGCGACCGGAATCTCCCTGAAGAACGCATCGTTTTCGAGCAGGAGCTTGAGGTCGGCGGGGGCATCCTTCGTCGCGCGGATCGCGTCCCTCAGGACGTGCTTGTCGTAACGACGGCCGTTCACGGCGACCAGGACCATACCGGGGGCGACACCCGCCTTCCACGCGTTTCCGTCGGGAAGGACGTCGACGACCTTCGCGGTCTTGTCCAAGAGCACGCCCAGCGCATAGCGGACGTCGACGGTCTCCCAGACCTCTTCTTCGCTCTTTTGGAGAGGGGAGATCGAGTCGTCGTAGGTCAGTCGCCAGCCGCCTCCTTCGATGCCGCCGAGCGGCGCGCCGGCGCTGCGACGGGCGATCCTTTCGGTGAGGAAGCCCTGCCAGTCGTACGGGGCGACGGCGTTCAGGTCGGCGACGACGTCGGCGAAGGTGTAGGTCTTCACCTCGGGCAAGCCGGTGCCGCCGCCGTGAAAGCGCTTGCAGAAATCGTCGAGCGAGCGGGCGCCCTTCGTCAGCCTGCGGATCGTGACGTCGGCGTCGAGCCAGATGAGCGTGCCTTCATTGTAGAAATCGGTGTGGCGGCGCCAGGAGATCCATGGCTCTTCGGTCTCGTAGAGAAGCTGCGCCGCGGTGGCCGTGTCCTCGAGAGAGCGCCAGGCCCGGCCGCCGCGCGCGTCCAGCTCCGCGGTCGTCATCGCCAAGTTATCGAGCTCCTCGGCCACGGTCCGCACGCCGGAGCGCCCCGCCAAGACCCAGCCGATGTACTGGGTCAGTCCTTCGTAGACCCACAAGAGGCTCGAATCGATCGGGGCGGCGAAATCGTCCGGCATGAGATCCGCCGGCCGCCGGTACTTGCCGTTCCACGAGTGCGTGTATTCATGAGGAAGCAGGTTGGCCATCAGCTTCCGCCGGTCGGGATCGACCAGAGACCGCTCCCGAACGCGATCATCCGACGATTCGTGGTGCTCGAGGCCGAAGTGCGAAACCTTGTCCGAGAGCGTCAAGAGAAAGTGATAGCCCGCGTAATGGCGAGCGCCGAACAGCGCGTCGGCCTCTTTCACCAGCCGCTTGTAGGCGTCGAGAAGGTCGGCAGGGATCGCGAGGTCGGCGGGGCCGTCGGCGGCCATGTCGAGGTAGACGCGGTGCCCGCGCCGGTCGTCGAGCGATTCCGTTCGCAGGTATTCGCCGGCGAGGACCGGAGAGTCCACGAGCGTCGTCAGAGAGACGGGCGCGAAGTCGGCCCCTCCCGGCGGCTGCGATTTGACGGGGAGCGCGGTCGCGAAGGTCCATCCCGGCGGGAGCTTGAGGGAGGCCTCGTAGTCGATCGCGTTTCCCTTCGCGGTCGCCGGATACAGGACGACTTGGTTCCAGCTCAGGAGCGCCAGCTTCGGAGTCGCGGAGGCACCGGAGGAAAACCCTTCGACGCTCTCCGGAACGAGAAGGTCGAAAGACGCCTCGATCTCCTTGGCACCGGCCGGAACGTTCACGAGGAACGCGAACATGTCCTTGGGGTCCCGCTCCCAGCCGATGTCCTTTCCGTTCGCCTTCACGAACAACCCGGCGATGTCCTTGATGGGACCGGTCGGACCGTGCTCTCCCGGGAGCCACTTGGGATAGCGCAGCGTCATCGTCCCCGCGGCGGCGGGGATCCGCATCGTCGAATGCAGGATGTGCCGCGGCGCTCCCGTGAGATCGACCGTGAGCTTGACCGTGTCCGCCGAGATCGCAACCGAGACGGATGCGAACAGACTCAGAGCGAGGACCGATCGCTTCATGCCGGCTCCTAGATGCGCCCGACGATGTGCGTTCCGGCGCGGCCTTCGATGGCGGAGGGGAGGCTCTCCGGGTTCGTGATCAGGGCCCGGCGTCCTCCGCTCTTCAGGAAATGAATGACGGCTTCGATCTTCGGCCCCATGCTCCCCGGGGGGAAGTGCCCCTGCGCGTGAAGCATCTCGATCTCGTCGAGGGTCACGGCACCGAGAGCGCGCTGGTCCGGTTGCCCGAAGTTCAGGTAGACCTGCGGCACCGCGGTCAGAATGACCAGGAGCGCGGCGCCCACGTCCGCCGCGAGCACGCTCGAGGTCAGGTCCTTGTCGATCACCGCCTCGACCCCTTCGTAGGCGTCATCTTTGGTCTTCTTGATCGGGATTCCGCCGCCGCCACACGCGACGACGATGTGCCCCGCGCGTGCGGCTTCCCGGATCATGTGGCGCTGGACGACTCGCAGCGGGCGCGGCGACGGGACGAGCCGCCGCCACCCGCGTCCCGCGTCCTCCCGGACGATCCACCCCAGCCGGTCGCGCCGCCGCTCCGCTTCGTCCTTCGACAGGAACGGTCCGATCGGCTTGGTGGGGTTCTTGAATGCGGGATCGGTCTCGTCGATCAGCACTTGCGTGACCACCGTGACGACGTAGCGCTTGACGTCCCGGCGGCGAAGGTGGTTCAGGAGGTTCTGTTGGAGGATGTAGCCGAGGCTTCCCTCGGTCATCGCGACCAGCACATCCAGCGGCATGGCGGGGGCCTCGTCCTTCGAGCACTCCTGCTGCAGGAGAAGCGTTCCCACCTGCGGGCCGTTTCCGTGCGTGATGACGAGCTGGTACTCCTTCTCGACGAGCGTCATCAGGAGGCGCGCGATCTCCGCAGCGTTGCGCTCGTGCTCTTCGATCGTCCCCTTCTCACCCTTTTGCATAAAAGCATGGCCGCCCATGGCCACGAGGACGATCGGCTTGCCGGCGAGCTCCGCCATGAAACCCCCCAACCCGCTGTTTCCGCGCCGCGCAAACTTAACACGATGGGCGCGCCGCATCGCCTTCGATTGAAAGAAGGAGAGACATGGGCCAAGATGACCCCGTCCCGTTTCCCGAGGGAGATCGGCATGTCACGTAAGCCATCGACGTCGCCCGCCGCTCCGCGAGTTTCCTCACCGGAGCTGGGCCGGGCGATCTACCTCGATCTGCTCCACAAGATGCTGACGGTGAACGCGATCGAAGAGCGCCTCAAGGTCTTCGTGCGCGCCGGCAAGGTGTCGTTCCACGCCTCGACGCGCGGTCACGAAAAGCTCCAGATCGCGATGTCGATGCTGCTGACGCCGGGGAAGGATTGGTTCTTCCCTTACTACAGGGAGAAGGCGCTCATGGTCGGCTTGGGGATGTCGCCGAAGGACATCTTCCTTCACATGCTCTCGAAGGCCGCCGATCCATCCGGGGGCGGCCGGAACATGAGCGAGCACTTCTCCTCGAAGGAGCTGCGCGTCGTGTCGCCGACGGCGTGCACCGGCACGCAGTACCTCCAGGCCGCGGGCATGGCAAAAGCGGTGGTCGCCTCCGGCCGCGACGAGATCGTCTACGTCTCGTCCGGCGAAGGCGCGACTTCCGAGGGCGAATTCTTCGAGGCCCTGAACTACGCGGGGCGCGACCAGCTCCCCGTCCTCTTTCTCGTCCAGAACAACGGCTACGCGATCAGCGTTCCTCAGTCGGTTCAGACCGGCTCGGAGATCCACACGATCGCCAAGGGGTTCAAGGTTCGCTCGGTCGAGGTCGACGGGACGCAGTTCACCGAGATGTACAAGACCCTCAAGTCGCTCGTCGAGTCGATGCGGCGCGGCGGCGGGCCGCTCCTGGTCGAGGCACACGTCGTTCGCCTCGATTCGCACTCGTCCTCCGACGACCAAGCGAAGTACCGCACCGAGGAAGAGCTCGAAGAGGTGCGGCGGCACGATCCGGTCGCGCACACGTCCGGGCGGGTTGTCTCGTGGGGGCTGCTCGACGAGGCGAGCCTGAAGGCGATGCGGGACGACATCAAGACGCTGGTCAACGTGGCCGCCGACGAGGCCGATGCGGCGGCCGATCCGCTTCCCGAGACCGCTTCGCTGCATGTCTTCTCGGGGAAGCAGCCGGTCGAGATCGAGCGCTCCCCCAAACCCCTCTCGGAAGCGCCGATCACGATGATCGACGCCTTGAATCACGCCCTCCGCGAGGAGATGGAGCGCGACCCCAAGATCGTCATGTGGGGCGAGGACATCGCCGACCCGAAGGGAGGCGTGTTCGGCGTCACGCGCGGGCTGACGGACGCCTTCTCGGCTCGCGTGCAGAATTCGCCGCTGGCCGAGGCCACGATCGTCGGCGTCGCCGCGGGCATGGCGACGGGAGGCTACAAGCCGGTCGTCGAGATTCAGTTCTCCGACTACTCGTACCCCGGCTACATGCAGATCCGGAACGAGATCTCGACGCTGCGCTGGCGCTCGGGTGGCGTCTGGTCGTGCCCGATGGTCGTGCGCATGGCGACCGGCGGTTACATCCGCGGCGGCCCGTTCCACTCGCAGTGCCCCGAGTCGCTCTACATTCACACCCCGGGCTGGTACGTCGTCTATCCGTCGAACGCGGCGGACGCGAAGGGCCTGATGAAGACGGCGTGCCGGATCGACGATCCGGTGATCTTCTTCGAGCACAAGGGGCTCTATCGGCAGGTGTTCTCGAAGGCGCCGGAGCCGGATGCCGACTACCTGATCCCGTTCGGGAAGGGACGCGTCGTGCAGCCCGGCACCGACATGACCGCGATCACCTGGGGGAGCGGCGTCGTGCGATGTCAGCGTGCGGCGGCCGAGTTGGAGAAGGAAGGGTTCTCGGTCGAGGTCATCGACCTGCGCACGCTGGTCCCTCTCGACGAAGGGCTCGTCTTCGAATCCGTCCGCAAGACCGGCAAGGCGATCGTCGTGCACGAAGCGCAGCTGAACAACGGATTCGGAGGCGAGGTTGCCGCGCGGATCGCGGAGAATTGCTTCGACGCGCTCGACGCTCCGGTGCGCCGCGTCGCCGCGAAGGATTGCTTCCCGCCCTACGCGCCCTCGCTCGAAGCGGCCATCCTGCCGTCGCAGGAGGACGTCACCGCGGCGATGCGCGCGCTGGCGCGCTGGTAGGAGGGCCCGATGTCGAAGCGCATGATCGGCCTGGCGTTGAGCTTGATCGTCAGCCTCGGAATCGGGCTCCTCGCCGGGCAGAACTTTTTCCGCATCTTCGACCAGACGGTGCCCGCGGGATCGATGACCGCGCTCGTGCGGGCGGGAACGCATACGGCCTATTTGGTCTCCGGTCTGGTCTTCGGCATCGTGATCTTCCTCTGGACCACCGCCGCCGCTTGGCTCGCGAGGTTCTTCCCGACCGCCGCATCGCCCTCGGCCGCGACCGGACAGCCGGCGAAGTGAGCGCGCTCGGCCGCGCGCTCGCTCCCGACCTCCTTCGCGGCAAGACCGCTTGGATCACCGGGGGCGGCACCGGTCTGGGCCGCGCGATGGCGCTCCGCTTCTCGGAGCTGGGCGCGTCGATCGCCGTCTCCGGGCGCAAGCTCGAGCCGCTGGACAGGGTCGTCGGGGAGATCGCGGCGCGGGGCGGCCGCGCGGTCGCCGCGCCGTGCGACGTCCGCGATCCCGGCCAGGTCGACGCGGCGTTGACGCGGATCGGCGAGGCGCTGGCGATCCCCGACATCCTCGTCAACAACGCCGCCGGGAACTTTCTCTGCGCCTCCGAGGACCTGAGCCCGAACGCCTTCGCGACCGTCGTCGCGATCGTGCTGCACGGGACTTTTCATTGCACGCAGGCTGCGGCCAAGCTCTGGATGAGGGACCAGCGCGGCGGCACCGTGCTCTCGATCGCGACGACTTATGCGACGACGGGCTCCGGATTCGTTCTCCCCAGCGCTTGCGGCAAAGCGGGTGTCGTCGCCCTGACGCGATCGCTCGCGGTCGAGTGGGCTCGTTATGGCATTCGCCTGAACGCCATCGCACCCGGCCCGATCCCGACCGAGGGCGCGTTCTCGCGGCTGCTCCCGACACCGGAGAGCGAGCAGGCTCGCAAGCGCCGCATCCCGGCCGGACGTTTCGGCACCCCCGACGAGCTCGCCGAGCTGGCGGCGTTCCTCGTCTCCGACGCGTCGGACTGGATGCGCGGCGAGGTCGTCACCTTCGACGGCGGCGAGTGGCTCCGCGGCGCCGGCGAGTTCAACGACCTCCTCGACGTCAGCTGGAAATAGGGGACGCTCCCCTTTTTCTTGCCGCCTCCTTGAGCAGTTGCCAACATGCGACCACGTGATCTTCCGTCTGGCGAGGATTTCCAATCGCGACGCGCAGTGTGAAGCGCCCCGCGAGCTTCGTGTGAGAGAGGAAGACCTTCCCGGTGGCGTTGACGCGCTGGAGGATCGCCTCGTTCGCCGCGTCGAGATCGTGACCCTTGCGACTCCGGAAGCAAACCGTCGCGAACGGCACGGGGGCGAGAAGCTCCCAGTCGGGATCGGCCTCGACCCATGACGCGAACAGGCGCGCGAGGCGGACGTGCTCGCGGAGCCGAGCGGCCATGCCGTCGACGCCGAACCAGCGGATTTGCATCCACATCTTGAGCGCCCGGAACCGGCGACCGAGCTGGATCCCGTACTCGTTGAAGTTGTGCACGCCGCCGGCGTCGGGCGTGCGAAGGTACTCCGGGACGATGCTGAACGCGTCGCGGAAGGTCTCCGGCGAGCGGAAAAGGAGGAGCGACGCGTCGAACGGCGTGAACATCCACTTGTGCGGGTTGACGACGATGGAGTCCGCCCGCTCCCACCCCGCGAGAAGCGGCCGCATTTCGGGGACGATCGCCGCCGAGCCGGCGTAGGCCGCATCGACGTGAAGCCAGAGCCTCTCGCGGTGGCAGATCTCCGCGATCGCCTCGCAGGGGTCGACGCTGGTGGACGACGTCGTCCCGAGCGTCGCGACGACGCAGAACGGTGTCCAGCCGGCGGCACGGTCTTCGCGGATGGCGTCGGTCAGGGCATCCGCTCGCATGCGGTAGACGTCGTCCGCGGGGATCTTCCGCACTCCGGCGCGTCCGATGCCGGCGACGATCGCGGTTTTCTCGATCGACGAATGCGCCTCCGTCGAGATGTACATCCGAAGGCGCGAGATGCCGGGACGCCCGGCCAGTCCTTCGTCGCGCGCGGCGAGGCCAGGAACCACATGTCGCGCCGCGACGATCGAGAGGAGCGACGAGATCGACGCGGTGTCGGTGAACATCCCGTCGAACGCGTCGGGGAGGCCGAGCATGCGGCGCAGCCAATGGACGACGGTCTCTTCCAGCTCCGTCGAGGACGGAGCGTTACGCCAGAGCATGACGTTCGAGTTCAGCGTGGAGGCGAGCCACTCCCCCAGCACCCCCGGTCCCGACGCCACGCTCGGGAAGTACGCCATGAACATCGGGTGCTGCCAGTGCGTGATGTACGGCTCGATGATCGACCGGTAGTCCCGGAGAATCTCCCCCAGCGGCTCGGGCGATGCCGGCGGCTCGGCCGGAAGTTTGGCGCGCGTGGCGCCGGGCACGATGTTCGGCAGGACGTCGTACTCCTCGAGGCGTCCGAGGTAGTCGGCCGCGAGATCCGCGACGCGATGAGCGGCCTCGCGAAACGCCTCCGGCGACATGTCTCCAAGTCCGAGCTGATCGCTTGTCACGCTGTTCGACGCCGACATGGTGCTCTCCCGAGGAAGCGGAAAGGGGACAGGCTTCGAAGGAAACGGGGCCTGTCCCCTCTTTCATGTCCTATCTCAGCACGGCAAAAACGGCGAGGCCAAGAATGATGCGGTACCACGCGAACGGCATGAGGTCGTGCGTCGCGACGAAGCGGAGGAGCCAGCGGATCGCGGCCCATGCGACGATGAAGGACACCGCCGTTGCGACCGCGAGCCATGGGAGATCGCCTGGTATCAATGCGTCGTGGTGCTTGTAGAGATCGAAGATCGTCGCCGCCCCCAGAGTCGGAATCGCTAGAAAGAACGAGAACTCCGTGGCGGCGGTTCGCTCGAGCCCGCAGAGGAGCCCGCCCAGGATCGTCGCGGCCGACCGCGAGAACCCCGGCCAGAGCGACGCGCACTGGGCGACGCCGATCAGTGCGGCTCGCACGGTGTCGACCCGTGCTGCGTCTCCGATCGCGGCCTTCGGCTTCCAGCGCTCGACGGCAAGAATCGCGATCGCGCCGGCCACGAGCGCAGCCGCGACCGTCCGCGGACCGAACAGGTGCTCGCTGATCCAGTGGTGCGTCAAGAGCCCGAGAACCGCGGCCGGCAGGAAGGCGATCGCGACGCTCGCCGCGAAGGAGCGCGCTTCCGGCTGGGCGGCGAGATCGCGGGTCACCCCCCACAGCCTCGCGCGGTACTCGACGACGACGGCCAGAACCGCGCCGAGCTGGATGAAGATCGAAAACACCTCCGCCCGCATCCCTTCCAGGCCGCACAGGTGCGTCGTCAGGATGAGATGGCCCGTCGACGAGATCGGGAGAAACTCCGTGATCCCCTCGACCAAACCCAACACGAGCGCGATCCACGGGAGCGGCAGCATCACATCGCCTCCGGCGGTCGGGACGGACTCTTGACCATCAGCGCGGGTACGAGTGTCAGCGCTGTGAAGAGGCAGGTCAGCGAGCCGATCAGAGCGACCAAGCCGACGCTCCGCATGGCGGGGTAGTTGCCGAACGCCAGCGTGCCGAAGCCGGCGACGTTGGTGGCCGCCGCGAGCGCGACGCCCTTCCCCGTCTCCAGAACTCCCTCGTCGACGACGCCGCCGTTGAAATGCAGGCGGTGCACGAGGTGGATCGCGTAGTCGATGCCGACGCCCATGATCATCGTCGCGACGAACGCGTTCGCGTAGTTGATGTCCATGTGGAACACCTTCATGACGCCCAGCATGAGGAGGACGCCGGAGACGAGCTGGGCGAGCGCGATCGCGGTCAGGCGCAGACTCTTGAAATCGAACCAGAGCAGCATAGCGACCAGCCCCAAGCCGATCGCCACCGCGACGCGCGCGTCGTGAACGAAGATCTCCATGAGCGTGTGGCCGACGACGTTGGTCCCGGTGACGACGACGCCCGGATCGTTCCCCTGGATCGCCTCGATGAGCCCGGGCGGCGCCCGCCGGCGCCACCGGGGATCGGTCGTGTAGATGTAGGTGACGATCTCGACGCGCCCGGGGTCGCGATGGACGTAGCGCTCGATGACACGGCCCAATCCGTTCTTCTCGAGATCGTCGAGCGTGATCGGCCTCTCCGGGGTCAGGAAGCGCGTCATTTGGTCGAGGTACGTCGCGAACGCCTCCTCGCGGAATCCGTTGTCGTTGAGCGCGCTCCTGAGAGTGGCGCCGATGCGCTCAGGGTTGAACGCCGCATCCTTCTGATCGTGGACCGCGGCGATGACGGCCCGCTGCTTCTCGGTCGGCGGCAGGTAGGTCAGGAGAGATTCGTACGAGGCTACGATTCCCGAGGCGAGAAACGGCTTCAGCCGCTGTTCGACGTTCTGGGCGCGGTGAACCGCCTCGTCGACCGTCGTCCCTTCCGCGATCGCCATCATGTACGACAGCGATGCACCGAATTTGGCGGCGATCTCCTTCTGGACCTCGAACGACGGCGCGTCGTTGCTTCTCAGCGAATCGATGCCGGCGTCGAAGTCCAACCTCAGCGCCAGCCCGGTCGCCACGAGCGTGAGAACCGTCACCCCCGCGAGCACGGCCCGCCGGTGCGTGACGGAGAAGCCGATGAGGTGTTCGAGGCCAAGCGATTGCAGGTGCAGCTTCTGCAGGACGTCCTTGCGGCGCTTTCGGACCCCGTCGTTCCACGCGATCATCGCGGGGAGCATGATGAGGATCGCGACCGCGCAGATCAGGATGCCGGTTCCGATCAGAAATCCGAGGTCACGCAGACCCCGGAAGCTGCCGATGCACATCGCGTAGAACGTCCCGGCGGAGGTGATCGCGCCGGTGAACACGCCGAGGCCCGTCTCGCCGACCATCCTCTCGGTCGCGGTGGCGAGGCTGGCCCCGCCGTGCCGCTCCTCGACGTAACGCGCGTACATCAGGATCGTGAAGTCGGTGCCCAGGCCCATCAAGAGCGCGGGCAACGACGCCGACGACGAGTTCAGGCTGCCGAGGACGAGCGCGGCGACGGCGAACGTCAGAGCCTGGCCGAGCAAGAGCGGCACGGAGGAAAACAGGAGCGCCGCGAACCGCCGGTAGCAGATCCAATAGAGAAGCACGACCGCGAAGAAAGACACGACGCCGTTGATGACCACCGTCTGCGTCAGGAGAGCGGCCTCCTCGGTCAACGCGGCCGGATTGCCGCCGAATCGCACCTCCGTGGAGGCGCCGCCCGCGCTGTCCGCGTGGAGCGTCTCGCGCGCCGCCTCGGCGTCGGCGCGCGCGGCCTCGAGCAGCTTTCGCGAGAACGCGAGGTCCTGGGACGGGCGGGTGGGCTTGACCAGCATGATCAGAGTGTGGTTGTCCTTCGCGAGGTAGTACCCGTCCGAGAGATCGACCTTGAGCGCGCCGTGGTGCGCGAGCAGCCGGTCGATGAAAAGCGGCATCAGACCCAACGGGTCCCGCAGCAGGAGGCCCTGAGCGAGCGCCGCCGTCGGCGAGCTGAGGGCCACCTTGTTCTCGCGGATTTGACGGCGAATCGCCTCGTCGGTCAGCTTCTCGGCGATCCGCGGAAGCTGCTCGGGAGGAAGAAAGAGCAGTGCGTTCTCCGAGAAGAGCTCCATGAACTTGGCGTCGGGCTGGAATCGGTACTCGACGCTCTCGACGAGGTCGGCGCGTTGTCTCAGCTTTTCGGCGAGCAGATCGGCAAAGTCCTCGATTTCGTCGGGACCCTCGTCCTTCGCGGCTCCCAAAAGCACGATCAGGTAATCGATCGAGCCGAAGTCGTGCAGCGCCTCTCGGAACGTGTCGACCTGGCGGTTCCCTCGCGGGATCAGATTCAGAACGTCCGATTCGATCTTGATCCGAGCCCCGAGCCAGCTCGAAGCGACGAACAGGACGAGCGAGCACCAGAAGACCAGCTTCCACCGCTCGCGGCTGAATCGCTCGATGCGAAGGAGGATGCGCTGCTTGCGCCCGACCGGAGACTCGCCGGGCGAATAGTTCGTCATGAGCTGCGGATTATTCCGTCCTCCCCCGGAAGCGTCAACAGCGGCGTGCTATCTTGCCGGATCCTTCGAAGAGGTGATGCATGGATGCCGTCAAGCTTTCGGCCGCCGATCTGATCAAGCTCGAAAACGATTACGGCGCTCACAATTACCACCCGCTGGACGTGGTGGTGCACAAGGCGGCCGGATGCTGGGTTTGGGACGTCGACGGCGTCAAGTATCTCGATTTCCTCGCAGCGTATTCCGCCGTCAATCAGGGGCACGCCCACCCGCGCATCCGCAAGGCGATGCTCGAGCAATCGGAGCGTGTCACGCTGACGTCGCGCGCGTTTCGCAGCGATCAGCTCGGGTTCCTCTACAAGGAGATGTCCGAGCTGTCCGGCTATCGAAAGATGCTCCCGATGAATTCCGGCGCCGAGGCGGTGGAGACCGCGATCAAGCTCGCGCGCAAATGGGGGTACACGGTCAAGGGGATCCCGAAGGACAAGGCCGAGATTCTCGTGTTCACCGGAAACTTCCACGGGCGGACGACGACGATCATCAGCTTCTCGGAGGAGCCGCAATACAAGGACGGGTTCGGCCCGCTGACGCCCGGTTTCACGATGCTCCCCTACGGCGATCTCGCCGCCGTCGAGCGAGCGATGAACTCGAACGTCGCCGCGGTCCTCGTCGAGCCGATCCAGGGGGAGAGCGGCATCCACCTTCCGCCCTCGGGGTTCTTGCGGGGACTTTCGGCGCTCTGCAAGAAGAACAACGTCCTGTTCGTTTGCGACGAAATTCAGTCGGGCCTGGGCCGCACCGGGAAGTTCTTCTGCTTCCAGCACGAGGGCGTCCGGCCGGACGTCGTCATCGTCGGAAAGGCGCTTTCGGGCGGGTTCTATCCGATCTCGGCCATTCTCGCGGACGACCCGATCATGCTCGTCTACAAGCCCGGCGATCACGGCTCCACGTTCGGCGGCAACCCGCTCGCGGCGGCGATCGCGCGCGAGGCGCTCAAAGTCCTCGTCGAAGAAGGGTTGATCGAGAATTCCGCGAGGCTCGGGGAGTACTTCCTGGACAAGCTGCGTGGCCTCGAGAGCAAGTGGATCAAAGAGGTTCGAGGGAAAGGGCTTTGGATAGGATTGGAGCTTACGCTCGAGGCCGGCGGGGCACGCCGGTTCTGCGAAGCGCTCCGGGACAAGCAGCTCCTCTGCAAGGAGACCCACGTCCACACGATCCGCTTCGCCCCGCCGCTGTCGGTGACGAGAGAAGAGCTGGACTGGGCGTTCGAGCGCATCGCCGCGGTCTTCGCCGAGCTCGATTGACGCCATGGCCAGCGGGCACGCGGCCGGGACGATCGCCATCGAAGGGGTCGCCGTCCACCTCGCCCACCCCGACGAGCTTCCGATCCGCTGGGTCGGCCAGGCCGAGACGCTGAAGCAGCTCCTGGCCGCGTGGAGCTTCGTCGGCGAGTCCGACGTCCCGATGAATCCGCGTCTCTTGGGGAAACCGGGCGTCGGCAAGACGACGCTTGCCTACGCGGCCGGGAGAAGGCGCGGCCAGGACGTCTACATTTTTCAGGCGACCATGGACACGCGACCCGAGGACCTGTTGATCACACCGGTGATCGACCGCGAGGGCGGGATCCGGTATGTCGCGTCGTCGCTCGTCACCGCGATGGTCCGGGGCGGCGTCGCGATCGTCGACGAGGGGAATCGCATGTCGGAGAAGTCGTGGGCGTCGCTCGCTCCGCTTCTCGACAGCCGGCGCTACGTCGAGTCGATCGTCGCGGGCGTCAAGGTCCAGGCCCACGCCGAGTTCCGTTTCGTCGCCACGATGAACGACGACGCGTCGACCTACGAGCTCCCGGAGTACATCCACTCGCGGCTTCAGCCGCAGATTCAACTCGACTTCCCCGAGCACGACGAGGAAAAGGCGATCCTCGCGGAGAACCTCCCGTTCGCCGACGATGCGATCCTCGAGTACGTGACCGCCTTCCTCCAGGGAGCGCACGAGGCCGACGAGCGTTTCACCGTCCGCGATGGCATCAACATCGCGCGCTACGCGTTGAAGCGGATGAAGGACGGCGGCCCTTCGACGGTCGAGGCCGCTCTCCGTGACTCCGTCGAGCGCGTCCTCGGCGGCGAGGCCCTCCGTTATCTGAAGGAATAGCGGACAAGATCCGGGATCTGCTTCTGATTTTGTAGGAAAAAGCAGAATGTCCCGGATTTTGTCCGCTATTCCTTCAGGCGGCGGGCGCCGATCCACGAGAACACGGCGCCGAAGCCGATCAACACGATCGAGGGGAGCACCACCGCATCGAAGCCGCGACCGAAGCTGATCAGCGCGTGGAAGCCGTCCATCGCCCACGCGGTGGGGAAGGCGTGCGCGGTCACGCGCATCCAATCCGGCATGATCTCGGCGGGCCACCAGCACCCGCCCATCGCGGCCATGACGACGCTCGCCAGCCAACCGACGATCGACGCCTGCTCCGGGTTCGCGAGGATCGCGCCAAGAAACGTCGCTATCCCCGCCACGGCAAAGGCGTAGCTGACGAGCAGCGTCGAGAGCGCGGCGATCGACGTCCCGAAATCCAGCCGAAAGAGAAGACGGCCTGCGGTGACCAGGATGGCGATCTGAAGCATCGCCACGAAGAGCCGGCCCAAGACCTTTCCGACCAGAAGCGTCGTTCGCGAGATCGGGAGCGTTATCTGCCGCTTCAGCATCCCCTCGCGCTTCTCGATCGTGAGGAACACCGCGCCGTAGATCAGAGTCATCATGAGAACGGTGAACGTCATGATGCCCGGGACGCTTTGGGCGACCCCCGAGGGCACCGCGGTGCCGTGACCCGCCGTCGAGGTCTCGACCGTGACGATCGGCCCGCGCGCTCGGAGCGCGTCGTAGGCGGCGCCATCCATCGGATGCGATGACTGCCGCATCTCGGCGAGGCGCGCCAGCGTGCGCACGATCGCGCGCACGACGACGACCTCCGCGGCCCGTGTCCCGTCTTCGCTGACGTCCTCCCCCGCCTCGATTTTGAGCCGCTGCTGCTTTCCTGAGAGCGCCCCCGCTGTGAACCCTGCGGGCAGCAGGAGGCGGCGCGCCGCCTGCTTCGCGTCCTCGCCCTCGGCCGCGGCACCGCGAAGCACGACGAGCGCGACGCTCGGGCCCTCGAGCTCCTTGGCGAACGCTTCCGCCAGCCACCCCCCGTCGCGGTCGACGACGGTGAGAGCCAGCTTCACCGCGCCGCCGCCGCCGCCGAAGACGTTGCCGAAGAGCCAGATCAAGAAGATCGGGAGGATGACGATCCAGAAGAACGAGACGCGATCGCGCCGCGTCAACCGCACGTCGTTCGCCGCGAGAAGGAGGAGTCGCCTCATGCTCCGGCCCCTCGACGCGCGGCCCGCCGCAGGGCGAGCGCGCCGACCAGGAGCAAACCCGACCCCATCGCCGCGAGGACGCCCGCGCTGGTCGCGATGCCGGCGACGCCGGCTCCCTTCCGGAGGATCGCGAGATACCCCTGCGTCCCCCAATAGAGCGGCGTGAACGGGGCGATGCCGCGCACGGCCGGCGGGAGCCCCTCGACGCGGATGAACCCACCGCCCAGGAAGCCCATCGCGAGAAAGAGCATGTTGCCCAGCGTCGAAGCCTGCCTCTCGGTGCGCGCGACCCCGTAGATCACGGACGTCGTGCCCGTTACCGCGAGGACCAGGCTGGTCGAGAGCAGCAGGAACGCCGGAACGCTGACCGGCGCGCTCAGGACCGTAGCGCCCACCGCCGCGATGACGACGAGCGCCATCCCCGACAGAACCGCGGTGTAGGTCGCTTTCGCTGCGATGATCGTCTCCGGCGTCACCGGCCCGGCGAGCTGGCGCCTCATCGTGCCGAGGGCGCGCTCGGTCATCACGTCCCGCATGCCCTGATCGGCGACCAGGAACAACCCGTAGACCGCGACCCCGGGGAGAACCATCAGGAAGATCGCCGAAGGCGCGTCTCCGTTCTTCTTCACCTTGTCGGCGGCACCCGGCGTCACGTTCTCGAACATCTCGCTCTCGATGGCGATGACCGGCGGGTTGACGAGACCGGACATGCCCTCGATGGCGCGCTTGACCGCGAGCGAGATCGCGATGATGTCGGCGTCGGCCGGGTCCTTGGCTCCGCTCTCGAGGAGCGGACGCAGCTCCTCGACCGGCTTCTCGAAGACCCGGCGCGCGCCGTCGAGCACGTCCGCGAACCCCCCGATCGTCTGCTCGGCGATCTCGGGAAGGATTCCTTCCGAGGGATTTCGAACGAGCTTCAAGGCGACCGGCGTTCCGTCCAGGACGTCCTTGCTGAATCCCTTGGGGATCGTCAGGAACGCGGAAGCCTTCCCCTGCTCCATCAGCGCGCGCCCTTCGTCGGGCTGCACGGTGCGCGTCTCGAAATACCCGGCGCTCTGCTTCGACGTGAACGCGGACGTCAGCGCGCTCGCGATCAGGCCTTCGTCCCGGTTGGCGACCAGCATCCGCACCTTGGGGATCGTCGTCCCCCGCCCGAACGTGAGCGCGATCAGCCCCGCGAACATCAGAGGAAAGGAAAGGACCGCGACGAGCGAGAGCGGGGAGCGGAATCTGCGCTTGAGGTCCTTCCGGACGAGCAGAGACAGGAGGCGCATCAGTCGCGCAGCTCGCGGCCGGTCAAGTTGAGGAAGAGCGTGTTGAGGCTCGGCGGCTGAATCGAGATGCCGTCGACCGCGAGTCCGTCGGCGAGCACACGCCCGAGCAGGTCGACCGCGCCGCGGCCCGAGCCTTCGACGGAGAGCACGACCTTGCCCGGCTCGGCGCTCGTCACCTGGACGCCGGGGAGCGACTCGAGCCGCGGCCTGATCTGCCCGAGATCGAACGAGCCGCGCACCGTCACGACGTCCCGTCCTCCGACACGGCTCTTGAGCTCGTCGAGGGTTCCCTCGGCGAGGATCTTTCCGTGATCCATGATCGCGATGCGGTCGCACAGCTCCTCGGCCTCTTCGAGGTAGTGCGTCGTGTAGAGGACCGTCGTCCCCGAGGCCGCCACCTGCTCGACCGCCTCGAGGATGTTGAGGCGGGCTTGGGGATCGATCCCGACCGTCGGCTCGTCCATCAACACGGCGCGAGGGCCGTGCACCAACCCCAGCGCCAAGTTGATGCGGCGTTTCATTCCTCCCGAGTACTCCTTCACGGGATCCTTCGCACGGTCCTTCAGCCCGACCATGTCGAGCACGCGGTCGACCGCCTGGGCGAGGGGCGCGCCCGACATGCCGTACAGCCCGGCCCAGAAGTGGAGGTTTTCTCGCGCGGAAAGGTTTTCGTAGAGCGCGGGCTCCTGGGGCACCACCCCGAGCTGCGCCTTCACCGTGAGCGGATCGGCGGCGAGATCGACGCCGTCGAATACGACGCGTCCTTCGTCGGGAGCCAGAAGCCCCGACATCATCGACATCGTCGTGGTCTTGCCGGCGCCATTCGGTCCCAGGAGGCCGTAAAGCTCTCCCTTGGCGACCGTGAACGAAACGCCGTCGACGGCGCGCAGTCCCCCGTAGCTCTTGACCAACCCTTGAACTTCGAACACCGAGCACCTCTTCGCCGGTGGCGCATTGTAGTCCCGGCCGGCTGGTACGATGGTGGAATGAGCGCGGGATCGGAGGGTTTCTCGCTCGATCTCGGCGGCGGGATCTACGTCGTCCCGATCCTCCACGAACGCCTCGAATCCGCGGTCGCCGTCCGGAGGGCGCTGTCCGCGGTGACACCCGACGCCGTCGCGGTCGAGGTGCCGTCGTCGCTCACGCGCGTTTTCGTGCGCGCGATCGAGCGCATGCCTTCGATCTCCGTGCTGCTCTACGAGACGGCCGCGGGGGAGACGATCTACCTTCCGCTGCACCCCGCCGATCCGGTCGTCGAGGCGGCGCGGTGGGCGCGCGAACGTGGCCTGCCGGCGGCCTGCATCGACTTCGACGTCGACGGGTACGCCGACTATCGCGATCCGCTGCCGGATCCCTACGCGATGAGCCGCATCGGCCTGCCGGCCTACTTCACCGCCGTCCGCCGAGCCTTTCGAGGGGCGGATCCGCAGGACGCGCGGCGCGAGGCGGCGATGGCCTACAACGTGCGCCGGCTCGCTGCGGACGGAGCGGCGCGCATCCTGGTGGTCTGCGGGATGCGTCATGTCGCGGGATTCGCGGCGGCCGTCGCCGTCGAGCAGGCCGCGCCGCTCACACCGCCGGCTCGAAAGAACGTACGGCTCGTGCACCTCCATCCGGACTCGCTCGGCGAGGTTCTCTCCGAGCCGCCGTTCTACGTTGCCGCGTACGAGGCGTGGCGCCGGGGGCTCGCGCCCGCCGCCGGCCCCGCAGAGTCCGCGCCGGCGGGGAGGGACTACGGGGCGTTTCGCGTCATCTCCGGCGGGAAGGGGGACGATCCCGTGCGCCTGATCGACGCGGCGGCGTCGGCGGCGGCGCGAGCGGGAGAGCCGCTCGACCGGCTGCGCCTGCAAGGTGCTCTCGTCGCGGCGGCGGCGCGAGCGCTGGCCGCGGCGGCTCCCGACGAGCGCGTCGAGGTTTGGCAACGGAAGAACCTGGCGCGTTACTCGGGGAGGCTGGCGCGGCAGTCGGGCACGCTCGTCGCCGACCTTTTCGACCTCGTCGTCGCCACGCGAGCGTGCGTCTCGGACAACTTCGCCTACGAGCTGCACCGGCTCGCGAGGGCGTTCCCGTGGCAGGCCGACGCGGCGACCGACCTCCCGACGGCGCGGATTCGCGCGGAGGAGCTTTGGGACGGCGTTCGCCGCGTGCGTTTGAGGCGGCGCCTCAAGAGGGACAAGGTCCGGCGCCCCGAATCGATCCTGCGCAGGCGAAGGCCGGAGGAGCGATTCCCGGGAGAGTGGCTCCGAGAGTTCGCGGGGGAATCGATCTGCTCCTACCCGCCCGAGGACGTCATCGTCGAGGCGTTCGGCGGCTACCTGCGAAAGAAGGGAAAGGCGGTCGTCGCGGACGAGACAGCCCGCGTCGTTCCGTTCACGACGTCGGTCTTGGACGGGATCGACGTTCGCGAGACGATCCGCCACTGGGTCGAGCGGAAGATCTACGTGCGCGAGGCGGGGCGCGTCCCCGGCGAGATCGGCATCGTGGTCGTGATCTTCGATGAGGACACGGACGATGACGACGAGAGATTTCCGTACCGGCTGACCTGGCTTGGAGAGCACGGCCAGGAATCGGACATGGCGTTCTACGCGACGGCGCCGGAGCGGGCGATCGTCGGACCGGGCATCTGCCGCGTCACCTACGGCGGCTTCCTTCTCTCCTACCCGCCTGGGCGACTCGCGGACGTCTGGACGGACGGAGACTACCGCTTTGCCGAGAGCAAGCCGGAGACACTTCTCCTCGCGGCCCTGGACTACTCCAGGGAGCGCGTGATCGTACACGCCGCACCCAAGCCCCCTCGGGCGATCTTTCACCAGATCGCGGCGCGCTTCGACCGGAAGATCCTTCATCTGCCGCTGGGAACCCTCTCCCCGGCGACCGTTCGCAAGATCCGGGTGATGCACGTGCTCTCCGGGTACGAGAAGCGCGAAATCGCCAAGGATTACGTCTGGTAGTTGCCGAGGGGCTCGCCGCGCCGTACGATGAAGGTGCCGTCGGATTCGAAGCCGCGGAAGACGTTCCCGCCGGGTTTCGCGAAAGGCATCCCATGGAACGGAAGTACGGGCACAAGGGCTACCAGGAGTCTTCACGCGACGATCGCGAGCGCGAGCGGAAGCCGAGGCCGCAGGCGGCGCATCTCACCCCCGAGGAGCGGGCGCAGCAGCGCTCGCTGCGCCACGCGGTTCAGCGCGAGGCCAACGAGGTCCTGCGCTGCCCCAACTGCGGCCGCAACGTTCCGGCGCTCGGCACCGTCACGTTCGATACGCGATGCCCCCATTGCGCCGCGCCCCTGCACGCTTGCCGTGCCTGCCTGCACTTCGATTCCAGCGCGCGGTGGGAGTGCCGGGCGCCGATCACGGTGCACGTCCCCGAGAAATCGAAGGCCAACAACTGCCCGTCGTTCGCGGCCCGGCTCGTCCTGGACACGACGGGCAAGCGAACCGGATCGTCCGGATCCTCGAATGATCCGAAGTCTCAATTCGACAGTCTCTTCAAGCGCTGAGGCCGCAAGGCTCGTCTTCGTCGCGGCGCTGGCCCTCGCCGGCGCGATGCCGGCTTCCGCGGGCGCCCGCCCGCAGGAACGGCTGCTCTTGGCCCATCCGTACCCGATCGAGGCGGTGGCCTCGTTTCCCGGCGGGCTCTTTCATTGGATCGACTCGTTGGCAGGAACGAGCAACGGAAAGACGATCCCCGCGCATCGCCTGGAGTACATCCGCCTCTTCGGCAAGATGACCGACGAAGACCGCGAGAGCCTTCGCGGCTTCGTCGAATCACGCGCCGAGCATTTGCGCCGCGAGGAAGAACGCGCCGCACTCGATGGCGACGCGCCTCGAGCCTCCGCGATGCTCGGGATCTTCTGCGGCTCGGCGACGGTCGAGGACGCTCTAGCGACGTTGAAGCCCGAGCTGTCGCCCGAGGCCTGGACAGGTCTGTCCAGCGCCCTCGCTCGCTTTCGCCCGCGCTACGAGCGAGTCTGGAGAGACGGAGCGATCCCGAAGCGCTTCCTCGAGGACGCCCGCCGCGACCCGGCCCGGGCGCCGCTGGGCGATCTTCTCGCGAAGCTCGTCCGCTTCTACGGCGTCGATCCGCTGAAGGCGCCGCCGCCGCGGGTTGCTCTGGTCCCGGTACCCGAGGGGTGGGGAACGCACGCCGAGGCGATCGGCGGCATCTTGCTCCTCGAGATCCGCGAGCACGACGAGCTGCCCGACGAAGCCAGCGTTCTCGTCCACGAGAGCTCGCACTTCTTATGGGGGCTCGTGCCCGGGGATCGGAAGCGGCGGCTGACGCTGTTGGCCCAGGGGCTGGGCGATGCCGAGGCGGCCGATTTCCGGCGCTTCGGGGAAGCGATCCCGACGGCGCTCGGCCAGGGGGTCGCCGACCGGATGTTTCGCCCCGAATCCTGGTCGATCGACGGCCCGTGGTACCACATTCCCGACATCGATCTCTGCGCGAAGCGGATCTACCCGACGATCAGCTCGGCCCTCGATACGGGCCTGGTACTCGACGAAGAGCTGGTCCGGCGGGCGCTCGAGGCGGCCCGCAGCGCCCGTTAGGCGCTTTCTTGTCTCCCCCTGGAGCGGGACCTATATTCGCGGCGGCCCGCTCGGTCGGCT
Organism: uncultured Acidobacteriota bacterium; assembly: GCA_964511835.1. GTDB lineage: Bacteria > Acidobacteriota > Polarisedimenticolia > Polarisedimenticolales > DASRJG01 > DASRJG01. The sequence continues at coordinate 27,619 of CAZEII010000006.1, read as the reverse complement.
TTTCGGCCTGTGTTCCCCGGGCTCAGGGATGGGACGACCATGAAGGACAGAAAGAGCGAACGGGGTGACGGCCGAATCGGCTTTTTGATCTCGCTCGCGCTTCTCGGAATCGGCGTGTTCCTCGGCGTGAAGATCATTCCGGTGCGGATCAACGCGTATGAGTTCCGCGACTTCATTCAGGAAGAGTGCCGCTTCGCGGCGACGCGGAATCACGACGACGAGATCTTCAAGCGCATCATGGCGAAGGCACAGGACCTCCGGCTCCCGCTCGACAAGAAGAACCTGCACATGGAGCGGACGATGCACGAGATGGTCATCAGCGCGAAGTACGAGCAGGTGATCGACCTCAAGGTCACGCAGTATGTGTACAAGTTCGACCACGAGGAACGCGCGCCCCTCTTCTGAGAAACCGGGACATTCTGCTTTTTGTTACAACATCAAAGAGGGGGCACTCCTCTTTATTTTGCAAAGCTCCCCGGATACCGCTTTGGCAAGAAAAAGAGGAGTGCCCCTCTTTGATGTTGTAACAAAAAGCAGAATGTCCCGGTTTCTCAGAGGAGATGGTGGTCGTCGACAACCACTCTCCCGGCGGCAATGACGGTTCGAACCCGGCGGACGCCGAAGCGATAGACAAGGTGATAGCGATTCGGGACGGCGTGGATCACGAGGTCCGCGCGCTTGCCGACCTCGATCGAGCCGGTGTCCTCTGCTCGGCCCAGAGCATGCGCGGCGTTGAGCGTCGCCGCCGCGATGGCCTCGTCGATCGACATCGCAAGCGTAAGGCACGCGTGCTCGAGCACGGTTCCCATCGCCTCCCCCGGTGACGTGCCGGGGTTGAAATCGGTCGCGATCGCGACCGGGACGCCGGCGTCGATCAGTCGGCGTGCGGGCGGCTTGGCCCTTTGCATCAGGAAAAACGTGGCCGTCGGCAGGAGGACGGCGGTGGTTCCCGCCGCCGCGAGCGCCGAGACCCCGGCATCCGACACGTGCTCGAGATGATCGGCGGATGCGGCGCCGAGCTCGGCGGCCAGGGCGGCCGAGCCGTCGTCGGCCAGCTGATCGGCGTGCAACCGGACGCCCAGACCGGACTTCGCGGCGGCCGTCAGGACCTCCCGCGCCTCGGCGGGCGAGAGCGCGTGCGCATCGACGAACGCATCGGCATACACCGCGAGCTTTCGCCGCGCGATTTCCGGGAGCATCTCGCCGACGACCTCGTCGATGTACCGCGCGCGGTCGGCGCGATGATCTTCCGGAATCATGTGGGCTCCCAGGAACGTCGGCACGACGGCAACGGGATGGCCGGTGGCGCCCTTCTTCAGCGCCTCGAGCTGCTTGATCTCCGCCTCGGTCGAAAGGCCGTAGCCGCTCTTGGCCTCCGCGCAGGTCGTTCCGACGAGCAACATCGCGTCGAGGCGCGCGCGTGTCAGGACGGCAAGATCATCCAGCGAGGCCGCGCGGGTGGCGGCGACCGTTGAGAGGATCCCCCCGCCCCGGGCCGTGATCTGCTCGTAGGTCGCTCCGGCCAGGCGCTCGTTGAACTCCGACTCGCGCCATCCGGCGAACGGGAGATGGGTGTGGGCGTCGACGAAGCCGGGGAGCACGGTGGCGCCCCGCGCGTCGATCGCGCGTCCGCCCGGCCGGACCGTGACCGACTGGCGGAACTCCCGTTCGGTCCCGACGAAGACGACGCGATCGCCTCGGCACGCGACGGCGGCATCGGCGATCAGCTTGAGGCGCGCGAGCTCGGCGCCGCGGCGTGCGGACTGTCCTTCGGGAGTGGCGAGTTCGGAGATGCCGACGACGGCGAGGTCGGCTTCGATCATCCGACGTCGGTCGTGGAGCGGCGGCGCAGGAACCGGAGGTTGTCGACGTCGGCCTTCTCCTGCTTGCGCAGGTCCAGCAGGGAGAGGTGCTCTTCGATCGCCGCGCGCAGGCGGCTCTCGAACGCGTCGCGCTCGAGCCGCATCCGGCCGAGCTCGTTCTCAAGCGCCTGGAGCTGATCCTGCGCTTGCTCGAGCAGCCGCTCGCCCTTGAATCGGGCTTCCTTGATCAGGAGGTCGGCCTCGGCGCGCGTGCGGTCCTTGAGATCCGAGGACATCAGCTGCGCCGTCACCAGCGTCTCCTGGAGCGTGCGCTCGCGGTCCTTGAAGTCGTCGAGCCGGTGGCGGAGCACGCCGGTCTCCTCGCGCAGCGTCGCGTTCTCGAGATTGACCCGCTCGATCTCCTCCGCGACGGCGCGCAGGAAGAGCTGCACCTCGTCCGGATCGAACCCTCGCATCTTCCGCGTGAACGATTGCTTCTCGATGTCCATCGCCGTGAGACGCGTGGTCATGGCACCCTCCGAAGCGGTGGCCAAACATAACCTCCTGGGTCGGAAGTGTCCAGCGATCGCTCAGGCTCGCTCGCCGAAGATCGCGCGGCCGACGCGCACGATCGTGGCGCCTTCCTCGATGGCCACTTCGAAGTCGTCCGTCATCCCCATCGACAGCTCGGGAAGGGGGAGCGACAGCCTCTCGGCCGCTCGGTCGCGAAGCTCCCGGAGCTTTCGAAACCAGCCGCGCGAGCGCTCGGGGTCGGACTCCAACGGCGGGATGATCATCAGGCCGCGTAGCTCGAGGTGAGCCAGGCCGGCGACCGACGACAAGAGCGGCGTCAATCCCTCTTCGCCGGTTCCGCTCTTGGTGCTCTCCCCCGCGAGATTCGCTTGAACGAGCACGGCCTGCTTGATCGACTTCGCCCCGGCTCGGCGATCGAGCTCGACGGCGAGCTCGACGTCGTCGACGCTGTGGATAAGCGCGAATGCACCGGCGGCGTTTTTGGCCTTGTTCTTCTGGAGGTGGCCGACGAGGTGCCAGATCGCCCGCGGCCCGACGGCGCCGATCTTCTCGAGCGCCTCCTGAACCCGATTCTCGCCGAAGACCGACTGCCCGGCTGCGACCGCCGCGCGCACCGTCGACGCGGGAACGGTCTTCGAAATGGCGACGAGTCGAACCGATGCGGGGTCGCGTCGTGATCTCGCGCAGGCCCGCGCGATCCGCTCCCGGACCTCGGCGAGCCTCGCCTCGATCTCCGTCACTCGAACGTCTCGTGGACCTTCACGGGAATGCCGTCGCCCGTCGTCGCCGCGAGGTTGAGGACGCGGTTGACCAGCTTGTCGGCATCTTTGTTCTTCTCGCGCGGGACATGGCCGATCTTGAAGCTGCGGAAGCGGGCGATGCGGCGAACCGCCTCCGCATGGAGCGGGATCAGATCGGGATGCCGGACCTTGTACTCTCCGCGCATCTGCTTCACGACCAGCTCGGAGTCCGCGACGAGCTCGACGTCGAACGCTCCGCGGGCCGCAGCCAGCGCAAGCGCTTCGAGGAACGCCGTGTATTCGGCGACGTTGTTGGTGGCGCGGCCGATCGCGCCCGCGAACCCTTCGATCGACCGGCCGTCGGCGTCCATGACCACGACGCCCCAGGCGGCGGGACCGGGGTTCCCGCGCGATCCGCCGTCGAAACCGGCCCTAAACCGCTCCGCCATTCACCGCCTCGACCTCCGAGCCGGTCCCGGGGAGCGGAGCGGACGTCGAGACGGGAGCCGGCGCGAACGCGGACTCGACGTAGAGATAGCGGCGGCAATTGCTGCACATGTGGATCTTCGACGCCTGCTTGATCTCCTGGTAAACCTGAGGCCGCAGCCGGACGTGGCAGGCCGAGCAGCTCTCGCGCTCGGCTTTGACGAGGAAGATCCCTTTGCGGCTCTCTTCGACTCGCTTGATGCTCGCGACGAGCGAGGGGGGAAGCTCGGCCTCGATGTCCGCGCGCTCCGCCGTCGCGCGCTCGATGCGCGCCTGCGCCGCGACGGCGGCGGCTTCGACGTCGGCGCGCTCCTTCTCGACGATGGTGCGCTCCGATTCGATGTGCGCCGCGCGGGTCTCGAGCTCCTGCTTCAGCTTTTCGACCTCGTCCATGCCGGCGAGGATCGCCTCCTCGTGCTCGCCGATGCTCGCCTTCGCGGCGTCGATCTCCTTGAGAACCGCGGCGTACTCGCGCTGGTTCTTCACCTGCATCAGGCTGTCCTGATAGTGCTTCCGCGTTTCCTCGAGGGTCGAGAGCTCCAGCGATCGGGCGCGACGGTCGGCGTCGATCGCTTCGTACCGCTCCTTGATGGCGACGTATTCGGCATTGCGCTCTCGGAACCGCGCCTCCGCTTCTTCGACCTTTCCTGGCGCCCCGTCGACCACCGCGCGGGCGGCCTGAATCTCGAGGGCGAGATCTTGGATCTTCACGAGCTTGGCCAGCTGCTCTCTCGCGTCCGACATGCGCTCCTCCGCCGTATTCGCCCCCTAAAACACGAAGGGCGCTCGCGATCCGAGCGCCCTTTCCGCGGTCCTCGCCTTTAGACCCGCCCCATCCGTTCGAGGCAGGCCTGGCTGGGCGGGCCTACGTGTGTTCGTTCCCTTGAGTCGCTTCATGCAACGGAAAACGATACCACCGGAACGTTGGAGCGTCAACGATCGTGCGTCACCGCGGCAACTGTCCCCACATGATCCGGCAGCCGAACACCGCCGCCGCGATCCCCGCCGCATCCGCCAAAAGCCCCGCAGGCACGGCGTGCCGAGTCTTGCGGATTCCGACCGCTCCGAAGTAAACGGCCAAGATGTAGAACGTCGTGTCCGTCGAGCCTTGCATGGTGCTGACGAGGTAGCCGAGGTAGGAATCGGGGCCGTGGGTGGTCAGGATCTCGCTCATCACGCCGTACGCGCCGGAGCCGGACAGCGGCCGGAGCACGGCCATCGGCACGGCTTCCGCGGGGAGGCCGAGAGGCGTCGTGACGGGACCCAGGGCGGCGACGAAGAGGTCGAGGCAGCCGGAGGCGCGGAACATGGCGACCGCGACGAGGATCGCGACGAGATAAGGAATGATCCTCAGGGCCACCGAGAATCCATCCTTGGCTCCGTCGACGAACGATTCGTACACCTTCACGCCGCGGGCCCAGCCGAAGAGCACGAGGCCTGCGACGAGCAGAGGGATCATCCAGAACGAGAGGACTCCGCGGGCGATGTCGCCCCAGGTCGCCGCCTGACCGGTGCGGGCAACGTGAAGGACCAGCGCCGAGACGGTCGCCGCGACGTACGCGAGCGCGAGCCACGCACCGAGGCGAGGCGGGGTACGCACGGGCTCGTCGGGAACGGACGGTGGGGGTTCCGGCGATGAGGCGTCACGCACGGCGCCGTGGGGATTCGTCACCCGGTATCTCGGAAGCCTCGCGAGCAGCGTCGCCGCGAGAACGGCGACGACCGTCGCGCAGGCCGACGCGAACCAAGTCGTCACGAAGATCCCGGCCGGGTCTTTCGAGCCGGTGGACGCGCGGAGCGCGACGACGGAGGTGGGAATGATGGCGAGACCTGCCGTGTTGATCGCGAGGAAGAGGACCATCGCGTTCGTCGCGGTCCCCTTCACGGGGTTGAGGCGATCCAGCTCCTGCATGGCGCGAATGCCGAACGGTGTCGCGGCGTTCCCCAATCCGAGAAAGTTCGAGGCGATGTTGAGGATCATCGCGCTCATCGCCGGGTGATCGGGTGGAACCTCCGGAAACAGCCGGCGCATCACGGGAGCCGCTGCGGAGGCGATCACGCGGAGCATGCCGCCGTCTTGCGCGATCTTCATCAGTCCCATGAACAGCGACATCGCGCCGACGAGGCCCAGCGCAAGCTCGACCGCGTTTTTAGCCGCATCGAGCACCGATCCCGACACCGCCTGCATGCTACCGGTGAAAGCAGCTACGAGAACGGAGATGAGCACGAGCGCGACGAAGAACGCGTTTAGCATTGGCGCTCCGACAGAGTTAGAAAGGGAATTAGAAAAGGGGACACTCCCCTTTTTCTTACAAGTCGCTGTCCGGGGAGCATTCTAAGAAAAAGGGGAGTGTCCCCTTTTCTAATTCCCTTTCTAACTCTGTCGGAGCGCCCGCTTGACGAGCGCGTCTTCTTCGCGCTCGTGCTCGCGCATCATGGCGAGAAAGCGGTCGAGCTCGGCCTTCAGGGCCGGCGCCTCGGCGGGGTCGCCGCGTCGCGCGATCGACCGGGAACGCTCGAGCGCCTCGCCCAGGCGCGCGTGCTGCGTCCGGAGGCGGCGCACGTCGCTTTCGGTCTGCGGGAGAGCGTCGAGGATCCCCTGGAGCAGGCCACCGTCCTCCTCTCCGCCGAAATGCTCGTCGAGGCGCTCCTTGAAGCTGTCGATGCGGACGGCGACGGTGCGCAGCGTCTCCGCGGTCGCGGCTCCCGGATCGAGATCGGACAGGGCCCTCTCGAGCTGGTCCAGATGGAAGTGGATGAGCCCGTGCTCTTCGAGGGCCTTCTCGCTCAGCTTGGAGAAGATCTGCGACCCGGTCATCCGCCACCCTCCTGTGCGGCGCGCTTCCCGGCTTTCGCCGCGCCCTCCAAGTTTGCCGTAGCGGCGAGGCGACGGCAAGCCGCTTCAATGTTTTCCGCGGCGCGGGCGACGTCCAGATCCAAAGCGTCCAGAGTCACCACCTCGACGCGCCGCTTGCCGAGAACCCCCGCCACCTGCTTGTAGCCGTCCTGCAACCGGCCGAGAAACGACTCGTTCTCCCACGGCTCGAGGGCCCGTCCTTCGGAGCGGATCCGCTCCATCGCCGAGGCCGGATCGCGCGTGGTCAACACGAGCAGGTCGGGGGCCGGGGGTTGCGCCAGATCGAAGACGTTGAGCAGCCAGACTTCGGGCGCCTTGCGAATGAACCGCATCCACTGCGATAGCGGGACGCGCCTTGCGCCCGAGACATACAGGATAAGCTGCTGTAGTCCCTTCTCGTCGAACGCGCCGCTGTAGAAATCGGCCTCCGCCCAGGCGAGCAGGTCGACGAGCGGGCTTCCGTCGCCGACGACGAACAGCGCCGTCCGGCCGTCGTGAAGCGCTTCGTCCACGCGCGCTCTCTCGACCATCTCGGCGAACTTGTTCCCGCGATAGACGCCGCCGGTCCGGAAGAGCCCGGCGAGCGCCCGTGGGATCAACCGGCTCCGGGCAAGGGGCACTCCCTCCGACTCACGCACTCCGGTGCCTTCCGATTCGAGGATCCTGCTCGAGATCCCGATCGTGCGGCCGGCCGATCCGAGCCGGTCCGTGAGCGCGTGGAACAAAGCGTGGTTCGCCTTTCGGTCGATGCCGCAGCACGCGACACGGACCGGCGGTGCCGGACGGGGGCCCGGAAGCGGCGCCGGTGGCGGCGCGAGAGCGACGACGTCGGCACGCACCTGCTCCGCGATCTCCCGAGCATCGAGATGCGGCGAGTACGTCCGGGGCTTTCCGATGTAGACGTCGAGCCCGAGGGGAAGGGGCACCGACTCCCCTCGGGGCAGGCTCCGCTCGGCCCCCGAGAGAAACACGGGGAGAACGAGCACGCCCGGGACGCTCTTGACGATCAAGCCGATTCCCGGCTTGAAGCTCCCGATCACGCCGGGGGTCCCGCGGCTTCCTTCGGGAAAGAAGATCAGCGTCTCCCCTCTTTCGAGAGCCTCGATCGCCGGCTGGAGAACGTCCTTGCCTGCGGCGGCGGTTCGCTCGATCCCCATCGCGTTCATACCGACCATCACGATCGTGCGGCGCCAGGCGGTCTTTCCGAAGTAGTCGGCGGCGGCGACCGGGTGGATGTTCCTCAAGCGGCGGATCGGGAACATCGTCATGAGGAGCGGCGCGTCGAGGTGAGAGTTGTGATTCGCGACGACGATGCACGGCCCCTTCGGGACCGACGCCTTGCGCCGGTAGCGCGCCGCCCAATACCAGCGCAGCACCGGCCGCACGAAGCCGAGCTGGAACGCGTAGAAGAAACCGAGGGCGAAGAGACGCTTGAGCGTCTTCACGAGGCGATCGCCCTCAGGTAGTGATAGAAGATCGGCGCCGCGTAGATCGGCGGCACCGTGCGATCGAGGAACGCCGCGCGCCCCAGGATCGCGTCGGACTGCGTGCGCAGCAGATCCTGAGCGACGGCGTCCGAGACGAGCGATCCGCCCGCCATCGCCAGCGCGATCAAGGTGCCGGCGACGCCGCCGTGGAGCCTCGCCGTCCCGCACAGGGGCGCGAGCGCGGCGCCGACGGCCGCCGCGACGAAGACGCTCGCGAGCACGCCGACGACGGGGCGCACGCGCTCGCCGCCGGGGCGGAGGCGCCCCGTCAGCCGCTGGGGAAGGTCGGCCAGAAGCGAGGTAATGCAGAACAGCTCCAGGCTCCCGCCTGGAAGCCGGGTCATCAGGCCGAAGTGAGCCGCGCAGAAGACGAATACCAACACGCCCAAGAGGACGCGCCCCAGAGCGTCGAGCAGCCCGGGCTGGCGCGGCGCGACCGAGAGCAGCACGGGGATCGCGAGGAAGAGCCCGATCACCGTCGCCGCGCTCAAGAGCCCGAACGAGCCCGCCCACGTCGGCCAGAGAGCCAGCGGGATCGTGAGGAACGTCACCAGAATGGCCCACCGGTCCTGCGGCCTCAGCGGCGTCAGCGTGTAGTACTGCTTCAGGGCGAAGAACATGACGATGCCGAGCAGCGGGAACGAGATCGTCGGGGTCAGGCGCGACAGAGCGACGATCAGCACCGCGAATTGCACCCAGGCGCCGATCCACCCCGGAAGGACCCGGTAGCGCCCGCCTCGCCGCCCGAGGTACACGGCGAGCGGCGCCAGGACGCCGAGCGTGGCGACCAAGATGAGCACCAGCCTCGGGATCTCGGGCATTCCCCCTCCGTCAGCCCATTATGGGGCGGCGGGAGAATTCTGCGTCCCCATGGCGGTGACGCTGAGGGCCTTCAGGGTCCACGACAGGAAGATCAGCGAGCTGACGGCGGTCGCGGTCATCAGCCCGCCGATGAGCCCGAGCAGGTCCGGGATCTGTAGCGCCGGAGCGAGCTTGAGTCCGAGCACGGCTGCCGGGGCCGCCAGGACGACGTATCTCAGGACGGACATCGTCAGCCCGGGCCGTCCGCGCCCCATCCCCTCGAAAACCGGACGGCAGAGGAAGAATGGCGTCGCGAGGAGCGCCCCCAGCGGGACGATCCGAAGTGCCGGGACGAGATAGGCAACCGTCACCGGCGAGGCGCTCAGGTGGTGCGCGAGCGGCGTCGCGACGAAAAAGAGCACGGGCGCGGCGACGACGACGTAGACCGCCAGGGCGACGTGAATGTTCTTCAGGCCGCCCCGAACGCCGGCGACGTCGCGCTCGCCGATGCGGCGCGCGGCGAACGGCAACATCGCGACCGACGCCGCGATGGCGGGCATGACGACGAACTGGAAGACGCGGTAGTAGATCGCGTAGGCGGCGAGGGCTTCCTTGCCGTGCTCGATCCCCTTGAGCAGCGTGTTGACGACGCCGCTCTCGGAGGCCATGAGCACGTACGACAAGGCCGACGGAATCGCGAGCGCGAAGAGGGCGCGGTAGGGATGCGGGTCGATCCCCGGGACCTCGGGCTCGCCCCGCGCCTTGCGGGCCGCCTCGTGCCCCGCCGCCTTGCGGAGCGCGTAGACGAGCCCGCCGAACCGCCCGAGCACCGTCGAGAAGGCGATCCCGAACACCCCCCAATGGAAGAGGAAGGTGAAGATCGTGTTGAGGACGACGTTGATGACGTTCGACCAGATCCCCGCCCACATCGTCGCCTGGGTATCGCCGTGGGCCTTGACGATCGAATCGGGAATGACGGACCAGAAGAGCGTCAGCGCGGATCCGCCGACGAGCACCGATCCGTAGATCGCGAACTGCCGCGCCACCTCGCGATCGGGGGAGAGCCGGCCGGCGAAGATCCAGCAGCCGGCGCCGATCAAGAGAAACAGCGGCACGCACAGCCAGACCAGCGTCCAGGTCGCCTTCAGGTATTGGCGGAGCCTCGTCTCCTCGTGGGCTCCCATGGCGCGGGAGAAGTTCGAGGTGAGGCCGGTGGACATGCCGACCCAGACGGCGATCATCATGAACTCGAAGGGAAACGAGAGCCCGATGGCCGCGACGGCGGCGTCCGAGAGGAACGATGCGTAGTAGGTATCGACGAAGGTGAAGAGCGACCGCATCCAGAAGGAGACGATCAGCGGAAGCGTCATCATGATCAGCGTGGGCCGCTTCGGCGCGCCGTCGCTCACGCGGGCCTCCCGCCGATCGCCGTGGAGGCCAGCATCCCGCAGGCCGCGTGGATGTCGGGACCGCCGGAGTACCGGCGCACGAACGCGATCCCGCGGCCCCTCAGCGCGTCGATGAAGCCCCCCCGCTCGGCATCGCCGGGAACGCGGAAGCGCCCCGACGGGTCGTTGACGTCGATCAGGTGCACGCGGATCGGGACGCCGGAGAAGTGGCGCGCGATCGCTTCGGCCTCCTCGTCGCCGGTGTTGACTCCGGACATCAGGACCCAGCCGATGTGGATCGGGCCGCCTCGGCGATCCGCGTGGCGCCGCATCGCCCGCGCGAGCTCGGCAACCTTGTAGCTCTTGCCGAGCGGCACGAGCCGCGCTCGCTTGTCGTCCAGGGCGGAGGTCAGCGAAAGGATGAGCCGGAAGACGTGCCCTTCATCCGTGTATCGCTCGATCGCCGGAAGGAGCCCGACGGTCGAGATCGTGATCGCCTCCCCACGGATCCTCAGGCCCGACGGATCGCGCAGGATCGTCGCGGCGCGGATCACCTCGTCGTAGTTCTGGAGAGGCTCCCCCTGTCCCTGGAAGACGACGCCGGTGACCGGTCGCCCGGCGGGGGCGTCGCGCTTGACGGCCAGGACCTGCTCGACGATCTCCCACGCCTCGAGGTTCCGCGCGAAGCCCAGGCGGCCGGTCTCGCAGAACACGCACCCCAAGCCGCAGCCGGCCTGCGACGAGACGCAGACGGAATACCGCGGCTTCAAGAGCGGGATGCGCACGGCCTCGAGCAACGCCCCGTCCCCGGCGCGGAACAGGTATTTGACGAAACCGTCGAGCGCGCTCTGGCGCCGGTCGATGCACGCGAGACGCGCCGTGCTCACCCGCCGGGCGATCTCGGCGGCGAGCGCGTGAGAAATCCCCGGCAGATCCGCGAGGTCGTCGCGCCCTTCGCCGACGACGCGGCCGATCACGCGGCGCGCGATCGCGGGATCGATCGGGAGGTCGGGCCACAGCGTCGCCAGGGTGACGGGCGTTTGGCTGCGCAGGTGCACGGCGGGCATGGCCGCGCATGGTAGCAGTGCTAAGTCGAGGTTCCCTTCGCCTCCGCGAGCCAGAGATCGATCTTGGCGGTCACCGCTTCGACGGTGAATCCGAACCGCTCGGCGTTGACGGCTCCCGGCGCCGACGCGCCGTAGTGGTCGATGCCGATCGTCAAGCCCGAGTGGCCCGCGAGCGCGCGCCAAAGATCGGTCCGCCCGGCTTCGATCGTCACCACGGGCACACCGTCGGGGAACAGGCTGTCTCGGTAGGACGTCTCCTGCGCGTGGAACAGCTCGACGCACGGGATCGACACGACGTTGAGCTTCACGCCTCGGGTCGCGAGCGCCTCGCGCGCGCCGATCGCCAGATGAAGCTCCGAGCCGGTGGCCGCGACGACGGCGCGCGGCGAGGCGTCGCCGGCGACGAGGTATCCGCCGCGCCGCAGCTCACGTTCGCCGATCCGCCCCGGACGCTCGATCGGCGGGAGCTTCTGGCGGCAGAGGACGAGCGCCGACGGTCCGTCGCGGCGCTCGAGCGCCATGCCCCACGCGAGGGCCGTCTCGACACCATCCGCCGGACGCCACACGTGCAGGTTGGGGATCAGCCTCAGCGAGGCGACCTGCTCGATGGGCTCGTGGGTCGGGCCGTCTTCGCCGACGAAGATCGAATCGTGGGTGAACACGAACACGACCGGCAGCTTCGACAGCGCCGCGATGCGGATCGAGCCGCGCATATAGTCCGAGAACACGAGGAAGGTGGAGCCGTAGGGCCGGAAGGCGCCGTGATACGCGATCCCGTTGACGATCGCTCCCATCGCGTGCTCTCGCACGCCGAAGTGGATGTTGCGGCCGTCGAACGATCCCGGGCCGATGTCTCCCGCCCCCTTGATGACCGTGAAGGTGGACGACGCGAGGTCGGCGGCGCCCCCCGCGAGCCCGGGCACCAACTCGGCCGCCTTTTGGAGCACGGTGCGGCCGTGCTCGCGCGTCGCCGCGGCCGTCACCGGGGCCGCAGCCAAGAGCTGCCCGACGAGATCGTCGGGGACCTCGTGGGTCCAGATCGCATCCCACTGCGCGGCCTTCACGGGATTCTGTTGTGCCCACAGCGCGAACCGTTGCTCCCATCCGGTGCGCAGCGCGGCCCCTTCGGCGGCGCGCGCACGAAAGAAGTCGCGAACCTCGTCGGGGACGTAGAACGTCGGCTCGAGAGGCCAGCCGAGGTTTTGTTTCGCGGCCTTGGCCTCGTCGGGGCCCAGCGGCGATCCGTGCGCCTCCGAGCTGTCCTGCTTGTGCGGCGCGCCGTAGCCGATGTGCGTCTTGCACGCGATGAACGACGGGTGCGCGCGATCGGCGATGGCGGCGTCGATCGCCTTTGCGATCTGCTCGTGATCGTGCCCGTCGATCCTCTGAACGTGCCAGCCGTAAGCCGCGTACCGCGCCGGGACGTCTTCGGAAAACGACATCGCGGTCTTCCCGTCCAGCGAGATCCCGTTGTCGTCGTACAGCACGATCAGGTTGCCGAGCCCGAGGTGGCCGGCGAGCGACGAGGCCTCTCCGGAGATTCCTTCCATCATGTCGCCGTCGCTGGCCAACACGAAGATGCGATGCGCGACGGGCTGGAACTCGGCGTCGTTGAACCGCGTCGCCGCCATCTTTCCGGCGAGCGCCATGCCGACGGCATTCGAGATCCCCTGTCCCAGCGGGCCGGTGGTGGCCTCGACGCCGATGGTGTGGCCGAACTCCGGATGTCCGGGAGTCCTGCTCCCCCACTGGCGGAACGCTTGCAGCTCTGCGATCGGGAGATCGTAGCCGGCGAGGTGAAGCAGCGAATAGAGCAGCATGCAGCCGTGTCCCGCCGAGAGGACGAATCGATCGCGGTCGGCCCAATCGGGCGCCGAGGGGTCGTAGCGCAGAAAGCGGCTCCAGAGGACGAAAGCCACGTCGGCCGCCCCCATCGGCAATCCCGGATGACCGGACCTTGCTTTTTCGACGGCATCGACGGATAGAAAGCGGATGGTGTCGGTGGCGACCTTCGCGAGCTTCGCGTCGGGTGCTGCGGACATCGTGCCTCCACAACAGGCGGGATTGCGCCGGGCATTATAGGCTGGGGTCGGTGGCGTGCTGGATCGAGGAGGATGGGAAATGCGCCTCAGGAACACCATCACGCACGCCGCCATCTTGCTTTCCGCCCTGGCATGGTCCGCCGGACGCGCCCAGTACGATTGCACCGGAGTCTCCCCATCGCCGACCATGGCGCTGACCAGCGTCCCGGTGGCGACGGGGCTCGGGCAGCTGGTCTTCGTGACCGCGCCGCCCGCTGACACGTCGCGAATCTTCATCGTCGAGCGCGTCGGCCGGATTCGCATCCACAAGCGCGGGCAGCCGGCCGCGACGGTCTCGACGTTCCTCGACATCTCCTCGAAGGTCAACTCGACCGCCGACGGCGAGATGGGGCTGCTCGGGCTTGCGTTCGACCCGAGTTACGCGGCGACCAGGAAATTCTGGGTGTACTACGACGAGATGGTCGGTGCTCAGGTTTACGTGGTCGTCGCGCAGTACACCACGACGATGGCGAACCCTGACGTCGCCGATTCGGCGAGCGAGGTGCGCGTCATTCGCATTGCGAAGCCCGAGACGAATCACAACGGCGGGATGATCATGTTCGGCGCCGACGGCTTCCTCTATGTCTTCACGGGCGACGGAGGAGGCGGCGGCGACGCTCACGGGACGTGCGGCAACGGGCAAAACCGGTCGGTGCTGCTCGGCAAGATCCTGCGCCTCGACGTTCGCAGCGTCGATCCGGCAGCGACCTCTCCCGAATGCGCCCTCCCCGGCGCGACCTACCGCATCCCGTCAACCAACCCGCTCCGCGACGGTGCGGGAGGAAACTGCGACGAGATCTGGGCGTACGGGCTCAGGAATCCGTGGCGCGACAGCTTCGACGCGTTGACGGGAGATCTCTACGTCGCCGACGTTGGCCAGGAATGCTGGGAAGAGATCAACTGGGTCTCGGGCGCGAGCGGAGGCGGACAGAACTACGGCTGGCGGCAGATGGAAGGATTCCAGTGCTACGACGCCAATCAGTTGCTCAATTGCAATCCGGCTCCCGTAGCTTGCGGGAGCTCGCCCGCCTGCCAAGATCCGAGCCTCACCTTGCCGGTTTTGAACTACGACCACGGCGGATCGGGGGGATGCGCGATCGACGGTGGGTACGTCTACCGCGGCTGTCGCATGCCGTTCTGGCGCGGGGCGTACTTCTACGGCGACTACTGCGCCGGGTTCGTGCGGACGCTCCGGATGTCGGGCGGGGTCGTCACGAATCAGCAGGACGTCACCACTCAGGTCGATCCCGGCAGCGGTTTCCCTGGCAACCTCGCCGGCTTCGGGGTCGACGGGCAGGGAGAGATGTACACGGCCACGCTGTTCGGAGAGGTTCGCAAGATCGTGCCGCCGTTTCCCGACCTCGAGGTCTCGGGCCAAGGCGCCGCCGACATGTTCCGTCTGGCCAAGACGGGCGATTGGACCTGGGAAGACCTCTACCTCTCCACCGAGTCACCGGTCTCCTTTTATCGAGTCTATCGAGGTTCGGTCGGAGGGGCTTATTCGTGCGTCTTCAAGTCCACGACGCCAAAGTGGACCGCGGGCGGCGACCCGGTGAACCCGGCCCCCGGCCAGCTCGCCGCGTACATCGTCACCGCGGTCAATGCCTCGAGCCAGGAGGTGCGGCCGGGGACGACGGGCACCTTCAATGCTTCGACCTGCCCATGAGGACTCGTCTCGTCGCCTCTTCGCTCGTCGGACTCGCAGCCGTCGGCGTCGCGCGTGCGCAGTACGACTGCACGGGGATCCCCGAGACCTTCAACTCCAAGCTCGCGAGCGTCCGGGTGGCGGATGGGCTCACGAACGTCGACTTTGTGACGGCGCCCCCCCGCGACCCGGGGCGCATCTTCATCGTCGAGCAGGGCGGGCGCATCCGCATCCACAAGCGCGGGCAGCCCCACGACACCCTCGTGACGTTCCTCGACATATCGTCGAAGGTCGATTCCACGACGAACGGCGAGATGGGGCTTCTGGGGCTCGCATTCGATCCGGACTACCTCACGACGGGTCGATTCTGGGTCTACTACACGGAGACGGTCGGTGGGCAGATCTACTCGGTTCTCGCACGTTACGTCGTGTCGGGGACCGACCGCGATCGCGCGGATCCCGCCAGCGAAGTGCGGGTCCTCCGGATCCTGAAGCCCGACCCCAACCACAACGCGGGGATGCTCAGCTTCGGCCCGGACGGATTCCTTTACGTTTTCACCGGCGACGGCGGAGGCGGAGGGGATCAGCACGGCCCTTGTGGAAACGCGCAGAACCTGAGCGTGCTTCTCGGCAAGATCCTGCGGCTGGACGTGCGCGGCGTGGATTCGGACTCGGCGCCTCCCGACTGCGGCCAGGCGGGCGCGACCTACCGCGTGCCGTCGACGAATCCGTTCTTCGACGGCCCCGGCGGCTTCTGCGACGAGATCTGGGCCTACGGGCTGAGAAACCCATGGCGCGACAGCTTCGACGCCCTGACGGGCGATCTGTACGTGGCGGACGTCGGGCAGCAGTGCTGGGAGGAGGTCAACGTCGTCCCGAACACGAGCACCGGCGGCGAGAATTTCGGCTGGAGGCAGATGGAAGGAATGCAGTGCTACAACCCGAGCGAGATCCTCACCTGTAACCCGTCTCCGGCCGACTGCGGCTCGGCCCCCCCGTGCCACGACCCGAGCATCACGCTCCCCATCCTGACCTATACCCACGGGGACCTGGGCGAGTGCGCGATCCAGGGCGGGTACGTGTACCGCGGCTGCCGCATGCCGAAGATCCGCGGCACGTATTTCTACGGCGACTACTGCGCCGGATTCGTGAGGACGTTCCAGATGATGGCCGGTCTCGCGGTGAATACTCTCGACGTCACGCATCAGATCGATCCCGGAGACGGTTTCCCCGGAAACCTGTCGACCTTCGGCGTCGACGCTCAGGGGGAGTTGTACACGGGTACGCTCTGGGGGGAGGTTCGCAAGGTTGTCCCGCCCTTCGATGAGCTCGAGGTCTCGGCGCGCGGCTCGGCTGAACAGCTTCGCTTGAGCAGAACGGAAGACTGGACGTGGGAAGACCTGTTCTCGACGGACGACATCCCCGTCAGCTTCTACCGGGTGTATCGCGGATCGCTCGAGGGACAATACGCGTGCATCTATCGCTCGTCGACGCCGAGCTGGCCCGCCGGCGGCGACCCGGCCAAGGCGGCACCCGGACAGCTCTTCACGTACGTCGTCACCGCCGTCAACGACTACGGCAAGGAGACGCTGCCGGGCACCCACGGCTCGTTCGACGCGTCGACCTGTCCGTAGGGTTAAGATCGACGCATGCAACCGGTCGCTGCCGTCCTCTTGCTCGCCGCCCTGGCCCCCGCGGGGGCGGCTGCTCCCAAGAAGGAGGCTCCCGCGATGTCGATGAAGCTGACCTCGACGGCGTTCGCCCACGAGGCCTCGATGCCGTCCCGCTTCACGTGCGACGGGACGAACATCTCCCCTCCGCTCGCCTGGTCGGGAGCACCGGCCGGCACGAAGAGCTTCGCGCTCGTCGTCACGGATCCCGACGCGCCAGATCCGAAAGCCCCCAAGATGACCTGGGTTCACTGGGTGGTCTACAACCTGCCCGCCGATGCGGCGGGCCTGCGCGAGGCGATCCCGTCGAAGGAGCTTCCCGCGGGGACGCTCGACGGCACGAGCGATTTTGGTGAGACCGGCTACGGCGGGCCCTGTCCGCCGGTCGGTCGCCATCGCTACATCCACACGCTCTACGCGCTCGACGCGGTGCTCGCCGACCTCGGCAAGCCCACGCGCGCCAAGCTGCTCGGGGCCATGCAGTCCCACGTGCTCGCGACAGCGGAGCTGATCGGCACCTACCAGAGACCCTGATGTCGGTCGCCGTCGCCGTCCGGAAGGGGCGCACGATCGTCGTCGCCGCGGACACGCAGGAGAACTTCGGCGACCGGCGCGTTCTCCGCGGCGATCACAGCTCGTCGAAGATCATGAAAGTCGGCGGCTCCTACGTCGCCCAGACCGGATGGGGTCTCTACGAGAACATCCTTGGCGACTACTTGACGCGAACGCCATCGCCGCGCCTCAGGAATCAGCGGGAGATCTTCGCGTTCTTCAACCGGTTCTGGAAGCGGATGCACCGGGACTACTCGTTCGTCAACGATCAGCCGATCGCCGACGACAAGTCCCCGTTCGCCGACCTCGACGCGTCGTTCCTGATCGTCAACAGCGGCGGGATCTTCCATGTCACAGGCCAGATGTCGGTGACCCAGTTCGCACGCTTCGACGCCATCGGCTCCGGCGGGCCGTACGCGTTGGGCGCGCTTCACGCCCTCTACGAGCAGTCGCTGACTGCGGAAGAGATCGCCCGCCGCGCCGCCGCCGCGGCGCTGCATTACGACATCTCCTGCGGCGGCGAGCTCGACGTGTACACGATCAAGCTCGACCGGGCGGAGCGGGCGTAAACTCACGAGATGGCCAACCCCGCGATCTCGACTGACGAGCGGCGCGAGTTTCTGGAGCTGCTCGCCCTGCCTCCCGGGGCGCGCCTTCTCGAGCCAAAAGGCATCGCGCTCGACGCCGACGACGGGAGCGTCGACGGCATCCTCTGCATCGACTCGATCGCTTCTCTCCCCGAGCGCGCCGCCGCGCTTGCCGAGTGGGCGCGCGTTCTCAAGCCCGGCGGCCGCGCCCTCTACACCGACCCGGCCGTCGTCGCCGGCCTCGTCACCAGCGACGAGATCGCCGCGCGCTCGGGCGCCGGCCTCTTGGTGCTCTCGGCCCAGGGGGAAAACGAGAGCCTGATCGATGGCGCCGGCTTCCGCCTGCTGCGCGCCGACGACGCCACCGACGCGATCGCCGACCAAGTTCAGCGCGAGCGTGACCGGCGGGAAGCGAACAAAGACTCACTCGTGGCGACAGAGGGTCGCGCGCGGTTCGAGGTCACGCAGCGCCGCCTCGAAACCGCCTACCGCCTCGCCGCCGACCGCCGCCTCGTGCGAATCGCCTTTCTCATCGAGAAGCTGGCATGACCGGCGAGCAACAGGACCGTCCCGGCGTCATCATCTTCCCGCCGCTTCTCTTTCTCATCTGCGTCATCGTCGGGTTGATCGTCCACGTCTTCGCGCTGGACCACTGGAGCGTCGGCTGGTCGGTGCGCCTGTTCGGAATGGCGCTCGCGGTCGGTGGATTCATGCTCGCGAGATGGGGACGCGGGATCATGGAGGCCGCCGGCACCAACGTCCGCCCCAACCTGCCCGCGACGACCATCGTCTCCGAGGGCCCGTTCGCCTTCACGCGGAACCCGCTCTACCTCGGGCTGCTGACCATCTACGCCGGCCTCGGGATCGCGCTCGCCTCACCCGCCTTCCTCGCCGTCATCGTCCCGTTCTTCCTCATCCTGCACTTCGGCGCCGTTCTCAGGGAGGAGCGGTACCTCGAGGCGAAATTCGGGGACGTCTACCTCGCGTACAAGGCGCGAGTCAGAAGGTGGGTGTAGGGGGGACTGCCGCTGCGTGGGTGCTGGTGCTATGACCGCTACACCGACTCAGCTCACGACAGATGCCGGTCCACAGCCGGATGTTCCCACCGTCGTCGCGTTGGCGATCGTCGCCTACCTGTGCGCGTCGGTCATCCACGAGGGAATCGGCCATGGACTCACGTCGGTGGCCGTTGGGGCGCGCGTCGAGATCGTTTCCTCATCGTTCTGCCAGTCGGCGGCGGACGAGGTTTCGCGGGGCGCGCAGCGAGCGATCCAGGCCGGCGGCACCGTTGCCAACCTCGCGTTCGGAGCCGTCTTCTGGGGCTTGCTGCGGGCATGCCGGCGCGCGGGGACCGCGACACGTCTCTTCTTATGGCTCTCGATGCTGTTGAATTTGCTCCAGGCCGCTGGATACCTGGCGGTACCGACGCTGTTCGGATTCGGCGACTGGCACGAGCTCCTGAAGGGGCTTTCGCCGCACTGGGCGTGGCGGGGGTCGATGATCGGCGCCGGTGTGCTGCTCTACGGCACGTTCGTCTACGTCGGCGTGCGCGAGCTCGAACCGCTCCTTGGCAAGGACCAACTGGATCGGCCGGTTCGGCTTCGACGCTACACGGTTCTGCCGTACGTAGCGGGGGGCCTCGCCGTTTGCCTTTCCGCGGCCTTCAATCCGATCAGCCCTGTGCTGATCGCGATATCGGCCGGGGCGGCTTCTTTCGGAGGTGCATCGGGTCTCGCTTGGCTGTCGAACTGGTCGATAGGTCGAGGGCCGGACGCGCGGACTCCCGATGTGCCGCCGGCCCTCCCGCGCAGCGTCACGTGGTTAACGCTCGGGGCTGTCGGGTTGGTGATACTCGTCGGCGTGCTCGGGCGCGGGATCCGATTTCCGCTGTGAACCTCGCTGCACCTGCGGGAGACGAAGATGGCGGCACCGCTCCAGTGGCAAACGCAAATCACCGTTGCCGCGCCGCAAGAGCGCGTCTGGGCCATCGCGGACGACATCACGCTCATTCCGCGATATCACCCGGACGTCCGCCACGTCGAGCTGATTTCGGGCGCCGAGAGGCGAGCGGCAGGTGTCCGATACAGGTGCACGATCCCGGAAGGACGGAAGGGCAATTGCATCGAGGAGATCACGGAGTATGTCCCGGGCTCCCGATTCGTCACAGCATTCCCGGAAGACTCGTGGGGCCTGAGCGAGCAGCTCGCCGAGTTCACGGTCGAGACTCTGGTCGAGCCGGCGCCGGAAGGCACGCGGATCCTGCTGAATGCGTACTACCGGCCGCGCACGCTGCTCATGAAGCTGTTGAATCCGCTGGGGCTTCGTCGCCTGATGGCCCGACGCGCGCTCCGAATGTTGGCGGGCGTCAAGCGTCTCGCGGAGGAGCCGGCTGCGTGACAGCACGGAGGCAGGCGATCTAGGTGGTCTTAATGAGCCCACCGTCGATGATGAAGTTCGAACCGGTGACATTGGCGGTGACGGGCGACGCCAGCAGCACAGCAACCGTCGCGACCTCCTCGGGCGTCGACAGCCGACCGGTGGGGACGCCGCCGATGCTGGCCAAGACGTTCTTGCGGGCGGTCTCGGGGTCGACCCCGGTGGCGCGCGCGACGGTGTGAGCCACGCCGCCCTGACCTAGCCAGAGATCGGTGCTCACGGGCCCGGGCGAGATCGCGTTGACCCTGATCCCCTTGGCGCCGAATTCCTGGGACAGGGACTTGGTGAGGT
>CAZEII010000006.1:0-7095 GCA_964511835.1 uncultured Acidobacteriota bacterium | reverse complement strand
GGCCAGCGATGTGACCCGATCGAGGCCGCGCAGCCCGTCGACGGTGCGCGCTCCCGCCACCACAAACGCGCCCTCCCGGGCCAGCGCTCGGGTGATGGCCAATCCGATTCCCTTGCTCGCGCCGGTAACGACGGCGACCTTCTCGGCCAAGTGTAGATCCATGGCCGGAAGCGTACGTCGCCCGGTCGGTGGGCACCACCGCCGATCTGGCGTAGGGTTGGCGGGCGAAGGATTCTCAGGAGGGTGACGTCCGATACTCGACGCCCAATCTAGGAGACGATCGTGAGGTGAATCCGATGCCGGGACCGATCGACACCGTCAATCAGCTCGTGGACGCGATTAATCGCGGAGATCTCGACCAGGCCGTCGCCGCCTACGAGGCCGAAGGAGTGATGGTCGCTCAGCCGGGCAAGCTCGCCCGCGGATCGCAGCAGCTTCGAGAGGCGCTCGCGGGATTCATCGCTCTCGAGGCCGTGCTCACGTCGGAGGCGCAGTCGGTCGTCGAAGCCGGCGACCTGGCTCTGTACGTCGGCCGGTGGAGCCTCCGTGGGACGGATCCCGCCGGCAATCCCTTGGTCATGGGCGGGGAGTCGTCGGACATCCTGCGTCGTCGGCACGACGGCCGCTGGCTGGTCGTGCTGGACAATCCCTGGGGTGCGCAGATTCTCGGACCGAGGAGCTGAAGTGGAGCTGCGCCTTTGACGAAGCCAAAGACGCTCATCGGAGCGCTGGCCATCGCCCTCGTGGCGCTGATCGTCGTAGCTCTCGTCGTCCTGAACCGGCAGCGAGAATACGACCCCGCGTTCGATGCGCGCATCGCCGACCCGGCCTACCGCGCGGGCGGGCCTGTCGTGCTCTACGACGAAGGACACCTCAACATGCACACGACGAGCGGAGCGTACAAGCCGCTCGCCGATCTCATTCGAAGCGACGGCTACGATCTGCGCGTCACGCGCGACCCTCTGACCGCGCGCGTCCTGGACGGCGTGTCCGTGCTGCTGCTCGTCCTTCCCCGCGGCTCGAACGACGCGAACGACCATTCCGCGTTCACCGACGAAGAGACGGCTGCCGTGGGCACGTGGGTCCGTGCCGGAGGATCGCTGCTCCTCGTCACCGACCATTGGCCGTTCGGGTCCGCAGCGGCGTCGCTTGCCGAGCGCTTCGAAGTCCGGATGGGCGCGGGCCTGGTTCAGGATCCGGAGCACGACGATCCCAGCCGGGGGGACAGCCACCTCGTGTTCTCAGTTGAAAACGGCCTCTTGAGGGACCATGCGATCGTTCGCGGACGGAGCGCGGCCGAGCGAGTTCGTCGGGTGCTCACCTTCACGGGCGGGTCGATGCTCGGCCCGCCCGAAGCTGTTCCCTTTCTCGCGCTGTCCGACACGGCCACCGAGCGCCCTCCGACCCTGCCGAGAGTCACGAAGAGCGGCGGCGACGTTCGAGTCGATATGGAGTATGGGGACCCGGTTTCGGCCAAGGGACGCGCCCAGGGGATCGCGCTGGAGCTCGAGAAGGGGCGGATCGTGATCCTGGGCGAAGCGGGAATGCTGCGGGCCCAGCGTGAGAGCGGTGGCAGCATGGTCGGGATGAACCTGCCCGGCTACGACAACCGGCAGCTTGCGATCAACATCATGCACTGGCTCTCGCGCCTCTTGTAGATTCCCGCTCCATACGCTACTCGGGGAGGCCCCATGTGGTCCGGTACCGTGGATCTGCTGATGGGCGTTTGGGCCGTCTGGCTCTATTCGGTCCTCGTTCCGCGCTATGGAGCGAAGACGACGACCGCGGCCATCGCGGGGGTCGGGTTCGTCCCGTTCTCCGTGGGCGTTCTTCCGCTGGGCGCGATGACCTTCATCTCCGCCGTGCTGGGTTCGATGGCGGGCGCGTGGCTCTTCAACAGGGTGAGAGAGCCCATGCGCGCGTGAGCGGGCCTCAAGAATCATGACCGTCCGCCGGATCGGGACATGGAAGGATGCCGTGCGCCGAGCGAGTGACGCCGCCATCGCGTGTCTCCTGCCCGGCGGGCTTTCGATCGCTTCGATTCTCGCGCACGTCGATGGATACCTCTTCCCCCACGAGGGGGTCTTCCTCTATTGGCTGGCGCGCTCGGGGCCCGGCTCCGGCTCCATCGTCGAGATCGGATCGTTTCGCGGGCGATCGACCCTCTGCATGGCCGAAGGCGTGCGCGGGCGCCGAGAGACGCGAATCTTCGCGATCGACCCTCACGTCTATGGAACGGCCGACGAGCTCCGCGAGAACATCGCGCATTTCGACGCCGGCTCGCTGATCGAGCCCCGCGTGCTGCCGTCCGTCGACGCCGCACGCTCCTGGGGTGAGCCGGTCCGCCTCGTCTTCGTCGACGGGAATCACGAGAGAGCGAGCGTCGAGGCCGACATCGACGCTTGGGTGCCGCATCTCGTGCCGGGAGGCTTCCTCCTCGTTCACGACTCGACCTCGGTGAGCGGCCACCCCGGCCCGACCGAAGTCGCGAGAGAGCGGCTTCGAATCGGTCCTCTCTTCGACGCCGTGGGGCAACTCGGCGCGATCACCTGGGCGAGGCGCCCCGGCGCGTCTTCGTGGTTGCCTCCGGCGTACGGCAAAGCGATCCTTGATCCGTGCATTCGGACGCTCAAAGGCCGGCGCAGCTGACCCTGTTCCTTCTAGCGTTCTTCGCCGTCTGGACGGTTCGCGCCACGGCACTCTCCTGGGTCGACGAGACGATCGCCTCCCCCACTCTTCGCGCCGCCTACTCCGATCTCCTGAAAATGTGGCTTTGGGCATTGCCGGCGGGAGTGTTCGTGGTCGCGCTGCGCAGGACCGGCCCCGCGAAGTACCTCGGCATGACGGTCTGGCCCGACGCGCGAGCCTGGGCTAGTTGCCTTGCGGTCACGGCGATCTACCTGGAGATCGTGGCGCTCGTGGGCTCGGCGGTCCAGAAGAAGGCGTTCTCTCCCGAAGCGGTGACGTCGCTGTCCGTGCCGCTCTTCGCGCTGCGCCTCTTGCTCTCGCCGTTGCTCGAGGAGCTGCTCTTCAGGGGCTTCATCTTGAAAGAGCTGCTGGCGCTCCTGCCGAAGGCGAGAGCCATCGTGCTGACGTCGTTGCTCTTCGCCGCCTCGCATCTTCCCTATTGGCTCTCCCACCGCGGCCTCACGCAGGCCGTCGCGTCGGATGCAATCGGCGTCTTCATTTTCAGCCTCGTCGCGAGCTGGCTGTTCGCGCGCACCCAGTCGATCTGGCCGCCCACTCTTGCGCATGTCGCGGCGAACGTGCTGGCTTCGGTCCTGACGGCCGGAATCGGCTGATAATCTTCCCGTGATCGAGCATGGCTGACCTCGGCGGAGGCCGCATGGAGCCAGGCGAGAATCTCGGATCCTATAGGATCGAGCGAATGCTCGGCCGCGGCGGCATGGGCGCCGTGTACCTGGCTTACGACGCCACGCTTCGCCGTCCCGTCGCTCTCAAGCTCATCCCCGGCTCGAGCGAGGGCGCGATCGCGCGCGGGCTGCTGCTGCGAGAGGCGCGCAACGCGGCTGCGCTCAGCCACCCCAACATCGGCACGATCTACGAGGTCGGCGAGGCCGGTGGCTCGGCTTTCATCGCCATGGAGTACGTCGAGGGGCGCCCGCTGAGCGACCGGCTCAGCGCCGGGGCACTGCCCGCGGGCGAGGCGATTCAATATGCGCTGCAAGCGGCCGACGCCCTGGCCTACGCGCACGAGCACGGCGTCATTCACCGCGACTTCAAGGCGGCGAACGTCATCGTCAACGACCGCGGACACCTGAAGATCGTCGACTTCGGCCTGGCGCGGCGCTGCGACGTCTCGTTGCCCGATGCGACGACGATGGAAACGGTCGCGCCGTTAGGGACGCCCGCTGGGACGCCGTACGCGATGGCGCCTGAGCAAGTCCGCGGCGAGGCGACCGATGCCCGGACGGATATCTGGTCGCTCGGCGTGCTCCTTTGCGAGATGTTCGGCGGCGGGCCGCCTTTCGTCGGCGCGACACATGCCGACCTGTTCTCGTCGATTCTCAGGGATCCGCCGCGGGCGCTCCCCGGTCAGGTGCCCGCGGAGCTGACGTCGGTGATCGCGCGCTGCCTCGAAAAGGCGCCCGAGCGGCGATATCAGCGCGCGGGCGACGTCCGCGCCGCGCTCGAGGCGATTCGTCCCGGCGCCGGCGCCGCACGCTCGGCGACCGCAGCGATCACGCGGCGATCCTGGCTCCTCGCGGGAGCGCTCCTCTTGGCGTTCGCGGTGGTGGTCGGCGGCATCATCTTCGCCCGCAGAATCGTCCCCGCCAGCCGGACACCGGATGCGGTCCCGGTCAGGCTCGCGGTCTTGCCGCTGCGGAACCTCACCGCGGATCCCGAGCAAGACGCTTTCACCGACGGGCTGACCGAAGACATCGTCACCTCGCTCGCGCGGCTGCAATCCGATCGTCTCTCCGTGATCGCGAGCGCGTCATCGAGCGTCTACAAGCGATCCGAAAAGTCTCTCCAAGAGATCGGTGGCGAGCTCGGCGCCGGCGCGATCTTGAGGGGTACGGTCGCGCGCTCGAGAGATCGTATGACCGTCGTCACGGAGCTGGTTCAGCCTTCGAGCGGCCGGCGCCTGTGGGGAAGGACCTACGAGCGCAGCGCCGTCGATCTGGTCACGCTTCAGCGCGAGATCGCCGGCGAGGTCGCCAAGACCCTCGGCGTGGGCGCCGCAACGGCCGAGCGACCCGGTTCGACGAAAACGACGACTCCGAACCCCGAAGCCTACGAGCTGTACCTCCGCGGCTTGTCCCACGTGGTCCGGCAGAGCGAACCCGACATCGACCAAGCGATCGCGCTCTTCGAAAAATCCGCGGCGATCGACCCCATGTTCGTGCCCGTACAGGCGTTTCTGGCGCTCAGCTATGGAAACAAGGCTTCGACGTACCGGCCCGACGATCCGCAATGGGAGGAGAAGGGGTTTGCCGCGGCTCAAAAGGCGCTCCAGCTCGATCCGGAGGCAGCCGAGGCGCATTACGCGAAGGCGATGATGCTCTGGCGCCCGTCGCACGGATTTCCGAGCCGGGAAGCGCTCGCGGAGCTGCGAATGGCCGTGGCCGCTCGACCGGACTTCGACGACGCGTGGGCCGAGCGAGCGACGATCCTTCTACACGTCGGGCACATGGCGGCCTCAGTGCGCGACGTCGAGCGCGCGCTCCAGATCAACCCCGGCAACGTCCTCGCCAGGTTTCGTTACGGCCCCATCTACGACTATGAGCAAAGATACGAGGACGCGCTCGCCGCGCTTGATCGGGTGCCGCGCGAGGCGTTCCCCGTCCAGTGGTCCTACCATCGGGCTTGGGCGCTCCTCTCCCTCGGACGCCTGGACGAAGCCGGCCGCGTCATCGAGGACGGGCTGAAGGACATTCCTGCCGACCAGGGCGGCGAGCTCCACGCGGTCCGGGGGATGCTGCTGGCCAAACACGGGGATCGCGCCGGCGCGGAGGCGGCCATCGCCGACGCCGTCCGAATCGGAAGGAACTTCATTCACTTCCATCACACCGCGTACACGATCGCCGCCACGTACGCGACGCTGGGAGATCTGGACAAGGCTCAGGAATGGATCGAAACCGCTGCCAACGACGGATTCCCGAACTACGCCATGTTCGAAATCGATGTTCATCTGGAGCGCCTGCGAGCCACGCCGCGATTCCACGCGCTCCTGGCGAGGCTTCGCAGCGAGTGGGAACACATCCCCGGGGAACCGGATTGAAAGGGACGACAGCGTGAATACTCGGCGCGTCATTCTCGTCATCGCCTGCGCAACGCTTGTCGCGACCGCATTCGCGGAGGAGCCTCAGCTCGTCGACGTCGGCGGCTACCGCCTCGACGTCTTGCGCCAGGGCGCCGGCTCCCCCGCGATCGTCCTCGTGGGCGGTCTGGGGAATGCGCTCGACGCCTGGGCGCAGATCACCCCGGCCGCCGCCGAGTTCAGCACGGTGATCGCGTACTCTCGCGGCGGCTTGGGGAAATCCGAGCCGGCCCCGCACGACTCCACGGCGAAGAGCTCCGTCGAGGAGCTGCACGCGCTGCTTGCGAAACTTCAGCTCAAGCCGCCGTACATCCTCGTCGGCGCGTCCTACGGCGGAATCCTGGTGCGCCTGTACACGTCGCTCCACCCGACCGAAGTCGCGGGGCTCGTTCTCGTCGACGCCAGTCACGAGCAGCAGGTGCAGCGCTACGGCAAGCTCGACCCGGCCTATCCCGCCGCGTTCAAGAAGAGCTTCGAGGCTCGGCTGAAGGAGAGCAAGGGCGCCGACGCCGCGGAAACCCGCGAATCCCTGAGGATCCAGGAGGCCGGAGCCGTCGAGGGGATGACGCCGCTGCCGGACATTCCGATCGCCGTGCTCACCAGCATGAAGATCGACCCGGCGCCGGAGTACGTCAATCAAACGGCGAAGGGACACGACGCCTGGCGCGCCATGCACGACGAGTGGCTGCAGCGTTCTTGCAACGGGATCCACATCGTCACCGCGCGAAGCGGTCACCACATCCAGGACGACGAACCCCAGCTCGTCATCGAGGCGATCCGGTTCGTGCTGGATCGAGTGCGGACTCAGTGAGGGTCCCGGACCGCGCGACAACGGCTCGAGCTGGCCGTGCGCGTCACCCGCTCTGGGCCACATCGGCTACTACATGCGGATAGGACTGCTCTTTTTCGAGTTCGTCCTCGTCGTTCTGCCCACGATCCCCTCGTAGGCGGATCCGCACTCGGCCGGTGCGCGGCCCCTGCCGCACCCTTCCTGGCAGCGTCTCCCGGGAAATACCCAGGATGAGATACCCGTCCGCCCGTTCTCGCCGTATAAGTCCTTCCAGAGACAACGGCCGGCTGGGGCACGGCCAACCGGCCGAGGGGTGGGCACGAAGTGACCGATCGATCGATGCGCTCATACGTCGGATGGGCGGCGCTCGCCGGCATGGTCCTCTCGCTCGTCAGGTGCTTCGCGGTGACGGGCGCTTCGGCGGCGTCCGCCGGTTATCGCGGTGGCCGGGTCTTCGACCCGGAATCCACGGTGGCCGCAAGGTTGTTGGGGGATGAGGTGTCCGCCCCGGACGATGCGG
>CAZEII010000005.1:77743-129996 GCA_964511835.1 uncultured Acidobacteriota bacterium | reverse complement strand
CGGGATGCCGTCGGGGCCGTAGCTCACCAACGCGTAGTGCGTTGTGTCGGACCAGTAGCGGTAGGGGTTTCCCCACGGATCCAATTTCGGAAGAGCTCGAATGTATGTCGGTTCGACTATGGTCTCAATCCTGGCGACCACGTCGATGGGCTGCACGGGACCCGGGTAGTAGTTGTAATCGACGCTGAACGACTCGCAGGCGGTGGCCGCACTTCGAAGATCGCCCATCGCTTGTCGCAGGTTTGCGTTCGGCGACGTTTGGCCTACCACTGTCGGCCACTGAACGAATTCACCGTTGACGAACACGAGATCCGCTCCGAACCGAGAGGTTGGACCGGCGTGCATCGCCTCAAACTCAGTGCGCCCCCAGGTCGGGTAGGGAAAGTCCGGAATCCCATCGGGTCCGTAGCTCACCAACGCGTAGTGCGTTGTGTCGGACCAGAAGAGGTAGGGGTTTCCCCATGGATCTACTTTCGGAAGAACTCGAATGTAAATCGGTTCGACGGCGCTTTCGATCCTAGCGACCACGTCGATGGGCTGAACGGGTCCGGGGTAGATGTTGTTATCGACGGCGAACGATTCGCATGCGGTTCCCAGGCTGCGAACTTCGCCCATCGCCCGCCGTAGGAGCTCAGTCTGTGATGCGGGGCCTCGGTAAGCGACACCATCGACGATGAGCAGGTCGTTTGTCGGATCGCTCCCCGCCCAACCCGCCGGGACGCCCGCGTACGGCGGGTAGCCGTCGTAGTTGAACTGCATCGTTCGATCCGACCCGAGGCTGACGATGAGATAGTCCCTCCCGTCGGACCAGTAGAGGAGTGGGTTGTTCCAAGCATCGCGCACGGCCGCACCGCGGCTTCGCGTCTGAGCGGTGAACTGGTTCCCGAGGGATGACACCGGGACGAGCCCATCGGTCGGCCCTGGATACGCGGCCTCAACGGCCTGAGTCTCGATGACAGCGGCGAGGATCCGCATTCGAAGAAACGTTTCGAGAACCTCGGGACGAAGCCCATCGCTGGACTGCGCGCAGTGGGCCGGTCGGCCCGCGGAGAGTATCGCTAGCAGCGTTACCAACGCGCACTTGTTTCGAAAGAGTGGCATCCAGACCTCCGCGTTCGCTCAGCGTTTGTTTCGGCTGCGTAGAACTTCGTGCCGGGGCGGCGGTCGGTCAACTCGAGCTCAAACGAGGCGGTCCCACGCGTCAACGGTGGACGATGCCGTCGGCGATCTGACCGGCGATGCGGGCGCCCTCGGCGACGCCGATCGGACCTCGGGCGATGAGATCGGAGAGCGACGGCCCGTCCACCAGCTCCATCACGATCACGCCGGAGCCGTCGAGGTCCTCCAGTCCGTGGTTGGTCGCGATGTTGGGATGATTGAGCGACGCCAGAATCCTCGCCTCCCGTTCGAAGCGGGCGGCGCCCATCCCTCCCTTGCCGAGCATCCCGACGACTTCGTAGGGGCCGATTCTGGTTCCGGGGGCGAGTGGCATCCGAGCCACTTTACTTCGTCAAGGGGCGCCGCCCAACGATCCGTTCGACGTGCGGAGTCCTCCCGCGAGATTCCGTGCTCCGAATGCCTCGAGTAGGGATAGGCTATGCGACTGTCCGAATCCAACTCGAAAGGAGGAACGATGCGCGCCCTACCTAGACACGGAACGGTGCACGCTGCGGCGGTCTTGGCGGCGATTCTTGGAACGTTGGCCTTGGCCCCTTGGGCCGCGGCGCAGTCCGATCGTGCGAATAAGTGGCAGTTCACGTTCCCGATCACGTTCACGTCGGGTGCGACCGTCGACGGAGAGGATGGAACGAAGTTCAAGATGAACGACGACGTGGGTTGGGGATTGGGGTTCGGCTATCACATCAACGAGCACTTCCTGGTGGGAGCCGACTTCACCTGGCTCAACGCCAACTACGACGCCAGCATCGCCACCGACCTCAACAGCGACCACATTCCCGACCAGGTGGTGACCGTGTCGGGAACCCTCGACGCGAGCACGCTGAACTTCTACGGGCAATACAACATCCTCAAGTACAAGGTCACCCCGTTCATCCGCGCCGGGTTGGGCTGGACGTGGATCGACTCGAACATCCCGGCGGGCCCCCCCGTAGGGAGCTGCTGGTGGGATCCCTGGTACGGGTACATCTGCGGCAGTTGGCAGCCGACGTTCGGGTCCACCGAGTTTTCCTACGGAGGCGCCGCCGGGGTTCGCGCGGACATCATGGACCGGTTCCTCGTCGAGCTGAGCTACAACGTGATCTGGATCGATTTCAGCAAGTCCAGCACGACTTCGTTCGACGGCGTTCGCTTGAATCTGGGCTGGAAGTTCTGACCGACGGGAGGCCGTCTCAGCGGCCTCCGTCAGCGCGGCAGCGGAGTGCGGAACGACGCGGAGGCGATCGACGGGTGCCACGCGTAAAGCACGGTGCCGTCCTTGATCTCGTCGATGAGGGCGCGGGCAATCTCCGGGCGGACGGCGGGGCAGCCGAGGCTGCGGCCGAGGCGTCCTTGCCGGCGGGCGATCTCTTCGTCCACGTAGGGTGCGCCATGCATGACGATCGCGCGCGCTTCCGCGCGATCGTTGACGTTCGCCTGGACGCCGCGCAGGTGCAGCGAGTAGCCGTTCTTGCCGTCGTAGGCGCTGCCGGTCACGAACGCGCCGAGCGAGCTCATGTAGCTCCCGTCCTCGTTCGAGAACGCGACGGCGAGATCGTCGCCGGAATTCCGGCCGTGTGCCACGAGCTCGTGGAAGAGCACGTGTCGGGACTCGAGGTCGAAGACCCACATCCGTTTTTCCGTCGACGGTAGCTCGTAATCGATCACGCTCAGGAGCGCGCTTTGCACCTCGCCCTGAGCTCGCAGCGCGTCCCACGACGACAGCGCGGCGTGCAGCGCTTCCGGGTGGAGATCCGTCGCCTCCTGAATCAACGCGCTCTCGAGGGCCGGCAATTCCGGCCGCGTGAGCGGCGACGCCGGCACGTCCGCCGTCGCGGTTGCGACGGCGAGGAGCAGGAGCGCAGTCATAGGGCCGAGAGCTTAGCGCGAGACCGGGTCGCGAGCGATCAGGACGCCGGCTCGACGGTGAGAATGTCGCCCTTCATCTTGATGCGCAGCTCGAGACCCCCCGTGCGCCCGACCTCGAGGTTGTACTCGCCCGAGAGATAGGTCTTTCCGTTCGTCCCGAGGACCTTCGCGGTCAGCTTGTGGGGTCCGGACGTGACCTGGACCGGGTCCCACGTGGTCGTCTGCGCGATGAGGAGCAGCGGCTTCTCGAACTTCTCGTTGAAGACCGGCACGTCGTCCAGCGACACGATCAGATTGCCGCCTCGAATGTGGCTGGTGATGCTGATTGTGATCGGCTGCTTCGCCGACCCAGCCGATTTTGCCGACCTCGCCGCTGGTTTGGCGGGTGACTTGGCGGCCGATCTCGTCGTCGACTTGTGAGGCGTCTTCGAGGTGGAAGTCGAGCTCGCGGACTCCGCGGCAGCGAGCGTCTGAATGGTCATCGCGGCCAGCACCGGGACCACGATGTGCGCGAGCTTGCTGATCTTGAACATCGCCAGGCCCTCCACGAATACCACCTCGGAATATGGTCGCACGAACGGAAATGCCCACCGTCGTTTTTTGACCATCGAATTCACGCTCGTCATCCCCCCAATACGGGGCGAATCGCCCGGGACGCCGCCGAGTTTCGGGCCGAACCGTTTCGTCTTGCCACCCGTGGCAGCATCTCGGCATGGGGGCGCGCGCCAGGGCAACGTCGTTCGGGCGGTGGGTCGCGGCGCTGACGTTCGCGGCGTCCTTGGCGATACGGCTCGGAGTCGCGATCGAACATCCGCCGGCGGACGACGGCGACCAGCGGCTCTACCGATCCCTCGCTCAAGGAATCGCATCCGGGACCGGCTACCTCGACGCTTTGACTCGAGAGCCGGAGACGGACGTCCATCCCCTGCTCCCGGCCCTGGTCGCGCTGGTCATCCGCGTCGTTTCGGATGCACGGGTCGCCGGATTCATCGTCAGCATGACGATCGGCTCGCTGGTTCCCGCCATCGGCACGAGCTTCGGTTGGGTGGGGGAATTGCTTGGGCGGTCGAGGCCGCATGGGCGACGCGGCTCCGAAAAAAGGCACCGGTCGCATGATTGCGTTGCTCGTGTCGAAGTGGAAGACTTCCCGTTCCATCTCAAGGAGGGATCCCTCATGCGACGAACCCTGTATTCCGTGTTCGCGGCGATCCTGGTCCTGATGACGACCGCCGCCCTCTCGACGACGCCGGCGGCGGGGACGAAGTGTTCGATGACGTTCTCCATGAAGGGCTGGTCGGCCATCTACAAAACGTCCAAGGGAGAAGGGAAGATCACGTGCGACAACGGCGAGAGCGCGAGCGTCACGCTCAAGCTGACCGGCGGCGGGCTCACCTTCGGGAAATCGGAGACGAAGGACGGCACCGGGAAGTTCTCCGAGGTCGCCAAGCTCGAAGATCTGCTCGGGTCGTACGCGGCAGCCGAAGCGGAAGCGGGAGCGGTCAAATCGTCCCAGGCGCAGGCGCTCACCAAGGGAGAGGTCTCGCTCGCGCTCTCCGGAACCGGCGAAGGTTGGAACCTCGGCGTTTCCGGTGCGAAATTCACCATCGCCAGGAAGTAAGGGGACACTCCCCTTTTTCTTACAAAGCTCCCCGGATACCGCTTTGATAAGAAAAAGGGGAGTGTCCCCTATCTCGAGATCCTTGGCGGCCCCGGCGGGTTACGATGCCCGCCTCGCCCGGACTGCGTGACGTGGGGCGGACAACAGGAGGGGGTCGTCATGCCGTGTATGCCGTTCGGAACTCTGTGGCTGCCGGTTCTGGTCTCCGCGGCCGTCGTGTGGATCGCGAGCGCGATCGTCTGGATGGCGCTGCCGCATCACAAGTCCGATTTCTCGAAACTCCCCGAGGAGGACGGAATCTCCGCCGCGCTCGACAAAGCCGCTGCGAAGCCCGGGCAATACTTGCTCCCCTTCATGGGCGACATGAGCAAGATGAAGGACCCGGCTTTCGTCAAGCGCCTCGAGGCGGGTCCGGTCGCGATGATCAACATGCGCCCTCCCGGCGTGCCGTCGATGGCGAAGAACCTGATCCTCTACTTCGGCTACTGCGTGCTCGTCAGCTTCTTCGCCGCCGACATCGCGCGGCACACGCTCAGCTACGACACCACGAAGGACGTCGTGTTCCGGCTCACGGGGTCGGTGGCCATCGGCTTCTACACGCTGGCGACCATCCCCGAGTCGATCTGGATGTGGCGTCCCTGGAACGTGACGCTCAAGAACATCGCCGATTCCATCGTGTACGGCCTTCTGACGGGAGCTGTCTTTGCCATGCTCTGGCCGCACAAGTAAGGAGAGAAGCCCTTTGATGGACCGTGCCGCCACGCTGGAGAAGGTGCTCGAGATCACGCGCGAGCTGGCGCGTCCCCTCGACCTCGACACGCTCCTGAAAAAGGTGGTCGACGCCGCGCTCGACATTCTCGACGCCGAGCGCGGCAGCGTGTTCCTCTACGATGCGGCCGCGGACGTGCTGATCTCGCGTGTGGCGACGGGATCCGGCGAGCTGCGCATCCCCGCCAACCGCGGGTTCGCCGGCGAGTGCGTCAAGACTCGGCGGGTCGTGGTCGTGCCCGACGCCTACGCCGACCCGCGGTTCAATCCCGACGTCGACAAATCCACCGGCTACAAGACCCGCTGCATCCTGACCATCCCGCTGATCGGGCACGACGACACCCTCGTCGGCGTGCTCCAGGTCTTGAACAAGCGCTCCGGCCCATTCGGGGACGACGACGTTGGCGTCGCGACGGCGCTGGCCGCGAGCTGCGCCGTCGCGATCCAACGGATGCGGCTGCTCGAGGACCTGCTGGCGAAGCAGCGCATGGAGCGGGAGCTCGAGGTCGCGCGCGAGATCCAGACGCGCGTCCTTCCGACGGTGATGCCGGAGCTCGACGGTTACCAGGTCGCCGGGTGGAGCCGCGCCGCCGACCAGACCGGAGGGGACATCTTCGACGTGATCGCCGGCGGGCACACCGTCATGCTGCTTCTCGGCGACGCTACCGGCCACGGCATCGGCCCGGCGCTGTCGGTGACGCAGGTGCGCGCGATGCTCCGCATGGCGGTGCGCCTGGGGGCCACCCTCGACGACGCGTTCCGGCACATCAACGACCAGCTCGCCGACGACTTGTCGTCGAACCGGTTCGTCACCGCGTTTCTGGGCGTGCTCGACACGCAGTCTCACAAGCTGACCTACCACGCCGGCGGCCAGGGGCCGATCCTTCACTTTCACGCCGAGAAATCCGATTCGACGCTCGAGAACGCCACCACGCTCCCGATGGGGATGATGCCGCTGTTCCGCCCGCTCGAGCCGCGCGTCGCGACGCTCGCTCCGGGGGACGTCATCGCGGCCATCACCGACGGGATCTACGAATACGAGAGCGGGGTCGGAAAGATGTTCGGCGAGACGCGGGTGGTCGAGCTGATCCGCGAGGAGGCGGCTTCCTCGGCTGCTCACATCCTGAAGCGCATCGTCGACGAGGTGCACACATTCGCGGCCGGCGCACCACAGAACGACGACATGACGCTCCTGATCGTCAAGCGCAAGACCTGACAGCCGCTAGAACGCGAGCTCCATCCCTTCCCGGGCCACCGTCGCCGTGGGAAGCTCGAGGCGCGCGATCCGCTCCATCTCGTCGAGCTGCTCGTCGGTGTGGTCCGGATGGTGGTGGAAGAGGATCAAAGTCTTGACCCCGGCGCTGCGCGCCACTTGCACCGCGGCATACCAGGTGCTGTGCCCCCACCCCTTGCGGAGCGTTTCGTATTCGGCCTGCATGTACGTCGCGTCGTAGATCAGGTAGTCGGCGTTGCGGGAGAAGTCGATCAGGGCTTTGTCGACCGCCTCGTCGCCGTGCTCGTGGTCGGTCGCGAAGACGATGCGCCGGTCGCCGTTCGAGATACGGTAAGACACGCAGCCGTCGGGATGACACAGTGGGATCGAATCGACCCGAAGAGCGCCGACGTCGAAGCAGGTCGACTCTTCGACGTTCTTGAACTCGATCTTGGCGGGGGCGCCGGCGAGGGAGACCGGGAAAAACGGCGGCGAGATCAGCGTCTCGAGGTTCTCTCGGATGGCGCTGTGGCCGGACACGAAGCCGTGAAAGATGATCGAGCTCGCCGGGTCGTAGAGCGGCTGAAAGAGCGACAACCCCTCGACATGATCGAAATGGTAGTGTGAGAGAAAGACGTGGTACCGGGTCGGCCGCCCCTTCCGCCGCTGTGCGAGCGAGTCGCCGAGAATGCGCGCGCCGGTCCCGCAATCGAGAATCAGATACTCGTCGTCCGCGACCTCCACGGAGGCGCAGGCGGTGTTGCCCCCGTACCGGAGCTTGTCGGCGGCCGGCGTCGCGACGGTGCCGCGAACGCCCCAGAACTTCAGGCGATAT
This sequence comes from uncultured Acidobacteriota bacterium, assembly GCA_964511835.1. Classification (GTDB taxonomy): domain Bacteria; phylum Acidobacteriota; class Polarisedimenticolia; order Polarisedimenticolales; family DASRJG01; genus DASRJG01. Next base: position 122,538 of record CAZEII010000005.1, on the reverse strand, counting down.
TCCCGCGCTGGCATCGGGCCTCTCCCCCTGCTGGGCGAATTGCGGATTCTAGAACGACCTCGCGGTCGTATTGGAGCGACTCGGAAAGTTCCTTAATACGGAAATTCCTAAAATAGCGAAACTTTGGCTCCCGTTGCATACTGTTACGAGGTAGATTTTCTCGGTTGTGTCCGCTGTCACGGGGTGGCTCCGATCTGGCCTTGCGTACGCGTTGTACGCCGAGTGGGGGGAATCGTCCATGAATGGGTGTCCGAAATTCCTTCGCGGTGCTCTTCTCTCCGCGGCTCTGATCGCTCAAGTCCAAGCTCAGGCGGCGACGAAAACGGTCGATCTCGACGCGAACGCGGCCAATGGTGCCGAGAGCACCTGCGAGCTGAACGTCATCACTCCGTTCCCGGTTGAAGTCCAGAACACGGTCACGAACAAAGCAGTCGGAGATTCCTTCACTTTCTCCTGGTTCTCGGCCGGCCCCGGGGGGTTCACGTCGAGCGTGACCCCGGGTACGAGCGGCGGCGTCGGCGCGACGTGGTCGTGGACGACGAATCAGAGCGTCGAAGCGTTCACCGGGCAGACCTGCGACAAGGACATCTGCTTCACGAAGACCGGCGGTCCCGACGCGATGAGCAACTTCTGCAGCACGGCCTGCCTCCTCGATGGAGCCTCGCTGACGGTCGTCAAGGGCGCCGGCGGCTCCGTCACGCTGAATTGGACGGGAGGGCAGCCGAACTTCACGATCTACCGGTCGTCGAACAAGAAGGGGGTTGCCCAACCGGCAAACGTCATCGGCACGACGAGCGGTCAGACGGCGGCCGACACTCCTCCGGACAACCTCGACTTCTACGTCGTTCGCGGCGTCGACTGCACCACGCGAAAGAGCTGTACCCTCGATAGCGACTGCAACATCCCAGGGGACGGCACGTGCGTCAGCCGAGGGCCGTTCGGCGTTCCGGGGAGGACACAGGTGACGGGCGACGTCACGGTCTCGGCCGGTTCGCTCACGTCCAGCCTCATCACGTTCTTCAGCCCGCCGCAGAAGATCTTCGAAGCCAAGAGCATTGCGGGCGGCGGCGGATCCGCGGAGAGCGTCACCAACTTCGGGACGACTCCGGTGACGGTGACGACGCCCGGGTATCCGCCCGGCTGCTGCCCGGCGAACCCGGACGTCCCCCATCAGATCCGCTGTGGCGACGTCTGCGTCGACTATCTCAACGACACGAACAATTGCGGCGCCTGCGGCCACATCTGCGCCGCCGACGAGTGCTGCACCGAGGGGGTCTGCGAGCTGGTGTGCGCCCCAGGCTTGACCTTCTGCAACGGCGTGTGCGTCGACCTTCAGAGCGACGATGGCAATTGCGGCGCCTGCGGGAACGCCTGCGGCAGCGACGCATGCTGTCACGAAGGGGCCTGCGCGCCTATCTGCCCGGAAGGGCAGATCCTCTGCGGCAGCCAGTGCGTCGACATCATGAACGACAGCGACCATTGCGGAGCGTGCGACTACGCGTGCCCCTACCAGAAGTGCTGCGACAAGGGCTTGTGCTTCGATCGCTGCCTGGAGGGTCAGTATTACTGCAACGGGCTCTGCGTCGACGCCCAGAACGACAGCTCGAACTGCGGCGCGTGCGGCGTCGTCTGCGGCGCGGGAACCTGCTGCGGCAGCGGGGACTGTCAGAGCGAGTGCGACCCGGGATTCACCTACTGCAACGGCCAGTGCATCGATCTGACGCACAACCCGCTGAATTGCGGTGCCTGCGGCAACTCCTGCGGCGGAAACCCCGACGACGAATGCAAGGACGGCATCTGCGTCAAGGAGGACTCGCGCGATCACACCGGCGACGCGCCGCCGGTCGCGCCCGTCTGCTTCAACTCTCACCCGACCGTACCCATGCCCGACCAGTGCCCGAACCCGAATCCGACAACCCCCCACGACAGCGTGTGCGGAAAGAGCGCGGCGGTACGCGGCACGGGGGTCGCCCCCAGCTGTCCGAAGCTCCCCCCGCCGGACACGAGCGGAGATGCGCCAGTCTGCATCATCAATCAGACGACGCAGACGCTCCAGCCGGGAGAAACGGCGACCACCTGCACTCCTGGCGGCGTGATCTTCAAGGAGGTCCCGACCGCGATCAAGGTCTGCGGCGACGGACTCCCCGGCGTCAATGGACCTTGCAACGACACCACGTCGAAAGTCACCACCGGCACGTTCAACCGGCTCGTGTCCGACACGAGCGTCGTGATCGGCGACGCGTACGTGACGCCCCTCGCCGTCCACGTCGTCTCGGACAACAGCAATGACGGCCTCATCCAGCCGGGAGAGTCGGCCGGCCTGATCATCGACGTCGTCAATGCCGGTCCGCTCAACATCACGAACGCCCAGGGCACCCTGTCCGCGCCGGCGGTCGATCTGACCGACGACGGGGTCAACAATCCGGTGGGAATCACGGTGGGAGGCGGGTCAATCTCGTTCGGGACGATTTTCGGCACCCCGGTCTCCTCCGAGTGCATCGCGCCGACGCCTCACCCGGCCTCGAACTCGACGGTCTTCCCGATCACGGTGCCCTTCGCTCACCCGGGAGACACGAGCCACCCGTTCGTTCTCGCGATCACCGGGACCGTCGGCGAGTCGCCGTTCTCGATGAACGTCCCCTTGTCTCTCGGCATTTCGGGAGCTTGCGACATTTCAGCGCACTCCGGGGGTTACGACGGCCTGGACGGTCTGGCGAATCCGATGAGCAAGCTGGTTCCCGTCGGCGATGTCATCCCGTTCCCGTCGAAGTCGTTTACCGCGGGGAACACCCGCCCGATGAAGCTTCGCATGTCCTGCGGCGGGACGAATTTGTCCGACGGCATGGTGACGGCGCCGGAGATCGTGGCCCTCTCCGAGGCGACCCGGGGACCGCTCGACATCCACGCCCTCAACTTGAACTCGGACAACGGAACCAACCCGAACGACCCGTTCTTCCGCTTCAATAACACGCTGAGCGGAGGGCAATGGGTCTACAACATGCGGACGTCGATCATCGGCGCGGGCACGTACACCTTGACCATTCGCATCGCCGGCCGCAAGAACTACGTCACCGGCTTCGTCCTGCAGTAAACTGCAGCCTGCTCTTCGAGCTGGATCGGGCGCCGCCCGCCACGGCGGGCGGCGCAGCCTCTTTCGGGGGAATCGTGAACATGCAGCGCATTGAGCACCAAGGGTATGTACGCGCCGGGGCTCTCATCGCCCTGGTCGCGATGGTCTCGTCCGCAACGATTCCGTCGCGCGCGGCCGATGCGACGCTGGCCAAGGTCACCGCTATCCAGAACACGGTGGAGACGAAGACGGCATCGGGAGCGTCATGGAGCCCTTCGACGGAAGGTCAGGCGCTCGCCGCGAAAGACCGGATCCGCACCGGTCCGGCCAGCCGCGCGTCGCTCCGGTATTCCGACCAGACGCTGCACCGCATCAACGAGAAGAGCGAAGTCGAGATTCTCGCGCCTTCGGGTGCGGGAAGCGGCGTCGTCAACATCCTGTCCGGGCAGAGCTACTTCACGAGCAGGACACCCAAGGATTTCGGGCGCGTGCAGACGCCGACCGTAACCGCGGCGATCAAGGGGACCGAGTTCGCGGTCAGCGTGGCGGAGAACGGCGCGACCGTCATCACCATGATCGAGGGGACGGTCGAGGCGTCGAACCAATTCGGATCGGTCTCCGTGACGCACGGCGAAGAGGCCGTGACCGAGCCGGGCAAGGCTCCCCAGCGCCGGATCGCGGTGCATCCCAAGGACGCGGTCATGTGGTCTCTCTACTACCCGCCGGTGCTGGGAGGCTCGGATCGAGGCAACGACAAGCTCGACCGGGCGGCCGCAGCCCTCGGCAACGGGCAGGTCGACGAGGCCAGCCGTCTGATCGACGAGGTCCGCTCGGCGGAACCCAAGAACGCCGCCGCTCTGGCGATGGGCTCGGTGGTCGCGCTCGCGGCCGACCGTAAGGACGACGCGCGCTCGATGGCGGACCAAGCCGTGGCCGCGAACGGTTCGTCGGCGGCCGCCCTGCTCGCCCGATCGTATGTGGCGCAGGCGGATTTCGATCTCGACCGTGCTCGCGAGCTGGCCGAGAAGGCCGCGTCGGCGGATCCGGGGAACGCCGAGGCGCTCGCCCGTGCCGCGGAGCTGCGGCTCGCGCAGGGGGACTATGCGGGCGCCCGCGAGGCCGCCGACGGCGCGGTCAAACGGCAGCCCAACAACGCGCGCGCGCTCACCGTTCTGGGGTTCGTCGAGCTGGCCGCGTACCACACGGACGAGGCGGCCCGGAATTTCGACAAGGCGGTCGCGGCGGACGCTGGCTTCCCGCTGGCCCACGCGGGACGCGGCATCGCGGAGATCCGCCAGGGAAAGGTCGCCGGCGGCCGCGAAGAGCTGCAGACCGCAGCGACTCTGGATCCCGGCGAGTCGCTCTACCGCTCGTACTTGGGAAAGGCATACTACGAGGAGAAGCGCTCGAAAGAGGCGGGAAAGGAGCTGGACGCGGCGAAGAGCCTCGACCCGAAGGATCCGACGCCGTGGCTTTACTCGGCCATCCTGCTTCAGAACGAGAACCGCCCGATCGAGGCTCTCAAGGACTTGAACGGTGCGATCGACCGGAACGACAACCGCGCGGTCTACCGCTCGAAGCTGCTCCTCGACGAAGACCGGGCCGTTCGCGGCGTCGACCTGGCCCGGATCTACGACGATCTCGGCTTCGATTCCCTCGGCCTCGTCGCGGCGCGGCGCAGCGCCGACGAGGACCAGGCGAACTTCTCGAGCCACCTCTTCCTGGCCGGGAACTACCGCAACCTGCCGGGGTTCGCGTCGTCGTTCCTCTCCGAGACGCTGCAGGCGCGGATCTACCAACCGATCGGCGCGAATTCCGCGCGCCCGGAGGATTTCGGCGGAACGGTCGCGTTCAACGAGTACACCGCGCTCTTCGACCGCCCCCGGTTCCGCGGGTTCTTGAGCGGCACCTACGGCTACACGGACACCAACCTCGACAACACGCCGAACACGATCGACTCGAGCCGCAACTGGAGCGGAGATGCGACCGGCACGTACAACTGCGACCGGGTCGCCTCGTCCTTGCGCGTGCAAAAACTGAAGGACGACGGCTTCCGGGTCAACAACGAGGTCGACAACTTCGTCGCCAGCGGCTTCGTCGAATACGCGCCCACCGACCGCGACACCGTCCAACTGAACTTGATCTTCGCCGACCGCGAGACCGGCGATCTCCCGCTTCGCCAGGTCCCGGTCAACTTCTTTCCCGAGACGATCGACACCCGCGAGTGGAACGGCGGTATCGGCTGGCATCACCGCGCCTCCCCGGCCGTCGACTACGCCGTCTCGGCGATCTACAACGACACCCACCAGGACCTGACGCTCATCGGCGCCGGCACCGGCACGGCGGACCTCTACGGACCGCAGATCGAAGGGCAGATGGTCTACCGCCAGCGCAAAGTGACCTGGGTCGGCGGCGGCGGCTTTTTCGACGGCATCTTCGACGCGGGAGCCGCGGGCGAGGGCGCGGAGAAGTACGGCAACGTCTACGCCTACGCGAAGATTCGCGGGCTGGGGCCCGTCGAGATCGCGGCCGGGCTGGCGGGCGAGGCGATCGACACGCCGGTCGGTCTGCTCCCGCCGCGGGATTCGTTCATCGTTCCCACGAGCCAGACGTTTTATGACTGGCACCTGAGCCCGAAGCTCGGCGCGACCGCGACGTTTTCGTCCGGGACCACCGTGCGCGCCGCGGTCTTCTCGCGGATGGCCTCGTCGATCGGCCGGCTGCAGACGCTCGAGCCGACGCAGGTCTCCGGCTTCAACCAGTTCTTCGAGGACGTGGGCGGCACGCGCTCCTGGAACTACGGCATCGGCCTCGATCAGAAGTTCGGCTCGATCATCTTCTTCGGTGCGTCGTGGATGAAGCGCGACCGGACGATCCCGGAGGCGACCTGCCCCACGCCGGATCCGTTCGCCGGTTGTGCGGGGGCACCCGGGAGCATCGTCGTCGATCGGACGAGCAAAGACGATCTGGCCTCGGCTTACTTCAACGCCGTGGTCGGCAAGTGGTTCGCTCTGTCGTTGGACTGGATTTGGGACAAGAAGAAGTTCGACACGACGACGATGTCGCCGCTGTTCCTCTTCCAGGATCGATTCGACACGCAGCGCTTGACGCCGCAGGCCCGCGTGTTCCTTCCGATCGGCTTCTTCGCGTCGGTGGCGGGGACGCACTATGACCAGGAGGTCGACCAGTTCGACGATCTGACCTCCAGCGCGCGCACCACCGTCAGCTCGAGCTTCTGGATCCTCAACGCCGCCGTCGGCTGGCGGCTTCCGAAGCGTCTCGGGTCGATCTCGATCGAGGGGACGAACCTGACGGACAAGCAGTTCGACTTCTACGAGCAGACCTTGCAGGAGAACTTGATCCCTGCGCGGAAGGTTTGGCTGCGGGCGGACTTCGCCTTCTGATGACTCCCTGGCAGCGGCTCCGGAAGACTCGGACCGCGTTCCTGCTGGCGCTCATACCGGGGCTGTTGGGCGTCGGCCTCACCTACTGGGCGCCCGCGGTCAACCTCGAAAAGGCCGGCGGCCTCGACACGCTCTTCGCCTTGAGGGGCCGGCGAGCGCCCCCTCCCGGGGTGTGCGTCGTCGCGATCGACGACGATTCCTACAAGGTCATCGACCGCGATCCGAAGCTCGCCTGGGAACGCGGGCGCCATGCCGAGCTCATTCGCACGCTGAAGCGCGAGGGAGCCGCCGCCATCGCGTTCGACGTGCTCTTCGAGGGCGAGGGCGATCCCATCCAGGACGAGGCTCTCGAGGCCGCGCTGAAGGAAGCGGGCAACGTCGCCGTCGGAGTCTCGGTCGTGATCACGGAGGATCCGCTGTTCCGCCAATCGCAGGTCCAGGAGCCGTACGAGCCGATCGGCAAGGCGGCCGCGCGGCTCGCGGACGTCAACATCCCCACCGACAGCGACGGCGTCATCCGCCTGATCTGGCCCGCGCGGGAGGGACGGCCGGGGCTCGGGCTCGCGGCGTACGAGCTGGCCACCGGCGACACGTCGCATCGCACGGCGGATCCCCGATACTTCGACTACTACGGCCCGGCGCGCACCATCAAGACGGTGTCGATCTACCAGGCCCTCGACCCGAAGCAGTATCTGCCTCCCGGCTTCTTCAAGGGAAAGATCGTCTTCGTCGGCGCCTCGATGGACGCCGAGCCGGGCCTGGTGCCCAAGGACTCCTTCCTCACCCCTTTCCGCGGCCGGCACGGATCGACGACCTTCGGCGTCGAAGTCCACGCCACCCTGGCCGCGAACCTGCTCGAGCACCGTGAGATCCGGCTGCTCGACCGCCGCCTCGAGATCGCGCTCCTTCTCGTCCTGCCGCTGATCGCCTCGCTGACGTTCATCGCGCTTCGGCCGCTCGCAGGTGGCGCCGCGTTTCTGGGGATGCTTCTGGCGCCGTGGGTGATGGCTTACGCCGCCTTCGCCTCGTGGGATCTGTGGCTTCCGGCCGTCATCCCGTCGGCGATCCAGATCCCCGTCGCGTACGGCCTGAGCTTGATCTGGTACTACCTGACCACCGTCCGCGAGCGCGAGAAGATCAAGCGCGCTTTCGGGCTCTATCTCTCACCCGTCATGATCCGGCGCATCGCGGAGGATCCCGACGCCGTCAATCTGGGCGGACAAGAGATCGTAGGGACTGCGGTGTTCACGGACATCAAGGGGTTCACTTCGATCGCCGAGGGCATGTCCGCGCCCGAGACCGCCGCGATGCTGAACGCCTACTTCTCCGACGCGACGCGCCACGTGTTCGACTCCGGCGGGACGCTGATCAAGTACATCGGCGATGCCGTGTTCGCGATCTGGGGGGCGCCGATCGCACGCGACGATCACGCGACGCAGGCCTGCGTCACCGCGCTGGCGCTGGCGCGCGCGCAGGAGGCCGTCGGCCCCGACGCGGGCCCGGTGGCGAAGCTGGTCACGCGCATCGGCGTCCACACGGGCCCCATGCTGGTCGGCAACCTCGGCTCCGCGCAGCGATTCGACTACACCGCGATCGGCGACGCCGTCAATCTCGCGTCGCGCATCGAGGGACTGAACAAGATGTTCGGGACGCGCGCCTTGGCCAGCGGCGAGACCATGCGTAGGACCGACGGACGCTTCGTCACACGCTCGATGGGGCGCATCCGCGTCGTCGGCCGTACCGAGCCGGTCGAGCTGCACGAGCTGATCGCGACGAAGGACGAAAACGGCCGGATCGATGCCCCGTCGCTCGAAGCGTTCTCTCTTGCGCGCCAGGCGTTCGAAGCCGGCCGGTTCGCCGAAGCGGCAGCGGCCTTTCGCGCTATGCTCGACCGAGCAAAAGGCACGGACGGCGCATCGTCATTTTTTCTCAAGACCGCGGAGCGCTTCGCAGCTCAGCCCCCGCCCGCCTGGGACGGCGTGATCGTCGCCGAGTCGAAGTAGGGAACATCAGGAAGAGGGAGCACTTCCCTTTTTCTTGCAAAGCTCCCCGGATACCGCTTTGCGGCGAAAAAGGGAAGTGCTCCCTCTTCCTGATGCCCCCTACTTTGCGAACGTGTCGGATCGCGGGTCCCAGAAGTCGCCGTCGAGGCCCAGATCGGCGAAGATGGCGCGCATTTCATCCGGTTGGGGCCGGCGAGAGCTTTCGTCGAGCCGCGTCGAGTACCAGATCGACGCGAGTGACCAGAGTTGCGGGATCGTGACCAGCGGCCGCGTCGGGACACCGCGCGCCACGCACCATGCTCGAACATCGTCTTCCGACCGGAAGAAGAGCATGTTGCCTCACGTGAAGACGATGTCGTCCCACCACTTAGCGGCGGGGACGACGCAATGGAAGAGCCACGAGCAAGGCTCCGGGCCCTCGAGCCCGACCCTCAAACGAAGGGGCTCGCCGGACTGCTCGCAGCGTGATCGCACTTCGCCGGGTTGCTTGAGCGCCGCGGGGATCCCCAGCGAGTCCCACGCGCAGTTCGCGAAGTACTCCCTGGCGCCGACCGTGACCACGTGCTGTGTCGGCACGCCCGAGAACGGGGGCGCCATCCTGATCGAGGCGCCGTCCGCTTCGAGCACGAGCACGCGCTGTTGCCTCAGCGCCCGGTAGGCGTCGAGAATGTCCGTGACGCTCGCGCGACACCGCTTTCGGACCTCGTCAGTCGACGGGGCCCGCCCGGTTTCCGCGAAGTGATGATACACGGTCAATTTGACCTTGTTCTCGAATTCCGTGGGCACGACAGCACCTCTTCCCGTGCGCTGCAGTGTAAAACAGTTGGAACGAAGCTTGCGTTATGACGGTTAGACTGCGAGATCGACGGCGAAGCGCTCATCGGGACCCATGAGTGCCTCGCAAGGAGGTCGCTATGTACATCATCTGGTGGATCATCGTCGGATTGATCGCGGGCTGGGCTACCGGAAAGATCATGAAGGGAAGCGGCTACGGAGTCCTCATGGATATCGGCCTCGGGATTCTCGGCGCGTTCGTCGGCGGAGGGATCATGAGTTTTCTTGGATTCTCCTCCTCCGGCGGACTGATCCCCACCATCCTCGTCTCGATTCTCGGTGCGGTCGTGCTTGTCGTCGTCGTTCGGACGTTGAGAAAGGTCTGATTTCTCGGCCGGTTAGCCGAGCAGCTCGAGGAGCTCGTCCGCGGCGCCCTGCACGTTGAAGAGAATGCTGTTGTCCTCGAGATACTTGATCGCCGCGCCGCCGCGCCGCTTGATGTACGCCTTGTCCGCCGGCCACGCCTTGGCGATCGCGAGCAGGTCGAACAGCCCCTTGTTGCGGTCCCCGTGGCTCGGGCGCTGAATCTCCTCGACGAAGGCGTCGATCAGCTGATGGCGCAGGCTCTTGGTCTTCACTTTCGCGACGAAGTTCGTCATGTAGCGGGACAGGTTGTTCCTGACGCCGGCGTCGGGATCGTCGAGCATGGGCAGCGCCTCGCGTAGCGTCGCCTCGGCGTCGCCGCCGACCCAGTTCAAGAGATTCGCCGCGACCTGACGGTTCTTCGGATCCTTGTCGTGGCGAAGGATGTCGAACAGGTTGTCTCGATGCTTCGGGACGATCTCCGCGAGCCGGTCGACGTTGGGCGACAGGTCGTCGTTCAACCCCGAAGGATCGGTGTACGTGAGATACCCCTTGTCGGAGCTCTCCACGTAATAGTGACCGCGCATGCCGGCCGCTCCCGTCCTCGAGCTCAACACCTCGCTCAGGCTGTACATCTCTTCGTCCGCGAACGCCACGCTCCCCGTGGGCGCGGACCGGAACTTGAGCACCTTCTCGTTCCCTTTCTCGACGATGTCGACGACGAGAAAGGCCTTGCGGCCGTCGAAGACGCGGAGCGGCTTGTCGCCGCAATCGACCGACGCAAAATCGAATTTCTTCTTGATCTCGGCGCACGCGTCGGTCCAAAACGGCGGGTCGCCCCGGTGATACGGCTCCCCGACCGGGACCTTGATCAGCTTCTCGATTTCGGCGCGCGACACCTTGTGGTTGCCCAGGATCTCCACCCCGGTCCACGTCCAGGTGATCTCTTGCGCGGGTGCGGCGGTCGCGCCGGCCAAGACGAGGAGCGCGAACGACGGGAGGGATCGTCTCATCGTGTGGTCTCCGGGGTCGCGAAGCTCAGCGGGAGCTCCATGAACGTGTCGCACCCGATCGGGCTGACGCGATAGGGGGCGATCTCCCGAAATCCCAGCGAGCGGTAGAGCGCTTGCGCGGCGGCCATCGTGGAGAGCGTATCCAACCGCATCGCGCGATACCCCCGGGAGCGGCCGAACGCGATCGCCGCCTCGGTCAATTCACGGCCAAGCCCGGTCCCGCGCCCGTCTCGCCTGACATAGAGCCTCTTCAACTCGCAGACGCCGTCTCCGAGCAGCCGCACTCCGACGCAGCCGATCGCGCGATCGCCGCCGCGCGCGAGCAGCAGCACACCGCCCGGCGGTGCGTAGTCCCCCGGGAGGCTCGCGATCTCCTGCTGGAAGTGCTGATAGCTGAGGTCGACCTTGATCGAGGCCGCGTACTCGAGGAACAGCTCGCGAATCGTGGCGACGTCCGCATCCGTGAGAGCCGGCGCGATCGTGATTCCGCGTTCAGTGGCCATCGGATCATCTTGACGCAGAAGGCCGTGCGGGGCCAGCGATGTGCGCCGTGCGATTCGGCCCCTCACCGTTCCATCGCCTCGAGCACCGCCGTCAAGGTCGGCTTCGCCCGCCGCAGCTCGTTCGCGAAGCTCGACTCGATCCCGGCGAGCGCACCGCTGTGGTAGTCGACGACGATCTCGGGATCCTTGAGGAGGTGGCCGGTGAGGATGCCGCAGACGCGCTCGCCGCGGCGGATCATGCCGGCGGCGGCGAGCTTGCGCGCGCCGGCGACGGCGGCGCACGACGCCGGCTCGGCGCCGATTCCGGAGGCGTCGAGGCGGGCCTTGGCGTCGAGGATCTCCTGGTCCGTGACCTCCTCGACCGTGCCGCCGCTCGCCGTCACGCCGCGTAGGCTCTTGCGCCACGAGATGGGATCGCCGATGCGAATCGCCGTCGCGCGCGTCTCCGCCTTGGCGAGAGGAACAAGGGGCTCGCCGCGCCGGAACGCCTTGAAGAACGGGTTGGCTCCCGCGGCTTGGATGACCGCGATCTTCGGCAACCGCGAGATCAGGCCCAGCTCCAGAAGCTCGTACAGCCCTTTCCCGATCGCGGAGCTGATCCCGAGATTGCCGCCGGGAACGACGACCCAGTCGGGAACGTTCCAGTCGAGATCCTGCAGGAGCTCGAACGCGATCGCCTTCTGTCCTTCGATGCGGAACGGGTTGATCGAGTTCAGGAGATAGACGCCTCGAGCGGAGCAGGCGTCTTGCGCGAGGCGCATCGCCGCGTCGAAATCCCCCTCGATCTGGACCGTGATCGCGCCGTAGGCCAGCGCTTGGCTCAGCTTGCCGAAGGCGACTTTTCCCTCGGGGATGAAAACGTACGCCTTCATCCCCGCCATCGCGGCGTACGACGCCATCGAGGCCGACGTATTGCCCGTGGAAGCGCAAGCGACGCATTCCATGCCGAGCTTTCGAGCGACCGTGATGCCGACGGTCATGCCGCGATCCTTGAACGAGCCGGTCGGGTTCTCGCCCTCGTGCTTCCATGCGACGTCGTCGAGGCCGACCCACGACGCCAGCGCGAGGGAACGATAGAGGTTCGTGTTCCCTTCGGGCTTCGTGAGGATCTCCTTGGGCTCGGCGGAGAGAATCAGCTCGCGAAAGCGCCACACTCCGGAGCGATCCACGACGTCCTTCGAGCCGAGGCGCCGATCGAACAGCTCGAACGCGACCCGGCCGCGCAGCGCCGCGAGATCGTGCGCGACGTCGAGCGTGCCTCCGCACTCGCATCGGTAGCGCACCTCGAGGCCGGGGTGCGACGCGCCGCAATCGACGCAGGCGAGGTGGAATGACGGAGCGCTCACAGGCGCCGCGCCCCGGGGCAATCGGCGGGAGAGAGGATCGCGGTAGCGTCGAGATGGCTCCTCGCGAACGCGCCGATCATCGCCGTAGCGATCTCCCCTGCGCTCCGCACCGATCGGCAGATCGCGAAGATCGAGGGGCCCGCGCCGCTGATCGAGCTGCCGAGCGCGCCGGCATCGAGCGCAGCCTTGATCACGCTCGCGCACCCGGGGATCAGCGGGGCCCGCGCCGGCGTCGCGACGACGTCGGTCAAGCTGCGTGCGAGCAAACCCAGGTCTCCCGTATGGCAGGCGCTGACGAGAGCGGCGACCTGCGCCGTGTTGTGCACGAGCGAGCGGAGCGGGACCTCTTGCGGTAGCGCCGCGCGCGCCGAACGCGTGGAGAGCTCCATCCTGGGAGAGACGACCGTCACGATCAGGCCGTCCGGCACGGGGAGGGGCACGAGGTCGAGCGGATCGAGCGAGCGAACGAGAACGAGACCGCCCAACAGCGCCGCCGCGACATTGTCGGCGTGGCGGCCGGCGACCGCGGCTTCCGCCGCGAGGCACGGCCCGACCAGCTCGACTGTTCGGAGAGGCGACCCGATGAGGAGATTGACCGCACAGGCCGCCGCGGCGGCGCTCGCCGCAGAGCTCCCGAGGCCCGACCCGATCGGCATCCCTTTGTGGACGGCGAGCTCGACGCCGCCGTCGACGCCGGCCTGGTCGAGCGTCGCCGTCGCCGCGATCCCGGCGGTATTCTTCGCCGGGTCCTTCGGCAGCGTTCCGCCGTCCCCCGTCACCTCGACGATCTTCACACCCCGCTCTTCCGTGCGTCGGGCCGTGACGCGATCGCCGGGCGCCTGCAGCGCGAGGCCCAACACGTCCAGGCCCGGTCCGAGGTTCGCGACGGTCGCGGGAGCGAAGACGGTGACGGCTTCGTGGTCGCTCACTGCGGCCGCCTCTCCCCCGGTGGTCGTGAAGGTTGGCCCCGCTGGCATGGCCCCGTCAAGCTCGAAACCCGGATAAACTCCCGCCCGATGACGGCACGGGCCTTGATGCGCCTTCACGAGAGCGCTTGCCTCGCCCGGGCTTACCCTCGAACCCCCGCCGAGCTCGCTTCCGCCCGCCGTGTGCTCTCGCGATTCTCACGTCGGCCCGACCTCAAGCAGCGCGCCGAGGAGCTCGCCGACACGGGCATCGCGGGAACGCCGATCCACTATCGGTTCTTCTGGCCGACGGCGCGCTGGCTGGCGAGCCGCTATCCCTCTCTGCTGACGATCGACTGGAGCGACGACGAATTCGCCGCCCGGCTCACTGCGGCGCTTCCGTTTCTGGTCACGCAAGCGGAGGGTGAAGCGCTGCGGCGGAGCGAGCTACCGCCGCGGGCCGCGATCGATCGCCTGCGCGGAGCGCACGTCACCGACGCCGTATTTCTCGTGAATAGAGTCGAGGCGCTTCCCGGAGGCGATCGGTTTCGCGAGGCGACTTTCGACGCTCTCGACGTGGCGTTTCGGCTGGAAGGGAGCCCTTCGGGTCCGAGCCGCACGCAGGCCCACTTCGAGGGCGCGCCGTTCGCGTTTCGAACGGAATCGCCCGACCGCACCCGTCCGCGCCTCTCCGAAGCGCTCGCGATCCCTCCGCGATCGGTCGAGGAGTTGTCGCTTGCCGACGGCAGGCGCCTGGTCGACCTCGCCCGATCGGCGATGGTCTCGCGACAGCGCGACCTCGACGCGTTTTCCCACGGCGACCCTCGGGACGTGCGCCTGGTGGACGATGGGGACGGTCTCGCCTTTGCGCTCATCGGTGTCGTACCGGAGCGCCGCCTCTATCTTCCTTCGGTGTACGGAGCCCTGACCCTGCGGAACGGCGTCCCGATCGGCTACGTGCAGCTCGACGTCCTCTTCGGCAACGCCGAGGTCTCGTACAACACCTTCGCGACGTTTCGAGGCGGCGAAGCGGGGTTCGTGTTCAGCCGCCTGATCGCTGCCACCCACCATGTCTTCGGCGTCACCAGCTTTTCGATCGAGCCCTATCAGCTCGGGCACGGCAATGACGAAGGAATCGATTCCGGCGCATGGTGGTTCTACGCGGGTTTCGGCTTCCGACCGCGGGATCCCAAGGTCGCCCGCCTGGTGCGAAGGGAGCTGGCACGCCGCAGGAGAAACCCGGCGTACCGCTCGGACCGGAAGACTCTACTATCGCTCGCCGTAGCTCACGTCTATTGGTCGAGTCGAAACGGTCGTCGTGCCGTCCTCGCGCCTACGGCCGCGGTCGGCTTCGCTCTGGCGCGGAAGCTCGACCGCGATGCCGGTCCCGATCGCGAACGCGCGATTCGCGCGTGCGAGCGACGCGTCGCAACGAAGCTGGGCGTGCGCATCTTGAAGAATTGGACTTCTGGAGAGCGACTGTGGTGGCGACGTTGGGCTCCGCTGCTCGACGCCGTCCCCAATCTTGCGCGCTGGGGCCCAGCCGAGCGACGCGTGCTCGTGAGAATCGTGCGTGCCAAAGGCGGGCGCCGCGAGAGCGACTACGCTCGAATGTTCGACGCGCACCCGCGTCTCGCCGCCGCCCTGCTCTCTCTTTAAGGTAGACTCCGCGAGCCACGCGATCACGGAGAGCCATCTTGCTTTCGTCTTCGACGGGACGCGGTCCAGCGGCCCCTCTTTCGCCTCGACGACCGGTCGTCACCGCATACCACCGGGTCGACGTCGAGGATCCCTACCGCTGGCTCGAGAGCTCGGCGGATCCAGACGTCGGCGCTTGGATCGCCGCGCAAAACGCCCACACGCGCGCGACCCTCGACGTGTGGCCGGGGCGCGACGCGCTCCGGAAGCGCATCACGGAGTTGACCGTCAAGGGCTCGGTCGCCTATGGCGCTCTGCAGTGCGCGGGTGGATTCCTGTTCGCGATCAAGCGGCAGCCGCCGCTCGAGCAGACGATTCTGGTCATCCTCAGGGATGCGGATGATCTCGCCAGCGAGCGCATTCTCGTCGATCCCAACGAGCTCGATCCGTCCGGACGGACGGCGATCGATTGGTACGTCCCCTCGCACGACGGCGGCAAGGTGGCCGTGTCGCTCTCGTTCGCCGGAACGGAGAGCGGCGACGTACGTCTCTTCGACACGGCGACGGGACGTGAGCTCGGCGACGTCATCACGCGGGTCAACGGCGGAACCGCGGGCGGCTCGCTCGCGTGGAGCGCCGACGGCGCAGGGTTCTACTACACGCGCTACCCGCGGCCTGGGGAGCGGCCGCCCGATCAGCTCGGGTTCGACGTTCACGTCTATTGGCACGCGCTGGGCAAAGACGTCGCCTCCGACCGGTACGAGATCGGCCGCGAGTTCCCCCGGATCGCCGAGATCCGCTTGGAGACCTCGCGGGATGGGTCGATCACGCTCGCGTCCGTCCAGCGCGGGGATGGCGGGGAGTTCACGCATTGGCGTCGCGACCGGCAGGGCGCTTGGATCGCGCTGACCCGTTACGAGGACCGATGCGTCGCGGCGCGCATCGGGAGCGACGCTTCGATTTACTTCGTCTCGCTCGCGGGGGCGCCGCGAGGTCGCGTGCTCCGCCTCGCGCCCGGCGACGCGAAGCACGGCATCCGTGCCGGAAGACCGGTCGTCCCCGAGGCCGCCGATGCGATCGAGACGTCGTTCGCGCACTTCACGGGTCTTTGGGCCGCCGACGACCGGCTATACGTGCTCTACCAAAAGGGCGGGCCCAACGTCGTCCGGGTGTTCGGCCTCGAGGGCACGCCGATGGGCGAGCTTCCGCAGCCGCCGCTGTCCGCGGTCGAGGACCTCGTCGTCTTGCCCGGTGGCGACGTGCTCTTCGAGGTGCAGAGCTGCACGGTGCCGCCCGCCTGGTACCGCAGGTCGCCGCGCGGCGGCCCTGTGGCCCGAACCGCTCTCGCCGAATCGTCTCCCGCCGACTTCTCGGACTGCGAGGTCGTGCGGGAGGAGGCGGTCTCTCACGATGGGACGCGCGTCCCGATCACCGTGCTGCGCCGCCGCGGGATCGCGCTGGACGGCTCGCACCCAACGATCCTCTACGGATACGGCGGATACGGCGTCTGCCAAACGCCCCTCTTCCGAGCGCGGCTTCGCGCATGGGTCGAGCGGGGCGGGATCCTCGCCGTTGCGCACGTCCGCGGCGGCGGCGAGTTCGGCGAGCCCTGGCATCGCGGGGGCTGCCTGGAGCGGAAGCAAAACGTCTTCGACGACTTCGCAGCGTGCGCGAGGCGGATGACCGCGGCCGGCTACGCGAACCGGGACAAGCTCGCCCTGATGGGCGGGAGCAACGGCGGACTTCTGATGGGCGCGATGATCACGCAACATCCCGATCTCGCGCGTGCCGTGGTCTCGCTCGTCGGCCTGTACGACATGCTGCGCGTCGAGGAGACGCCGAACGGGGCGTACAACGTGCCGGAGTTCGGCTCGGTCGTCGACCCGAAGATGTTTCGCGTGCTCCATGCTTACTCTCCCTATCATCGTGTGAAGGACGGGGTTGCCTACCCTTCGATCCTGATGGTCACCGGCGAGAACGATCCACGGGTCGATGCCTGGCAGAGCCGCAAGATGATCGCGCGGCTCCAGGCTGCGGACTCCGGAGGCAACTCGATCTTGCTGCGCACCAACCCTTCGGCCGGCCACGGCCGCGGTACGCCGCTCTCCGAGCAGATCGACGAATACACCGACGTGCTCTCGTTCTTGATGAGAGAGCTTGCGGTCTCGTGACGGCAACTGGAGGAGGGGACACTCCCCTTTTTCGCGACAAAGCGGTATCCGGGGAGCTTCGTAAGAAAAAGGGGAGTGTCCCCTCCCGAGCGACTGGACCGGCGCCTATCCGGCGTTATATTCGCAGCATGAAGGAGAGCGACATCCGCAGCTTCCTCGAAGGGGACGCCGACGCGGCCTGGCTGTCGCGGATCCTCGAGAGGGACGGATCGGGCCCCTTGCTCGAAGCCGATCTCGACAGCTCGGTGCGACTCACGCCCGAAGAAATGCGGCGCCTGTGCGACGCGCACCTCGATGGAGGCCTTCCCGTCGACGGCCTGCAGGCCGTGGCCGGGCTGATCCTCGAATCCGACAACTTCGGCTGGGACGAGGGGACGCCGGAGGGTGAGCTGATCGCCGAGATCCTATGGGATTGGGCGATGCCCGAGGACGAGGCGCCTCCCACCACGGAAGCCGTGCAGGTCTGCCGGCAGAGGCTCGTCGAGGCCTAACTCTTCGAGGAGAGATCGTCGAGCGCGCGTCCGAGGCGCGACAGTCCTTCCCGGAATACGGCTGTGTCGCCGCAAAGCCCGATGCGCACGTGCTCCGGCGCACCGAAAAACCGCCCGGGAACGAGCGACGTCTCGTAGCGCTCGCGCAGCACCGTGCACAGCTCGTCGGCATCGCAGCCGACGACCCGAGGGAACGAGGTCGTCCCCACCGACCCGCGCTCGACGGCGAGATCGTCCCGCTCGTCGAGGAAGGCGTGCCACGCCGCCCGGTTCGTGTCGAGGATCTGGCGCGCGCGGGCGAGAATCTCCGCGCTCCTTCGGAGAGCGCAGAGCGCGAGGCAGCCGGCCGGGTGGACTTCGTTGACGCCGTAGAGGTTCTTGAGCTGCCACATCTTCACGGCGAGCGCGGGCTCGGCGACGATCCAACCGCAGCGGAGACCTCCCAGCCCGAAAACCTTCGTGAGGCTGGTTGTCGCGACGTAGGCGTCTCCCAGGCAGCCGGCCGAGGGGATCGCCCGGCCGAACTCGGCATCGATGTACGCCTCGTCGACGAGGACCTTGGCCCGTGTGCTCTCGGCCATCGCACCGAGCAGCGACAGCGTCGCGCGGTCGGTGGCCACGGACGAGGGATTGTGCAGGTTCGAGACGACGATGAGCTTTGTCTTCGGCGTCATCGCCGACGCGACGTCGGCCGGGTCGATGCGGAAGCCGCTCTCGACGCGTCGCGGGAAAAATCTGACGTTCGCGCCGACGTGGCGGGCGAGCATCTCGATCGGCTCGTAGACCGGATGCTCCATCACGATGTCGTCGCCGGGCTCGATGAGAGCGGCCAGCGCGAGGTGGTTGGCTCCCGACGTACCGGTGGCGAGGACGATCCGATCGCCGCCGACCCCGCATTTCGCGCCGAGCGCCTCGCGCAGCGCCGGGATTCCGTACCCGGGCGTGCCGTCGAGCTGGAGGTCGTCCCAAGTCACGCCCAGCTCGTCGAGCGAGAGCCCCGTGATGCCGCTGACCGCGAGCGTGTACCGCGCGGTCTGGAACTGCTTCGACCAGTGCATGTACGGCGACGCCATGATGCGGTTCGGGCTCACGTCGCTCTCCGCTTCCAGAGGGAATACACGGGCCAACCGGCGGCCACCAGGGTCCATCCTAGAACGGATCGCGCCGGATGCTCGATGAAAGTGCTGACCACCACGATCATCGACACGACGATGAAGAAGAGGGTCGACCAGGGATGCCACGGCGTGTCGACGGGCGACGGCCGCCCTTCGTCCTGCCTCCTGAAGATGAAGAGCGTCGCTGCGGTCAATGCGAGAAAAGCGAAATCGACGGTGACCACCCAGCTCAGGATCTCTTCGTAGGTCCCTGACAGCGCGGTGGCGATCGCGAAGAGACCTTGAAGAATGATGGCGACGTGCGGCACCTGCGTGCGCGGGTGTAACCGCCCGACGCTCTCGAGGAACACACCGTCCTGCGCCATCGCGTAGTACACCCGCGGGCAGACCAGCATCCCCTGGGCCAGAAAACCAAACGTGGAGATCGCGATCGCCGCGGCGATGGCGGTGGCGCCCGGTGACCCCATCGCCCGCCGCATCACTTCCGACGCCGGAGCGTCGATCGCCGCGAGCCCCACCGGACCCAGCGCGTGGAGGCACGCGGCGTTGACGCCCAGGTAGAGCGCCACGACCGCCACCGTTCCGAGAATCAGTCCTCGAGGCAGGGTGCGCGCGGTGTCCTTGATCTCCGCGGCGACGAATGTCGCCGTCGCCCAGCCTCCATAAGCGAAGAGCACGGCGATCATCGCTGCGAAGAAGGCTCGCGGGCTGGTGGACGCCGCTGCGGCGGCTTCGATCGCCGGTGCTCTCGGCGCCAGGAACAAACCGCACGCGACGAGGCCGCCGATCGCGGCGATCTTGAGGACCATGAACGCGCTCTGCACCGCGCTCCCCGCGCGCACTCCGACGATGTTCACGAGGGTCAGGATCGCCAAGGCCGCGACGGCGGTCGCGGCCTCGCGCCAAGGCGGCGCCGCCAGCGCGTGCGCGTAGCGGGCGAACGTCATGGCGACCGCGGCCATGCCCCCGGTCTGCGTCACGAGCAAGTTCGACCAACCGTACATGAAGCCGGTCGCCGGGCCGACGCCGTCGCGGAGATACGCATATTGCCCGCCGACACCCGGCCGCCGCGCGGCCAGCTCGGCCCAGACGAATCCGGCGGCGAGAGCGACCGCGCCGCCGAGGAGCCAAGCCGTCAGCACCGCGAGGGACGAGGGGACTTCCTTCGCGACGACGTGCGGGTTCATGAAGATCCCCGACCCGACGATCCCGCCCATGACGAGCATCGCGGTTTCGAAGAGACCGAGTCGGGGAACGGGTCCTCGGGCGGCGGGTTCCATCGCGTCGGACTATAACCGGAAGGGGCTTATACTCGGCGCCCTCCGGCACGAATCGACCCAAGGAGCCGTCATGCGTTTCACCTCTTGCACCGCAGTGCTCGCCGTCGCCGCAATCGCCGGCGCTCTTCCCGCTCCCGCGGCGGCGACGGCGCCAACGGCGGAGGAAGCCAAGGCGTTCGTCGAGCAGGCGGAGTCCCATCTTAAGGAGCTCTGGATCGATGCGGAGCGCGCGTCGTGGGTGTACTCGACGTTCATCACCGACGACACCGAGCAGATGCAGGCGGCCGCCCGGCGCAAGGTCATCGACGAGACCGTGAGGCTTTCGAAAGAGGCGCAGCGCTTCAAGGGTCTAAAGCTCGCGCCCGACGTCGCGAGGAAACTCGCTTTGCTCCCGATCTCGCTCTCGCTCGTCGCGCCATCCGATCCTGCGAAGAGCAAGGAGCTTTCGGAGATCGCGGCGCAGATGGAAGGGATCTATGGAAAAGGGAAGTACTGCCCCGACTCCGACGAGAGCCACTGCATGGATCTCAACACGATCAGCGAGAAGATCGGGAAGAGCCGCGACCCGAAGGAGCTGAGGCAAATATGGGAAGGATGGCACGCGATCGCGAAGCCGATTCGCCAGAAGTACGAGCGCTTCGTCACTCTCGCGAACGAGGGGGCCAAGGAGATCGGGTTCGCGGATCTCGGCGCACTCTGGCGCTCGGGCTACGACATGCCGCCCGAGGAGTTCTCGAAGGAGATGGATCGGCTCTGGACTCAAGTCAAGCCGCTCTACGACTCGCTTCACTGTTACGTTCGCCGCCGCCTTGCCGAGACCTACGGCTCGCAGGCGGTGCCTCCCGGCAAGCCGATTCCTGCCCACCTTCTCGGCAACCTGTGGGCGCAGCAGTGGGGGGACATCTACGACCTCGCCGCGCCTCCCGCGTCCGACAAGGGGTACGACCTGACGAAATTGCTCGAGGCCAAGAAGACCGACGAGAAGCAGCTCGTCGGGTACGCCGAGAATTTCTTCAAGTCGCTCGGCTTCGCGCCGCTTCCGCCGACGTTTTGGGAGCGTTCGCTCTTCGTCAAGCCGCGCGACCGTGACGTCGTCTGCCATCCGAGCGCGTGGGACATCGACTGGGCCGACGACCTGCGCCTGAAGATGTGCATCCGGATCAACGACTCCGACTTCGTCACGGTGCATCACGAGCTGGGGCACAACTTCTACCAGCGCGCCTACAAGAATCAGCCGCCCCTCTTCGAGCAGGGGGCGAACGACGGATTCCACGAAGGGATCGGCGACGCCATCGCGCTGTCGGCGACCCCGTCGTATCTCGTCAAGGTCGGGCTGCTCGACAGAGCGCCCGAGGGGACGAGCGCCCTCCCCTACCTGATGAAGCTCGCGCTCGACAAGGTGGCTTTCCTTCCCTTCGGCCTGTTCGTCGATCAGTGGCGATGGAAGGTGTTCTCGGGCGAGATCAAGCCGGCCGACTACAACAAGGCGTGGTGGGACCTGAAGCTGAAGTACCAGGGGGTCGTCCCGCCCTCGCCGCGCACGGAGGCCGACTTCGATCCGGGGGCCAAGTATCACGTCGCGGCGAACACTCCGTACTCGCGCTACTTCCTCGCCGCGATCCTGCAGTTCCAGTTCCACCGCGCGCTGTGCAGGGCCGCCGGGTTCAACGGCCCGCTCCACGAGTGCTCCGTCTACGGCAGCAAGGAAGCCGGCGCCAAGTTCGCCAAGATGCTCGAGATGGGCGCCTCCCAACCCTGGCCCGACGAGCTGGCCGCGCTGTCGGGCGAGCACCGGATGGACGCGGGCGCCCTCCTCGACTACTTCGCCCCCTTGAAGACCTGGCTCGACGAGCAGAACAAGGGGCAGGTGTGCGGGTGGTAGAGGTAAGGACGTTCCCCTACTGGGGGCACGCACCCGGCGCCGCATCGATCGATGGGGTTCTCGCACCCGTCTGCGATCGTGTCGACCAGAAGGGCGACTCGTCGTAATTCCGTGTTCGATTCTCGCGCATCAAGTAAAAGTACCCCTCGCCAAGCGGTGGATTCGCCGCGTCGGCGGCCGTCACGTTGGCAAAGTTGTTCTTGATGCAGCTCAAGCCCACTGCGGGATTGCCAAACGCGCCGGCGGTGGCGCGGAGCCCTGAAAGCTTTCCACGCACAACGTCGTAGGTGATTTCGGCGCCCTGGTACGGCCAGGAGATGAAACCTGGCTTCTGAATCGTCAACGTGGGCCTGATGCCGGCGACCTCGACGACGACATCGACGGCATGCCCCTGATAGTTGACGTGGCAAATCGTGCTGCCGCGCGCCTTCGCATCGACCATCCCGTCGGCTCCAACGATGGCGACGGCGGTGCCGTTGTATGGATAGCCGGACTTCCTGGGATCCTGCGTATCCATTTCGTAGACGATTCCGGGAGCACGCGTGACGTCGAGCGATTCGCCGTCCGAATACACGCCCGACACCCGGAGCTGCGCGCTCGGCGTTCCATCGAGAAGCACGAGCTTCTCCGCCGCAAGACGCGTCAGTGCAGCGCTCGGCGGAGCGACGATGTTGATGGTCACCGGCGTCGCTTCGAAGAGGTTGCCGCCCACATCTCGGGCGAGCAAGCCCACGGTCGCAACGCCGATCGCCTCACCGGGAACGTTGACCGAAGTGCTGAATCGTTCCCCCGGATCGGAATCGGCGCTCGACGCGAAGCCCTTGCCGTAGGCGATTGCAGTGTGAATCGTGAAGCCGCCGAAGCCGACGGCGGAGATCGTGAGCGTCGTCCCCGCGACGACCGTCGATCCGTCGGCGGGTGTGAGGATGGTCGCTCCTCCCTGAATGGGGCCAGCGTCCGTGTACCCGAAGCTCGCCATCGCGACCTGCCCGTCGCTTCTTGACACGAGAACCGAAGCGGTACCGGGGTCGCCCGGCGGGACGCGGGATGAAATCGTCGTGTCGTTGATCAGGTTCGCAGGTTCCGGGAAGCCACCCACCTCAACCTTGATCGACGAGTCGAATCCGGTGCCCAAGATCGTAATGGGGTAGCCCCCGGCCGCCGGCCCCGACGCCGGGCTCGTCGATGCGATGGCGAGGGATCCGTTCGCGATACACAGAGAATCGGTTCCAAGCTCGTAATAGGCGCTTGCCGAGCCGATCAGCTCATGCGCATCGAGGTAAGTTCCACCCGACACGGCCAAGCACGCGCCGGACGCCAGGGTCGCACTCTGTGACTTCCAAAGCCGCGACGCGGCTCCGTTCCAGTCGAGCCGGAGCGAGTCCCCTTCTTTCGATTCCCAGACGGACACGTCGTCGACCGTCGACGTCTCGCCGGGCCGGCTTGTTGAAGCTCGCCTCGCGGTCGATGACACGGCTCGTGGTCCACGAGCTTCGCCCGACGACAGCGGGGGCGTCCCTGGAAGCAACGGCGCCCAGACGGACGCATTCGAGGTCGCCGTATTGAGCAGCTGCTCGGCTGCTGCGCTCGGGGCGGCCTCCTTGCAAATGCTGTCGAGATGAATCGATTCGGCGGACAGATCGGCGAAGTGGAAGTCGCTCACGGGCGAGCCCGTGACTCCTCCGCGTTGCGATTCGACGCAGACGATGAAGTCGTCTCCAGACGTACACCGGAGGATGAAATTCTCGAATGTGAAGTTGAAGAACTCGAGAGCGGTCTGCAGCGTGGAAAGCGTGGTGCCGGCCGCGAGCGCGATCGCTTGGTCCCGCATCTCCTTCCCTCCCCATCCCACGAAGACGTGGAAGGTCCCATAGACGTTGGGAATGTCGAGCGTGTCGCGACTCGCCGGATCGAGACTGCGCATACAGCCTCCGTCAACGCTCTTGCCGAACGCGCGCATGACGCGGGCAAACTTGGGTCCGATTACGTGCATCGATTGAACGCGGGCCACGAACGGAGCGAGGTAGGACCCGAAGAACGGAGCGCCGATCGACACGAGGGCGTAGACGTCGCCGGAGTAGAAGTTGTCCGCGCGCGCAAACGGGGCAGCGGCGCCGCTCATATAGATCTTGAACAGTACGGCGCCCATGCTGTGGGCGAAGACCAGGAAACGCGTTCCAGCGATCCCCCTGGCATGGATCATATGTCTGAGCTCCGCGATCACCCGCGGCGCCATCTCGACATTGTCGGCAAACGCGACATCGTTCGTCGCGCTGTAGTCGGCGCGATAGATGATCCAACGCGGGTCGTTCATGAGGGGCCAACCGAAGGTGTTCGTGCCGCCCCACATGCCGTGCACGTACAGCACCGGAACCCGATAGAGATCGAGCGATCGGGGAGGCATCGGGTGCTCAGCATGGACGGTGTCGATGTATGTCGATCGGAACCAGACCGGGCGCACCGAGAGCGCGCTGTCCGCTGCGGATCGAATGAACTCCTGCGGCGCCCGGTACACCGCGTGGGCGACAAAGCGCGCGTCGGCGAGGAGACTCACAGGAACGGTCAGCGTCGTACCGGCCGGCCCGCCGGCGAGCGCCGTCGCCGTCCCCACGCTCGTCCCCGACGGGAACGGGTTGTTCGGATTGCCGTCGTCGTCCAGAACGAACCGGACCGTTCCCGGCCCGCCGACTTCGGCCTCTACGACCAGCAGGGTGACACCATCGGCGATGACTCCGGTTCGCTCGTCGCCTCGCGCTGCGACAAAATCTGGGTCATCCGGGACGGTGCCGTCGGTGGTGATCATTCCGGGCACGGGGTCTTTGAATCGGACGTAACTGCTCGATCCATTGAACGTGTAGCCGGCGAGCAACGTGTCTTGCTCACCGTCCGTGTTGACCACCGTCACGTCGACCGTACCGGGAGGTTGAAACAGTGGCGGGAGCACCCGGAGCTCGTGATCGGAGATGAACGTCACCGATGTGGCAGGCACCGAGCCGAAGAGAACCTGAGGGACGGCCGATACATCCCGGTCGAAATGTAGACCGGTGACGGTCGTCGGAGCCGGCGATGTATTGGCGCCGTTGTTGGGAACGACGTTGATGACCTTCATGCGGCCGACATCTTCCGCGAGCACGACCCTCGTGTTCGCGGTGACGTGCGTGTAAGCCCGTTCGAATCCCGACGGCCACCGGACTTTGATGCAGTCGATCCATTTCTCTCCAAACGGGAGTGAGCTCCCCAGTCCGAAATGGAGCGCTGGCGACGATTGACTCTGATTTCCTTCGAGGACCTCCCTGGCGACGCTCGCAATTCCGTTTGGAAGCGGGTATTGGAGACACTGCGTCTCGCTGGGAGCCGCTCCGGCCGGCAGGTTGAAGCGCGGGATGACGGTCACGCGAGCTCCGATGCCAAACCGATTCGACAGGACGCGCGACTGCTTCGTATTCGCGCCCTTCAGGGCGACGTCGATCCAGTCGTTGGACGGGGCCGTAGCGCCGTCGTGGAGAACGTTCCTCAGGTTCATCCAGAGGAAGTCGGCACCCCGCTGGAGGGAATCGGGATCGGTCCCCGTGACGAAGACGTCCTGGGCACCGTCCTCGTACCAGTCGAGGACTCCCCCGCCTGAGGCGTTGCGGTCGCAGTAGTACTCGTCGACTCCGGGGCCGCAGGAGGCGCTGCCGTCTTGGTTCGTCGGGTACATTCCTGCGGCGTCGGTCACGTCGATGAACACCGGCGGGTTCCCGCCCAGATTCCTGAGAAGCACGTCTTTGCGGTCGTTCGGCCACCCGTTCTCTGAGGCGCCGACGTAGACGTCGATCAAGCCGTCGTTGTCTTCGTCGAGCGGAAGGACGACGTCCATGTTGCGCGCAACCGAGTAGAGTCCCGCGGCCAGGGCTCGATCGACGAACACGGCGCTCCCGTCGTTGAGCCACAGGATCGGGCGCGCAGCGCCGGGGCCCGCGTTGTACGTACCGCAGAAGATGTCCATCGCCCCATCGCTGTTGAAATCTGCGACGGCGACACCGGTGCACCAGGGCAGTCCCTCGGCGATGTGCGAGCCGGCGGTCGCATCGATGAATCCGCCGCGGCAGTTCCCTGTGTAGAGCCGGTTGGATGCGCCGAGATAGCTGAAGAACACAAGGTCGTCGCAGCCGTCGCCGTCAAAGTCCGCGGCCTTCACCGCCGTGACGTTTGCGACGTATCCTGCCAGACCCGATGAGGTAGTGGCATCGCTGAATGACCCGTCGGCGTTCTGCCGCAGGAATTGGGCGGCGTCGCCGTAGGGAGAGCCGTCGGCATAACTGTCGTAGGCGATCACGACGTCGAGGCGGCCGTCGAGGTCGAAATCGGACCACACGGCATCGCTCTTGTATCGATCCGGCGCTCCACCGAGCCCAGGGAGAGTGGCGAGCGTGAACGACGGCCCACCGTCATCCGCGAGCTGATTCTCGTAGAGCGCGTTCGTTGGTACTGATCAAGTTTGGATTTTAGGCCGTGCGGACCGAATCCTTGCGCCGATCCAGTAGTCCGACGATCTCTTCGACCGACCAAACGTGATCGGTTAGCCCGGCCTCCATGGCGGGCGTGACGCGCAAGGTTTGGTGAATGCGGGCGAAGTTGTAATAGACGAAGTGCAAATTGATCGCACACCAATGGTTCAACATTTTCTTAGAGTGCCCGTTGGTCAAGCGCGTAAACCGGCGCATGCCCATTCTCAGGGTCAGATTCTGGCGCTCCACAAACGACGTAGAAACGTGCTTACGGTCGGGAGCGCCCTTAATGGTTTGCCGACGAATACCGATGCACTCGGCCGGGCTGTACCGTACTTCTGATCCCTCGGGGGCGGCTCCATAGAGCTTAACAAGCATGGCATAATCGACCTCAGCGCCAAACGCCTCTTCGACGGCGATTAGATAGGCGTTGTGGCCATCGGTAGTCAGTTGCACGCGATTCCGCAGGCGCCCGGCCAGGTCCGACATGAACTCAAAGGCCGTCCCCGCGTCGCGGCTGCCAACACACCAAGAGATCGCCAGCTTGCTCTGCGCCTCAATTCCTACCCACGTCCAAACGTCCCCATAGCCGAACTCGCCTCTCTTGGCGGGAGGGACGTTCTTGGCTTTGGCGTATACGAATGACCATGCCTCGTCGCACTGAACCCGCTTCGCGGGCACATCGCGAACGGCCGAATCGTGGAAGCGATGACACGCAGCGCCCAGATCCACGATCAGCTTTAGCACCGTGGGTAGCGACACGCCGGTAATGCGGCACGTGGCGCGGACGCTGTTTCCATCCACCAAGCACCGGACAACCGCGGCCCGTTCTTCCGTCGTCAATTTGTTCATGTGTGGAGTATATGCTTGCTCGGCTACGCATGCAAGTCGTTTCTTTGGTAATTCGAGTGATCGGCGCGGCCATTGCCGCCAATGCGGAACGGCCGCGCCTAGAATAGATCGTCGATGGTGGCGATCTCGCATTAGCCATAATGGAATGGCTAATGACGCCATTGGCTCGTATACTGCCCGCGCTAGAGGGTGCTCATAAGGTGCCCTGTGGTGGAGCTAGTCGGAGTTGAACCGACCGGGCGAGGGTCTCTAATCCGTACCCGGCGAACCTGCTAGCCCCGATGTTATGTGAAGCGACCGGGGAGGAGATCCGCCAAGATGGCCTCCCCCGGTCGCTTCAGTTTTCTTCGCTCGCTCCTTGCTCCAACTTGCCTTTCGCCGCTAGCACTTGGGCGATGCCAGCGAAAAATGCTGAGATTCGGTCTGGCGACCATGCCGAGAACTCGCGCATATCTACGCGCACACCGACATGGAATTGGACGACGCCCTCGGTCGGTTGCGCGAAGGCCGTGGCGACCGACGACGCCGCCTTCGGAGCGGTCGCGACCGTGGCTTCTCTGGGCTCCATGGTCGAAGGTTGCTCGCCGGATGACGCGGATCGACTAACGGAGCCCGGGACCGATCGCAGCTGGTTGCCTTCGCGGACGACCAACCCAGAAGCCTCCAGGTACCCGATGAGGAGCGCCAATTGGTTCTCGTATTCCGGCTTCGCGCTAGCTGCCAGGGCGAGACTCTGAATGGCGTCCTTCATGTCTAACGCGCCAAACGAGATCAGCGGGTTGAGCACCCTTCCGAACCAGGTTTCCGCGATCAGCGGGCGCAGCTTGTGGGCCGCAGTGTCCGGATTCCACTCATACGACCGCTGAAAATCAATGACTTCGGCTGCCGGGATGAAGCCGCCATCCGCCTTCCTAATGAAGCCGTTTTGCAGAAAAAACGCATTGGCTAGGGACGTCGTGGTCTCCGACATCTTCACGATACCGGCGACGTCCCTGTTCCCGACAGACTTTAAGGTCGGACCGCTGGCGGCAGCGAACGCCCTCAGAATGTCGAGCTGCTTATTGAGGTTGATCCTATCGGTCGGCAGGAACCGAGTCGGGCGTTCTTTGACCGCATCGGCCTTCTTGGATGCGGGCTTGGCCCGCTTCGTAGACTTGGACGCTTGCGCGGTTGCTTCAGTCATGATGGCCTCCTTTTGAGATCCGCCAGGCCGAAGCATATACCGATTTGATCCTCTCGTTCAAGGATCAAATTTGGGCCGCATGAATCTCAGTTTGGCCTGAAGCCGACCTAGCTCTTCGGCGCCCGCTTCCACCTTGTTTTGGCGGCCTTCTTGGCGATCGCGGAGCGTCGGGCAGCGGTCAGATTCGCTGCTCTGGCCTTGCCGCCCTTGGCGGCCCCAAGCTTCGAGAGCGCGCGGGCAGCATCGGACGAGGGGTTGGACGTGGTTTCGCCGGTGAGGCGGCTCACCACGTCGAAGGCGAGGCGGTTAACGTCGGTGAGGCCCTTCCGTCCGCGTGGTGTAGCGGCCATGGTGGGAACCTACACGATTCCGCTTGGGCGTCAAGAATCCGGGCTTCTAAACTTGATCAGTACCCGTTCGTTGCACCGTTCGGGAACGAATAAGCGATGTTGGTAACATAGGCATCGAGATCGCCGTCGTCGTCGACGTCGACCCAAGCGCAACTCCCTCCGAACACCGATGTGGACTGAACCGCCCCGGACGCGGCCGCGACGTCGGTGAACGTGCCGTCGGCGTTATTTCGAAAGAGCTGAAGCGGCAGCCCGCCACGCCGCGTTTTCAAGATGTCGTCGGTCCCGTCGCCGTCGTAGTCGGCCACGCAGACGGAATTCCCGACGCCGTAACGATAACCGAATGCGACGGGCGTCCGGTCGGTCATAGGGCCGGACGTGCTGACGAGGTACGTGAACGCGGCCAGAGCCGTGGTGGTAACGCCGTTCGGATTCGTCACTTTGACGTCGACCGCGCCTGGCGGACCGGGCGGAAGCCGCGCCTTCAGTGCGGCGCAGCGGTACGCCGCGTCGCAACGATCTGCGGCCGCCGGCGAAGCGGGTGCCCACGTGCCATCGGACAGCCGGACGTCGACTCGGGCGCCCGGCATGAAGTTGCTGCCGTCGATCCAGACGTACCGGTTCCGATGGCTCCAACCCGTATCGGGATACAGCCTGTTGACGATTGGGGCAATGCTGGAGCCGCTGGGAACGGCTTGAGCGAAGACGGCGTAAAAGTATCCGGCGCCGGCCACGAAGTCGCGTTGCTCCACCTCAATGTCCAATCGGCGGCCGGGCCCCATCTCGCAATACGAGATCCAGCTCCGCGGATCCCGCCCCGTTTCGTCACGAGACTCGTTGACGCCGATGAGATTCCCTCCGTCGTAGAGCGAGAGCCTGGTTCGCGACCAGAAGGCGGCGCTCACCAGCACGGGAACGATGCTTGCCCCGTGGAATGCCGTGGCGACTACGTAGCAGGTGCCGGGGACCGTTTGAAACGAGTACCAATCCCGATCGAACGGGACGTGCGTGGTCGCCAGCTTCGAGTAACCGAGTGCTAGCGGTGATGCTGTCGCTGCGCTGCCGTTCGGTTCATAGAGGTCGGGATCGCTGCCCGTTCGGAAGACGGTGATGTCGATTCCAAGCGTAGGCACACCGTCTTGAACTTGGACGAGCGAGCCGTTCGCGAAGAGCTCGGGAGAAAAATCGAGATTGCGGATCGGATTCGAGCGATACGGCGTCGACGAGAGGATGTAAGGGTCGGTCGTCAGGGGACGCGCGATGACGGTGTACGTCCCTGCCGGCAGCTCAAAGATCGTGTAAGCGCCGCCGGCGCCCGCAACGGCACCGCTCCTACTGTCCCCCGACGCGCTCGTCGCGACGACGTACGCGTAGGGAATCGGAGATCCATCCTGAAACCGAACGGTCCCGTTGATCGATCCGCGCGTCGATGTACCGTCGCCGTATACGTGCCGGCCGAACGTGACATCGTCCAACGAAACGTCTCGTAGGATGGTGCCCGGCCCCGGCTCCGGGTACATGGGCTCCCCAGAATCGAGCGATGCGTCGAGACCGAGCCACGACCCGAAAGCGCTCAGTGCCGCCGACTCGGCGTCGACGACATTGTCCTGCGTGTAAAGCCCGAAGAGATCGGCGGGCCATTGAAACGCCATCGCGTCGCAAGTCGTGTCGGCCTCCTCCATGACACCCGTCAGGGTGTCGTAGATGGTGGCGGTCGTACACGGCACTCCGGGAGTGAAATAAGGGCTATCCGACTCTTCGACCCAACCGAATTCGTTCCGTCCGTTTCCGATCGACGGTGAAACCCGGTCCACCGTCGCCTCGAACATGAAGTCGATTCGAGCGTGATCGATCGCGTTCCACGTCGCTCCCGCGTTTCGGACTGCTTGGTGGACATCGTGTCCATCGACGACAGTCGGGCCGATCAGGTGGACGGAGAGTTGATTTGAGATCCAATGTCGGTCCGCTCCACTCGGGGTCTTCCCAGGCACGTACGCGAGCGCGAACCCGCTCAGAAACATCTGCAGAGCGCATCCCAGCACGATCCGAAGACGCATGACGACCATCTGAGGCGGCGATCGGGACCGGGATGGCTCGCTGCGGCGCTCAACGTCCGGGGAACGGTGGCCGACGCACACCTTCGATCAGACTCTTGACGAGCCGCAGATCGATGGTTTCGACGAAGCGGCCGGATCCGCTCCCGGGAACCGAGCCCGCACCGACCGCCGCGAGACCTGCCGGTGAAAGAAGTCTTGTCGAAGCGAATTCCAGCGTGACGGATTCGGCTCCAGCCTCGCATCGAACGACGGATCGACCGCCGGGGTCATTGATGGGTACGTACCGATCGCTCCGCCTGCGCAGGAAGAGCAAGACGTTTTCGCCGATCGGCGGCAACACCGCGCCCGCCGCCCCTGAGACTTCCCACGTTCGAAGCCGGGGACGACCGTCGATCAGTTCGTAGACCGTCCCCCCTGGAATCAGCACTTCGGCGTCCCCTTCCCGACACGAGGCGTCGCTCGCCAAGAGACACTCACGAACACGGACGCGATAAGGCGTGAACACGAGCCCGGTGGCGGCGTCCTTGATGCCGAGATGCGTTTCTTGGCCAACCGGAAGCCACGCCATCTCCCCGCTCTCCCCCAGCATGGTCGCGACGACAATCCGATCGCTCAACCTGACCAAGTCTTCGAAGGTCAGGCCGCCGCCGCGAGAGAGAGCGGCGCTTGATGTGGACGGCTCGGAAACGACGAGGATCGCGGAAAGGATCAGGCCGACCCGTCTCACCTGGGAACTCGGATGATCGCACCCCTGCCGACGCCGTACTTCTCGACCAGCCGTTCGAGCGTCGGCCGTCCGAGCTCGAGCAGCGCCCGTTGGTACTCCGCCACCCAGGCGTCGTCGTGGGGATCGAAATGTGCGAGCAGGGTCTTCATAGGTTCTCGAGGCGCGATGTCGGTCTGGAACCAGGCGTCGATCGGACTGACGTCCGCCGCGGAAGCTTGCCGTTCAGCCCAGAAGGCGAGCAGAATGCTGTGAGCGAGCGAGGCAAGATCGGCGTCGTATGCCGCGCCGAGCCAGTATCGCGCCCGCTGGGGCGGCACGGCCGGACAGAACTCGATCCTCGGGCTCTGCGCAGTGCGGGTCGGCGACAAGAGCGCGATCATGTGGTTGATGACCGGATTGCGGGAAGGCCCGGCGACGGTTTGCGTTCGCCCATGAGGAGGCTTCGTTCGAAGGGCTTCAATCGTCTCCGCAGCGGACTTCGCCCGCTCGTTGGGCGCGCCGAAGCTCAGGCGATAGATGCGTTGCGGCACGTAGTTGGCGGTTTCGTTCCCCCCTCCTTGAAAGAGAATCCACCATGGATCGGACTCGTTGGTCTTCAGCAGCATGTCGGACGGACCGAGCTTTGAGACGGAACCGCCGGTCGCTCGATCGAGGACCTCATGCCAGAACGCTGTGGTCCCGTCGGTCCTGTAGAACCACTCGATGAGCAGGAGCTCACGCCGCACTTGAACGGCGGTCGCGACCGAGGCATCCGTCATAACGCCGGCGACATCGTCCAGGCTCTTGAACGGCTCGAGGCGATGGGTCCAAACGACGGGATCCTTGCCGCGGAGCAGTCGGGTCGCGCTATAGGCGTACACCCGCCCGAGTCGAGGATTGGCGTAGTAGAAGTCGTCTGCCGGACCGCACGCGAGCGTCGCGCGCGCGAGGCCCGCCACATTTTCAACAACGATCGACTTTCTCGACTCGCCTCGGATGACCTCGAGTCTGGCGTTCGTTCCCTTGTCGAGCGTCACTTTGATTCCTCCGGGAAGCGAGCACGACGTTGGAACTCCACGATCGCCGGTGACCGGGTTCGACAGATCGAAGCCTCGCGGGTCGTCGACCTCTCGGACCTTCTCGAGAAGCAATACCGCGTCGGATGTGGTGACGAAGTGGGAGCAGAGTACCAATGCGAAGAGGTTCATGACCTGCTCAGCGAGCTCAAGACCCCGGAGTGAGGCATTCCCAACTGACGCAGCGATAACAGGTGCTGAAACCGGGGACGCACTCGTAGATGTCGAGGTCGGCGGTCGAGTTCGGGTGGGTTCCACACGCGACACATCGGTCCGAGACTGGAGCGATTGCCGGATACCCGGCGCTGATCGAACCGCCTTGCTCGGAAACCGAGTCCAGACGGATCGTGCCGTGATCGAACGTCGGCGGCGGCATAGACCGCGGCTGCTCCAAGATCACGGACGCGGAGGGGGACGACCATGCGAACAGGGCGCTGTCGTGACGCGTCTTTGAGCCCGCGGATACCGCACCGGGGATGAGGATCGCGCTCGGGTCTTCAATAACGAGATCGCGGTCCGCGGCGCGCGCGTGAACGCGAGGACCTTCGAATCGGACCGCACCGCCCCCTCGGCGGACGAGCGTGATTCCACCCATGGCGGGCGCTTTGTCGATGATCAATGAGAAGTTCGCGTCGTCGTGGGCTCTGAGCGTCGTCGTGCCCTCGGGATTCTCGGGACACGGAAACGTCGGGCTGCAGATGCAGCCTTCACATCCGCAACCGGTGCAACCGGAGACGCAGGAGAGGGCGTCGATCGACTCTTCGCTATTCTGCCAGGAGGCGCATGTGCAGCAGGAGCGCGGATCGTATTCGAAGATCCTGGCGCCGCGGAATGGGACGAAGATCGTCCCATCGATCGGGCCGCGCTCGGGCGCAATGGCTGTAGGACCGCGGACGACGAATGACTGGCGAGTCCCGTCGGCGCGGCGCCACGCGATGACCGATCCCACCGCACTTGCTTGCACCGTCGGAGCGACCGAGGACGGCACGACGAGGCCCTCGACGACGGAATGACCAGCGTTGTCAGCTGCCGAGCCGGAGACTACGTACCAGAAATCGGTCGTCCCCGAGTGCGCGGTCGCGGCCTCGGTCGGCTGGGACCGCGTGGGGGCCGAGTGAACCGCGACCGATGCGGCGAACGCGAAAAACCAGGCGATCGAACGGAGACGCTGCATGGCTGAACTCCTCAATGCGAGGGCAGGGGACCGTTCGTCGATTGGGGAAAGTTAGCGGTTCTCCAGCGTCTCGAGAACCATTTGCGCGTGGGACGTGGTTGCCGGCGTACAACTGTTCATATTAGTTCATATTATTTTCTATTGATACTTTTATATTCAAAAAATACCACGATCCTCGTCTCATCTTGATACGAACTCCAGCCTTCCACCCCCAATTCAGTCGTATATTCGGCTCATTAATCAAAGGGGTGTGGCGTGGAGAGGTTCTCAGTCGTCGGGGCCCTCGGCGTCGGGGGTGCAGGAAGAGTCGTCCTCGTCGAAGACAGCCTCCGCCCGGGATCGCGGCTCGCACTGAAGGAGCTATTGCACGCCGACCCCGAGGAAACCGCGGCGCTCCACAAAGAGTTCGCCACGCTGGCGACGCTGCGCCATCCGAGCCTGGTCGAGGTCTTCGAGCTGCTCGTCGATCCCGAAAGCGGCCGGTCGCAGTTCAGCATGGAGCACGTCGACGGCAAAACCTTCGTCGCGACGGTCAAGCGTGAGGGGCCGGCATCGCTCGTTCCGCTAGCGGCGGAGGCGCTGCGCGCGCTCGCATTCCTGCACGAGTTCGGCCTCGTCCATCGCGATCTCAAGCCGGGAAACATTCTCGTCAGGCGCGTGGCGAAGTCCGGGCATCGCGTGGTCGTGCTCGACTTCGGGCTCGCCGCCGAGCGGCGAGCGGACACCACGGCGGCGACGTCCGGAATGTCGGGGACGCTGCAGTACCTCGCGCCCGAGTTGCTCGACGGTGGGCCGTCGACGAAGCGGTCGGACCTCTACGCGTTCGGCGCGGTGATGTACGAGTCGGTGCACGGCAAGTTGCCGTTCACGATCAAGGGGAGCGACGTCGCAGGATTCGTCGCCGCGGTGCGCGAAGGCCGGCGCGCCCGTCCGCCGCTTCCGGCCGGATTCCGTGCGGGGCTCGCGCGCTGGATCGATGACATGCTCTCCCCCGATCCCGCCGACCGGCCGTCGAGCGCGACCGACGCGCTGGCGCGACTGAACGAGCTGTGCCGGACGAGCGAGCCCCTCGAAACCCGCGATGACCGAGCGGCACGGCTGGGGTCCGGATCGCCCGTCGGACGCGACACCGAGCTGAAGGCGTTGCGCGCCGCGATCGCGCCGTCGGACGCTGCTCGGGTCGTCTGGCTTTGCGGTGATGCGGGCTCCGGAAAGTCACGGCTCTTGCGATTCCTTGCGGCGGAGGCGGCCGGACACGAGTGGAGCGTCCACATGCCCCCCGGCGGCACTCTCCCCGCATCGGCGGACGAATTCGTAGCCCTCGTTCGAGCGGACGCCGCGTTGGGCCCGACTCTGGTTCTCCTCGACGAGCTCGAGCGCGCGGACAACGCCTTCGCCGAGTTCTTGGACCGCATCGCGCGCGAGCCGCGCGGCGCTCCGGTTCACGTCGTCGCCGCCGCACGACCCGGCGAGCTGACGAATCCCCGCCTCAAGAAGCTGATGGCGGACACGGGCGTTGTGCCGTCGCTTTCGCGCGTCGATCTCGCGCCGCTCGGCGAGGCTGGCCTCAAAGCGATGATCGAGCGCGCCACCGCCGGACAATCGTCGGCGCAAGCGCGGGTTAAGTGGCTTCTCGACGCGTCGGAAGGCAACGCGGGCGCCGCGGAAGCCCTGCTGGTCGAGGGCGTGTGGGAGCGCAAAGGTCGTGTCCCCGTCGCGGCCGTGCTCGAGCAGTCGATCCAGCGCCGACTCGATGCGTTGTCGCCGGAGGCGCGGGCGTGGATGGAAGCGCTCGCGGTACTCGGCGACGATGTCCCCGACGCGCTTCCCGGTGAGCTTGCGGGGCTCGAGGATCAAGCAGCGCCCGCGGCATCTGAGGTCATCGCCGCCGGCCTGGCGCGCCGCACGACTGGAGGCGTTTCGCCCGATTCGCGGCGCACCGCCGACGCCGTCAAAGCCGCCGCGAATCCCGAGCGATTGGAGCAGCTGCACGCCATGGCGGCGACGCACTTCGCTGCCGGCGAGCACGACCTCTTCGGCGCAATCGCTTGGCGCCTGGCGCGCCTTTGGCGTGGTGCCGGCGAGACCACTCGCGCGTTCGGCGTCGCCGTCGATGCGGCGTCCGCGGCCGAGATCGCCAAGAACTGGGCCGACGCCGCGGAGCGTTATCGGTTCGCGCTGTCGCTGATCCCTCGCCATGACAAGAGGCGGGGAGAGCTTTGGATGAAGTGCGGGGAGGCGTTGAGGCACGCGGGTTTTCACCAGCCAGCCGCAAGAGCATACGCATGTGCCGCACGTCATGCGAGTGACGAGTCTGTGCGCGCCATGGCGAGAGCGCGACATGCAAAGTCGGTGTTCATGGCTGGCCGGTTCGACGATGCGGAGCGTGCGGCGATTGGCATCACTCGGGCCGATCCGAACTCCAAGCTCGCGTCGTCGGCAGTGCTTGCTCGCGTCGTTGCTGCACATGTGCGAATTCAGCGCTATGAGTTTCGGGACGCATTGCACATTCTTGACGGCGCGGAGCTGACGGACGGGGTTGATCCAGAGATTCGAGCCGAAGCACTTCTCCAGGCGGCCGTCGCGGGCTGGCGGCTCGGCGACCCGCGAGCAGACGAAAGATGCCACGAGGCGGAATCTCTCGCTCGCAGGTTTGGTCTACGCGACTTACTAATCCTCCTCCTCGCCACACGCGCCTCCTTCGAAGAGCGAACAAACAAGTTCAACGCGCTGGAAACGACGCTGCAGGAGTCCACTGCGCTTGCAGAACTGGAACAACGCGGCGATGCGCTTCGAAAATCGATGCACCAGATGGCGCGACTTCACGGACTCGTTGGCCGCTTTGACAAGGCATTTGCCGTATCTCGTGCCGCCGAGGAGCTTGAACGCTATAGCGCCAACGGTCCCGCCGCGGCAGCATCGGCCGTACTTGCCGCCGAATCGCTGATAGAAGCCGGGCGCGCGGCCGAGGCCTTCTCCTTAATGTCCACTCAAATCGCGCGCCCGATGTCAGGGACCCCTGAGATCTGGCTTCGGTTCTTTCGGATGGTGTTGGCGCGGGCAGTCGTTGAAACTGGCTTTCAATCTCCGGGCGATGTTCACCAGATGCTAGACGGCACCCTCGCACTCTTTAGAACAAAGGGTCCGTTTATGCACATGGATGCGCTGATCCACGACCTAGTTTGGCGAAATAGCCCCAATTGCCCCGACGGGATTCAGCCCGTACTCGATGAGTCAGAGCAGTTTCTTGCTGATGTGAAGATTGACCTCCCTGAAGGCGCGCGAGCCTCGCTGCGGCTGCAGATGGCTCTCGGCTACTTGAGTTCGCGGCGATTCGAGTCGGCTCTGGCGATACTCCAGGATGTCTCGCCGTCTACCGGAGTACCTGTCGTTCCGCACATGTTTGCGCGAGTGCAGTTCGCTCGCGCAGACGCGTTGGACGGTATGGGCAGGACGGACGAGGCCCGCTCTGCCCGACACTCGGGAGTTGAATTGATCCAGATTGCCGCCGATCGCATTGCCGACCCCGATTGGCGCCGCGATTTTCTCGATCAACCTTTGGTCCGCAAGCTGTTGGCGACAGTTCCAAAACCGTCCGAGACCAAGCGAATCGAAGCGCTCTACGAGATGATCCGCGCCCTCAATTCCGAAACGGATCCGGAAGCGCTGCTCGAGTCGATCCTGCAGATGGCGATGCAGGCTGTCGAAGCTGAACGCGGCATGATTCTCTTGTCCGGTCCAACGGGCTCCGACTTCTCTGTGCGGCTCGCGCGGAATTTGGAGAAAGAGACGGAGGCGGACGTCGAGGCAATCAGCCGCCGTATCGTTGCGCAGGCCGAGCAGGGTGAGTCTGTTTTGGCGCTCGATGCGGGTCAAGACGATCGATTCAAGGGGTTCAAGAGCGTCAGCCTGTTCCGCATTCGATCGCTGATGTGCGTTCCCCTACGCTCGAGAGGGCACATCGTCGGGACCGTCTATCTCGACAGCCGACGCCAGGGTAAGCCGTTTTCGAAAGACGATCTGCGATTCGTGGAGGCGTTCGCCGACCACGCGGCGCTTGCACTCGAGAACGCACGCCATCGGAGCGAGCTTGAAGCCGAGAACCGCCGCCTGCGAGCGGTTGTCGGCGAGCGATCGAGCTACGGGAAGATCGTTGGACGAGCACCTGCGATGCAGAAGGTGTTCGACCTACTCGAGCGAATCGCTCCAAGCGATGCGACCGTCGTGATTCAGGGGGAGAGCGGAACGGGCAAGGAGCTGGTGGCCCGCGCGCTGCACTTCAGCGGCCCCCGGAAGGACAAGATTTTCATCTCGGAGAACTGCGCCGCTCTTCCCGAGACCCTGCTCGAGAGCGAGCTGTTCGGTCACGTGAAAGGGGCGTTCACGGGCGCCGATCGTGACCGCGCGGGTCTGTTCGAGCAGGCGCATCTGGGAACTCTGTTCCTCGACGAGATTGGAGACACCTCCGCGGGAATGCAGGCCAGGCTCCTCCGTGTCTTGCAGGAAGGAGAGCTGCGCCGCGTCGGCGGCGATCATCCGATCAAGGTCGACGTTCGGCTCATCACGGCCACCAACAAGGATCTGCTGACGGAGGTCGCCGCCGGTCGGTTCCGAGAAGATCTCTACTACAGGCTGGCCGTGATTCCGGTCAACTTGCCTCCGCTGCGTGAGAGGGTCGGCGATGTGCCGTTCCTCGTCGGGCACCTCCTGGAGCAGATCGCCGCAGCTCGAGGACGTGCCACGCCCCGGATCGAGCCAGAGATCCTGGATGCCATGGAACGCTACTCGTGGCCCGGAAACGTGCGACAGCTCGAAAACGTGCTGCGCCGCGTTTCCCTGTTGGCAGGTGATTCAGGAATCGACCGGAGCGTCATCGAATCGGACGGGGATCTGGCCCGCATGTTCCTCGGAAAGGAGGCTCAAACGGGCCCCCTGCTGTCGATGGTGAAAACCGAAGAAGAGCAGATCCGGCGGGCTCTCGAGGCGGCTGCGGGTAATCGTGATCGCGCCGCGCGGCTCCTCGGGATCTCCCGGGCGACGATCTACCGGAAGATGCGCGAATACAGCCTTCGCTGAAGAATTTTTCAAAATTTTTTGCGTTGAGAGCTTCGCCAGGAACGTAATGCCCCTGCGCCGACTCGGGGGAATTCCTCTAGCTCTATCGACCCAAAACACGATGTCGTAACGCCTTCCCCTACCCCTCCCGGGGTTGTCGGCATGTGTCGAAATCACGTGTCCGTACTTACTCTTACGAGCATTGCGTCTCTTTTTGAGACTCGCATCTTGTCCCCTTGAGCCGCGAGGAAACCGGCAGACGAAGTGAAGGGCGGCTCGGGAGACACGGAGATGCGCAACAAGAAGAACAGCCTGCGGACGGCAGTGGCCGCGGTGGCCGCGATCCTCTTGGTGATCGTGACTCCCGCGCTGGCACTGGATCCGATGACGGTCGTCAAGTCGACCGTGAGCGGTGCCGTGGTCGACGTCACCGTGAAAAACAATACGCAGTTGGTGCAGGTCGGAACGGTCTCCGTTCAGGCGGTTTGCGGCGACACGGCGGTTTGGAGCAAGTCGGTGGTGACGTTGCTGCCGGGCCAGTCAGCCGTTGTGCCGGCCGCGTTTGCCTCCGCTGTGAGCAGCGTGAAAAGCGTCGGAATCATTTGCGGGATCATTGAGGACCCCAACCCGTATTGATCAAGTTTGCAACGCCAGGCCGTCGGCCTTCCCCCCCGACAGGTCGCCGGCCTCTCTGGACGCCCGCCTCTTCATGGTGAAGTGGCGGGCGTTGTTTTTTCTGCAACAATCCGCGCATGAATCCCATCGAAAGCTCGCCTGAATTCGTTACCGCCGCCTACGTCAAGATGTCCCAACGCCTCGCGATCGTGCGCAAGCGTGTGGGGCGGCCGCTGACGCTGACCGAGAAGATTCTGTTCGGGCACCTCGACGCGCCGGATACCGCCGACTTGCGCGCCGGGGAGAGCTATGCCCTCGTCCGCCCCGACCGCGTGGCGATGCAGGACGCGACGGCACAGATGGCGCTGCTCCAGCTCGCTCAAGTGGACATCCCGCGTGTCGCCGTGCCGACCACCGTGCACTGCGATCACCTGATCCAGGCACGCGAGGGCGCGGAGAAGGACACGCTGCGCGCTCTCGACGAGAACCGCGAGGTCTACGATTTCCTGCGCACGGCGTCGAACCGGTACGGTATCGGCTTCTGGAAGCCCGGCGCGGGGATCATCCACCAGGTGATCCTCGAGAACTACGCGTTCCCTGGCGGCCTGATGATCGGCACCGACTCGCACACGCCGAACGCCGGGGGCCTCGGAATGTTCGCGTCGGGGGTCGGCGGCGCGGATGCGGTCGACGTGATGGCGGGCTTTCCGTGGGAGGTGAAATCGCCGCGCCTCATCGGCGTCAGGCTCACGGGCAAGCTGTCGGGGTGGGCGTCGCCGAAGGACGTCATCCTTTATCTGTGCGGCGTGCTCACCGTCGACGGCGGAACGAACGCGGTCATCGAGTACTTCGGACCGGGCGCGTCGTCGATTTCGTGCACCGGCAAGGGCACGATCACGAACATGGGCGCGGAGCTGGGCGCCACGACGTCGATCTTCCCATTTGATGCGTCGATGGATCGGTACCTGCGCGCGACCGAGCGTGCGGCGCTCGCCGATCTCGCGCAGAAACACGCGAGCCTGCTCGTCGCCGACCCCGAGGTCGAGCGCGACCCCGCGAAGTACTTCGCGCGCATCGTCGAGATCGACCTGTCCGCGTTGGAGCCGCACCTCGTCGGCCCCCACACGCCCGACCTTGCGCGGCCCGTGTCGAAGATCGCCGATGCCGTGAGGACAGAGTCCTATCCAGACCACATCTCGGTCGCTCTGATCGGGTCGTGCACCAACTCGTCGTACGAGGACATCTCTCGTGTCACGGACGTCGTCCGGCAGGCCAAGGCGCACGGCTCGAAGGCTTCGATTCCGTTCCTCGTCACGCCCGGCTCGGAGCAGATACGGCGCACGATCGTGCGCGACGGCCAGATGGCCGAGATCCAGTCGGTCGGCGGCCAGGTGCTCGCCAACGCCTGCGGCCCGTGCATCGGACAGTGGAAGCGGGACGAGATCAAGCCGGGCACCCGGAACACGATCGTCACGTCGTTCAATCGAAACTTCCCCGCCCGGAACGACGGCAGCCGCGAAACGCTGGCCTTCATGGGTTCCCCCGAGATCGTGGCGGCGTATGCGCTGGCCGGGCGGCTGACGTTCAATCCCTTGAAGGACACGCTCCAGGGAGGCGACGGGAAGCCGTTCACGCTCGACGCGCCCAAGCCCGCGCCCGACTTGCCGGCGAACGGGTTCATGCGCGACCTCAGCGGCTACCTTCCCCCGTCCGAGGACGGATCGAAGATCAAGCTCGAGGTCGCGCCCGACAGCAAGCGTCTGCAGCTCTTGACGCCCTTCGCGCCGTGGGATGGAAAGGACTTCATCGAGATGCCGCTTTTGATCAAGACCAAGGGAAAGTGCACGACCGATCACATCTCCCCGGCGGGTCCGTGGCTCCGCTTCCGCGGCCACCTCGACAACATCTCGGACAACATGTTCACCGGCGCCATCGGCGCGTTCACCGGCGAGGCGAGCGCCTCGATCCCCAAGATCGCGCGAGCGTACAAGGCGGAGGGGAAGCGCTGGGCCGTCGTCGGCGACGAGAACTACGGCGAGGGATCGAGCCGCGAGCACGCCGCCATGTCACCGCGCTTCCTCGGGTGCGCCGCCGTGATCGTGCGCTCGTTCGCGCGCATCCACGAGTCGAATCTGAAGAAGCAGGGAATCCTGCCGCTGACGTTTGCGAATCCTGCCGATTACGACAAGGTGCTCGACCGCGACCGGATCAGCATCGTGGGCCTAAAGGATCTCGCTTCGGGCCGGGACCTCGCCGTCGAGCTGCACCACGACGGCGGCGGCGTGGATCGCATCTCGGTTCGCCACACGCTGAACGCCGAGCAGATCGGCTGGTTCAAGGCCGGCTCAGCGCTCAACGTCATCAAGAGGTCGTAGGCTGAAGCACGAGCGCCGCGAGGGGGGGCAAGCGAAGGACGAGCGACTGCGGGAAGCCGTGCATCGGCTCAGGCACCGTCGCGATCTCCCGCTCGATGGCGAACCCCGTGCCGTCGAAGCTCGCGTCGTCGGTGTTCAACAGTAGCCTGTAACGTCCGGCCGCCGGAGCACCGATCCGGTACTCGGTGTGCGTCACCGGCGTGAGGTTCAGCGCGACCACGAGATGCGCGTCGCCGTCTCGGCGCATGTAGACAAGAACGGAGTTCTCCCGATCCAGGCAGTCGATCCATTGAAAGCCCGATGGGTCGTGGTCGCAGCGCCATAAACACGGATGCGCGCGGTAGAGCGCGCCCAGCTCGCCCACGACTCGCAGCACGCCGCGATGGTACGGCTGATCGGCGAGCGCCCACTCCGGGCCGCGCTCTTCGTTCCATTCCCACCACGGCGCCAGCTCGCTCCCCATGAAGAGGAGCTTCTTCCCCGGCCGCGTCCACATGTAGGCGAGGAGCAGCCGCAGGTTCGCGAATTGCTGCGCTACCGGCCCCGGCATCTTCGCCAGGAGCGACTTCTTTCCATGGACCACTTCGTCGTGCGAGAGCGGGTTGATGAACCTCTCACTGTACTCGTAGACCATCGCGAAGGTGATCTGGTCGTGGTGCCACGTGCGGCCGATCGGATCAACGGCAAAGTACTCGAGCGAATCGTGCATCCACCCCATGTTCCACTTGAAGCCGAAGCCCAGACCGCCGCTCTTGACGTCCGCGGTCACGAGCGGCCATGACGTCGACTCTTCGGCGATGGTGAACGTCCCGGGTGCCTCCTCGTGAAGCGCGGTCTTCAAGGTCTTGAAGAACTCGATCGCTTCGAGATTTTCGCGGCCACCGTATCGATTGGGAACCCACTCCCCTTCCTTCCGGCTGTAGTCGAGGTAGAGCATCGACGCGACCGCGTCCACGCGCAGCGCATCGACGTGCAGCTCACGGAGCCAGTAGAGCGCGTTCGCGATGAGGAATCCCGACACCTCAGGGCGGCCGAGATTGAAGATCAGCGTCCCCCAATCCGGGTGCTCTCCCTGCCGCGGATCCTCGTGCTCGTAGAGCGCGGTGCCGTCGAACCGGCGGAGC
The DNA here is from genome assembly GCA_964511835.1 of uncultured Acidobacteriota bacterium. GTDB lineage: Bacteria > Acidobacteriota > Polarisedimenticolia > Polarisedimenticolales > DASRJG01 > DASRJG01. The sequence goes on along the minus strand of CAZEII010000005.1, from coordinate 79,523 downwards.
GCGAAGTCGTCCTTCGGGAAGTGCGCCGGCACCCAATCGACGAGGACGCCGATGCCGTTGACGTGGCAGTGATCGACGAACCATCGGAAATCGTCCGGCGTCCCGAAGCGTGAGGTTGGCGCGTAGTACCCCGAGACCTGATACCCCCACGAGCCCGAATACGGATGTTCCGCGACCGGCATCAGCTCGACGTGGGTGAATCCGAGCGCCTTGACGTGCTCGACCAGGCGCGGCGCGATGTCGCGGTAGCTGGGCGTCGCGCCTCCTTGCTCGAGCGCTTTCGCCCACGAGCCCAGGTGGACTTCATAAGCGGCGAACGGGCTGCGCGCGACATCGGCCGCGCGGCGCGCCTTCATCCACGCCGTGTCGTCCCAGACGTACGAGGATGCGTCGACGCGCGAGGCGCTGAGCGGCGGCACCTCCATGGCGCGCGCCATCGGGTCGGTCTTGAGCCTGAGCATTCCCTCGCGCGTCTTGATCTCGAACTTGTAGACGGCCCCGGCGTCGAGCCCCGGAACGAACAGCTCAAAAACCCCCGACGACCCGAGCCTGCGCATGGGATACAGCCGCCCATCCCACCGCGAGAAGTCGCCGACGACGGAGACGCGCCGCGCGTTCGGTGCCCAGACCGAGAACGAGACGCCGGAGACGCCTTCGATCTCGCGGACGTGCGCACCGAGAACTTCCCAGAGTCGCCTGTGCGTGCCTTCGTGAAAAAGGTAGATGTCGACCTCGCCCAAGGTCGGCATGAACCGGTAGGGATCGTCGCGCTCCCACGCGGCGCCGCTCTCGAACCAGAACCGCACACGGTAGGAGAAAAGGGGACACTCCCCTTTTCGAAAAAGGGGAGTGTCCCCTTTTTCCACGAACGTCTCGAAGACGCCGCCGCCGATCGGGTCCATACCCCGCGTGCGATCGTCGAGGATAAGCTCACAGCCGGCGGCGTCGGGGTGGAACGCCCGCACGACGACGCCATCGGCGCCGCGGCGGCGCGCGGGATGCGCGCCGAGGATGCGGTGCGGCTCGTCGTGGTCTCCGGCGACGAGCCTTGCGAGCTCGGCGGGGTCGAGGACCGTGTCGTGCGGCATCGGCCGCGTATGATAACCGCCCGATCAGTCGCCATTCGTCAGGGCGGCGGGCAGCCGCTGCGGCGACGTCCCGCGATCGAGCCGACTCAGTCGACGAGATAGCAGGCGTTGTGTCCGTCGAAAAGAGTTGGATCGTCGTACCCCATCGTGGTCACACCGGACGCGAGCGGAGCGAACCCGAACGGGAGGGGTGACTTATAGACGGTGTAGGGCGCCGTCCCTCCTGTCCAACGGAGCTGGAGGATGTCGTTGGGAGCGTCTTTCCCCAACATGAGAAAGCCCGCTCCGACGAGGGGCGGTTCGACCCGTGATTCCGCGAACTCGGCCCTGCGCGTCTCAACTCCTACAGCGCTTTGAAATCCCAAAACTGCGCCCAGAGCGAGAATTGCCTGCACCAAGTTACGAGACTTCCGCATCGCAGTTGCCCCCCAGAGTGAGCGTTTGGCTTGGCTAACATGTACCGCTTGAGTCGACCCCCGGCAACAGCGGAAAGCGAGTATAGGATTTGCAAGTAGGGACGGAGCCCACGCAGGACGCGACAACGTGAACGAGCCGCGGTCTTGGATGGTCGAGTCTCGCCGTACACTTCTCGCATCGCATCCACCTCGCGAGTGCGCGATCGATGGCCCATCGACCGGACCTAGCTGGCTTCGCATGAGGTAGTACGAGTCGCCATGACCGACGAAACCGTT
>CAZEII010000005.1:16584-77643 GCA_964511835.1 uncultured Acidobacteriota bacterium | reverse complement strand
GACCTAGCTGGCTTCGCATGAGGTAGTACGAGTCGCCATGACCGACGAAACCGTTCGGGACGCTTCACCCGACGATCCCACACGGAGCATCACCGCGGCTGCCGGTGGCCAGCGATCGGTCGGGCCGTTCACGATCTTCAGAAAGCTCGGCGAGGGCGGCATGGGGATCGTCTACGAAGCCGAGCAGCAGAGCCCGCGCCGTCCCGTGGCCCTCAAGGTGATGCGCGGCGGCGTGTTCGTCGACGACGCGCAAGTGAAGATGTTCCAGCGCGAGGCGCAGACCCTCGCGCGGCTGAAGCACCCCTCGATCGCCGCCATCTACGAGATGGGACGCACCGAGGAAGGCCAGCACTTCTTCGCCATGGAGCTGGTACGAGGCGAGACGCTCGGCGACTGGCTCAAGAGGGGAACCGCCGGAGCGTCCACGCCTGGTAGCTCGCCGTCTCCCGCTTCCGATCGCCGGGTCCGCCTGGGACTCTTCTGCAAGGTCTGCGACGCCGTGGCGTACGCGCACCAGCGCGGGGTGATCCACCGCGACCTCAAGCCGTCGAACATCCTGGTGATGAAGGAGGCGCACAGCGCTTCGTCGGCCAAGGACATCGGCGTCCCGGACGTGAAAATCCTGGATTTCGGCCTCGCGCGCATCACCGACGCCGACGTCGCGATGAGCACGGTGGTCTCCGAGCTGGGCTCCGTGAAGGGGACGCTCCCCTACATGTCCCCGGAGCAGGTCCGAGGGAATCCCGACGAGATCGACCTGCGAACGGACGTGTACTCGCTGGGAGTGATCCTCTACGAGCTCGTCACCGACCGGCTTCCCTATGACGTGCTCCGCGCTCAGCTCCCCGAGGCGGTGCGCGTGATCTGCGAGGAGCCGCCGAAATCGCTCAAGCAGACCGCGTCGCAGCGAATCGACGCGGATGTCGCGACGATCGCCTTGAAGGCGCTCGAGAAGGAGCCCGCCCGGCGGTATCAGAGTGTGGCGGCTCTGGCCGACGACGTGCGCCGCTACCTCTCGGACCAGCCGATCTCGGCCCGGCCGCCGAGCGCGGCTTACCAGTTCCGGAAGCTCGTGGCGCGTCACAAGGTGGGATTCGGATTCATCGCGGCGTTGTTCGTCGTGCTGGTCGCGTTTTCGGCGACGATGGCGGTGCAGGCGCGTCGAATCGCGAAGGAGCGGGACCGGGCGAATCTCGAGGCGGCGACGTCGAAGCAGGTGAGCGATTTCCTGGTCGATCTGTTCCACGTCGCGGACCCCAACGAGGCTCGCGGGAACTCGATCACGGCCCGCGAGATACTGGACAAGGGTGCGGACAAGATCGAGCGAGAGCTGAAGGACCAGCCGGCCGTTCAGGCGCGACTGATGGCGGCCATGGGGCAGGTGTACGTCGGCCTCGGCCTTTACGATCGAGGCGAAGCGCTCTTGCACGCAACGCAGGGAATCAACGAGAGGACTTACGGGCCGAATTCGCTGGAGGTCGCCGAAACCTACGCCCAACTGGCAAGCGTGCTCGCCGACAAAGGGCGATTTCACGACGCGGGCGTTGCCGTTGCGCGTGCGACGTCGATCCAGGAGCGCTCCCTTCCTCCGGACGATGTGAGGTTGGCTCGATCGCTCTACCTACAGGGGTCGGTGCTGGTCCAGCAGGGCCAAGCGCACCACACCGAGGGCGCGGCGCTGCTCGAGCGAGCACGCCGGATCTTCGAGACAAAGCTGGGCCCCGATGCCATCGAGGTTGGATGGTGCTGGAATGACCTTTCGATCGAGCGGCTTGGCGCGGGAGATCTCGTCGCGGCACGCGACTTCGCCAAGCGAGCGCTTTCGGTGAAAGAACGTGCCTTGCCCCCGGATCACCCCGACGTGGCGGGGAGTCTCAACAATTTCGCGTTCATCTGCGTGCGGCAGCGCAACTACGAGGAAGCACGTCCGCTCTTGGAACGAGCGCTGAGCATCATGGCGAAGTCGTACGGGGAGAACCACGAGATCTACGGCAATACTCTCGAGACTATGAGCGAGCTCTGGTGGCGTTCCGGAAATCCTGCCAAGGCGCTTCCCTACATCCAGCAAGCCGTTGCCATCCGGGAAAAGACGATGGCGCCCGGGACTTCCGAGATCGCGGCCGACTTGATGACGCTTGGCGCCGTACTGAGAGACTTGCATCGGTTTTCCGAGGCAGAGCCGTACCTCAAGAAGGCGCTCGATCTCGCGCGGATGGGCGAAGGGCGGACGCCGTTGACCGTCGCCGAGGCCACGTCGGAATACGCGAAGCTTCTCAGAGCTACAGGTCGTGAAGCGGAGGCGAGATCCCTCGACGACCGGGTCAAATCCTCCGAGTCGAACTGACGCCCTACCAGCTCATCGGAGATGGCGATTCCGTAGCATAATCCGCCGCTTCAACCGCTATCGCACCGGGAGAGACTCCGATGATCGTCCGATTCGTTCGCCCGTTCGCCCTGGCCGCCGCTCTCGCCGCGGCGTCCGCCGTCACGCCGGCATCCGCCGCCGGTCCGACCAAGCTGCTCCGCTTCCCCGACGTCTACGGGAACGAGGTCGTCTTCTGCTACGCAGGCGACATCTGGAAGGCATCGACCCAAGGGGGGACGGCGGTGCGCTTGACCGCCCACCCCGGCGTCGAGGTGTTCCCCCGCTTCTCTCCCGACGGAAAGTGGATCGCGTTCACGGGGCAGTACGACGGCGACGAGCAGGTCTACGTCATCCCATCGTCGGGGGGCACGCCGAAGCAGCTGACCTATTACCCGGCCGAGGGCCCGCTCGCGCCGCGCTGGGGTTACGACAACATCGTCTACGGCTGGACCCCCGACGGAAAGTCGGTGCTGTTCCGCTCGCTGCGCTACGGCTACCCGGAGCATCCGGGCCAGCTCTACACGGTCGACAGGGACGGCGGCCCCGCCGTGCCGCTGCCGATGCCGCGCGCCGGTGCGGGAGACTTCTCCCCCGACGGGAAGCGGCTGGTCTACTCGCCGCTGTGGCGCGATTTCCGGACGTGGAAGCGCTACCAAGGGGGCTGGGCGCAGGACTTGTACATCTATGACGTCGCGACCAATACGTCGAAGGTGATCGCGCCGAGCAAGCGCACCGAGCGCGATCCGATGTGGATCGGCGATGCGATCTACTTCCTTTCCGACCGAACCGGGACGCTCAACCTCTTCAAGTACGACGTGAAGTCCGAGGCGGTCACGCAGATCACGAAGAGCGATACGTGGGATCTGCGCTGGGCCTCGTCCGACAACAAGGGGACGATCGTCTTCGAGGAGGCCGGCGAGCTGAAGGTCTACGACGTCGCCGCGGGGAAGGAAACGAAGTTGTCGATCACCGTTCCGGACGACGGCCTGTGGGATCGCCCGTCGCGCGTCTCCGCCGAAAAGAACATCGAAGACTACGACCTCTCGCCGAAGGGGGAGCGCGCGCTCTTCGCGGCTCGCGGAGACATCTTCACCGCGCCGATCGAGAACGGTCCGACGCGAAACCTGACGCGCACCTCGAACGCGCACGACCGCGCCCCCGCCTGGTCGCCGGACGGGAAGCAGATCGTCTTCATCTCCGACATGTCGGGCGAGGACGAGCTGTACCTCGTCCCGCAGGAGGGATCGGCCGCTCCGAAGGCGCTCACGAAGGGGAACAAGATGTACCTCTACCGCCCCGCCTGGTCCTCGGACGGGAAGCGGATCGCGTATTCCGACAAGGAAGGCCGGATCTTCGTCGTCACGGTCGCCGACGGATCGCAGGTCGAGGTCGCCAACGAGCGGAACTTCCAGGTCACCGACTACACCTGGTCCCCCTGCGGGCAGTGGCTCGCGTTCTCGCTCAGCCAGAAGAACCGCAACTTCGCGCTCTATCTGTGGAGCGCGGAGGACGGCAAAACGCGCCAAATCACCGACGGGTTCTTCAGCGAGCACTCCCCTGCGTGGGATCCGGAGGGCAAGTACCTCTGGTACCTGTCGGAGCGCGACTACCAGCCGCAGATCTCGTCGGTGGAGTGGAACTTCGCGGGCAACCGGATGACCGGAATCTTCGCGATCGCGCTGCGCAAGGACCTGCCGAGCCCCTTCGCCCCGCTCTCCGACGAGGTGAACGACGCGAAGGAGAAGAAGGACGACAAGGGGGACAAGGACGCCGACAAGAAAGACGAGAAGAAGGACGACAAGAAATCCGACAAGGACAAGAAAGAAGAGTCGAAGCCGAAGCCGCCGACGAAGATCGATCTCGACGGACTCGGCGGCCGCGTCGCGCGCGCGCCCATCGAGGCGGACAACTACGACGGGCTCTCGGTGACCAAGAACTATCTCATCTATCTCAAGAACGACGCCCGCTTCTACGGCCGTCCGCCCGAGCGCAAGACTCAGCTCCACTTCTACGACCTGGAGAAGCGCAAGGAGACGACCTTCCTCGAGGACGCCAACGGCTACGCGCTCTCTTCGGACGGAAAGAAGCTCTTGGTCAGCGCGGACAACGCCTACACGCTCTACGACGCGTCGCCGAAGGACAAGGACTCGAAGAAGCCGGTGTCGACCAAGGACCTCATGGTCGACCGCATCCCTCGTCAAGAATGGAAGAACGACTTCGAGGAGGTTTGGCGCCGCTACCGCGATTTCTTCTACGTCGAGAACATGCACGGCTACGACTGGGCGGCGCTGAAGAAGCAGTACGAGCCGCTGGTCGACTACGTCGGCCACCGCTCCGACCTCAACTATCTGATCGGCGAGATGATCAGCGAGCTGAGCATCGGCCACCTCTACGTCGACGGCGGCGACTGGACCGTTCCGCCGCGCGCTCCCGTCGGCCTCCTCGGCGCCAAGCTCGAGCTCGACCCATCGTCCCAACGCTACCGCATCGCCAAGATCCTCAAAGGTCAGAATGAAGAGACGCGGTACCGCTCGCCGCTGACCGAGATCGGGGCCGACGTCAAGGAAGGCGACTGGCTCCTGGCCGTCGACGGGGACGAGTTCTCACCCAACGAAGACCCGTTCAAGCTCCTGGTGAACAAGGCGGCGAACCCGGTGACGCTGACCGTCGCCCCCAAGGACGAGCCGAAGAAGACGCGGCAGGTCAAAGTCACACCGATCAAGGACGAGAGCGCCCTCCTCTACCTCGACTGGACCGAGCGCAATCGCGCCTACGTCGCGAAGAAGACGAACGGCCGCGTCGGGTACATGCACATCCCCAACATGGGGGGTGACGGCGCGCGCGAGTTCGTCAAGTGGTTCTACCCGCAGGCCAGGCTGAACGGCCTGGTCGTCGACGACCGCGCCAACGGTGGCGGCAACATCTCGCAGTGGATCATCGAGCGCCTGCGCCGCACGGTTCTCGGCTGGCGCTACTCGCGCACCGCCGACGACCCCCGCACCTACCCCGAGGTCGTCATGCGCGGCCCGATGGCCTGCCTGATCAGCGAGTCCAGCGCCTCGGACGGCGACATCTTCCCCTACATGTTCCGTGCGGCCGGCCTCGGCCCGCTGATCGGCAAGCGCACGTGGGGGGGCGTCACCGGCATCAGCGGCGAAGGCCCGCTGATCGACGGCGGCCATATCTCGGTCCCTCAGCACTCGACCCTCTCGAAGGACGGCAGGTACGTCATCGAGGGCGAGGGCGTCTCCCCCGACATCGAGATCGACAACGACCCGGCGTCGGAGATTGCCGGTCGCGACCCGCAGCTCGACCGCGCCATCGACGAGATCTTGAAGCAGCTCGCGACGGACCCGCACGAGATGCCGCCGAAACCGCCGGATCCGGTGAAGACGAAGGCGGCGATTTGATCGATCGCTAGGAAAGGTCGACGGGCGAGGCTGGCTCGCTTACGCGTGCCCCTCTCTCTTCGCCGCCAGGTCGTACGCGAGCTCCGCGCGCAGCCGCTCGAGCGTTCCCTGCGCGAGGCGCCAGTGCGCGGACAAAGGCCGCGCGTGGGGCGGGAGCTTCGATTCGACCTCGCGATGGACGAGCTGCGAGACGAGGACGACGGCGTCCTCGCCGCCTTCGCGCAGAGCGGCCCGCAGGCGGGCGGGAACGACGATGTGGATGCGAGCGGTGATCTCGGGTCCGGCGCCGAGCTGGCCCAGGAAACGGAGGAAGACCTGCGCGAAGCGCTCGTCACCCACCGCGAGGACGACGTGGCGAGTGCGAGCCCAGCGGAGGATGGCCTGGGGAAACTCGGCGTCGAGGGCGACGCGGTAGACGGGAACTCCGACGGTGCGCGCGGCGGCTTCGACGTCGGCGCGATGGCAGTCGGTGGTGACGATCCCCCAAGCGCCGGACAACGCGCCCGCTGGATTGGCGATCAGCTCGTCGAGAAGAACCGGGCGGGCGTTGACGGAGAGGCCGGCGCGGACGTCGCGACCGATCATCTCGATCTGCTCGCGGTTGCACTCGGCGATGACGAGGGGCAGGCCTTGCAGGCCGCCGTTCATGGTGCCATGGACGAAGTCGGCGAAACCCGCGGGCGAGAGGCCGAGCGCCTGCGCTTCCGTGCGGCAAAGGTTGACGGCGCGCATCAAGCCGTCCTGACCGGCGTGCGGATCCAGGTCTTTCGAGACGTACGTGCCGGCGCCCGGCTTGACGTCGAGGAATCCCTCGCGCACGAGGGCGCCGTACGCGCGGTGGACCGTCTTTCGGTTCAACCCGGTGATGTCGGCGAGGCGGCGGACGGAGGCGACGCGGTCTCCGGGACGGAGCCGGCCGAGATGAAGAGAGGTCATCAGGTGCTGCCGGACTTTTTCGATCCCTTGGCCTGCGCGGGTTGCCGCAGTCGTGGTGCCCATCGGTAGCCTCCCGCCCCCACGTGCACGAAAAGCATACGACGGGACCGCTCTCGGGGCACGCGACGGCGGGCGGCGCACGATCAGAAGTAGACGTGGGCCTCGACGAACGCCTGGTCGTCGTTCGACCCGGGGATCGAGGTGGGACCGCTGCGGGCGCGGTACAGCGCGCGAATTTGCAATCCGGGGAGCGCGGTCCAGTCGAGGCCGACCCCCCATTGCGTCAAGCGATCAATACCGTCGCTCCGGTCGGGATTTGCCGCTCCGGCGAACGCGCGGACCGTCAGACCGGCGTGGGCCAGGACGTCCGCCTCGACGTGGCCCGCGCCGCCGTGCGTCTTGGGATTGACCCCGTCGTTCGATTCGAGGGCGTCCGCCTCGGCGAGCACGACCATCGGTCCTGCGCGCCAGGTTCCCCACACTCCGGCGGCGGAGCTGCTCGCTCCGTTCGGAAGGTCGTTGAACGACGCGGAGAGACCGATCCGCCCCGGCGTGAACACGCGCGCGCCCGTCCAGGTGTACTGCTTGCCGTTGTCCTGCTCCGCGCCTCCCGAGGTGCCGTTGGTGATCGAGAAGGCGGTCGACCAGGCGCCGTTGTCGGCGCCGACCTCCGCGCCGATGTCGGCGGTCTCCATCGTGAACCCGGTGCCGCGACGCGATGCCGCGTCGTCGTCCTGGAGGCGCAGGCCGAACGGCAGGAAGAACTTCCCGCCCTTGACGTAGAACCCGGCTCGGTCGAGGGAAAACAGGGCGAACGCCTCGCGCGCCGCGGCGCCGCCGGGGGCGACGTGCTCGTCGATGTAGACCGCGAGGCGGTCCTTGACGAGATCGGCGCCGAAGTAGAGATCGGCCTCGGTGACCTTCGCCTCGCCGATGTAGGGGCCCGGATCGCGGAAGGTCGCGAAGTAGCTTCCGCGGCCGTCGAGGCCGATGCGGACGCGGTCGCCGATCGCGCCGTCGAAGAGGCCGTGCCCTTGCGCGAGCTTGGCCCAGGGCAATGTGTTCGCGCCGTAACCCGCGCCGTACGCCGTGCGCCCGCCGCCGCCGGTCCGATTGATGTGGCATGAGGCGCACCCGAGTCCCGTGCGCGCGGCGAGCATCGGCTCCGCGTGGGCGAGGTGCGGTGCCAAAGCGAGCGCCGCGAGGAATGGGATCGAGCGACGCATCAGTTGTCCAGCGCGCCCGCTTCGATCCAGAGGCGCACCGATTCCAGCTCGGCCGCGGACAGAGGGTTGGCGTTCTGGGGCATCCGGTCGAAGAAGATCCGCGGGTCGCCCGAGATCTTCATGTAGAGGTAGGAATCCGTCGCGTTGTTCGGCGCGATCCGCTTGAATCCCGACAGCTCGACCGAGTCGACGTTCACGGTATTGACGAACATCAACCCCGCCGACAGATTCATCCCCTGCTGCGGCGACGGCCCGGCGTGGCATCCGCTGAGAGCGCATCTCGGAGTGAAGATCGACGATTGGAGCGAGGAGAGCGTCGGCGCTCCGGGGGGCGACGGACTCGGGCCGACGGTCACGACGCCGTCGCCTCCGCACGCCGCTGCGGCGATCGCGAGCCCGAGCGCGAGCGGCAGCCTCGCCCTCATGGCGCGCTCCCGGGCGCCGCGCCCGTTCGAGCGTGCGAGCGCACCCACGCGATGTACGCTGCGAGCGAGGCGAGATCCGCGTCGGAGACGCGCTCGCGGTAGGCGGGCATCGCGATCGCCTGCTTCACGAGAATCTCCTTCGCGATCGGGTTTGCGAGGAGCCGATCGCAGGCGCCGTTCCGAACCCATTGGCGAAGCTCGGCGTCGTCACGGACCAGATCGGGAAAGTCCGGGCCGTCCCACGGCGGGATGTATCCCTTGAACGATCCGGGATTCATGACGAGCCCGCGTCCTTCGGCGCCGTGGCAACCGAAGCAGCCCAGCTTGTAAGCGGTCTCGTGCCCCGCGGCGGCGGTCTGGTCCTCGATACTGCCGAAGTGCGACGCGGCGAGGACGTAGGCAACGAGGTCGTCCACGCTCTGCTTCGAAAGGCGGGATTCGAACGCCGGCATCTTGATCAGCGCTCCCTCGTCGGGCTCGCGGTGCGCCGGACGGCCTTTGAGGATCCAGGCGCGGACGTCGCTCTCGTCGCGGTTCCACATCATCCATGTGCCGCCCGGCCACCCCGGGACCTCGCCGCCCTTCGCGCCGGGGTTCGGGATCGGCTGACCGCCGGCCGGGCCGTGGCAGCCGAAGCATCCCATCCGCTCGGCGACGACGCGCCCACGTTGGACCGGCGTGTCGAGCGCGGCGCGCTGCCATCCTGCGCGGGTGGCGAGGAAGATGCCCCCTGCGGCCATCGCGGCTGCGACGCCGAGCACTACGGCGGCGAATACGAGGCGCCCGCCCCCGCTCACGAGGCTGGGGCAGCCTTCACGGAGTGCAGCAGGAGGAGCTTCGCGCCGCCCCGCTCGGCCCACGTCCCGGAGACCGTGACGCGGCGGCCCGCGAACGGGCGCAGCTTCGCGTTCGGCGTCTCCAGGTCGTTGACGGAGGCGATCCAGACGACGTTGCCGGTCCCGTCCTCGACGATCGCCAGCGGGATCCCGGCGTCGCCGCACTTCTGCGCGCAGGCGCGATGAGATTCGCCGCGCGCTCCCGACTTGATGTAGCAGGCCGAGTCGATGACCTCGCCCGTCACCGTGGCCAGCGGCGGATCGGCGGCTGAGAGTGCGGAGAAGAAGACGATCGCGGCGGCGAGGCCGGCTCCGAGCGGTTTCCGCATCCTCACCTCCCGCGAGCCGGCGTTACGGCTCGTTGGTCTGCTTGTTCCTCACGAGATAGTAGCGCGGGTTGTTGACCAAGAGATCGCCGGCATCCGTGAACGTCGTGCCGAGTACGCCGCCGTCCGGATTCATCGTGGTCGTCGAGGCCGTGGGGAACCGCGGATCGCCCCCGCTCTGGCGCTCGACCTTGTAGCTGACGTCGCCAGTCACGCCGCCGCCCGTCCAGCTGAGCTTCACCGAGCTCGTCCCAAAGTCCTTGTCGACCTGAAGCTGGATGGCCGTCGTGACGTTGAGGGTGCCGCGCATCCCCAGGGCCGCGTGTTGGCGGCAGTGGTACGGATCCGCGGCCGCGGCGGGAAAAAGCGCCGGATCGTAGTAGCAGGTCGACATCGGAAACATCGCGAGGCTGGAGATATTGGCGCTGTCCCACTCGCACCCCACGTCGGGCGGAGTGTTGCACGCCGATGTGGCGGTGCACGAGTCGCCGGCCGAGCTGTGGGTGCTCGACACCGAGCGCCAAATGATGCAGTCCCCCGGCTCGATTTTTGGATTCGACGGCTGGAACGTGAATGTGCCGCCGTTGCCCAGCTGAACCGTGGGGGTGCGCGGCAGAGCCCGGTTCAAGCACTGGGTCGGCGTTCCGCCCAAGGTGCAATTGGGAGTGATGCACGCCGTTTGCGCATGGGCCGGTGCGGCCGGCAGCAGCAATGCCGTCACGGCGGCCAGGAGACTCGAACGTCCAAGCGTTTGGAATGACATCGAACCTCTCCTTCGACATTCGGCGGCCATGACCGTTCATTCTGACATCGGCCCCATGCGGGCGGCCGATTCCGCCGGGACAGTTCTCGTCGAGCGTACGGGACCGTCCCCGCCGACGCTCAACCCTCGAACATTACGGTTGCCGGCACCAAGCGGCAACGACTTCGTTCGATGGGGAGCGGCTCGACGGCGATGGCGCGATCCTCCTCGAGAACGTCGGGCCTCGTTTCCGTTCCATAGGTCATCGGGGACGGAGCATTTCGCGTAAGCGCGTCGACGAAGTCGTCGGCTTTTTCGGGGTCGGCGATCACGGCGACCTTCAGCCCTTCCGGGTCGAGGTGGCGTCGAATCGCGTCGTTGACCTCTCCGACCGACATCCTCGGCAGCCGCTCGGCCAGCTCGTCGACCAGGCTTTTCCCGCGGTAGTGCGCGCCGTCCATCGCGTAGCCCAAGCGGCGCGCCGGCGTCTGAACCCACAGCTTGCTGTAGTTCAGGAGAAAATCGCGCGTCTCCTCGAAGGCTCGCGACGAGAGGCCGTCGCGTACGAGGCGCCTCAGCTCGCGGACCGCCAGGCGAATCGCGAAGTGCGCGTGCTCCGGTGCGACGGGCCGGATCCAAATCGTGAACGCTTGCCGGCGGCGGGGTACGTTGGGGAGCGCGAAGGTCGAGGCGCCGTCCTGGACGAAATTCTCGACGTAGCTGTAGTCGCCGTAGTTCAGCCCGCGATCGGTCCTCATCTTGCTCATCAAGACGCCGTTGAATGTCCGGTGCTCTCCGAGATACGAGCACGCCAGGAACAGCGGAAAGAAGTCGTCGTCGGTCCGGGTCACCGCTAGGGGGTGTCCCAGCGAGATCGCCCAGGCTCGCGCCGGCTTGGTCACGACCAGCGTTTCGAAACCCTTCGAGCGATGCGGGGCGGGAAGCTGCGCGCGCACCGGGCCCCGCTCAGGAAGAGCCGCGAGGTCTTTCGCGACCCGCTCGACGAAGCCATCGGGCACGCTGCCCCCGACGCCGAGCGTCAAGACGTCGCGTGTGAAGCGAGCCCCGTGGAACGCCTCGACGTCCTCCCGAGCCAGCGCCTCGATGCCCCGCACCGTTCCCTCCACCGGGCGACCGTACGGCTGACCGGCGTACAGCAGGGAGGACAGCGCCTCCTGGCCGAAGGCCTCGTCGTCGATCGCGCGCAGTCCCGAGACCAGGGCGTTGCGCTGGTCGGCCTTCAAGCGCGCGAACTCCTTCGCGGCGAAGCGCGGTTCGATGACGATCTGACGGACCAGCTCGTAGAAGCCGTCGAGATGATCGCGGTGGACCGTCCCCTGCACGACCGTCGCGTCTCGCTCGACCTGCACTCCAACCCCCGCCGCCATCGGGTAGAACGCTGCGAGCAGCTGCTCGTAGGTCAATTGTTTCGTCCCGCCTTCCGCGAGGAGGGAGCCGGTGAGCGCCGCGAGCCCTTCCCTGCCCACCGGGTCGTCGGCGGAGCCGACCTCGAACAGCAGCCGTATCGACACGAAGGGAGAAGCTTGGGACGGGAGAACGACCGTCTTCACGCCGCGCCCTCCGCGCCGCCAGGCGCCAGCGTGACCACCGTGCGGTTCTCGGGACGGAAGACCCGTTGCGAGACGCGGACGACGTCCTCGGCGGTCAGCCTCTCGAGCGTCGCGAACGATCGGTCGATCGACGACGGCGAGCCCGTGAGCTGCGCGAACTGGCAAACGGTCGCCGCGACGGGGTCGGGCGCGAGGAGTCCCGACAGAAATCCGTAGCGTAGACGCGATCTGACTTCCCCGAGCCTCGTCTCGGTCAGCGAGGTCGAGCCCGCCTGCGCCAGCGCGCTCTCGATCGCGGCACGCACGTCGCCGATGCGCCCGGCCTCCTTGACCCGAGCCAGGACGAGGAAAACGCCGGGGTCGCGCCGGTCCTCGGCGCCCGCCGAGAGCCAGTCGACCCATTGGCGGTCGAGCACCAGCTGCTTGTGCAGCGGGCTGGTCGGCGCGAAGTACGCTTGGGCGGCCACGTCGAGGGCGCGGCCGTCGATGCCGTCGGCGTCGAACGCAGGCGCGTGGAACGCCATCGCGAGGAGCGGCAGCGTCGGAGCCGGCCAGGCGATGTGCGCGGCGCGCTCCCCGACCTGGTCCGGCTCGACCGGCGTGACGAACGCTTTCACGCCAGGACGCCAAGCGCCGTAGAAGCGCCGCGCCGATGCGAACACGCGCGCCGGCTCGACGTCCCCCGCCACGACGAGCACGGCGTTGTCCGCGCGGTACCACCGCTCGAAAAAGGCCCGGCTGTAGTCGTATTGGTTGGGCATGTCCTGGATGTCCTTGAGGAAGCCCATCGTCGTGTGCTTGTAGGTGTGCGCCGTGAACGCCGTGTCTTGAAGTTTCTCGAAGAGCGGGTTGAAGGGGATCGAGGCGTTCTTGTTGTACTCGCCGAGCACCGCGTCGGCTTCTTTTTGGAACGCCTCCATGCCGTATTCGAGATTCATGAACCGGTCCGACTCGAGATCCATCAGCGTCTCGAGCGCATCGGCGGCGGCGACGATGTGGTAGCAGGTCCAATCGTCCGTCGTGAACGCGTTCCCGTCCGCGCCCAGCCGCTTCAGGACGTCGTTGTACTGCTCCGGCGGGTAGCGGGGCGTGCCGCGGAACATCATGTGCTCGAAGAAGTGGGCGAAGCCGGTGAGGCCTGGCTCGATCTCGTTGCGGGAGCCGACGCGCACGGCGACGTAGTGCGCGACGATTCCGGGCGATTCCATGGGAACGGCGACGACGCGGAGCCCGTTGTCGAGATCCATCTCGACCATCGGGTACGGAAACGTCGCGCGGGGGGAGGCCGCCCGCATCAATGCTTGCGGGGGGCCAGGGTCATGCTCATGTCGCGGTTGACGATCTCGCCGTACGCCGACTCGACGACCGCGAGGTCGGCAAGGATCTCGATCACGCGGTCGAGAACGCGCCGGCCGTTCTCGGGGCGCCTCAGATCGCGCCCGCGGAACATGATGGTCACGCGGACCTTGTCACCCTCGGCGAGGAAACGCCGCGCGTGCGTGAGCTTCGTCTCGAGATCGTGGTCGCCGATGGCGGGGCGGAGCTTGAGTTGCTTGACCATGATGCGCGTCTCGTTCTTGCGCGCGTCGCGCACCTTCTTCGCGGCCTCGAACCGGTGCTTGCCGTAGTCCATGATGCGGACCACGATCGGGCGGGCGTCCGGAGCGACCTCGACGAGATCGAGCCCCGATTCTTCCGCGATGCGCCGGGCTTCTTCGATGGGGACGACGCCGACCTGCTCTCCTTCGGCGCCGATGAGACGGACTGGACTGAGGCGGATCTGCTGGTTCACGCGGACTTTGTCGTCGATTCAACACCTCCTGGAAAGGGTTCAAAGAGAAAACGTCGCCGAATATAACACCTTGATCGAAAGGGGACACTCCCCTTTTTCTTACAAAGCTCCCCCGATACCGCTTTGTAAGAAAACCGGGGAGTGTCCCCTTTCGATCAAGGTGCTTCATGCGTGACGGTGACAACCGTGTGAATTCCTCCTCGCACGAAGAAATCACCGACCACTTCCAGGGAGCGCGGGTTCAGCGTCTTCGCGAGGTCGTCGGCGATGCGGTTCGTAATGGCTTCGTGGAAGTGCCCCTCGTTCCGGAACGACCAGAGGTAGAGCTTGAGTGACTTCAACTCGACGCACATCCGGTCGGGGACGTACTTGATTTGGATCGTCGCGAAGTCGGGCTGGCCCGTTCGCGGGCAGAGGCAGGTGAACTCCGGACACGTGAAGGCGATCGTGTAGTCTCGAGCCGGCTCCGGATTGGGAAACGTGTCGAGCTTCCTGCGTGGTTTTGTCGCCATCGGGTCAGCGCAGATCGTACAGCTTGACGCGCACTTCGCGCCGCTTGTCGTTCTGCCCGTCCGCGATCGTCAGCCGCACGGTCGCGCCGACTCCCGCCGCCTCGAACGCGTCGTAGAGGTCCTGCTGGCTGCGGACCTTCTTGCCTTCGACCGCGACGATGACATCGCCGAGCCGAGGCCGGCCGCGCCTCGTCACCGTGATCCCGGTGAGCCCGGCCTCGTCGGACGGAGAGCCTTCATCGACTTGGTAGATCGCGACTCCCTCGATGCCGCTCGCGCGCGCGATCGAATCCGACACGAGGGAGGCACCGGCGATCCCCGGCTGCTTGATCCGACCGTATTTGATCAGCTGCGGGACGAGCCGGCTCACCGAGTCGATCGGTACCGCGAAGCTGATCCCCGCCGAGGCGCCGGAGGGCGAGTAGATGGCGGAGTTGATCCCGATCAGGCGCCCCGACGAGTCGAGCAGCGGACCGCCCGAGTTCCCGGGATTGATCGCGGCGTCGGTCTGGATGACGTCGCGGATGCGGCGGCCCGAGGGGGAGCGAAGCTCGCGTCCGAGCCCGCTGACGACTCCGGTCGTCAGAGTGTGATCGAAGCCGAACGGATTGCCGACGGCGAGCACGCGCTGGCCGACGACCAGATCGCCCGACCGGCCGACGACGAGCGGCACCAGGCGCGCCGCGGGCGCCTCGATCTTGAGAACCGCGACGTCCTTGTCGGGAGCGGCCCCGACGACCGTCGCCTCGTACTCTTGATCCCCGAGCGTCACCGAGAATTTCGACCCGTCCTCGATGACGTGGAAGTTCGTGACGATGTGTCCGTCGCGGTCCCAGACGAAGCCGCTCCCCGAGCCCGCGGGCGTTTCGACCGCGTCGAAGGAAAAGTAGTCGAGCTGGCGCGTGTAGTTGGTGATGAACACGACCGACGCCGAGGCGCGCCGGAAGACGTCGATGTCGCGGCGCTCTTCGGCGGAAAGCCCTTCCGGGAGAGGGGCTTCCGCCGACGCGGCCGGAGGGGGCGTCGCCGCGCCGCCGCATGCGGTCGCGAACGCGAACAGCAGACCGATGGCGAGCGGCGTCCGTCGAATCACTTCGAGGAGCCGAGAGTCTTGACGTGGGCGGAGACGGCCTGTATCTGCTCCGGCGTGAGCTTGCTGCGGTAGCCCGGCATCTTCCCCTTCCCGTCCGAGGTGATCTTCGCGATCGCCGCCTCCGTCCATGCTTCCTGGAATTCGGGATCGTTGAAATTCTTCGAGCCCTTTCCGGGCGGCTTCGCCACACCTTCCTTGCCGTGGCACTGGGCGCACTTCGTTTCGTAGAGCGTCTTGCCGTCGCCCGCGGCGACCGCGAGGAGAATGATCGATGTGACCGCCATGCTTCTCACGCTTGACTCCCGCCCTAAAGGGGACACTCCCCTATTTTCTATTTTCTCGCAACGCGGTATCCGGGGAGCGTTGCGAGAAAAAGGGGAGCGTCCCCTTTCCACGGATTCTAGCGTGAAGGGTTCCGTACGGACAGAACAGGGCACGGCGCTTCACGGAGAACCTTCTCGGCGACCGAGCCGAATACGAGGTGACGCCAGCCGGTCCACCCGTGCGTTGCAAGTACGATCAGGTCCGCTTTCTCCTCGGCGGCTATCCGATCGACTTCGGTCGCGGGGTCGCCGCGCCCGATCAAGCGGCGGACTCTGATCCCCTGCGCATGCTTTGCGACGACCATCTCGAGCCGACGCTCGACCTCGTCGCGGACCTGGGCCTCGTACTCGGGAAGTGGGAGCGACGCCAGGCCGAAGTCGGGGTACGGCGGGATGTCCCACGGCGTGGGTGTGTCCATCGGGAGGATGTGAACGAGCAACAGCTCGGCATCGAAGTGCGTCGCGACCTCCACGGCGACCGGAAGGGCGCTGAGAGACGTCTCGCTGAAGTCTGTGGTGACGAGAATACGCCGGAAGGGGAGCATGGGCGGCCCTCCTCGTAATGACCCTACCCTCGAGATGAAGGTTTCACCACCGGCATTGGGACCGACTCGGTCGCGAGCGGGACGGCGCTCCTGCGGCTCTCGTACCAGGTTCCGATCGCGACCGCGAGAAGCATGAGGAAGAAGCAAAGAGCGAATCCCGCGATGAAGCCGCCGCCGTAGGCGTCGCCTACGGACTGATAGAACGCTTGGGGCGTCGCCACATCGGGGATGTCCAGCGCGTTTTGGCTGACCTTCAGGATGAAGTCGACGAGGGCGAGGGCACTGCCGATCGCGCCCACGATTCCGATCACGATCGACACCACCCGCTCCCGGCTCGTCACTGCGGCCCCCGATCCACGTCCCCTCTCCGGGCGGCGCTGTCAAGATTATTCGACGATCGGTTGCTCGCGGCTACTGCCAAATTTCGGCGCTCGTCGACCCCCGTGGACCGACCGCGAACCGGTCCTTAGAATGGCCCGTATGGATCGGGCATGAGACTCAATTCGGGGCTTTCCGCCTACCAGCGCCGACGCACGCGAGTCGTTCACGTTGGTGACGTCGCCTTGGGTGGCGACAATCCCATTCGCGTTCAGTCGATGACGACGCCGGCAACCACCGACACCAAGGCGACGGTGGCGCAGATCGCCCGGCTCGTCGAAGCGGGGTGCGAGATCGTCCGGGTCACGGTGCCGACCAGCGCCGACGCCGAGAACCTCCCGAATATCCGGAGCGCCCTCGCCGCCCTGGGGATCAAGGTCCCGCTGGTCGCCGACATTCACTTCACGCCGGCCGCCGCGATGAAGGCCATCGAGCACGTCGAGAAGATCCGGGTCAATCCTGGGAATTTCGCAGACAAGAAGAAATTCGCGGTGCGCGAATACTCGCAGGCCGAGTACGACGCCGAGCTCCAGCGCATCCACGACGTCTTCTCGCCCCTGGTGCGGCGCGCCAAGGAGCTTGGCGTCGCGATGCGGATCGGCGCGAACCACGGCTCGCTCTCCGACCGGATCATGAATCGTTTCGGCGATTCCCCCGAAGGGATGGTCGAATCCGCTCTCGAGTTCGTGAGGATCTGCGAGGACTGGGGGTACCGCGAGCTCGTCCTGTCGATGAAGGCGTCGAACCCCGCGGTGGTGCTCGACGTGTACCGGCTCCTCGTTCGCCGCATGAACGCCCTCGGCATGGACTACCCGCTCCACCTCGGCGTCACCGAGGCCGGCGACGGCGAGGACGGCCGGATCAAGTCGGCGCTGGGCATCGGCGTGCTTCTCGAGGAAGGGATCGGCGACACCGTGCGCGTTTCGCTCACGGAGGATCCCGTCGCGGAGATCCCGGTCGCGTTCGCGCTCGTCGCCCCGTACAACGCCAACATCGCGCTCTCGGGGGGCCCGCCGTCGGGCTCGTCACCCACGGCACGCGTCCGCGCGATGGAGCCGGTGCTCGCGTTCGAGCGCGTCTCCCCTGAGGTGACGATGGGACCCCGCGCTGCGGGGGGGAAGAGAACGATCCTCGTCGAGGCCTCGCTGCGGTCGTCGCTACGCCAGCCCGACGCCGTGCGCCGGGAGCTCGACGGCGAGGCGGGCGGCCGGGTTCCCGAAGAGACGCGGGCCGAGGTCGTCTCGGTCGATCTCGACGATGCGGGGGAGATCGAAGCGGTCGCGGCGCTGCGTGGGGCGATGGAGCTGGTGGCGCCTCAGGTCGCGCTGTCGGTGCGGGTCTCGTGGCCCGTCGGTGCGACCCTGAACGAGGGCGCGTGGACTCGGCTGTTCTCCGCGGCCCATCGCGTGCACGTCGTCGTTCGCGCGCCGCTCGACGCCGGCGCCGCGGCGACGGTCGATCCCCTGCTCGCTCTTTCGAAGCACTCTCGCGGCGCGGTGCTCTTCGAGGCGAGCTCACGCCGCGGCAGCGCCCGGCAGGCGATCGAGATGGCGGTCGAGATCGCGGGCCGCGCCAGAAGTGCGGAGGCGCGTGCGCTCTTGACCCTCGACCCTTCCCTGGACCTGACGCCGTTGTTCGCCTACCGGAAGCTCGCCGCGGGCCTCGCCGATGCCTCGGTCGCCCTACCCCTCGTGCTGCTCGACCGGCCGGCGCTCCGCGGCGCGGACGAGACGCTTGGACCGGCGGCGGCGTTGGGCGGACTCCTTTGCCAAGGAATCGGCGATGCCATCCACGTCGAGACCCACGCCGCGGCCGACGCGCGCCGGCTCGGGTTCAACATCCTTCAGGCGGCACGGGTCCGCATGACGAAGACCGAGTTCATCTCGTGCCCGTCGTGCGGCAGGACGCTCTTCGATCTCGAATCCACGACGGCAACCATCAAGGAGCGCACCGCGCATTTGAAAGGGCTGAAGATCGCGGTGATGGGGTGCGTCGTCAACGGACCGGGCGAGATGGCGGACGCCGATTTCGGCTACGTCGGCTGGGGCGACGAGAAGATCGCCTTGTTCGTCGGCAAGGACATGGTCGAGAAGGACATACCCGCCGGGGAGGCCGCGGATCGTCTCGTTGACTTGATTCGGAGACACGGCAAGTGGGTGGATCGATAGAGAGGGGCCGCTCATCGGAAAAAGGGGAGTGTCCCCTATTCGAGTTCCTGCCATTCCCGAAGCATCCAAGTCCCCAGGCCGAGCTCGACGAGCGGGCTCGTGCGGGCGATCGCTTCGGCCTCGTAAAGGTCGTTCGCCTCGAAGATGTCGAGATAGCCGTCGCCGCGGGCGAACGCGCCGGCGGCGCGCACCTTCCCCGACGCTGCGAGCTGGGCGACGTGCGCGAGGTGCTCATGCCTCGCCGAGGCGACGTCGTCTTCCGTGCCCGTGACGAGGATCGTTCGCACGTAGTAGGGCATCAGAGTTCCACGGTCTCGAGATAGTTGGGACAGTGCACGTCGAGCTTCATCCGCTCGCGGATGAGCGCGGCCAACGCGTCGCGGGCGTCGGGCTCGCCGTGCACGAGGTGGACACGCCCCGGGCGGCTCGTCCCGGACTGGAGCCAAGAGAGGATCTCGCTGCGGTCGGCGTGCGCCGAGAGACCGTCGATCGTCTCGATGTGCGCCCTCACGGGAATGTCCCGGCCGTACATCGAGATCACCTCCTTGCCGTCCTGGAGCGCCCGCCCGCGCGTCCCGATCGCCTGAAATCCGACGAACAAGACGGTCGCCCTGTGGTCGGGGAGCTTGAACGCCAAGTGATGGAGGATGCGGCCGCCTTCTGCCATCCCCGACGCCGAGATGATGATCGCGGGGTACGCGATGTCGTTGAGCGCTTTCGACTCCTCGGAGGTCGTTGCGAACCGGACGTCATGCATACCGAGGACATCGCCTCCCTTGTTGTTCGCGTCCCGCATCTCGGCGTCCTGGGCTTCGGGGTGGCTCATGACGATCCGGTTCGCCTCGATCGCCATCGGCGAGTCGACGAAGATGGGCACGTCGGTCGGGATGGTCCCGGCGGTTCGCAGCCGTCGCAGCAGGAACATGATGTGCTGCGTCCTACCGACCGCGAAGGCCGGGATCAGCAGCGTGCCGCCGCGCCGGATCGTCGTGTTGACGATCTCCCCGAGCCGCGCCTCCGCGTCCTCTTTCGGGTGATCGCGGTCCCCGTAGGTGCTCTCGCACAACAGGTGGTCGCAGGCCGGCATCGGCTCCGGGTCGGGGAGGATCGGCTGGCCGGGGCGGCCGAGATCCCCCGAGAAAAGGACGATCTTCTCTCCCCCGTTCTTCGCGCGCAGGCGGACCTCGATCATGGCCGCGCCGACGATGTGACCTGCGGCGCGGAACGTGGCCGTGATGCCCGGCCCGACTTCGGAGGGCGCGTCGAATCCGACGCAGCGGATGTGCGGGAGCACTTGCCGCGCGTCGTCCTCCGTGTACAGGGGCAAAGCCGGCTTGTGCCTCGAGGAGCCCCTCTTGTTCGCAAAGCGCGCGTCTTCCTCCTGGAGATGCCCGGAGTCGGGAAGGATGATGCCGCACAGATCGCGTGAGGACGGCGTGGTGACGATCTCTCCCGCATACCCCCGCTTGTAGACGAGGGGCAAATAACCGCTGTGATCGAGGTGCGCGTGCGTCAGCAGGATGCGGCCGAGCGACGCGGGGTCGAACGGCGGGGGGCTCCAATTCCGCTCGCGCAGGTCCTTGAGACCTTGGAAGAGCCCGCAGTCGACGAGGATCCGGAACCCCTCGTGCTCGAGCAGGTATTTCGATCCGGTGACCGTCCCGGTCGCCCCGAGAAACTGGAGAGTCGACATGGGCCGATCGTACCATCGGACGACGATCGAGTTTTGCTACGATGGCCCGGGGAGGACCGATCATGCGCATCCAGATCGAGTACTGCCAGCAGTGAAGCTACCAGCCACGCGCCGCCAGGCTGGCGGCGGAGCTGAAGCAGGAGATCGGCGTCGACAGCGAGCTGATCGCGGGAAGCGGCGGGGTGTTCGAAGTCATGATCGACGGCAAGAAGATCTTCTCGAAGAAGGCGCTCGGCCGGTTCCCGGAGGCGGGCGAGGTCCTGGAACTGATTCGGGCCCACTGATCCGATGAGCCTCCTGGACAAGGCGGTGAGCTTCGCGCTTCCCGCCGTTCCGAAGCCCATCGTCGGCTTTTTCTCGAAACGCTACATCGCGGGCAGCACCCGCGAGGACGCATTTCGCGTGGTGCGACAGCTTTCCGCCGAAGGCGCGATGTCGACGCTCGACATCCTCGGCGAATTCATCACATCGGTCGACGAGGCGGACGCCAATGCGCGCGCCTATGTCGAGCTCGTCCTCGCGATCGCCGCGGAGAAGCTGGCCGACGCGAACGTCTCCGTGAAGCTGACGGCGTTCGGGCTGCTGCTCGACCGAGCGCGGTGCCTCGAGAACATGCGCAGCCTCCTTCGCGCCGCCCATGAGGCGAGATCGTTCGTCCGCATCGACATGGAGGACGCCTCGTGCACCGACGCCACTCTCGCGATCTATCGCACGCTTCGCAACGAGTTTCCGGGACGCGTCGGCGTCGTGCTCCAGTCTCGCCTGCGGCGGACGGTCGCGGACATCGATGCGCTGACCGATGCTCCGGCGAACTTCCGGATCTGCAAGGGGATCTACCTCGAGCGCCGCGAGATCGCCTACACCGACCCGGAGCTGATCCGCAGCAACTTCACGCTGGCGATGACGCGGATGTTCGAGCGCGGCGCCTACGTGGGGATCGCGACGCACGATGAGCGGCTCGTCTGGGAAGCGCTGCGGTTGATCGATCAGTTCCGGCTCGGGCCCCGGCAATACGAGTTCCAGATGCTGCTCGGCGTGGAGGAAGAGCTCCGGCGAATCCTTTTGAAGGCAGGCCACCGGCTGCGGGTGTACGTCCCGTTCGGTGAGCAGTGGTACGCCTACTCCGTCAGGCGCCTGCGCGAGAGCCCGCAGATAGCGGGGCACGCGTTCAAGGCGCTGCTACACCGACGCCCAGCGCGTACACCATGAGTCCTCCGAGGTAGGCGGCGAACACGGCCAGCGAGACGCCCAGGGCCAGACCGCCGACGTAGAGGCCGCGCCATCCTTCGGGTGGCCGTCCGCGGCCCCACGCCTTCAAGAGAAGCAGCGGCAGGAAGACTCCGAGCACGAACAGTCCAGCGCGCTCGTGGTCGTCGACCGCGGCCTCTTGAGCCGCCGTGAGCGCCAGTGAGTTTTCCGCGAGGAACCCGGCGACGATCGCTGGAACGAGCGAGGCCGTGCCGATGACGACGAGCGCGCTCCCGAACGCTTGGACACGAGAGCGGCGGCCGACGAGCCCGTAGCCTTCGACGATTCCACCGACGACGAGGAAGGCCACCGTCAGGTGGACGAGGGCCGGGTGGATCAAGTGCAGCACGCGCTCTCGTCCCGTCAGGCGGTCGGATTGCGCCGTGCGAATTCCTCGAGAATCTCCCGGGAGCGCGCATCGATCTCCCTCGGCGTCACGATCTGCACGACCGCGAAAAGGTGACCTGCCGGGCGCCCCCCGTGGGCGGCGACTCCGCGCCCCTTGAGTCGGAAGCGCTGTCCGCCCCGCGTTCCCGCGGGGATCTTGATGGTCGCGCGGCCGTCGAGCGTCGGAACCTCGACGTCGCCGCCCAGCGTCGCCTTGACGATGCCGACGGGGACCTCGCACACGAGATCGCTCCCCTCGCGGCGAAAGAGCGGATGGGGCTCGACGCGGATGTTGACGTAGGCATCCCCGGGTGGCCCTCCGCCGATCCCGTCGTTTCCCTTCCCGGCGATACGCACGCGCTCGCCGTCGTCGATGCCCGCGGGGATGCGAACCTTGATCTTCTCCCCGCCGGAGACGCGGCCGCCCCCCCGGGCGATCGCCCTCGGGATCGTTACCTCGACCGTCGTCCCGTGAATGGCCTCGGTGAACGGAAGGCTCATCTCGAGCTGGAGATCCTCCCCCTGCGTTGCGCGCCGTGCGGTCGCGCGGCGCCGTCCGCCGCCGAACAGCTCGAGGATGTCGGACAAGTTGCCCAGTCCCAGGTCCTCGAAGTCGATCGTCGCGCCCTGGAACGGGTCGAATCCCGGCTCGAACGCGTCGTGACCTCCGCGGTCGTACTTGGCGCGCTTCTCCGGGTCGGACAGCACCGCGAACGCACCGGAGATCTCCTTGAACTTCTCCTCGGCCGCCTTGTCGCCGGGGTTCACGTCGGGGTGGTACTTGCGCGCGAGCTTGCGATAGGCCGCCTTCAGGTCCTTCTCGCTCGCGGTCCTGGGCACACCGAGGACCTCGTAGTAGTCCTTTTTCGCGGTCATTCCGGCACGTTAGGATTGGCCGAAGGGGGTGTCAAGCGGAGCCGCGGGCTAGAATCGTGGCATGAGCCTCGCCTCCACCATCGTCTCGATCGCTCTTCTCGCGCTTCTCCCTCCTCCGATTCCGCCCGATTCCGGTTTGTCGTCTCCTCCCGAGCGGCCCCCCGCGAGTCGCCCCTCGGACAAGGACAAGAGCGAGGGTCCGGACCCGGCGTACATGACGCTGCTTCCCGACGACGGCTCGCCTTGGGGCCTCACGCCGGAGCTCAAGGCGAAGCTGGCTGAGGTCGCCGAGAGGTACCGCGACTATGCCGTGAAGTTCACCTGCACGGAGACGGTGCGCAAGGCGAAGTTCGACGACCGCGAGGCCAAGAAGGAGTCCTCCCACATCTACGGCTACCTCTTGGAGCGCGGCGACGGGCAGCTCATCCGCGAGTACCGCCAGAAGCTGAAGAGCGACGGGACGGTGACCAACAACGAGGTCCAGGACGCAGAGGCGTTTCCCCCCGCCTACGAGTGGGTGTTTCTCTTCAGCAAGGCGAACCAGTCCTACTTCGCCTACCGGGAGCGCGGCGACCGATTCGAAGGGTACGACTGGGTGCGTGTCTTCGAGTTCAAGGGGGCGATCCCCTACACGGACGGGCGGGACATCCGGCAGTGGGACGGGGTCGCGTTGGTCGATGCGACGACGATGACTCCCGTCGAGATTCGCGCCGAGCCGGGCCACCAGCAGGAGCGGCTCAAACTGCTCTTCGACCGGTGGTCGCAGTCGTTCAACGTCGTGGGCTTCCGCACAGGACCCAAGGCCATCGGCTTCTCAGGCCGCGTTCTGTTCCAGACGCGCCGTGACCAGTTGACCTTTCCGACGCAACTCCGCTATTCGACATTCCACGCTGTGACTCCGAAGAGCACCGAGCCGACGGAAGCATCGACGCGCGACTACGCCGCTTACCACTTCTTCAAGACCGAGACCGAGGAGCACGCCACCGACAAGAAGCCGTGACGCGGGCGCGAACTAGGGCTTCGCGGCCCCCGCCGGAGCTCCGGTCTTCGCCGAAGCCACGGGGCGCGGCGGCGCGAACGAGTCATCGAGCAGCTCGATCTTCGCGGCGGTGGCCAGCTCGCGGATCTTCGATCGTACGGCATCCTCCTGCATCAAGCGGCCCATCTCCAGCTTCAGCTGCGTCTTGACCTCGTCGTAGCTCCGGTTGGTCTCCGGCTTCTTTTCGAGGACCTTCATCACATTGAAGCCTTTCGGCGTCTCGAAGACGGACGACACGTCTCCGGGCTTCGCCGAGAACGCCACCTCCTCGAATTTCGGGAACATCACGCCGCGCGGGAAGAAGCCGATGTCCCCTCCCCGCGCCGCGGTCGCGTCCTGCGAGTACTGCTTTGCGAGTGCCGCAAAATCCTCGCCGGCGGAAGCCCTTTTGGCCGCCTCTTCCGCACGCGTTCTCGCGTCGAGCCGGACCGATTCAGGGTCTTTCTCGGCAACCTTCACGAGGATGTATTGAACATGCACCTGCTCCGGCGCCTTGAACATCCCCTTCGGCGCGTTGGTGTCGTAGTACTTCTTCGCCTCGTCGTCGGTGACCGACCTTCCCGCGAACAAGCTCTTGCGGTACGCCTCGGTCTGGAGGTTGCGCGCGACCTCGGCGCGAACCTCGGTGTCGGTCAGCCCGGAATCCGCGACGAACTTCCGGTAGTTCTCCTCGGAGCCCGCACGAACCTTGAATTGGCTGAGGGCCGTATCGACGTCGGTCGGCGACGCGGTGAACCCCTTTGCAAGCGCTGCTTGATAGAACAGCTCGTCCGCGACCACGGCTTCTAGGCTCTGGGACTTCAGCGCCTGGTCTTCGGTGGCATTCAGCGTCCGCCCGCGCTGCTGAAGCATGTCCTTGTTCATCTCGTAAACCGAAAGAACCTTCTCGGCGTAGATCGGCTTGCCGTTGACCCTCGCGATGGTCCTCCCGGAATTGATGCCGGTTGTGTGGGAATTCTCGCGTCCCGGTTGCGGGAGCGCCGCGGCGGGCAGATTCGAGGCGGGGTCCGGAGGCGGCACCGGCGCCGCTTGCGCCACGGACGCGGGGGTCGCCGACGGCGCCGGCGCTTGCGCGGTCGTGCTCTTGTCGTGCCCACCGCAACTCATCAGCGCCGCAACGGGCAGTGCGGTGACAAGACGCAGCCCGTTTTTCCAATGTGGAATCATTGACTCTCCCGTGAGGGGGACACTCCCCTTTCTCTTATCAAAGCGGTATCGGGGGAGCTTTGTAAGAAAAAGGGGAGTGTCCCCTTTTCATTGTAGCAGCGCCGTGTGATTCCGCGATGGATGACGAGACCCCGGACGATGTCGTTCTCCCCATAGAGGATTCGATCGACCTCCATGCGTTCGAGCCGCGGGACGTCAAGGACGTCGTCGGGTCCTACCTCGAAGCGGCGCTCGAGGCCGGACTTCGAGAGGTGCGGATCATCCACGGGCGAGGGATCGGTGCGCAACGGGAGGCCGTGCGGGCCGTCCTCGCGGGCCATCCCCGCGTCGTCTTCTTCGCCGACGCGCCGCCGGAGCGAGGGGGTTGGGGAGCGACGGTTGCGATCCTGAAGTAGCGGTTTGACCGGACGCCGCGCGGCGCCGACAATGCTCGTGTGAGCGGCAAGATCCACGTCGACTGCCCCTGCTGCAAGACGAAGCTGGTCGTCGATGCCGCGACGGGGACGATCCTCTCTGAGGAGCGCCCGAAGGCCGACCACGCGGCCACCTTCGAGCAGGCCATGACCGACGTCAAATCCGGAGCGGCGCGGCGAGAAGACGCCTTTTCCAAGGCGTTCGATCGCACGAAGAACTTGGACGACCTGCTCCAGAAGAAATTCGAGGAGGCGCGACGGAAGGCGGCAGACGATCCCAGCCCGAAACCCAAGAACCCTCTCGACCTCGACTGACCCCGAGCGCGATCGGGCTCGAGCGCGTGCCAGGAACGTAATCCGCTTCGCGCGGAAATGCAGCTCAAAAGGACTTTTTCGGTTGACCCATCAAGAACGCGCACACTAAATTCGATGAGTTACAGTCCACGGCCCCGGAGACCGCCCGTGATGCCACGATCCGTGCTCGCTCTCGTCGCGCTGACCCTGTTGACCGCTCAGACTGCCACAGCCGCCCCCGCCAAGAGCGCGCGTCACCGGTCGAGCCGCCGGGCGGCCGCGGCGCCGGACTTGGTCTGGTACGTGGAGTCGCTCGACGGGAAGGTCCTCGATGCGCACAGCGAAGACGTCGCCATCAACCCGGCGTCCGTCACCAAGATCGCGACGTCGTGGTGGGCCCTCGAGAAGCTCGGACCCGACTACCGGTTCTCGACTCGGTTCATCGCGCGCGGAACGATCGATCCCTCTCATCAGCTCCTCAAGGGCGACCTCGTGGTCCACGGCGCGGGCGATCCCGACTTCCAGGCCGAAAACGCGTTCCTGGTCGCGCAGGCTCTCAATCGACTGGGCGTGAAGCGTGTGTCCGGCTCGGTGGTCGTCGACGGAAAGTTTTGGATGGGCTGGGAGAACGGATCGCAGGGGATGAACCCAGATCCGGTGAAGCGCGCGACCCTCATGGCGTCGCGGCTGCGGGCGGCATTGGATGCGCGGCGATGGAATCGTATGACGCGCCAGGCCTGGTACGGATTCGCCGCTCGCAACGGGGGCCCACGCCCCCCTGTTCCGTCCGTGCAGATCCTCGGCGGCGCACGCTACGAAGAGGAGCCGCCGGGCGTCGAGACGGTTCTCTTCGAGCACCGGTCGAAGCCTCTTGCAGAGACATTGCGCCGGTTCAACGCCTTTTCGAACAACGACATCGAGCGCGTCGCCGCCTCGATAGGCTCCCCGTCCGAGTTGTCCGTGCTCTTGGCCGACCGGCTCGGTGCGGGCACCTCCCCGGTGCAGATCCAAACGGCGTCGGGTCTGGGCGAGAACCGCCTGTCCCCCCGGCAGATCGTGGCGATGCTTCGCGGATTCCGGGCGTCCGCTGCGGATCGGGGCGTCGAGATCGAGCAAATTCTTCCCGTCGCCGGATGCGATCCCGGAACCGTCGCCGCGGGCTTTCCGCGGCTGTCGGCTCCCCCGTTCGCGACGGCCCTCGTCGCCAAGACCGGAACGCTGACCTCGACCGACGGCGGCATCACGGTGCTCGCTGGGTTCCTGAACACCGCGCAGGGTGAAGTCGTGTTCTGTGTCGCGGTTCCTCATGCCGCGGGCAAGATTCACCTCGCGCGGCGGACCGAGGAGACCTTCGTGCTCGGGCTCGTCAATCGGTGCGGAGGCGCCGCCCCCCGCAACTGCGGACCCCCGCTGGCTTCGCCGGGAGACGACGCCTCGATCGTCGGCTCGGACGTCGCGTCGCTGGGCGACGCGGGAACTTCTCCGCAGCGCTGAATCGCGCCGTCCTGTTTGACAGGTCCGCCGTCGACCACCACAATGCTGCTGCCTCGCGGCTTCATCTCCGAGGCACCACGAGCGGTCTTGCGGCTCCGGCTGCACCCACAAGTATTTTCACGCCTCGATGAAAACGATGAAAGGGAATCGAATGAGTGTGTTGAGCCGCCTCCGTCCGACCCTCTTCCTCGCGGCGATCGCGGTGGCCGCAACAGCCGCGCTCGGAGCCGACCCGGCGGCGGCACCGCCCGCCTCCGGCGCGTCCGCCGCGCCGGCAGCGCAGTTCGGAGACCGCCTCTTCTTCGCCTTCGCGCAAGAGGCCAACCTGGTCAAGTCCCAGTGGTGGGAGGGCCAAATCGAATACAACGAAGGCGGGGACGACTTTCCCGTCAACACGTTCCTCGCTCGCGGCGTGGTCGCGTTCAGGCCCGTGCAAACGCTCGAGGTCGGCGGCCGCGTCGGGTTCGGCACCACGCACGCGAGTGGCGCCGGCCTGGATGGGTCGGGCGCGACCGATCTCGACATCTACGGGAAGTGGGTCTTCCCGAACGTTGGGCAGAATCTCGATTTCTCCGTAGGGCTTCTTGCGACGATTCCGACCGGTGACGACACCGCCGGGCTCGGATTCAATTCCTTCGCCGCTCAGGCGTTCGGGGGGATTCGCTACCGCTTCGATCAGGTGGAGATCGGCGGCCACGTTGGCGCGCGCCTCAATCAAGACGGGAAGTTCCAGCTCGTCGACCTCCAGGGCAAGACGTCATTCGAATTCGCCTTCTCGGCGCTCTTTCCTTTGGCGAATCAGGTGTCGCTCGTCGGCGAGGCCCGTACAGAGACGGAGCGGTTCGAGGGAGCCAGCTCGTCGGCGGAGCTGCTCGCCGGGATCAACTGGAGGGCGTTCGGCCGCGGCATGCTGCGCGGCGCGGTTTCGGCGGGCCTCACGAATGGCGCGCCGAACTTCCGCGTGATCGCCAGCTACGCCTACACGTTTTGACGGCGACGGGGACGTCGCCGCGGTGGCCGGTTCTGGTCGCCATCGTCGCCGTCCTCGTCCATGCCCGGGCTCTCGGCAACGGCTTCGCCCTCGACGACGTGCTGCTCGTCGAGAACAACCCCGACATCGTCTCCCTCGCGCGGCTCCCTCAACTCTTCGTGTCGCCCTACTGGAACGTCCCCGGTGAGAGCTACGGCCTCTACCGGCCGTTGACCGTCGCCTCGTTCGCGATCAACCGCGCGCTCTTGGGCCGCGGCCCGATGGGCTTTCACCTGGTCAACGTCCTGGTGCACGGCGCCGTGGTCGCATTGGCGTGGTTCGCGCTTCGCCGAGCGGGAACGCTCTTCGGCACGGCATTCGCCGGCTCGGTCCTGTTCGCGGTGCTCCCCATTCACACCGAGGCCGTGGCGAACGTCGCGGGGCGCGCGGAGCTTTTGGCGGCGCTTTTCGTGGTGGCGGGGTGGCTCACCCATCGGCGCGCGTACGCGGCGCCATCCGTGAAGGGTTGGGGGGCGGGAGCCGCACTCCTGTATCTGGGCGCGATGCTCTCGAAGGAGAGCGCGATCCTCGCCCCGCTTCTCTTCTTCTGCGATGACGCGCTGCGGGGGCAAGGTGCCGCGCCGCGGCGCGCATCGCTCTGGCGAGGCTACGGCGCCGCCCTGCTCGCGATGGTCCTGATGCGTGCAGCGGCGTTGGGATCCCACCAGACGGCCGAAGGGACGATTCCCCTCGACAATCCCGCCGCCTCGGCCGGAACCTTGCCACGCCTGGCGACGGCCGTTTGGGTTCAGCTCAAGCTCGCGCTGTTGTGCGTGTGGCCTCGGCACCTCGTGTCGGATTATTCCTTCGACGCCGTCCCGATCGCGCGGTCGTTCGGCGATCCGCGCGCGATCGCCGGTCTCGCGTTCGTCGCCGCGCTCGTCGCGGCGGGCACGTGGGGTTGGAAGCGGTCGCGCCCGATCGCGTTGGCCGTCCTCTTGTGGGGCATCTTCTTCCTTCCGTCTGCGAATCTATTGTTCGCTACGGGGACGATCATGGCCGAGCGTCTCGCGTACCTGCCGTCGCTCGGTCTGTGCCTCGCGGCCGGGCATTTCGCGGCGGCGGTGGCTTGGGGCCGCAAGGCGGTGATCGCCGGCTTCGGCGCGATCGTGCTCGCGCTCTCGTTGCGAACGGACGCGCGCGTCGCCGATTGGAAGGACAACCTGACGCTCGCAACGTCCGACGTCGCGACGATGCCGGCCTCCGCGAAGCTCCAGGCCGGCGCCGGGATGTTTCTCGCCGAGGCGGGACGCGCCGCGGAGGCCGAAGACCACCTCGAGCGGGCCGTTGCGATCTACCCGGATTACGCCCAGATGCACTACAACCTGGCGGTCTTGCTGGCGCGCCGGGGCGCGCGGGACGAGGCGGTCGCGCACCTGCGCCGAGCGGTCGCTCTGGCGCCGGGAAACCCGAGACCTCAGCAGCTCCTGGATCAACTCACGCGCTAGAAGGATGCGAGCCAGTCCGGCAGCTCTCCGATCGAGCGGAGGCGCGGCACGTCCACCTCGGGGTAGAGATCGTGGCGGTCGAGGAGCACGGCCGTCAGCCCCGCAGCTCGGGCGCCGGCCACGTCGACCGCCGGCACGTCTCCCAAGAACACGGCGGATTCTGCGGCGACACCCATGCGCTCGACGGCGATGCCGAAGATCCTCGGATCGGGCTTCTCCACCCCCACGACGTGGGAGTCGACGACGGTCTCGAAGAGGCCGGCGTATCCCGCCGAGTCCAGGTCGCGCTCGACGCGCCCTTCGGCGTTGCTGACCACCCCGAGCCGGTGGCCGGCTGCCTTCAACGCGCGCACCGTCACGACCGCGCCGTCGATGGCGACGGTCCACAGCCCGACTCGCTCGTGCGCCTCCGCGAGCGTGTCGATGATTTCCTCGGAGGCCTCCGGCGGCGCGCCAACCCGGGCGAGCAGGATACGGAAATAGTCGCGCCACGCTTCGCTGCTCCGCCCTCCCTCGCGCACGCGCTTGTCGATCGTCGTCCGCGCGATCGACTCGGCCGCCGCAAGCTCTCCGACGGAAGCGGCGACGTGGCGAGCGGTCAGAAGCCGCTTCAAGAATGCGTAGTCGAGGTCGAGCAGCACGCCGCCGGCATCGAAAAGGACGGTCGCCGGCTTGCGGTCGGTCACGTCTCGAACCGGAGGCCGCAGCCCGGGCATGCGTCGTCGGACGCCTGCGCGGTCGCACCGCAGGACGAGCAGCGGAACGAGTCGTCGGACGCGGCCGTCGCCGGCTCGAAGCCGAGCAAAGCCACGGTCGCGCGGTAGGCGCTCGGTTTCACGCGGAGCCAGAACTCCTCCTGCACGGGCGCCGTTTGCTCGTCGCGAGGCGCATCGCGGATCAGGATCTCGGAGGAGAGGTTCGCGTCCCGCAGCTTCTCTCGCGCTTGGCGCGCTTCTTCGAGCGTGAGGAAGCCACAGTAGTTCACCATCGGCTCGTCCGCGGCGCTCTCGGCGAACACCACCGAGGCGGGCTTCGGGGGCGTCGTCGCCGTCAGCGAGTCGACGAGCGCGACGTCGCAGGTCGCGCAGCGCGTGAATCCGGCGCGGTACTCGTCGCGACAAACAGGACAGAACATGCGTTACCTCATCCCCACGAGATCCGGGAAGGATATCAGGGCGGGCCCGCGCCGCGTCCGAGCAGCTCGCGCCGCACGTGCTCGAGCGCAGGCAGCTCCCGACGGACGCGAGAGAGAAGGCCGAGGTCGATGCGCGCAACGACGAGGCCCGTGCCACGCGGGCGTTCGGCGACGATGCGGCCCCACGGGTCGATGACGGCCGTGTGTCCGTGCGAGCTTCGCCCCTTGTGATGCGTCCCCCATTGCGCCGGCGCGACCACCCACGCCAGGTTCTCGATCGCCCGCGCGCGCAGGAGCGTCATCCAGTGAGCGCGCCCCGTGTACGCCGTGAAGGCCGACGGAACGAAGAGGACCTGGGCTCCGGCGAGCGTGAGGCGGCGATAGAGCTCGGGGAAGCGCAGGTCGTAGCAGATCGAGAGCCCCAACACGCCGAGAGGCGTCCTCGCGACCACCGGCGCTTCTCCGGCCGCGACCACTCGGGACTCGCGGAATTCCGCGCGCCCTGGAATCGCGACGTCGAACAGGTGCAGCTTCGCGTAGGCGGCAGCGACCTGGCCGGCCGGCGAGAAGAGGATCGACGTGTTCCGTCGTTTGCGCCCGGATCGCGCTCGCGTGCCGATCGTCCCCGCGAGGATCCAGACACCGTGTCGGGAAGCCATCGCGGCGAACTTTCGGCCGGTTGGGCCGTCGATCGGCTCGGGGGGCGTGCGGCGGCTTCCCTCCGGAACGATCTCGGCCACGTTTTCCGGAAACGCGACGAGGTCGGCGCCGCGGTTCGCCCCTTCCGCTGCCAGATCTTCGGCGATTCCGAGATTGCGCTCGCGATCGGCCGTCGACCGCATCTGGGCGGCGGCGACCGTGAACGATCGGGTAAGGGCGGTCAACGCAGGTGGCCGAGCTTGGCGACCGCCGTTTCGACTCGCTTGCGATACGTCTTGAGATCGCCGCCGGAGAGCGCTCCCTGCGCCTCGGCGACGAGCGATGCGACCTCCCCGGCCCCGAGCTTCTCGCACGCGCCCTTCGCCTCCGCGAGCTTCGCGCGAATCGCTTCGAGGTCGCCGTGGGTCAAGGCGTTCAAGAGCGCGATGACCTGAGAGGGCGTGCTCACGGCGAGAGCGCCCCCTCGGCAACCGCGCGCACCAGATCGAGAGCGGTGACGACCCCGGTGACCTTCCCGTCGAGGAGGATCGGAATGCGGTGGATGCGCATGCCCCAGAGAATCCGGCTCAACTCCACGACGTCGGTGTCTTCCGTGGCGCAAACCGCCGGCGAGGTCATGATGTCGCGGACGAGCACGGGACCTCCGCCCTTGTCGAATTCCCCCATCGTGCCGTACAGGATGTCGTCCTCGGTGACGATGCCGACGAGATCGCCCTCAGCGTTGAGCACGGGGAGGCCGTTCGCGTGGGCGGCTTGCATGACGTCGCACAGCTGCGAGACGGGGGCGTCCTCGCGAATGGTGACCACCTGGGTATTCATCAGGTCCTTGGCGCGCATGACCCTGGAAACATACCCAACGCCGGGCGGGGGTTCAACGGGAACGGCGTGGGCTATAGTTCTCCTGCATGGTTCTGAAGAAGATCAAGGCCCTTCTGGTTCGTGGTTCGAACCGCCTGCGTCACGAGACGAAAACGCCCCCCCCGCCTCCCGTCTCCGAGCCGCGGGCCACGGCTCCGCCTGCGGTGCATCGCGGCCCCGAGGTGGTCCATCACCCGGTCGCCCTTCAGGATCTCGACCCCGATGCGGTCCGCATCGTCCGCCGCCTGACGCGGTTCGACTACGCGGCTTACCTCGTCGGCGGCTGCGTCCGCGACCTGCTTCTCGAACTCTCGCCTAAGGACTTCGACATCGCGACGTCGGCGACGCCGCGTCAAGTCAAGCGCCTGTTTTCCAACTGCCGAATCATAGGCCGGCGCTTCCGGCTCGCGCACGTCTATTTCCAGAACGGGAAGATCATCGAGGTCGCGACCTTCCGCGCCAAGGACGGCGCCGACGCGGCGGACGTCGACGGTCCGGTATCCCCGGCGGACGACGGCGAAGACCTCCTGATCCGCGACGATAACGTCTTCGGCACCCCGGAAGAAGACGCCCTTCGGCGGGATTTCACGATCAACGCTCTCTTCTACGACGTCAACGCCGAGACGGTCATCGATCACGCGGACGGCATGGGCGATCTGCGCCGGCGTCTGGTGCGCACGATCGGCGATCCGGTCGTGCGCTTCCGCGAGGATCCGATCCGGATCCTGCGCGCGATCAAGTTCGCCGCGCGGCTCGAATTCGCGATCGAGCCGAAGACCCTCGCGGCGCTCAAGCAAACGCGCGCCGAGATTCCGAAGGCCGCGTCTCCCCGCATCCTCGAAGAGTTCAACCGGTTTTGCCGCGGCGGCGCCGGGAAGCGCTCGTTCGAGCTGGCCTTCGACACCGGCGTGTTCGAGATCATCCTCCCCGAGCTGGCCGGTCTCTACGCGGACGATGGCTTGGAGCGCAAGATCCTGCTTAAGCTCTTGAGCGCTCTCGATGGCCGGCGGAAAGACGGACGGGAGGTCTACCCCGGCGACATCTTCTCGGCGCTCTTGTTCGCGGCGGTGGCGCCCCGCCTCGGCATCGCTCTCGGACCCGGGGCCGTCGCGAGGCGGGATGGGCGCGACGGACGCTCCGTCGTCGACGAGGCGCTCCGGCCGATCGCGCTGCGCCTCCGCGTCGCGCGCCGCGACCAGGAGCACGTCCGACAGACGTTGACGTCGCTGCAGCGGATGATTCCCGTGAGACCGATGCGGCGCGGCGCCAAGGCGGCGCTCATGCGCCGCCCGGCGTTTCCCGACGCGATGGAGATTCTGGATGCGTTGGCTCCCCTCCTCGGCGGCGAGTTCGCAAACGCGCGGGCTGCGTGGGGAGAGACGATCGCCGCGCACGCCGACGGCGCGGCGCGCGAGGCTCACGATGCTCGCCAAGTGCGGAGCATCGACACCATAACGGAAGGGGCGCCGACCGGTGAGGGCCGCGGAGGAAAACGCCGCCGCGGCCGGCGTGGAGGGCGAGGCCGCCGCAAAGACCGCCCGGCCGCGCCGCCGGGCGAAGCGACGGCGCCGCCCGCGATCTCCCCGCCCTCCTCGCCGACGCCGGTTCCCGCGCCCGTTCCCAAATCGTCATCGGCCGCGCGACGAGCCGCGAAGCTTCCTCCTGTGTGGGACGACAACTACTTTTTCGCGGCCCTTCCTTCCGTTCCGACGCAGGGCGGCGACGACCACGATTCGTCTCGCTACGACGTCGGCGTGGTGCCGGTGACGCCGCCGGTGGAGGCGGACGAACCGTCCCCGCGCCCACGCCGAAGACGCCGCGGCGGGAGGCGCCATCGCAAGGCCGGGCCTATGATTCCACCGTCGGGTACGTCCACGCCTTCGGAAGGAGACGCGTCATGACCACTGGAGTGACGAACTTGGCCACCCGCGGTTTCATCGCCGTCTCGGTCGCCGCCTTCGCGCTGTTCGGCTACGGGTGCAGCAGCAACAGCTCATCGTCCCTGAGTGCGAGTTTCGCGGCGAGCGGCACGCCGGTGGCCGCCGACCTCATCAAGCTCATCCCGCAATCCGCGAGCGGCGGACGCGTGGTCGTGCAGGCGGTGATCTACGGACCGGACACCACGCTCGACATGTACACCTTCGCGTTCGATGTGAAGATCGGCGACATGAGCGTTCTCGCCTTCACCGCGAACTCCGCGGTTGCCGGGAACGCGCTGACCGCCTCGGCGGGCCAGACCGTCGAGGTCCTCGCCAAGCCGGACACGTCCGACCCGTCGCACATCGTCGTCGGTGTCTCGAAGCTGGGAGGCGGTTCCGGAAACGGCGTCGCCGGTGCCTCCGCGACCATCGTCTCGTTGGCGTTCGACGTCCGGAAAGCCGGAACGTCGACGCTCTCGATCGCGACCGCGCCGGTGCCGGAGGTTCTCGACCACAACGGCGCCGCCATCGGCGCGATCACGTTCGACTCGGCGACCGGAACGGTGACCGGCGTGTCGACCGGCGGCGGCTACTGAGCCTGCGCTAGACTGCGCGGGTCGAGCAGGTGACCCGCGTGAAATCGCTCCTTCATCTTTCCCTCACGGTCAACGACGAGCCCGTCGAAGCGGCGGTCGCCCCCTACAAGACGCTGCTCGAAGTTCTCCGCGAGGACCTGGATCTCACGGGCACGAAGCACGGCTGCGAGCTGGGAGAGTGCGGCGCATGCGCGGTTCTCGTCGAGGGGCGGCCGGTCCTCTCGTGCCTCGTCGTCGCCGCCGCCTGTGAAGGAAAGCGGGTCGACACCGTCGAGGGGATGGCCGGGCGAGACGGGAAGCTTCACCCGCTTCAGGAGGCCTTTGCCGACTTGGGCGCCGCCCAGTGCGGCTATTGCACGCCCGGAATTCTCCTGACCGCGCAGCACCTCCTCGAGCGCAACTCGTCTCCCACGCGCGATCAGATCGCGGAGGCGCTCTCGGGAAATCTCTGCCGCTGCACCGGGTACAACCAGATCTTCGAGGCGGTCGAAGAGGCGGCGGCGCGCATGCGCGGGCCACGATGAGCGAGCCCCGCACGCCGCGCAACACCGTGGGACGGGCGCGCCGCCGTGTCGACGGCCGCGCGAAGGTCACGGGACAGACTCGGTTCGCGGACGACGTGGTTCTCCCGCGCGCAGCTCACGGCAAGCTGCTCCGCTCGAAGGCGCCTCATGCCATCCTCCGAGCGATCGACGTCTCGAAGGCGAAGGCGCATCCGGGGGTCCTGCTCGTGCTCACCGGGGCTGACTTCCCGATCACGTTCGGGATCTTGCCGGTCTCCCAGGATGAGGACCCGCTCTGCCGTGACCGCGTGAGGTTCGTCGGCGATCCGATCGCCGCCGTCATCGCGAAGGACGAGGCAACGGCGAGCGACGCCCTCGACCTCATCGAGGTCGACTACGAGATGCTGCCGTCCCGTGCGTCCCCCCTCGAAGCTTACGAGAATCCGGCGCCGCGTATCCACGAGTACGGCGAAGAGGGGAACGTCCATAAGCGCGTTTCGTTCCAGTTCGGCGACACCGAAGAAGCGTTCCGATCGTCGGATCGTGTTTTCGAGGACGTCTTCTTCTTCCAGGGGAATACGCACCTGCCGATCGAGCAACACGCATCCATCGCCGCCCCCGATCCCGAAGGGAAGCTGACGATCTGGTCGTCGACCCAGGTTCCCCACTATCTCCACCGCGCTCTCGCCCACACGCTGGCGATCCCCGCAGCGCACATTCGCGTGATCGCGTGCCCCAACGGTGGCGGATTCGGCGGCAAGACCGACCCCTTCAATCACGAGATCGTCGCCGCGAAGGCCGCGATGATTCTGGGCCGTCCGGTCAAGATCACGCTGACGCGCGAAGAAGTTTTCTATTGCCACCGCGGCCGTCACCCGGTGCTGATGCGCTTCAAGACGGGCGTGAAGAACGACGGCACGATCACGGCCATGCACCTGAAGACGCTCATCGACGGCGGCGCCTACGGCTCCTACGGCGTGGCGTCGACCTTCTACACGGGAGCGCTTCAGACGGTCACCTACCGGATCCCGCGCTACCGATTCGAAGCTTGCCGCATGTTCACCAACAAGCCACCTTGCGGTCCGAAGCGCGGCCACGGCACGCCCCAGCCGCGGTTCGGCCAGGAGATTCAGCTCGACAAGATCGCCGAAACTCTCGCGATCGACCCGGCCGACCTGCGGCTCAAGATCGTCGAGCAGCCGGACACGGTCACCGCGAATTTCATGCACGTGCAGACCATCGGCCTCGCCGATTGCATCAAGAGCGTCCTCCGCCGATCCGAATGGAAGAAGCGGTTCCGGAAGCTGCCGCATGGTCACGGCATCGGCCTCGCTTGCTCGTCGTACCTCTCGGGGGCGGGCCTTCCCATCTATTGGAACAAGCTGCCGCACTCGGGCGTTCAGCTCAAGCTCGACCGCAGCGGCGGCGTCACGGCGTTCTGCGGTGCAACGGAAGTCGGACAAGGGTCCGACGACGTCTTGGTGAACATCGTCGCGGAGATCCTCGGCATCGATCCATTCGACATTCGCTGTGTCACCGGCGACACCGATCTCACACCCGTCGATCTCGGCAGCTACTCGAGCCGTGTCACCTTGATGATGGGGAACGCGGCGATCCAAGCGGCCGACCGGGCGCGGGACCTGCTCGCCGAGGCCGTCGCGAAGAAACTCGAAGTGCCGAAGGACCGGCTCGTCTTCGCCGACCGCCGCGTGTTCGACTCCGGGGACGCCGGGAACGGCGTCTCGTTCCAGGAGGCCGTGAACCTCGCCGAGACGGAGTTCGGGACACTGGGAACGACGGGCTCCTACACTCCGCCTCGCTCGCCCGCACGCTACAAAGGAGGCGGCGTCGGCCCATCGCCGACCTACTCGTACACCGCCTGCGTGGTCGAGGTGAACGTCGACCCGGCGACCGGCTGGATCCACGTCCCCAAGGTCTGGATCGCGCACGACATCGGGCGCGCGCTGAACCCCGTGCTCGCCCGCGGCCAAGTCGAAGGCTCCGTGTACATGGGGCTCGGCGAAGCGCTGATGGAAGAGCAGACGTTCCGCCGCCTGCCGCCGCGTCTTTCCCACGCGCTCGTCCACAAGTTCCCGTCGATCCTCGAGTACAAGTCGCCGACCTCGCTCGACATGCCCGAAGTCGACACCGAGCTGATCGAGAACCCCGACGGTCGAGGTCCGTTCGGCGCCAAGGAAGTGGGCCAGGGTCCTCTGCTTCCCGTGATGCCCGCCGTCGCCAACGCCGTGTACGACGCCGTCGGCGTCCGCATCGACGAAGTCCCGATCACCCCCGAAAAAATCGTCAAGGCGCTCGAGGACAAAGCGAAAGGAAGGCCTGGCCGATTCGGGCCCGAGTCGTTTCCCGACATCGCCTACCCCGAGCCGATGATCGTCCCGACGCCCTGGGAGGGCGGCGACGGTAACGCCGTCAACGAGCCCGAGCGAAAACGGGCTGCGAAGAAGGCCTAGGCAACACCGCATGATGCGTCTCCCGCTCTTCAAGTACATGGCGCCCAAGACGGCGCACGAGGTCGCGGCGATCCTCGCCGATCACGCGCCGGGCGAGGCCATGGTGCTCGCGGGTGGGACGGACTTGCTCCCCAACATGAAACGGCGCCAGCAAACGCCGAAGATCGTCGTGGCGCTGTCGCACGTGGACGAGCTGCGCCACTCGACGAATGGCCATGGAATGGTGCTGGGCGCTGGGCTGACGCTGTCCGACGTCGCGGCCGACCCCCGGGTCACGAAACACTACGCGGGGCTTCACCAGGCGGCGTCGCAGGTCGCCACGCCGCACCTTCGCAACATGGGCACGCTCGGCGGAAACATCTGTCTCGACACGCGCTGCAACTACTACGATCAGAGCTACGAATGGCGGCAGGCCATCGGCTTCTGCATGAAGAAAGAGGGATCGATCTGCTGGGTGGCCACCAGCTCCGACCGCTGCCTCGCCGTCTCGTCGACCGACACCGCACCGATGCTCATCGCCTTGGGGGCGAATGTCACGCTCGTCTCGAAAAACGGTCCGCGCGAGTTGGCGCTGACCGACCTCTATCAACAGGACGGCATCAACTATCTCACCCGCCGGCCGGACGAAGTGCTGACCAACGTTCTGCTCCCGCCGTCGGCCGGCTGGACGAGCGTCTACTGGAAGCTGCGCCGCCGCGGGAGTTTCGACTTTCCGGTCCTCTCGGTCGCTGCCGCACTGAAGCTGAACAAGGGATTGACGGTCGAGGACGGCCGGATCGTCCTCGGCGCGATCGCGTCACGCCCGATGGAGGCCCCGGATGCCGCCGCGGCGCTGATCGGCAAGTCGCTGAAGGACGACGCCGTGATCGCGGCCGCGGCCGACGCCGCGTTCCGTTACGCGAAGCCGATGGACAACACCGATTTCCTTCTCCACTGGCGGAAGCGGGTCGTCCGCGAGTTCGTCACCTACGCCTTGCGCGAGCTGCGCGGCGACGACATGCGCGAAACGCGGCGGCGGCACGGGCGGCAGGATCTGGTTCAGATCTCCTAGCGTACGTCAGTCGCTCGCCACCCGCCGTCCGTACGAGCACGACGGCCGCACCGGACAGATCGTGCACTTCGGCGCATTCCTCCGGCAAAGCTCCTGACCGTGCCGCTGCAGGAGCAGGAAGGCGTTCGTCAGCGCTGAAGTCGTCTTCGGCAGCTCCGCCATCGCCGCCGACTGGGCGCTCGTGTAGGTCGCCTGGTAACTCTTGTGCTCCTTCCCGTACCCCAGCCTCGTCAGGACGCGCAGAGCATTCGAATCGAGGGCCAGAACCGGCTGCGCGCCGGTCAGAAGCAGGATCTTGTCCGCACCCGGCGGTCCAATCGATGGGAACTTCTTCAGCTCGCGGCGCGCTTCGTCGTAGGGCCGCTCGAGAACGTCGCTCAGCTTTCCGCCCCACTCGTCGCGGACGGTGATGGCGACCTCGCGCATCCGGGAGGCGCGAATCGCGACGGCGATCGCGCCGCCCGACCTGGCGACCGCGCCGAGCACCGGGAGAGGTGCGGCGGCCACCTCGCTCGGGCGCACACCGACCGCCCGTTTCAGCTCGGCGAACGCCGAGACTCGCGTCGGCTCGTCTTTCAAGTAGGCCACGTACTCCCAGAGCAGGAGCTGGAACGGATCCTTGGGCGCGAGCGATTTCGGCGAGCCGTAGTGACGGCCCAGCACCTGGACCAGCTTGGGCAGCGGGCTCACAGGTAGCGTAGCCACCCGCCGCTCCGTCTTGTCTTGAGATCGGCGTACCAGCGGCACGCGAAGTAAAGGATGGCGATCGCGACGGCCCACACGAGGTAGAGAAGCCCCAAACTCCATGTGTAGCCGTCCGGAGGCTGCGAGTTTCCCATCGGGTGATTCTCGAACAGCCACGGATTGACTGCGCCCGTGCGCAGCAAGGAGACGACGATCGCGAGGAGGTGAATCAGCGGGATGTGCAGCAGATAGAAGAAGAACGGCACGCGTCCGAACACCATGAGCCATCGCACGATCGGCCCGGATGAATGTTCCAGCGCGGGCATGAGCGCGATCGTCGGCCCCAGCGTCATCAGCAGAAAGCTCAGCGACGCGGGGTACTTCGTGGTGTTCAGGAAGGCGAGGGGGCCGCCGGCCCACGGCCTGGGGTCGCCGTAGAGGTTGAAGCCGCGCAGCAGGAGAAAGAGAGCGATGGCGCTGAGCCCGACGCCGAGACAGAGGCGGCGCCGTCTCTCGGCCTCGGCGGTCATGATCGTCCCGAACGCGTACCCCGCCGCCATCACGCCGATCCACGGAACGAGCGAGTAGAGAACCATCAGCGGCCCGATCGGCCCCGCGGAGAAGCCGACGTAGAGGATCTTGGCGATCGCCGCCGCGGAACCTTCGGGCGAAGCCTGCACGCGTGCCACGATCGCGGAGCCGACGACGTTGTGCAGCGCGATGATCGCAATTCCGATCGTCCCCACGACGCGCACCGGCAAGCGCGTGAGCCCCGCCATGAGGATCATCGACCATCCGATCACCCATATGACCCCGGCTAGCAGGTAGTCGGCGAAGTCGAAATTGAACGTCCAGGCGAAACGGATGGCCGTCAGCTCGAGCAGCACGAGCCAGACGCCTCGCGTGAACAGGAATCGCGAGAGGTCCTGGTGCCGGCGTCCGTACAGGAACGCGCTTGTCCCCGCGAGAAAGACGAACGCCGGCGCACAGAAGTGCGTCACCCAGCGGGTGAAGAACACGCCTGCCGAGGGCCCTCCCGCCGGGACGCCCGAGAACACGCGCACGTGATCGATGGCCATCAACACCATCACGGCGCCACGAACGATGTCGATCGACTGGAGGCGATCGCCTCGCTCGGTTGCGGTGGTCATCGACCTGATCTCCTCCGCCGCTCTGTCCGCCCCTTATACTCCACTCGACCCGATGACGACGACGCGTGCCGAAACCCTTGCGCTCACGGTGTCCGCGCTCGTCGCCTTCGCCGCCAACTCTCTCCTCTGCCGCCAAGCTCTCGGGCGCGCGTCCATCGATGCGGCCAGCTTCTCGACGATTCGTCTGATTTCGGGAAGCGCGGCGCTCGTGTTGATCGCTCTCGCAACGGGTCGGGGCTCGGTCGCCGGCACGGGCACGTGGACATCCGCGGCGCTGCTTTTCCTCTACGCCGTGCCGTTCTCGTTCGCCTACCTGAGCCTCGGTGCTGGGACCGGGGCGCTGATCCTCTTCGGGGCCGTCCAGGCGACGATGCTCGGCGCTGCCCTAGCGTCGGGCGAGAGGATGAGCGCCGCGCAGTGGACCGGTTTGGTCATGGCGCTCGGCGGGCTGGTCGGGCTCGTGCTGCCGGGGCTCTCCGCGCCGTCGCCGGTCGGTTGCGCGCTCATGGCGACCGCCGGTATCGCGTGGGGGATCTACTCGCTGCGCGGACGCGGTGCCGCCGATCCGCTCTCCGCGACGGCCGGGAACTTCCTCCGCTCCGTGCCGTTGGCCGTCGCCGTCAGCGTGCTCGCATCCTCGCGAGCTCACGTCAGCCGCGAAGGGGCGCTGCTGGCCGTCGTGTCGGGGTCGCTGACGTCCGGATGCGGATACGTCCTCTGGTACGCAGCGCTGGCGGGCTTGTCCGCCGCTCGGGCTGCGACCGTTCAGTTGGCGGTACCCGTTCTGGCAGCAATCGGCGGTGTGGTTTTCCTGACGGAGCAGGTTACGCTCCGGCTCTTGCTCTCCGCGACCCTGATCCTAGGAGGCGTCGCACTGGCCGTGACTAGAAGGGAACTCCATCGTCGACAACCGCTCCCAGGGGAAGCGTCCCATCGTCAGGAGCCTTGATGGGGATCTTGACGGCGCGTTGGCCCAAGGCGAGGGCCAGGATCAACGATCCGAACAGTGCGGCGAAGTAGGTCCATCCCGAATTGGTCGTTCTCATCGTTCCCCCCGATCGCTGGACGAACTCAAGAAGCCATCAACTGTGCCTCCGCTTCCGATGTCATATTTGCAACACGACTTCGAATATAGTTGTAGCAACGATTTCGACAACGTAAGTGATTCTGTAGGGATTAGGATAATTAGAACGCTTGGAACGAAGGCACTTTAGGTTGGGAAAGGCGTCGAATGCTCAGAGGTCGTGCTCTCTGAGCTTCCGATAGAGCGTCGCCCTCGATACGCCGAGCAGGCCTGCGGCCCGCTTGCGGTTGCCTCCGGCAGCCGCGATCGCGTGACGGAGCTGCTCTTTCTCCCCCGATCTGAGCGAGAAGCTCGGTGACGGTTTTCCACGCTCCGGGATGAGCGTGGGACGGAGCGTCGGATCGGACTCGATCAGGGCGACGTTGATCGTCCGATCACCTGCGAGCAAGGAAAGCCGTTGAAGCGTGTTCTGCAGTTCGCGCACGTTGCCGGGCCAGGAATACCTCTCGAACAAGGCCATAGCGCTGTCGTCGATCACGTACGGGCTCCGCCCGCGCTCGGCCGCGATCCTCTCGAGGATGTGCGAGGCCAGGAGCGCGACGTCCCCCGGGCGCTCGCGCAGCGGCGGCAGCTCGATGGTCAGCACCTGGAGCCGGTAGAGCAGGTCGTGCCGGAAGCGGCCGGCCTTGATCTCGGATTGGAGGTCGCGGTGTGTTGCCGTGATGAGCCTCACGTTGACGGGAACGGGCTTCTCGCCGCCGACCCGGCGGATGGCTCCTTCCTCGACGACGCGCAACAAGCGCATCTGCATGGCGCTCGACATGTCGCCGACCTCGTCGAGGAACAGCGTTCCGCCGTCCGCCTGCTCGAAGAGTCCCGGGCGGCTGCGATCTGCGCCGGTGAACGCGCCCCGCACGTGGCCGAACAGCTCCGACTCGAGGAGGGCTTCAGGAATCGCCGCGCAGTTCTCGCCGAGGAACGGGCGGCGCCGGCGCGGGCCGTGCACGTGGATCGCACGGGCGACCAACTCCTTCCCCGTCCCGCTCTCCCCCCGGATCATCACGGGGAGGTCGGTCGCCGCGACCTTCTCGATCAGACTGAAGACCGCCTGCATCGGCGGCGACTTCCCCACGAGATTCGCGAACGACGCGCGCGCCTCGGCCGC
The DNA here is from genome assembly GCA_964511835.1 of uncultured Acidobacteriota bacterium. Lineage (GTDB taxonomy): Bacteria > Acidobacteriota > Polarisedimenticolia > Polarisedimenticolales > DASRJG01 > DASRJG01. The sequence goes on along the minus strand of CAZEII010000005.1, from coordinate 34,689 downwards.
CGCCGCCAAATGGCGATTCTCGCGCTCGAGCCTGACGCGCATGCGCGTGTTCTCGATCGCGAGCGCGGCCTGATCAGCGAACGCCTCGACGAAACGGAGGTCCTCCGGCGTGAACAGCCGGCCATCTTTCCTGCTGTCCAGGTAGACCGTCCCGATCACGCGCCCACGCGAGTGCAACGGAACACACATCAGCGAGCGGATCTGGTAGAGGCTGACGCTCGCGAGATCGCGGAATCGTGCGTCGCTTCCCGCGTCGACGGCAAGCAGCGATCGGCCGCTCCCGGCGGCCTCGACGATGCGCCGGCTGAACGATTCGGCATCGCGCATCGTCTCGTTCTCGAGATCCCGCGAGCGATGGACCGAGAACTCTCCCTGGGCCGGCCCCTCGCGATCTTCCCTGAGGAAGATCATCCCCCGCTCGGCGGTGACCGCGTGCAACGCCAGGTCGAGAATCGTGTCCAGGAGCCCGTCCGCGTCGGGCTCCGAGTTCAGGACTCGGATCATGTCGTAAAGCGTTAGCAGTCGCGCTTCGCTCCTTCGCGACTGCGCGGACCCGACGTTCCGAAGCGCCCCGTACACGCGTCGATCCAGGAAGTCGGCTCGGATCGCCTCATCGTCGATGCGGAGAGCCGCCCGCTCGAGCAGATGGCGACCCCCGTCGGCCACCGCATCGGCCTCGCGGGTGCGCCCGGCAAGCTCGAGAGCGACCGACAGCTCCGCCGCGGCGCGTGCCTCGAACGCGAGATACCCCGAAGTACGGGCGACCGTCATGGCGTCGGTCGCGGCGGCACATGCGGGGTCCGCCCCGCCCCGCGCCGCGTGGAAGGCCGCTTTCGCCAGCGCGGCGCGAATGCGGATCTCCGGCTCGACCGACTCTCCGGCGGCGGATACATGGACATTGAACTCGGCCTGAATCTCTTCGAAGGGGTCGACAGCGTCGGGCCGAGCTCGCCGCTCCAACTCGATGACGAGCCCCATGAGCAGGGCACGCCTTTTGCCGCGCTCGCGGCATCCGGCGAGGCTCCTCGCCAGAAGCGAGCGGATCTCGTGCTCGTCTCCTCCCCCCGATTGCATCCAGGCGTCGGCGAGCAGCATCCGGGCGTAGTCCGCGATCTCGGGCTCGACCTGATCCAGGGGTGCGTCGAGCGCCTGGCGCAGGCCCGCGACCGCCTCCCCCGCGCGGCCGCACCGGATCCGGGCATCGGCGAGGCCGCAGCGGTTGACCAGGATGAGGTTGTGATCGCCCAAGTAAAGCGCCAGATCCGCCGCCTGCTCCGCGAGCGCGATCGCCCGATCGAGCTTCCCGAGGTCGATCGCGTTCGTGACCATCTTCGAGAGGGACGCCTCTTGGATCCCGAGGCTCCCGCGCTGGGAAGCTTCCGCCCGGACCTCGTCGAGCGCTCGGGCCGCATCGTCGTATCGGCCTGTCCGCGAAAGGAGCACCGCGAGCCCGATGCGCGCCTTGAGGTCCTGCGCATCCTGCGGATGCTTGCCGTCCGACGCGGCGGCGCGCCGGTACAGCTCGATCGCCTCCAGAAAATCGGCTTCCGCACGCGGGTCACGAGCCCGCGCCCGGCACGCGGCGACCGCGTGAAGCGTGTCGGCCTCTCCGCGGACGTCTCCTTCGGCCTGAAAGAGCCGGCGCGCCTCCTCGAGAACGGGAACCGCTTCGGCCTCGCGGCCGAGACGGCCCAGCCCCAAACCCGCGATTTTGTTGGCCTGCGCCAGCTGTCGAGCGTTCCCGGAGACGATCGCGAGCCTCGCCGCTTCGTCGGCGGACGACAGAGCGAGCTGAAATCGGCCTGTCTGGACGAGTGCCAAGGCACGCAGCGCCGCCGACTCCGCCCGGGAGGGCGCGTCGGGCGCCAGGCGCACGGCGGAGCCGGCAGCGCGCGCGGCCGCGGCGTACAAGCCGGCGTTGGTCAGCGCTTCGCTCTGGAACTTCCGCAGCGCGTAGCGGAGAGGCGCGCGGCTGCGGCCGAGCAGGCGCAATGCATCGGCATAGCGAGCGGCGGCGTCGACCGGTTCGCCGGCTCGCTCACGGGCTTCCGCCGCCTCGATCGTCGCCGTCATGGCGCGCTCGCGGTCGCCGGCCTCGGTCCAAAGCCTCGCGATCAAGTCGAGATCGGCGTCCTCGTGCGGCTCGGCGTCGAGCCGCTCGGCCGCCGCGCGATGCAGCGACGCCCGGTGCTCCGGCGTCAGACGCGCGAGCAACTGGTCGACGAGGGCAGCACTGTCGAGGAACCATCTCCCGTGCTTCCTGTACGCGAGGCCCGCCGCCGTGGCTGCGTCCGATGCCGCGCGCGCCGCCGCCGTATCGAGGCCGGCGAGCGTCGCGGCGTGGGCGTCGCGAGCTCCGTTCCGGAGGACGGCAACTCCCTCGAGCCAAGCCAGCGCGGACGCAGGAATCAGATCGAGCCTCGCCGACCCGGAGGGCGCTCGGCTGGTGGCCGCCCCGGACCGGCCGCCCCGCTCCCACACCCCTTCCACGAGGAGTGACTCCGCCAGCGCCGGCCAGCCCTCGCTGGCCGTCAGAAGCCAGTCGACCCGTTCGTCGGAGACCGCCGCTCCCGTCGCGCGACTCGCCATCGAGCGGACGCCCGCTGCGTCCAGGCGGCCGAGGTTCACGCGCCGGAGCGTCGGAATCGTGCCGGTTGCCGCGAGCAGGCGTCGAAGCGCCGGATGCTCGATCGCATCGACCTGCAGCCCGGCCACGATCTGAACGGCCGGTTCATTTCGCTCTCGGGCGACGCGCTCCAGCAGATCGAGGGTCTCGCCGCCCGCCGATTGGACTTCGTCGAGGAGGACCAGAGTCGACTGCGCGCGGGCGGACTCGCGCCACTGCGAGAGACCCGGCCCGGATCGGCCGAACGCCGATTCGACACGCCAACCGCGGAGAATGTGCTCGGCTTCGAGCCAACGAAGGATCCGAGATTTTCCCGATCCCGGACCGCCGCAGACCCACACCACACGCGGACCCCCCGATGGGTCGAGCGATTGTCGAATCGCGTCGAGACACTCTTCGCGCCCCGGAGGCGGGCCCGACACCAACCGTGCCGAGCGTGTCACCGGCGACTCGGCGGGATGGCTCGTCCCGCAAGCCTCGTTGAGGCGCGCCAACGCTTCCGACGCGGATGACGGGCGCGCCTCCGGATCCGGCGCCAGAAGCTGCGACAGCCAGATGATCAATCCGCGCGGATACCCCGAGGGAACGGCTGTGGGGATCCGCCGAGCCTCGTGAAGGTCCCGAACCGAGGCGACCGTGTCATCAGGATTCGTTGTGGATGGTGCGGAGCCAGCAATGGCATCGAGGAGCACGGCGCCGAGGGCGTAGAGATCGGAGCGTCGACTGGCGGCGCGATTCGCCAGAAGCTCCGGCGCCAAGTACGCCAGCGTCCCGGCTGTGTGGAATGCGTCGCCGGGATTCGTCTTCGCCGGGAGAGCGAGCCCGAAATCCACGATGACGAGCCGGCAGCCCAGCTTGGGGGTGTCGCGGACCAGGAGGTTCGCCGGCTTGAGATCCCGGTGGATCAGGTCGAACTCATGGAGAAACGACAGAGCCCGGAGCGCCTCGACCGCCAGGTCCATGAAAATGCCTGGACCCTCGCTCTTCACCGCCCCGACGATGTCCCGTCCTTGGATGAGCTCGAGCGTGAATCGCGGGAGTCCCGACTCGGGTGAGGTGTCGAATTCCTCGACCTCCGCCAGGTTCGGATGGTGGAGGGACGCGAGCGTGGCGAACTCGCGGCGGAACGCCTCTTCGTGCTGGGGCGTGCCAGGATGCGTCATTTCCTTGAGCGCCAAGGAATGGCCGGGTCGCTGCCGATCCTCGACGAGCCAGACCCGCCCGGCGCCGCCCTCACCGAGGAGACGCTCACGCCGGTACCGATCGACGCGCTGCTCGATCGACTTCACGCGGGCATTCTGCGCCAAGTCGGTCGCCAGCGAATTGGAAACTTTAGGGAATGTCTCGAAATCGAGACAGTCGCTCGGTTCTACCGCTAGAGCGCAATAAGAGAATACGCGTCAACACTTAGTGGCATGACGGCGCCGTCCGAAGCTCGGAAATGAGACACTCGCTCCTCGGTAGGATTCACCTCGAATACAAACCAATCCGCTCTCGCGTAACGATTTAACGCCACCGCGCGTACAACATAGTGATCGGGCCCGTCGTTTGCGCTAGACCACGCCGAGGCGCGTCGTGGATTCCCGGGCACGGGTCGCGATCGAGCCGGTGAGGAGGGTGGCCATGAACGGAAACATTCTCGAAGGGCGGCGCGGCGTTTCGATGCTGCTGCTCTCGGCCGTGTTCATGCTGCTGACGGTGATATCGGTCCAGCCTGCCGCAGCGGACTCCTCGGGACAGTGCGTGACCGCGCGGATCAACGCTCCATTTCGACTTCCGGACGGACACGTCTATCCGGCGAGCGTCCTGACGCTTTGCGACGGCGGAACGCTTTCGCCGGTCTTCGGCATGCACAAGATCCTCGTCGGCGGATCCACCATCGGACTGTTCGTCAGCCGGGCTCGCACGGCGGAGAATCGGAAGCTCGAGGCGCCGGAGATCCTGTTCACCCGGGACGCCGACGGAAACCTCGAGCTGGTGGGCTACACCATTCCGATGTCGGGCCGGAGCATCGCCTATCGACTGAAGAGCCGCGGAGATCTGTGGCAGGCGAGCGCGCGCCACAGTACGGGCGGCACCTCCACCGCCTCTGCCGACGCGATCATCGCCGCCTCTGGCGCTCGCTGATCGCGGGAGCAAGTCCCCCCGGTGCGCGCACCCAGGCGCGCCGCCCCGCCGCGTGTCCCCTTCAGCACGCGACGGGGTTTTTTTTGGCTTCAGCCGCGGCGCGCGGACGCCGCTCCCGCCGCCCCGTCGTAGACCGCGATGATCCAGAGGACGACGGGCGCGCTCAGGAGCGCGATCGGACCCCAGCCGTCGCGCAGGGCGGCCGGCAGATCGAATCCGAGCCGAGTGAGCGTGTGCACGCCCCGCGGAGTCACCAAGAGCCACGCGCTTCCGAGGATCCAGACACCGCTGAGGAAGAGGACCGCACGCCTTAGGTGGCCCGCGAGGATTTGTCCCCATCCTGGAACGGCAAAGGATGCGATGGCGGCGACGATCGGGTGCGGCGCCGGCCGCTCCGTAGCGCCCGGCGCCGCCGCGTGGGCGTGGAGCACTGCGGCAAGGTGGAGGATGACGAAGAAGAAGGCGAACGATGCAAGCGCGAGACCGAGCGACGCGGTGGGGATGTTGAGCACGCTCAGTGTCGGAACCAGTCGATCCAGCGTCGCGAGCAGGGCCCAGACGCACGACGCACAGAATCCGGAGCCACAGAGGTAGAAGAGCCCCCACGCGATTTCGCCGGCGATGAGCTGTCCGAGGCCGGGGACGAAGAGAGAGAGGCTCCCCGCAAGCGCGGGATTGACCCCGACCGAGGCTCCGGGCCGCTCGCGCCGGAAAGCCGCTGGCGCACTCACGGTGGGACTGCTGCCGAAGACAGCCTTCCGATGGTCGGCTCCGATTTCACCCAAGTCGTAGATCGTGTCGTCCCGGGTCATGCGGACACCTCGCTCCCCCTGGCCTTGCAAAGCAACTGCGCGGCCAGCCGGGAGCCTGCGGCGAGAGGCCCGAGCGCCCCGGACGCGGTACGAGATCGTTAGGGGTGGTACGGTTTCGTCGTGGGTCCGCGCGCTATGATCCCAGCTCATGTGCGGGATCTTTTGCCTCTTCGAGCTTCAGGCGACCGCGTCTCCGGCTGCGCGCGACCTCGCCCTCAAGCAGGCCCGGCTGCTGCGCCACCGCGGACCGGACTGGAGCGGCGTGTGGTCCGGCGATCACGCGGTGATGGCCCACGAGCGGTTGGCCATCGTGGACGTCCTGCACGGCGCCCAGCCGTTGCGCTCGGTCGACGGGAGGATCGTGCTCGCCGTCAACGGCGAGATCTACAATCACCGCGAGCTGCGCGCCCTCATCGGGACCCCGGACGCGTTCCAGACGGACTCCGATTGCGAAGTCATCCTGCCGCTCTACGCCGCCGAAGGGCCGCGCCTCCTTGATCGCCTCCGCGGGATGTACGGGTTCGCGCTCTTCGATTCCCGCACCAACGATTGGATGATCGCGCGCGATCCGATCGGGATCATCCCGCTGTACGTCGGCCGGCGCGCCGATGGATCGCTCGCCGTAGCCTCGGAGATGAAGGCGCTCGTGTCGATCTGCGAAAGCTTCGAGGAGTTCCCGCCCGGCCACTACCAGACGCGCCGCGATGCGAAGCCGGTACGTTATTACGAGAGGGATTGGTTCGACGTCGACACCGTCGGCGACCTGGAGGTCTCTCCGAGCGAGATTCGCGACGCTCTCGCGGACGCCGTCCACTCGCACCTGATGACCGACGTCCCCTACGGCGTGCTCCTGTCGGGTGGACTCGACTCGTCCGTGGTCGGCGCGCTGGCCGCCGGCTTCGCGGGAAAGCGGGTGGAATCCGGCGATCGCGAGGCGGCGTGGTGGCCTCGCCTGCACTCGTTCGCCATCGGGCTCGAGGGCTCGCCGGATCTTGCGGCCGCCGAGCGAGCCGCGGTGGGCATCGGGACTGTCCATCACGGCTTCGAGTTCACCGTTCAAGAAGGGCTCGACGCGCTGCGAGACGTGATCTGGCACATCGAGTCGTTCGACACCACCACGGTGCGCGCGTCGACGCCGATGTACCTGATGGCCCGGCGCATTCGCGCGACCGGCGTCAAGATGGTCCTCTCGGGCGAGGGCTCCGACGAGATCTTCGGCGGTTACCTCTACTTCCACAAAGCGCCTGACGCGCGTGCGTTCCACGAGGAGCTGGTGCGCAAGCTCCAGCTCCTTCACCTGTACGACTGCCTGCGCGCGAACAAGTCGATGGCCGCTTGGGGGATCGAGGCGCGGGTGCCATTTCTGGACACGCGCTTCCTCGACGTTGCGATGCGCATTCCCGCGAGACACAAGATGATCACCGCCGGCGGTATCGAGAAGAAGATCCTGCGCGAGGCGTTTCGCGGCGCCCTGCCCGACGAGATCCTCTGGCGTCAAAAGGAGCAGTTCTCCGACGGCGTCGGCTACTCCTGGATCGACTCGCTCAAGGCCGCGGCCGCCGCGCGGGTCACGGATCGCGAGATATCGGAGGCGGCGGAGCGCTTCCCGGTCGGCACGCCCGCGACGAAGGAGAGTTACCTCTACCGCTCGATCTTCGACGAGCTGTTCCCGCTTCCCTCGGCCGCGGAGTGCGTCCCGTCGGGACCCAGCGTCGCCTGCTCGACTCCCGCCGCCCTGCTCTGGGACTCGTCCTTCGCCGCGAACGCCGATCCCAGCGGCCGCGCCGTCAAGGGCGTCCACAAGAGCGCGGGATAATTCGGGACATTCTGCTTTTTCCTACAAATTCGAAAAAGCAGAATGTACCGATTCACTCTCCCACGGCCATCGGCCGTATGTCCTCGACGCCCGCGAACGCCTCGCTCTCGACGCGCCGCTCAGCCGTGTGGTCCTTGGCGATCAGCATGTAGAGCGACGGGATCACGAACAGCGTGAAGAGCGTGCCGATCGACATGCCGGCCACCAGCACGAGACCGATCGAATTACGCGCGATCGCGCCGGCGCCCGTGACGAGGACCAGCGGGAAGTGCCCGGCAACGGTCGCGACGGTCGTCATCAGGACCGGGCGCAATCGGATGCGCGCCGCCTGCCGGATCGCCTCGAGCTTCGCGTTCCCTTGGCGCTGGAGTTGGTTGGCGAACTCGACGACGAGGATCCCGTTCTTCGAGATCAGGCCGATGAGCGTGACGAGCCCGACCTCCGAGTAGATGTTGAGAGTCGTCGTCCAGCCGGGCAGGTTGTTGCCCGGCGTCCTCAAGAACGTCATGAGGAGGGCGCCGAACAGGGCCAGCGGCACCGAGCCTGCGAGGATGACGAACGGATCCCGGAAGCTGTTGAACTGCGCGGCGAGAACCAGAAAGATCAGCACGAGGGCCAGCGCGAACGCCGGGATGAACTTGTTCCCTTCCGTGCGGAGCTGTCGCGATTCCCCCGTGTAATCGATCTTGTACCCCTCGGGCAGGATCTTCGCCGCCTCGTCCTCGAAGAATCTGAGCGCCTGGTCGAGCGGGAGCGACGTCGCGCCGGAGATCTTGACGGCGTTCAGCTGCTGGAAGCGGTTCAATGAGCGCGGCTCGGTCGACTGCCGGAGCGAGGCGATCGTCGAGAGCGGCAGGAGGCCGCCGTTCGGTCCCGTGACGTAGATCTGCTGGAGCTGCTCCGGGGTGAGGCGCGCAGTGCGCTCGACCTGGGGAATGACCTTGTAGCTTCGCCCCTCGATGTTGAAGCGGTTGACGAAATTCCCGCCGACCGCTGCGGAGACGTCGGCGCCGACCTGCTCGAGGTTGAGGCCGAGGGCCGCGACCTTGTCGCGATCGATGACGATCTCGGTCTGGGGCTGGTCGATCTTCGTGTCGATGATCGGTGGGAACCAGAACTTGCCGCTCGCCGCCGCCTTGCCCTGGAGGATCTTGGCGAACTCCAAGATGCGTGCCGGCTCCGCCGTCGAGGCGAGCAGGACCTCGACCGGGAACGAGCCGCCGCCCGGGAGCGCCGGGGGCATGATCGGGAAGATGCTGATGCCGGAGATCGCCGCGAGCTTCTGCTGGGCCTCGGGGAGGATCGCGAACGCCGTCCGCTTCCGCTCGTCCCACGGCTTCAAGACGCCGCCGCCGAAGCCCGACGTCGGGAACGTCAACTGGAACGTGAAGGACGTCTCGGGGATCGAGAGGAACACCTTCTCGACCTGGTCGGCGTATTTGACGGTCTGATCGATCGTCGCGTTCGCGGGGGCTTCGATGATGCCGAAGATGACGCCCTGGTCCTCCGTCGGCGCCAGCTCCTTCTGGCTGAACATGAAGAGCGGGTAGCAGAGAAGCGTCAGCGCGATCCAGACCGTGTAAACCGCCGGGCGCGCGTTGAGCGTTCCGTCCAGAAGCCGCCCGTAGAAGTCCCGGAAGCGATCGAAGTTTCGATTGATCTGCCCGGCGAAGCCGCGATGCTCCGCCTCCTCGTTCAGGAGTCGCGAAGACATCACCGGCGAGAGCGTCAGCGCGACGACTCCCGAGATCGCCACGGCGCCGGCCAGCGTGAACGCGAACTCCCGGAACAGCGACCCCGTCAGCCCTCCCTGCAAGCCGATCGGTGCGTAAACGGTCGCGAGCGTGATCGTCATCGCGATGATCGGGCCGAGAAGTTCGCGCGCTCCCAGGATCGAGGCCTGGAGCGGCGTGTTCCCCTCGCGTAGGCGGCGCTCGACGTTTTCGACGACGACGATCGCATCGTCGACGACGAGCCCTACCGAGAGCACGATCGCCAGAAGCGTCAGGAGGTTGACGGTGAACCCGAAGACCTGCATCAGGAACACCGCGCCGACGAGGGACACCGGGATCGCGACGACCGGAACAAGTACGGACCGGAACGAGCCGAGGAACAGGAAGATCACGATCATGACGATGAGGAGCGTCTCCATCAGCGTCTTGACGACTTCGCTCAGCGCGTTCCGGATGTAGCCCGTCGCGTCGTAGGCGACGGCGGCCTTCATGCCCGTGGGCAGATCGGCCTGGATCTTGTCCATCTCGATGCGGACGGCTTTGATGACGTCCAGCGAGTTCGCGTTCGGAAGGACCCACACGCCCATGAAGACCGCGGTTTGTCCGGAGAACCGCACCTCGGTGTTGTAGTCCTCGGCGCCCAGCACGACGTCGGCAACGTCTCCCAGGCGGACGAGCGTGCCGTTCTCCTCGCGGATCACCAGCTGCTTGAACTCCGGGACCGAGCGAAGATCGGTGTTGGCCGTCAGGTTGACCTGGATGAGCGATCCCTTGGTCTGACCGACCGCCGACAGGAAGTTGTTGGCCGCGAGCGCCTGGCGCACTTGCACCGGGCTGACGTTGCGCGCCGCCATCCGCTCCGGCTTGAGCCAGATTCGCATCGCGAACGTGCGGCCGCCGAGAATGTCCGCGCGCTGGACGCCGCCCAGCGCCGACAGGCGCGGCTGGACCACGCGCACGAGGTAATCCGTGATCTCGTTCTGCTGGAGGATGTCGGAGCTGAAGCTCAGATAGCACGAGGCGAATTGCGAGTCGGCGGATTCGATGTTGATGACCGGGACCTGCGCCGCCGGCGGGAGATCGCCGCGGACTTGATCGACCTTGGAGGCGATCTCGGCCAGCGCCTTCCGGCTGTCCTGGTTGAGCTTCAGGTGGGCGGTGATCGTCGAGACGGACAGCGAGCTCTGCGATTCGAGAAAGTCGATGCCGTCGGCGCCGGCGATGGCGCGTTCGAGCGGGGCCGTGATGAAGCCGCGAATGAGATCCGCGCTGGCGCCGACGTAGACGGTCGTCACGGTCACCGACGCGTTCTCGCTGCGCGGGTACTGGCGGACGTTCAGCGTGCGGATCGCCTGCACGCCCGCGATGAGGATCAAGAGGTTGACGACCAGCGCCAGAACCGGACGCCGGATGAACAGATCGGTGATGGATCGCACGTTCGCTCCCGTCAGGAATTCGGAGGACGAGGGGCGGCCTGCGCCTCGGGCGCCAGGGAGTTGTCGAGGGCGACCGGCGAGCCGTTTCTCAGCTTGAAGACGCCCGAGGTCGCGATCAGCTGACCCGCTTTGAGGCCGGTCGTCACTTGGACGAAATCTCCTCGGCTCTCGCCGAGCCTGACCGTCGTGATCTGCACCTGCTTGACGGTCTTGCCGGACTTTTCGTCCTTGACGTCGCTGACGACGAAGACGGAATCGCCGTACGGCGCGTGGAGCACGGCCGTCGATGGGATGACGAGCACCTCCGGCGCTTCCGGCAGCACGAGGCGCACGCGGGCGAACATGCCGGGCCGGAGCTCGCCGCCCGGGTTCGCGACCGTCGCCTGGGCCTTGAGGCTTCGGGTGGAGGCGTCGACCTCGGGGTTGAGCGCGGTGACCTTGCCGGAGAAGACCCGGTCGCCCGTCGCATCGGTCGTGAGCCTCACCTCCATGGTCTTCTTGATCCGGACGAGCTCTTGCTCGGGAAGGGTGAAGTCCACGTAGACCGGATCGAGCGAGTGCAGGGAGACGATCGGGTCACCCTCGTGCACGTACTGGCCGAGATTGACGGCGCGGATCCCCAGCCGCCCGGCGAACGGAGCGCGAATCGCCTTCTTGGCGATCGTGGCCCGGATCGAGTCCGACTGGCCGATCGATTGCTCATACGTCGCCTCGTTTGCGTCGAGCTCCGATTGGGAGACCACGCCCTCCTTCCGGAGCCCGCGGGCGCGCTCGAGGTTGAGGCGCGCGAGCTCGGCCGCGGCATCCGCCGCGCGGAGCTGCGCCTCCTCCCACTTGGTGTCGAGCCGCACGAGAACCTGGTCCTTCGCGGCCGTCGCCCCCGAGTCGAACGCGATCTCGCGCACGGTTCCGGCGAGCTCGGCGCGCAGCAAGACCCCTTGCACCGCGGAGACCGAGCCGACCGCTGGGATCAGCGACTCCCAGTTCTCCGACTTGACCTCGGTCGCGCTGATCGTCTCCGGCGGGACGGAGAAATTGGCGCCGGCTTTGATGAGGGCGCGGATCTGCAGCGCCTTCGCTCCGGCGAGCACGCCTATGACGATGAGCAGCCCGGTGACGGCGATGGCGATTTTTCTTTTCATACGTGGCTCGGTTCGTTCTGCGCCGCGGGGGCAGCGCGGGAAAAGAGGAGCGGCCAGAGCGTGCGGAGCATCGCGAGCTGGCGTTCTCGGATCTGGAAGGACGTGAGCGTCGAGGAATCGGCGATCGCGCGGATCATGAGGCCGCGAAGCGAATCGACGATGATCTCGGCGGCCGCCCGAGGGCTGAGACCGGGCGGAGACGTGCGCGCGTCCTCCGAGGCGGCGATCAGGTCGGCGACGCACTCGATGAAGTGTTGCGTGACGTCGCGCACGAGCACGCGGACTTTCTCGTTGCGCGCCGCTTCCGCGAAGAGGTCTGCGACGAACGCCACGTGAAGGTTCTCGGGGTGCTCGTCGCAGTGGCAGACAGAGATGAGCTCGAGAGCCTCGAAGAGCGACCGGGCGCTCCGCGCCTGCTCGAGGATGCGGCTCAAGTCCTCGTGGTGCTCGTTCGCCATGACCGTGATCACCGCGTCCTTGTTCTCGAAGTAGCGGTAGATGAGACCGACGCTGATCCCGGCTTCGGCGCTGATGTCGTTCATCGTCGTGAGGTGGAATCCGCGGCGCGCGAAGCACGTAATCCCCGCGCGAAGGATTTGGCGCCGCCGCTCTTCGGAGTGATCCAGCGCGATCGTCGTCTTGTTCAGGTTGCTCATGAGACCCTTGCCGAATGAATGTTCGCTCACACGGTGAACGACGATTCAATTCTCGTCAAGGGGAGGAGGGGACGGATTTCGTGCATTTCTAAATTTAAATAATTAAATATGCGTCAGGCGACCCGCTCCTTCACGAGGGCTCGAGCGTGAATGATCATGAACGCCCACATCCCGAGCACGAGCACGCTCGCGAGCCACGCGCGGTCGAGCGTGATCACGGCGGCGTCGTAAGCGCCGTGGGCGAGCGCCGCAAAGAGAAACGGCAGGCCGAGCCAAAGCGCGCGGCGGAGCGGTCGAGTCTCCACGAGGAGGGCGTGACCCGACCCAAACCCCCAGATCGCCGAAAAGACCGAATGAGTCAGGGGCGTGGTCGCCGCTCGCGCCAGCTGGGTTGGCCAGCTCACCTGCGGTGCGTAGAGCGCGTTTTCGAGCGACGCGAACCCGATTGCGACGGTCGCGGCGTAGACGAGACCGTCGATCGGCTCGTCGAACCAGCGCGACCGGAAGAGCACGGCCCATGCGACCGCGAATTTCGCTCCTTCCTCGACCGGCCCGACGATGCCGAAGAAGTAGGCGAGGTGCCCGCACAGAGAATCGCCGGGACCCGGGTAGCCGAGCTGACCGAGAACGTCGTACACGCCCGCGGCCAGCGCAGCCGCGACGCCGCCGAGCAGGAAGCCCAAGACGAGCATCCGGCGCGGCTCCTTGCGCAGCGAGTCCTTGAGGTCGAAGTACTGGAGCCACAAGATCGCGGCGCCGAGGATCGGCCCCGAGGCGCGAAGCAGGATCCTTCCGCGCTCGCTCACGCCCGAATTCTACGCGGGAGCCCGCTCGGGTTATAAGGGGTGGATGAGCGGCCGCCGGGTCTTCATCACGGGTGTCGGCGCGGTCACGCCGTATGGGATCGGGCGCGCGGCCCTGGCCGACGGACTGTTCGCGGGTCGCTCGGCGATCGGTCCGATTCGCGGGTTCGATGCCTCCCGCTTTTCCTCACGGATCGGAGGCGAGATTCCTCCCCTCCCGCTCGAGGACCACTTCGACGAGCGTGAGCTGCCGTGGCTGAGCACGCTGGCGGCGCACGCCGTGATCGCCGCGCGAGGCGCGCTTGCGGACGCGGGGCTCGACGGTTCGCTTCCGGAAGGCCGGTGCGGTGTGGTGTTCGGCACGGGGTTCGGCTCTTTGGCCGAATCCGGTCCTCACTATCTCCGCTGGACCGAAATCGGCGATGCGGCGGCGCGCCCGACGACGATTCCCGCGCTGATGCTCAACGCTCCCGCGGCGCAGATCGCGATGAACCTGGGATTCACGGGGCCCTGCCACACGGTGGCGACCGCATGCAGCTCGGGGAGCGATGCGATCGGTCAAGCGTTTCGCGCGATCGCCTCGGGGCGCCAGGACGTGATGCTGGCCGGCGGGGGCGAGCACGCGCTCACCGAGCTGATGCTCCTGTCGTGGGGCCGGCTCCGCGTCCTGTCGCGCTGCAACGACCAGCCGGAGCGCGCGTCGCGTCCGTTCGATGTCGACCGCGATGGCCTGGTGCTCGCCGACGCCGTCGTTATTCTCGTGCTGGAATCGGAGCTTCAGCTCGACCGTCGCGGCGGGCGGGCGCTTGCCGAGATCGCCGGGTACGCGAGCAATTGCGGCGCCGGCCACCTCACCGCTCCCGACCAGGCGAACGAGGTCGTCGCCATGCGCGGCGCGCTCGACGATGCCGGCGCGTCGAGCGAGGGCGTCGACCTCGTCGTGGCGCACGGCACGGCGACGCGGCGCAACGACGTCGTCGAAGGACGCGCACTCCATGAGATATTCGCCGCCGACCGGCCCGGACCCGCGGTCGCGGCGCTCAAGTCGATGACGGGACACGCCATGGGCGCCTCCGGCGCCATCGGAGCGGCCGCCGCCGCCGTCGCCGTCGCGACCGGCACCGTGCCGCCGACGATCAATCTCGACCATCTCGACCCCGAATGCTCGATCTCGGGGTTCACTCCCGTCGCGATCTCCCGACCCATCCGCTGCGTCATGATCAACGCCTTCGCCTTCGGAGGGCACAATGCCGTCCTCGTGATGAGATAGGGGACACTTCCCCTTTTTCGCAGCAAGGCGGTATCCGAGGAGCCTTGCAAGAAAAAGGGGAAGTGTCCCCTATCTCAACTCGTGGCCCGAGTCGCGAAGTTGGGTTAATCTCGGCGCGGTCATCGTGAGGGCGAGGGGAACGACATGAAAAAGATCGTGACGACGCTCATGCTGCTGCTCGTGCTCCCGACCGTGGCGGCCGCGGGCGAGGTCTACGGGAAGATCACGTCCGGCGGAAAGGCCGTGGGCGAAGGGACCGAGGTCTCCGCGAAGTGCGGCGCCAAGGCGTACCCAGCCGTCAAGACCGACAAGACCGGAAGCTACCACCTCGTCATCGGCGAGAGCGGAAAGTGCACGTTGACGGTCGCGAAGCAGGGGCAGTCAGCGACCGTCGAGATCGTCTCCTACGACGAAGGAGCGCAGGCCGACCTCGTGCTCGAAACCAAGGACGGCAAGCTCACGGCGCGCCGCAAGTAGAAGCGCCATGGCCGACGACGGAAAGTCCAAGGACTCCTGGGACAAGATTTCCGTCGTCGTCTCGCCGATGGGTGGTCTCCTGACCGCGATCGCGGTGGCCTACGTCGGCATGAAAGGCTCGCAGGTTCTCGACAAGCGCCAATCGGTCGAGACCAACGCTCGCCTCTACTCGGAGCTGATGAGCCGGCGAGAGGAGGCGGAATCGAGCCTCCGCAAGGACATGTTCGTCTCGATCATCGGTTCCTTCCTTCAGCCGTCCTCCGCGGATCTCGACGGCAAGGTGCTCAACCTCGAGCTGCTCGCGTACAACTTCCATGACTCGCTCAACTTGAAGCCGCTCTTTCTCGATCTCCAGCGCCGGTTGAAACGCTCGCACGATCCCGATGCGGCGGACTACCTCGCTCGGATCGAGCGGGTCGCCAGGGAGACCGCCGCGAAGCAGCTCTTCTCGCTCCAGGGACAGGGGAAGACCTTCACCCGCTCGGTGGACTTCGACGAGCTGGCGGCCGCCGGGCGGGCCGGGATCCCTCTCGACCCCGAAACCGTAACCGTGCGAAAGATCACCTGCCACGTGGCCCTGCGGGTCCTCGAGGTCGACAAGAAACAGAGGCAGATTCTGGTGCGCCTCGAGGTCAAAGCCCCCGAGGACCAACCGGATCTCCCGGATACGCGCGCGACGTTCAACGTCGGGTTCTTCGACTTCCCGGTGATCGACAACACCCGCTTGGCGAACGGGCTTCGCTGCGCCGTGACGCTCACCAACTTCTCCAACGACGCAGCCGACCTCACGAGCGTCTGCTTCCCCGGCGAGTACGCCAGCCTCAAGGACCGCCCGTATTACGACGAGGTGATCCAGAAGCTGCGCGAGGCCAACATCGACGAGAGCGCGGAATCCTCGTCTTCCGGCAAGCCGTCCGTCGCGCCGCGGCCGTAGATCCACCGCGGCGACTCTCCGCGGCGCCGACGCCGATCGTCGCCGAGCGTATGTTATCGATGTGACCCCCCGCACGCGGCGCATCGCGGAGATCGTCGTTCTCGGCGCGATCCTCGCGTCGCTGGCCCCGCGTGCGACCCCGCGTACGGCGCCGCTTCACACCTCCTCGGCCATCGACGAGCACGAGATCGTCGAGCGAGGGCTCGTCAACTTGCGGCTCGATCCGAAATCGGGGGCGTTGCCCGGCGAATGCGGCGACCTCTCTCCCTCGGATCTCGAGATCGTCGTGGGTGGACGCCCGGCGAGGGTGAGCTCGGTCGAGCGGATCCCGCGGCCGCTGCGCCACTGGCTGCTCTTGGACGTCAGCGAGAGCGCCGAGGACCGGCGAGCGGAGGAGAAGCGCTCCGCGGAGCAATACGTGCGCGAGGTCATGAGCCCCGGGCTCGACGTGGCGACCGTGCTGGCCGTCGACGAGGACTCGGTCCTCGTCGCCGGACCGACCGGCGATCCGGCCGAGCTCGCTCGGAAGATCGAGGGCATCTCGCCGGGCGGTTGGAGCGCGCTGCGTGACGGGCTCGACACGGTCTTGCGTCAAGTGCAAGGCGACCGACACGAGCACTTGATCCTCTTCTGGACCGACGGCCAGGATCAAAGCAGCCTGATCCGAGCCGAAGAGCTCTTGGAGTCTCTCTCCCGCGCGCCGAACGCGACCGTCTTCCCCATCGCGCTCCTGCCGAAGGGAGCCAAGTTCCCGCCGCCGCCGTTGACGGGCGCGACGTTCACGGAGGTTGCGAGACGCTCGGGAGGTGAGGTGTCGGTGTCGTCCGATCCCCGCTGGCTGGACCGCGTGCGGGGTTGGATCGAGCGCCGATTCACCGTGGCGTTCGTCCCTGCAGAGCCCGCGCCCGACGAGCCAGCGGCGCGACGCGGGCTTTCGATCTCTCTCCGCGAGAAGCGTTGCCACCTGACGGTCCTCGGTGATCCGTTCGAGCAGCCGGACTCCATCGCGGGAGCGGCGCCGCCGGCGCCCGCCGCCTGGATGCGCGGTCACGTCTTTTCGAAGGACCTCGACGACGCGGCGTGCGCGTCGGAGTCCACCCCCCTGGCGGAGAACTGGCCCCTTCGGATCGCCCCCGACGGTCTCGTCGGTTGCTTGCTCGACGCCGTGCAGGTGTCCGGTCCCTGCGTGCGGGAGTGGCAGGGAACGAGGTCCTACACGTCGAGGTCCGCGCGATTCGCCGCGCGTGACGTCTATGTCCGCGCGCCTGAGCTGTCGAAGCTCCCGACGGATCCGACGGAGGCCATCGAACAGGCCCTCGCGCCACCCGGCGCGGAGCGCGAGGCCGCGCCCGCCCTCTTCCTGGAAGGGAATGCGCTCCTTGCGCAGCGCGTGCGGATCGCCGCCGCCCTCTTTGCAACTCGTGCCGACTACCATGGCTTCGCCCTGGCGCGCCTCGCGAAGCTGGCGGAGGAGGACTTGAAGGGAATCGAGCGCGATTTCAGGCGCTCATTCCCGGACCTGCCGCCGGAAAGGATCACGGTCGCCGCGCGGGCGTCGCGCGCGGGCCGCCGCGCGATCGACGCGGCGGAGAGGCCCACGGACGCCGACCTCGTTCGCGTCCTGGCCGCCTGGATCCAGGACGTGCCCGTCGGTGCGCTCTTGCCGCAGATCGAGCGACGATTCATCGACACCCGGCTGCGTCGCGGAAAAGACCCCTCGCTCGAAGCTCGCTGGGCGCTCCTGCGCGACCGATTCTCGACGCCATCGCGGGTGCGCATCGCCGCCCCGCTCGTGCTCGTCCGCGATCCGGTTCAGGACGTCGTCGGATTCGTGCGCGTCGTGCTCCCGCGTCCAGAGCGATTCCGGTCGCTCGACCGTCCGCCGACGGAGGACGACGCGAGCCTCGATCCCCGACTCCCGACGCGAGCGCTCGCCCTCGGGTTGGTCGACGCGATCGCCGACGAGCCCGGGGTCGCCGGCGCGCTCGCCTTGCGCGGCTATCATGCGACCTCCGTCGCCTATCGCCCGCTCGATCCGCTCGAGCGGCGCGATCCCGGGAAGCCTTACGCGCGAGCCCGCGTCACCGTCACTCTCGAGTCGGCCGGCGCCACTGGAGGCTCGCCTTCCCGCGCCGTCCTCGACGCGGACGTTTCCGCCCCCGTCGACGGCCCGGTGCAGGTCGTGCGCCTGGCGCCCACCGTCACCGGCGACCCGGCCTTGGCCGCGGCTCTCCATCCGATCTGGCCGGAGTAGGGGAGAGGGACATTCCCCT